>CAJUJP010000014.1 GCA_910586615.1 uncultured Lachnospiraceae bacterium
CACAAAATGCTCCAAAGTCGCATTTTGGCGCTTGCATAACTCGCAAAATCGCATATAGAGCGATTTTTCTCGCGGAATAGTGCCAGGCTGAACTGATATGTAGATTCCCATTGCTGCTCACACAGGACTTAGCGTTTACTGCTAAGTCCGTACAAAAACGTATATATTGCAAGTAAAAATCCAAAAGTAATTTGCTTCGCAAAATAACAAATCGAACAAGTTCGATTGCGAGATTCGCTTCGCGAACTCGGATAAGCGGAGGAATTTCCTATACCATAAAAAAACGGCGTGCCGTTAGGCTTCACCGTTTTCAAATCTGATCTTATACTTTTCTTTCATAAAATATTGCGTTTATGCGTTCAAAATCCTCGTCGTATCATAAGAGTACCCCTGTTGCGTAATATCATATCAGTTGTTTTGTGACCTTGCTAAAATGAGTGTGTACGCTGACAAAATACCCCGGTCAAAAAAGTATCCGGCAGAATTTTACAGACTGTTCCCTGCTCTCAGTTTCTCGTTTTCTGCAAGAAGCTGCTGAATCTGTGCCTCCTTTTCCGAGATAATCTGTTCACGATTTGACAATTCCTTTGCGTAACTCGCAATTGACTGATCCCGGTTCGAAAGTTCTCTTTTATACCCCGCAATCGACTCATCTCGCTCCGATAACTCTTTTTCATATCCCGCAATCGACTCATCGCGCTCCGATAACTCTTTTTCATATCCCGCAATTGACTCATCTCGCTCTGACAACTCTCTTTCATATCCCGCGATCGACTGGTCGCGGTCCGATAACTCTTTTTCATACCCCGCAATTGACTCATCTCGTCCGGCAATGGCTTTCTGATACCACGCAATAGAATCATCCCGCTCTAAGACTGCTCTTTCATAATTCTTGAGATCCTGATAGTACTCTTCACGGTCACGGCACATCTTACGTATCTGCTCTTCGGTATTGTACACAAAAATTGATTCAGCCGCTTCTCTCATATTTTCATCTTCCGCCGCCAACATTCTAACCTCCTCCCAGGTAGTGGCCTTCAGGAGCTTTGCCCAGCCATCAATATGATATATCCTGTCTTCCTCAGTTGCCAGATCTATTCGAGATAAGTCTACCACATTCAGGGTAATGTTGTCACTATATTTTTGATAATTTTTAACGTTTATCAGTTTATAGGAGGCATAGAATTCCGGTTGGTCCGGAAACAGCGTATAATCCAGAAACCCGATATGTATCGCAGATTTTGCTGTATCGTAGTCCTGCCCGCGGGTAAGACTGTCATAAGAACGGCATAAGTACACCACCGAACGGTTCTGCCAGTTCAGCCGGTTTGTCACCTGCATTTCAAGGTTTATAATCGTGCGGTTATTCAGTAAAACACTGATGTCCAGTCGAATCTCCTTGCTTTTCACACTCTCACCCAGAATAATGGGATTTGTGATTTCCACGGAAACCACTTCCTTTTCTGTTAAATGGAGCAAGGAACAGATTAACCCGCGAAGTACCTTATTATTGGACTGTAAAACCGCGCGAAACATGTAATCATTGGTCATGCCGTAAGGAATCGTGCCATGGGCGTTTTGAAATGTTGTGTTTAGATTCATAGATGTGTCTTCCTTTCGTAAGAAGTATAGACGGAGCTTTGCCCCGAAGATTCTGCGGAACCGAAAGATGTGAATGCGATTCCTGATTATTTTCGAATATACTCTATATATAACAAAGTGCGGGCAGAAACACAATTATTATTTGTTGTGCCATCTATAGAAAATGCATAGTCGTTATATCGTTACCATTGTCATTTCTTCCATATGTAGTGTATACTATAGGCTATATCAGAAATGAAATGCCACATATTGTGTTGTGCAACTTTACTTTAAAGGTTACACCGCTATAAGGCGGACATGCCCGCTATGAAAATCTTGTTGTTTTGCGCTGCCCGGTATATTATGCGAAACAAAGAAATCACTCTGATACGGAGGATTAAAAAACCAATCCACAGTATCTCAAACCGTATACCATTTATCCCTGGAGAGGGATTCATAAATACTACTATTTAATAATACGAGGATTACCATGCAAAAAATCATGATCATCGAAGACGATCCCGCAGTGCGGGAGGAATTGTCCCTTCTACTGAAAAATGAGGGCTACCATCCCGTTCCGGTCACCGTCTTTCACAATATTGCACAGCAGGCCGCCACGGAAATGCCCGATCTGATTCTGCTGGACTTGGGACTTCCGGAGCAGGACGGCCTGTCTCTATGTGCCGATCTGCGCCAGAGCAGTCATACGCCTGTCATTTTTGTCACCAGCCGGAATTCTACGGCGGACGAGCTGTCGGCACTCAATATGGGCGGCGACGATTACATTACCAAACCTTACAATATCCCGCTGCTGCTTACCCGGATCAAAGTCGTACTGCGCCGGAGCAGCCCGAAGGGGGACACGGATTGCCCGGCATACGGCGGATTGCAATTAAATCCTGCCAGGGGTACCGCTATGGCAAATAATCAAATCGCTGAACTGACGCGCAATGAAATTCAAATTCTGGCTCACTTAATGAGCCACGCCGGAGAGATCGTTTCCCGCGCAGATCTGACCGAAGCCTTGTGGAACAACAAAATCTACATTGATGACAACACCCTCAGTGTCAATATCACGCGCCTGCGTGGCAAGCTGGACGAACTGGGGCTTCCTGACTATATTAAGACACGGCGCGGACTGGGGTATCAGCTTTGATATTCCCGGCGCTTTTCGTCACGAAAACTGCTCTGACATGCGCTTAAAAACAGCACAGAAATGAGGGAAAATATGACTTTTCAAGAATTTCTATCCGACCGGACGGGTAAAATCTTATTGGAAATACTCATCATGGGGGCAATGTCCGGTTTTCTTCTTGCCACCGGAACAACGCCCGATATCATTATTCTTCTGCTCATATTCTCGTGTCTGATTCGCACGACTGTGTTCGCCATCGACTTTATCAAATGCCGTTCCCGTCTGGAAGAACTGCAAAGTATTATGGATGGTCTGGATCAGAAATACCTGTTTGCGGAATGTGCACCGCCGCCGAAAACCGCCTTTGAGCGCCGGCTTTTTGCTCTCATACGACGCTCCTGCCAGTCTATGACCGGGTCAGTCTCTGACGCGCAGGCCGCAGGCCGGTCGTATCGGGAATATGTGGAAAGCTGGGTGCACGAGGTCAAATCACCCATCACCGCCGCCAGGCTGATCTGTCACAGCCTCGACCCGGTTCACACACGCCGGCTTGCACCGGAGCTTGCGCAGATCGAGGCGCATGTGGAGCGCGCCCTTTTCTATGCCAGAGCACAAAACCCGGAGCGGGATTGCATAATCCGGGAATGCAGTCTTGCGCAAATCGTATCGGAAACCATCGACACTTACCGCACACTGCTCCTGCAGAACAATATGTGCATTGAAACCGAAAATCTGGATCATCAAGTCTACACGGACAGCAAATGGACCGGTTTTATCCTCGGGCAGCTTCTGCAAAACGCCGCCCGTTATACAAAAGCCGGCACCCCCTCAGGCGCTGCCACGGACTGCGGAGCACCCTCGCAGCCTCATAAAGCAGAACCTGTTTCCGCAGACAAAAATGACATATCTGTCATTATCATATCCGCAGAACTTTCTGACAGACAGGAACTTATACTCAAAGTAGCGGATAACGGAATCGGCATTCCCGCCCATGAACTGCCCCGCGTCTTTGACCGGGGATTTACGGGCAGCAACGGGCGCGTGAAGGGCGGCAGCACCGGCATGGGACTGTATCTGTGCCGCAGGCTATGTGGATTTCTTTCGATCAACATACAAATCTCTTCCACTGAGCATGAAGGCACTTGTGTAACGCTCTCTTTTCCCGCCAAAGCTAAGTAAACAAAACCGGAAATTCTTACAAAAATGTAAGGCAAATCCATATCACTTCGATACCAACCGTTCTGCCGTTGTTGTATGCTGACAGTATCATCAGCTCTGCCGGAAGCAGCCGGAAATGCGGGGCAGATTCCTGAATATTCCCCGACTGCAGAACCGGACTTGCGTCTAGGTCCGCGTACCTAAGAGTATTCCTTCGGAAAACTCTGCGCAGAGCGCTTCGGAAAGGAGTACATTATGCTGCAAGTGAAAAACATCGAAAAATATTACGGCAGTAAAAATCACGTCACCAAAGCCTTAGACCGCGTCAGTTTTGATGTGGAAAAAGGTGAGTTTATCGCTATTATGGGGGCTTCCGGCAGCGGCAAGACCACCCTGCTCAACTGCATATCCACGATCGATACGGTGAGCGCCGGAAGCATTGTCCTGGAAGGAACGGAAATCTCGGAACTTGCCGAGGGTGAACTCGCCCGTTTCAGGCGGGAACGTCTTGGCTTCGTCTTTCAGGATTTTAACCTGTTAGATACCCTGACCATCGAGGAAAATATCGGTCTTGCCCTTATGCTGAATCATTCTGATCCCCGCTTCGTGCAAAAACAGGTCACAGAAGTATGCGAAAAGCTCGGTATCACAGATATTCTGGGCAAATTTCCCTATCAGGTCTCCGGCGGCCAGAAGCAGCGCGCCGCCTGTGCCAGAGCCATGGTCGCGAGGCAGTCTCTGCTGCTGGCCGATGAGCCCACCGGCGCTCTGGACTCCACCGCCTCCAAGAATCTTCTGGAAATCATGACACAGATGAATCAGGACATGGGCGCGACCATTCTTATGGTCACCCACGATGCCTACAGCGCCGGTTATGCTTCCAGAGTGCTTTTCTTAAAAGACGGAAAAATCTTCAACGAACTGCTCCGCGGTGAACGCCCCAGACCGGTATTCTACCGCGAGATCCTGAATGTTCTCGCGCTGTTGGGAGGTGATCTCAGTGATGTTATCTAAACCAAACACGCCCGATTGCGCAATCTGCGCTGATAATCCGGATCGACAGAACAATTCCCTGTCCCTGAAAATATCCTTTAGAAATGCCAGAAGACAGGCGAAGGATTATCTGGTCTATTTTGTCACCATCGTCATGGCTGCCGCATTGATTTATTCCTTCAACGGTCTGGTTTTTTCAAAAGAACTGCTGGAACTGTCCGTGCGCATGGAATACCTGCCCGCCATGATCGTGTTCGCCAGCGTCGTAGTGGTATGTATCATCGGCTGGCTGGTCAACTACACCACCGGGTTCATGCTGTCCAGACGAAGCCGCGAACTCGGAACCTACATGCTGATCGGTCTGGAACCGAAGCAGGTAACCGGCCTTTTTATGAAGGAAAACCTGATCATCGGCATAGCCGCCTTCGTGCCTGGAACACTCATGGGCAGCCTTCTTTTTCAGGCTCTGCGCGCAATACTTCTGACACTGTTCGGCATTTCCTATCATTTCCGGCTGTCCTTCTCTCCGAAGGCAGGCGGGCTGACACTCGTCTATTTTGTGCTGATTTACCTTTTTGCCCAGTTAAAATGCAGGAAGCGCATTCGTTCCATGAAAATCCACGATCTCATTTATTATGAAAAAGTAAATGAAGAAGAAGTCATACAGAAAAGCAGCCGTCGCCGCAGGATCTTCGTGATCTCCATCGTATTTGGTATCATGGGCACACTGCTTCTCATGGCCGGAAGCACCATACCCTCTTTTGCAGGCGCAGCCTGTATTATCGTATTTCTCTACGGATTTTTTATCAGCTTTTCCTCCGGCGTTCCGGCCTGGTTTGAAAGCCGCCCGGAAAAGAAATACAGACGCCAGACGCTGCTCGTCTTCCGGACGCTCTCCGCAAAACTCGCCTCCATGGGGATCGTCATGGCCACCATCTCTTTACTGTTCACCGCCGTGCTGATCAGCCTCGGTCTGGGCATACTCTTTAGCCGTATGTTCGATTTCCGGGCACAGCAGTCCTGTTTTGACCTCTTTATATCCGATACCGACACGGGTGTCGGTTTTAAAGAACAGGCCGGGTCAGGCCGGGAAATTGAAAGCCCAGACGCAAATGCTGCCGGAAAATTTCAGGAATATGCCGACTACGTTCACAGGAATCTGTCCGTCGCCGATGAATTACAATACCCCCTTTATCTGTCCAAGGACGACACTTTAACGGATTACCTGGAAGCAAACACACGATTTTCTTCTTTCTATGGCACCGACATGGTGATGAGATACAGCGACTATGCCGCCCTTCGGGCAATGCTGGGCTACCCGCAGGCAGTCATGGAACCCGGACAGTACCTGATTCACTGTATGCCCTATCTGAAAAAGGGAATCGAAGAATATCCGCTGTCGGAAGAATATGACAAATCTGTCACATACGCAAAAGAAGGTCTTACACCGGGAAATGTCTACACAGAAATCTTCCACCAGTACCTGTGGGGCGGCAACGGCTACAATTATATACTGATCCTGCCGGATGATGCCGCCGAAAAGTATGCCATGCACAGCATATGCTATGCAGTCATGACCAGAGAACCGGTAAGCGAGGAACAGTACTATGACCTGCGTGATATTTTTTACCGGACAGGAACCCGCCATGACGGAATCTTCGACGGAGACAGCTACGGTACAATCGACGCAAAGTCACAAGCGCAAAGAGCTGAAGCCTCCGAGGTGGCGATGTTCGTCCTGCCGCTCTACTATCTGGCATTGATCCTTTCGATGACCACCGTGACGATTCTCACCATCCACCAGCTCAGTGAGATGAACCGCTACAGGCAGCAGTTTACACTGCTTCGCAAGCTCGGCATGGAGCCGCGGGAGATGATAAAAGCGCTGCGCACCCAGCTCGCCGTCTATTATGCCATGCCTGCCGTTCCGCCGCTGTTTATCACCGTTCCATTAATTCTGAACTTTGAAAACATCGTGGAACCGGAGATTATGATGGGCACCGGCGGGGCGCTTATGATTCTGGCCGTTACGCTGGGGCTGTTTGCCGCAATCTACGCGGTTTATATCCTGTCGGCGTACAGCGGCTTAAAGCGTAATGTACTGCCGGAGCACCTGATATGCCCCGACCGCAGATGAGATAAAGCGTTTCCTCAAAACAAGATAACCTTGCATAAACCGCAGTACCCCCACATAAACTGTTAAAAAAGAATTTCTATGGGGATATTGTATGAGTTCCAAAACCAAAATCGTTGTGCTTCATGTAAAAGAGTTAATATATACCGGAATCTTTGCCGTGCTCGGTATCCTCTTCATCGTCCTGCTCATTATCATGTTCCTGCCGAAAGAGGAGAAAAGGGAAACCATGTCCACCGTGACGCAGACTACTTCCAACACCTACATACCCGGTGTATATACAACGTCTTTGATCCTGAATGACAATGTCGTGGAAATCGAAGTGACTGTGGACGAGAAAAACATCAACTCCATACGGCTCATCAATCTGGACGAAGCCGTAGCGACCATGTATCCTCTGATCCAGCCGTCCTTCGAAGATCTGGCAAACCAGATCATTGTCAACCAGAGCTTAGAAGGCGTCACCTATCCGGATGACAGCAAATACACCTCCATGATCCTCTTAGACGCCATCACCGCTTCACTGGAAAAGGCGCTGGAAAATGAGGGAGATGAAATCGAGGCAGAGTAAACATGCATTTAACAGCCTGCCATCTGGTCACCAGACCGCACGACAGGCTGTTAAAAGATACGACCATAAATTAAAGAAGACATATCCTGGAGCAGGCAACACACTCCTATAACTCCTCCACCTGCTTCAGCCAGATATCCGCACAGGCGTCGGAAGGCATACGCAGGTCGCCCCGCGGTGACACCGCCACACTGCCGACTTTGGGTCCGTCCGGCAGACACGAACGCTTAAACTGCTGCGCAAAAAACCGCTTGTAAAAGGTTTTGAGCCATTTCAATATGACATCCTTGTCATATATATTCCGAAAAGATTCGCAGGCAATCCTGTATATCTTAGCCGGCTCAAAACCGCAGCGCAGCATGTAATACAGGAAAAAATCATGTAATTCATAAGGGCCAACAAGATCCTCCGTCCGCTGTGAGATGACGCCGTCCACCGGCGGCAGCAGTTCCGGACTGACAGGCGTGTCAAGTACATCCAGAAGTGTCTTTTTCAGTTCCTCATCACCACAGGTATCCGCATAATACTGCACCAGATGACGCACCAGTGTCTTCGGTACTCCCACATTTACGCCGTACATGGACATGTGGTCGCCGTTGTAGGTCGCCCAGCCCAGCGCCAGTTCCGACATGTCGCCGGTTCCGATGACCATGCCCCCCGTGCGGTTGGCGATGTCCATCAGGATCTGGGTACGCTCTCTCGCCTGTCCGTTCTCATAAGTCACGTCATGATCATCTATGTTCTGCCCGATATCCCTGAAATGCACAGTCACCGCCTCTCTGATATCTACCTCACTAAGTGTCGCCCCCAGCGTCTTCGCCAGTTTGCAGGCATTGTCATAGGTTCTGTCCGTGGTACCGAAGCAAGGCATGGTCACCGCCGTGATCTGTGCTCTTTGCAGTCCCAGCATATCAAAGGCTCGCACCGTCACCAGAAGCGCCAGCGTAGAATCCAGCCCCCCGGAGACACCGATCACCGCAGACTGACAGCCGGTATGCTCATATCGCTTCTTAAGCCCGTAAGACTGGATCGAAAGAATCTCCTCACAGCGCTTCTCCCGCTCCTCCTGATCGGACGGTACAAAAGGCTTCGCGCCGAACGTGCGCGTAAGCGCTGTCTCCTCCTCTTCCATATGAACCGGCACAATGAGATATTGTTCTGACCGTCGCGGCACATAAGTCGACATTCTCCGCCTCTCGTGACACAACCTGTGAATGTCAAGATCCGCGTATATATTTTCCGGCACAAACCGCTTCGCCTGTACCAGAATCGTGCCGTTTTCCGCAATCATATTGTGTCCGCCGAACACCAGATCCTGCGTGGACTCTCCCTCCCCGGCGGAGGAATACACATATCCCGCAATCTGTCTGGCACTGGAAGATTTCACAAGCAATTCTCTGTACGCATCTTTGCCTACCGTCTCATTGGAAGCCGACAGATTCACCAGCACGGTTGCGCCCGCCAGCGCATGTAACGTCCCCGGAGACAATGGCGCCCAGATATCCTCACAGATCTCACAGCCCACCGTCAATCCGCTGATCACATCCACCTCAAACAGAATGTTTGTGCCAAACGGAATTTCTTCTCCCTCATAGAAACAACTCTCCGGCACCTCATTGCCTGCCGTGAAATGCCTCGTCTCATAAAATTCCGCGTAAGACGGAATGTGCTTTTTCGGAATAAACGCAAGCACCTCTCCGTTCTGCAGCACCGCCGCCACATTGTAAAGCTTACTGTCCTTTTCCAGCGGAAGTCCCACAAACACCAATGCGTCACTGCCCTGTGTGGCGTCCGCCACCTTGCGCAGCGCCTCTTTTGCCTGCGTAAGCAATCGTTCCTGCAGGAAAAGATCACCGCAGGTATAACCGGTCAGACACAGCTCCGGAAACACGATGATCTTCGCGCCATTCGTACAGGCTTCCTCTATTCCTTTGCAAATTTCCTCCGCATTGTACACCGGATCAGCCACCCTGATCTTCGGTGTCATAGCCGCCGCTTTGATAAATCCGTGTTTCATCCCGTTTCCGCCTTTCTGTTTTCTATCCGTAACATGTCGGGGCAGCACAGAAAATGCGCTGTCACGATCATATGCTATTTCTACAGTCATTATTTGTGTATTTGTCATTTAATATGCAGAGGATATCATCTGCCGCCATCAAAATCCCCATGGCAGATACGCCGCCAGAACCGCCAGCACAACAGCAGGCAGCATATTCGCAACGCGCACCTTTTTACCCCAGACCAGATTCACGCCCACGCAGAAAATCAGGACCGAGCCGATCAGGGACAGGTAGGAAACCGCCGTCCCGGTCATAACCGGCGCTATCAATCGTGCAAGTACGGTGACCGCTCCCTCGAAAATAAAGACTGGAATGGCAGAAAAGACACAGCCCTTTCCCATGGAGGAAGTCATAACCGCTATGATGATCAGATCCAGCACTGATTTTACCATGAGCGTGGAATAGTCATTTAACATACCGTCCTGTATGGCTCCGACGATCGCCATCGCACCGATACAGACCGTCAAAGATGACGTTACAAAAGCATTCACAAAACCGGAATCACCGCTGTTCCCCGTCTTATGTTTCAGCCACTCGCCGAACCGTTCGAACCCTTTCTCGATACCGATCAACTCCCCGATCACGGTTCCGGCCGCAAGGCAGAGCACCACCAGCATGGATTTTCCGCTGGTGACCGTATCACCCTCTATCCTGAGCATGCCTTCCATCGCGCCGGCAACCGCAATGAACAGGACACTGATTCCGCAAGCCTTATTTAATGCTTCCTGTTGTTCATCCTTAAATAATTTTCCTGTAAAATGTCCGATCAGACCGCCCGCAAGAATAGCGGCACTGTTGATTACCGTTCCGAGTCCTGTCATCTTTATATCCATTCCGAAGTGTTTTACGCTGAGGAAGTAGACAAAATGTCAGATTATGCTCTGTCCTCATGCTTCCGTACCCATAATCCGGTGTCCTCTACTTCTTTTTATCCGAATCACCGTGCATATATTCATGATACAGGGATTCCCGATACCCGCGGTCGGAAAGCGCCCGTTCCAGCGCTTCTGTCTCTCCGGCATCCATAAGGCTTTTAAGCATTCGGGCGAGTTCTTCTCTTCCCGCTTCTCTTCCTTCTTCCCGCTCATTCTTCATATGTTTCTCTTCATCATACTCAAAAATACTCACCGCTATCGCCTCCGCACGATTCTTAGACAGAAAATCCGCAAGGATTCCGTTTCCGATACAATCGTCTACCGCCCTCTCCACCGCCTCCGGAAAAGGCATTGTTCTGGCAAACGTCCTGACACGCTGTACATACTGCGCATATTCTCTTAACAAACGGCATGCTGCTAAAAGTTCAGGATTATGTCCAAAATTAATATTATAGACATTCACAACCAGTTCCAGCGCCGGCCGCTCCTGCTCCTTCTCAAAAGCTTCCGAAAGCCGAAGTACCTGCTGTTCCGGCTGATTATCCGTCCCGTTATAAAATATAATAAACCTGGGCGCCGGTATCCGTACCTTTTTCCGGCTATACAAATCGTCATCTCTGACTCTGGTCTGAATCACCCTGCTCACATACAATAAATCTCTTAACGGCATATTAGGATTAAATGCAGACTGGTGTTCATAGAGCAGCAGTTCATGGGCAAGCACAAAAGAAATGTCGTTCTTATAATTCATATAGACTGCATTTTCCAGTGTTGTGATCTCCAAATTTCCTATATCCGTGTAATCTGTGCCGTTCAAAGCATTATACAGACTCAGAAGATTTTCTTTCTCCTTGAATAACATACGGAATATGGTGTCCTTATAGTTACGTTGTACCTTTTGTTGTACACTGGTCTCATTTTTCATCTGATGTCCTCCCTGTCATCTGGCAGACTGTTTTCCGAAACATGGCCCGTAAACGTCTGACCGCCGCAGAAGAACCGTTTCAGTCCTCCTGCTTCTGTATTTGTTCATTGGAATCAAAGCATGGATTTTCTGAAACTTAGAATATAAATAGAAACCCTTGATCTGTATTGATAGAAAATATGCTTTTCATTACTATAGCACATATTTGACGGAATTGTAAATATATTTTTGCTGGGAATCATGAACATTGCATACGATTATGATGATTTGATGTGAATTGCAACAAAAACACCTGCCCTGTTTTAATCCAGACCAGCCTCCGCTAAATATACGTGATCGGAAGCGCAACCAGATTCTCCCTCAGATAAGTTTTCTTATCAATCAGGCAAAGAATCACACCCATCCCTCTCGACTTCTCCTGCACCTTATCAAGCACGGGATTTGCCCCGCCCATATCAGCCCTGGGATTGCCGGACATTTTAATTTCAACGGGATATAAAATTCCGTTTTCTTCTATGATGAGGTCAATCTCATTTTCTCCGGCTGCATTTTTATCCTTTCCTCTGTAATAAAAGATATGGAACTTATAGTCCATGCCTTCATTGGAATAGGATTTGAGGATTTCCGATACCATAAAAGTCTCAAACATACTGCCCGCTACAGCCGAACATTTCAACGCGTCCGGCGTCAGCCATCTTGTCAGATAACAGGCCAGTCCTGTATCCCTGAAATAGAGCTTTGGCGTTTTAATCGCTCTGTGCAGTGCCGCCGCGCTGTATGGTTGTAACAAGAACACGATCCCCGTCCGTTCCAGAATAGAAATCCATGTCTTGACAGTGGGCTCACTTACGCCAATCTCACCTGCAATATTTGCATAGTTTAACAGTTCGCCTGTTCTTGCGGCAACAGCCGTCAGAAACTTTGTAAAGGTAATACTGTCTGCTGAAATCAATTCGTTAATATCCCGCTCAAGATACGTAGATACATAAGAAGAATAGTAATCCTGCCAGTCTCTTTCCACATCGTATAATTCAGGATAGGAACCTCTGTGTATCGTTTCCCACAAATCGCGATAAGGCTTTATGTCCTTTTCGCGTTCTTTCAGATATTCCTCCGTCGGAACAAAATGTCTGTTGAACTTTACACCGTATATTTCACGAAGGGACAGCCCCGCCAGCTCTGTGATCGAGACTCTTCCCGCAAGGGATTCTCTCATCCCTTTCATCAGTTCCAGCTTCTGAGAACCCGACAGAATAAACATACCTCTCTCATCAGATTCGTCAACGATCCGCTTAATCTCTTCCAGAATACTGTTTTCTTTCTGAACCTCATCAATAAATAAAGGGCATGGATTGTTCAGAAAAAAAAGCCCGGGCTCTTCTCTCGCCTGCAGCCTTGTCAGCCGGTCGTCAAAATTTGCCCTGTGATATCCGGTAAACACATGCTTAACAAGCGTTGACTTTCCAACCTGTCTGGCTCCTGTGATGAGTGTACACTTGCTGTTTAAAACTCTGCTCTTTAATATTGGTGTGACTGCCCGTTCTATATATGACACACGCGCTCCTCCATCAGCTAATCTAAAGTCTAATTTTATTTTAGTCGTATCCATTCAATTTGTCAATCCGGTCTGCTGATTTGAAATCCGGCTCTCCGCCCCTGCAATATATACGTTTTCGTACGGATTTAGCAGTAAATGCTAAATCCTGTGTGAACAGTAACGCCCTACCGGTACAACACATAATCCTGCATTTCCTTCATAAATCCGGCTTTCCCCAGGGCTTCTCCCGCCTGCGCCGGATACTCTTTTACAACGATCCGTTTTACCGCCGGAAAAAGACTGCCCCGCTTAAAGTCCTCCGCAAAAAGACGCAGACATTGTTCCAGCCGGTCTGCCGTCATATCCGGTTCAAAAAGACGCAGCGTCTTCCCCTGCCGTTCCATCACCATAACGGGATCACCGCCCGTATACGCCACTGCCGTGCCGGGCACGCACACGAAATTTTTTCCTTCCTGATGAGGCAGTATCTTACCCCGGCACTGTGCCGGATCGACGGCATTTACCCAGATCATTTTCTTTTCCGGATTCGTAAGTCTCCGTACCACGCTTTCGTAGTCTTTTCCACGGATAAACTGCGCGCCCGACAGCTCCTTCACAAAATATCCCCTTCTCGCCTGTCCGGTGTACTCCCAGATCCGCAGCACCGACAGCGCTTCCTGCCAGGAAAAACCACATGCCGTGACAGTCTCCTTACACAGAACGGGACTATAATCAAAGCAGGCTTCCAGCTTCTCTTCGATGGTTTTCTCCCGAACCGGTCTGACAATATCCCACCTTCCCGTCTGCAATGCCTTGACCCGCATATTCACACGCTGTCTGGTGACTGCTTTCTTCGTCTTCTCACGGTCGATCCACTGCCGCACCGGGAGATAGCTGTCCGCATAGACCAGCCCTTTTTCCAGCAGAGATAATAACGTATCATAGGGCGATTCGCCGGGCAGCAGACTGTTCAGTGCCTGCATGAAACAGGCGCCGCGCTTCAGGATCGCGCCGTAGATGACCTGCTCTTTGTCTGTAAGAATTTCGGCAATTGCCGGGAACTCCGATTGTACCGCTGTCCGGCTTTCGTATTCTTCCTGCCGGGTCTCTGCACTCCGGGTCTCCGGGCTTCCCGTCACCAGACTGCCCACATCCGCCTCCCAGTCGATATCCGCCTGATCATCAAACCGCAGCCCGCCCTTTTCCTCCATATGCCAGAAAAGCTCTCCCGTTGCAAGGAAACTGTCCAGCATAGCTTCCCGGTAATTCCGCACCCGTCTGGGCAGAATGATCTTCTCCCAATAGACTGCCGGAAATACCATACCCGCATACTGCCGCAAGGTATTTTCCAGACATTCTGCCGCCGGCGCGCCGGATTCAAGCCCGGAAAGCATGAGCGCCGCATAGTTTTCCGGCGGACAGGTCCGTATTTCTTCTCTTCTGTTTTTCAGGGTGCGGACTCTGGCGCGGCTGTACAGTTTCCCGTGGTAATATCTGCCGTCCTGCTTCGCCGCTTCCCCCTGATGACACAATGCTTCCAGAACTGCCGCCGCTGTCTGTTCGGTCCAGCCGTAGCGTGCCGCCGTCTGGGCGGCGTCCGCCGCGCCCCGGTAGCGGAGCATACGTCTTACAATGTGAAGACGGGATTCCAAACACCGCTTTTCCGTCTGTGCGTTCTCCTGCCATTCCACACTGACCCGTTTTCCTACCCGGTTCCGGCGATTCTCTAAGTCCTGCTTCCCGGATTTCTCAGTCGAAAACTGCTGCCCGCCTTCTATATCGGGCTGCTCCGGCGCTCCCTCTTCCATCTCCATCAGCGCCGCAGCATACTCTGCCTCCTGCTCCGCCGCGATCCAGAGTCCCTGTTCCAGATACAGAACTCTGCCTTCCTTCGCCAGACTGTCCAGCCATTCCACCGGAATATCCAGTTCGCCCGCCACCAGATCGCCTTCCGTCATCAGCAGCGAATGCAGCTGTTTCTCGTCCTGCGGTCGTCTGCCGCGCTCCTGCACTTCCTCCAACTCCACGGCACCGGGACGCACAAGATTCTTTTCTTTCTTCAGCGCTTCCTCCACCGCCCCGTGAATCCCCCGCGGGGTAGGCGCATAATCATACATCACCGCCGCTTCCTGACTCCACTGCAGGGGCAGCGACATGGGCGAAGGGGTCTCCGTATAGATCTCTCTGACCGTGACCGCACCGCTGCGGATATCGTACAGAAGTTCCTGCACCCCTTTCACATCCCAGAGTTCCTCGATACATTCCCGTCTCGTCTCCCGGATCAGCGGATGTTCCTGCTCCCGCACCACCTGCTCTAACATTTCCGCACTTCTTAAGCGCTGCATCCAGAGGGGCTGCCGGCCGTTACGGCGCACACCCATCATCAGGGCCCGCCCGCTGTTATACCGGAATGCCATGTTGAAAAGAGGCGTCACCGGCAGCAGAATCTCCAGCTTACGCACACAGCCGTCCACATCGATCCGCTCCAAAATTCCCTCCGGCAGACTCTGGCGTCCGTAGGAGTACAGCAGGAAACCGTCCTCTTCGTCCACGCTGCCGATTTCTGCCTCCGTAAGCTCCCTGAGTGTCTGCGCCGCCAGAAGCGACAGGGGCGCGTTGATCCGTCTGCCGAACACCGAATGTACCATCACCTGACTGTTGCCCGCCGCGTCCTTGAAATGTTCCACGATGAGCGTCTGATGATCCGGCAGACTTCCCGTGGCCCGAATCTGCCGTTCCAGATAGCCCGACGCCAGATTGGAAGCTGACTCGTCCAGCCCCAGTTCTCCCAGCGCCTCCTTCAGTCTGCCGTCTTCATAAGCCTTCTGCAAAGCGCAGGATATTCTGCCGAAAGCCTCTCCCGTCCGCTTGTCCCGGCCTTTGATCTCTCCATGCCAGAAAGGAAGCCTGGCACCCTCCATCTGCGCCTGCGTCACCGTCACGGTATCACGGCTGATATTCACGACTCTCCATGCAAAAGAACCAAGGATAAAGCGGTCGCCCTTCTGGGACTCATAGACAAACTCCTCATCCACCTCTCCCAGCTTCACGCCCTCCTGCGTCTTGACGGTATACAGCCCCTTGTCAGGGATCGTGCCACCCGCGGAAACCGCCAGCATTCTGCTGTAACCGTCTCCCTCCACCCTTTCGTGTATCCGGTCGTACAAGACCCTGGGACGTGCCGGGATGTCCTTCTCATGCTCATAATCTCCCGCCAGCATGGCTAACACCGCCTTCACGTCCTCTCTGGTGATATGCCGGAAAGGCCATGCCCGGGGAAGAATCTCCATCACCTCGGAAAGTTCATATCCCTTAAAAGCCGCCATGGAGACCAAATGCTGCGCCAGCACATCCAGACACTGCACCGGCGGTTTCACATGCTCCACGCCGCCCAGCCTCGCAAGCTGTGCCGTCATCCCGCAGGACACGCATTCCGCCGCCGTTCTGGGGAAAAGATACATCACGCTGACCCGCCCCGGATTGTGACCCGCCCGGCCAAGACGCTGCATGGTTCCGGAAATCGTGCGGGGACACCCCACCTGCAGCACCTGATCAATCTCCCCCACATCAATGCCCAGTTCCATGGAAGAAGTGGCGCATAAAAGCCGTAATTTTCCGTCCCGCAGATTCAGTTCCGTCTCCGCCCTCTGCTCTTTGGAGAGACTCCCGTGGTGCACTCTGGCAAACCCCTCGCCGCCCAATAAGTTTACATAATACGCCAGTTTCTCCGCATACCGCCGCCCTTCCACGAAGGCAATCACACTGCGGCTGTTCTGACAATACTGGAATACCAGTTTTCCCAGTTCCTCCCATACCGGATCTTTTCTCGGACCCTTGACCGCGTCCGCATAAGGGCTTAAGATTTCCAGACGCACCTGCTTCTTCATCACCGGCGCGGCAATGCTGACTTCCTCCGGCGCCAGATAGGCCGCTGCCACATCAAGCGGCTCAATGGTGGCCGACAGACCGATCCGCTGCAGCGGCCGGCCGCACAAATAGTCCAGTCTGGCAAGGGAAAGCATGAGGTGCGCTCCCCGCTTCGTGTCGATCAGCGCATGAAGCTCATCTATAATGACCGCTTTTGCCGTCGCAAGCACCGTCTGCCCCGTCTTGCTGGTCAACATCAGATATAACGATTCCGGTGTGATAATCAGAATATGGGGCGGCTTCTTAACCATCTGCTGCCGCTCCCTCTGGGGCGTATCTCCGGTCCGGATTCCCACGCTGATCTCCGACACAGCCCCGATCCCGTTCAGAGGCCGCCGCAGGTTCTCCCGGATATCCGCTGCCAGGGACTTGAGAGGAGACACGTAAATAAGCTGCAGTTCCTGCCCCAGCGTTCCCGCCTGTGCCTGCCGCTTCATCTGATCCAGAAAGATCAGGAACGCCGACAGCGTCTTACCTGTTCCTGTGGGCGCAGATATGAGCGCATGTTTCCCTTCCGCGATGATGGGCCACGCCTCGCACTGTACAGGCGTCGGTTCACCAAGCGCCTGTGCAAACCACGCCCCGGTCTCCTCCGTAAACAGACTTAAGACCCTTTCCCTGTCGGTTTTTTCACAGCTTTCCTTCTCTTTCCCCATGCTTTTCTTCCTCACATCTGCCCGGAATTCACCACATTGCGGTGACCATCTGACAGAAACTACGCCACTGCACGGAGAATGCCCCCTTTGGCATTCTCCCGTGTGAAGTTTTAGATAGCTCAGTCTGCGCATTTTGCAGACTTAATCATTCTCTTCACACATGGATCTTTTTCAACTCCTCCACCGTAAACACATAATCCGTATTGCAGAAATGGCAGTTTAAGGTTACATCTTCTCCCTCGTCGATCAGTTCCTGCAGTTCCTTTTTCCCCAGACTGACCAGCACCTTCTCCACCCGCTCTTTATTGCAGTTGCAGTGAAACCGCACCGGCATAGTATCGGTAATCTCCACGCCCAGATCACCCAGCACGGTTTCCAGGATCTGCTCCGGCGTGCTGCCCTGCTCCAACAGGGTGGTCACCGGGGGAAGCGCAGACAGCTTCTGTTCCAGTCTGGCGATCACTTCCTCCTCCGTAAAAGGCATAAGCTGTATGATAAATCCGCCCGCCTGCTTCACCGTATTGTTTTTCTCCATGAGAACGCCTAACGCCACGCTGGAAGGCACCTGCTCGGAGGCGGCAAAATAATAGGTCAGATCGTCCCCGATCTCCCCGGTCTTTAATTCGATGGTGGAGGAATACGGCTCCTTTAAGCCCATATCCTTCATCACCGTCAGTACCCCCAGCCCGATCACGCCGCCTACGTCCAGCTTTCCCGCACGGTTCGGCGGCATCATTGCCTGCGGGTTGTCCGCGTATCCTTTGACGTTCCCTTTGGAATCCGCCGTCACCGTCAGTCCGTGTACCGGACCGGCGCCGTTTATCTGCAGGGTCAGAAGATCCTGTTCCCCTTTTAACATACTGCCCATCATCACGCCGCCCGTCATCAGCCGCCCCAGCGCCGCCGTCACCACCGGACTTAAATCATGGGCGTTTCTGGCATATTCCACCAGTTCTCTCGATGTCACGGCGAAAGCCCGTATCTGCGCGTTCGCCGCTGTTGCTCTTACAAGATAGTCTGTCATATTTACCTCTATTCCGGAGCGTTCACGCGACCCGCGGCGCTCCTTTTATTAACCTGTTTACCTTTTGCCACATTCCCTTGCCACCACATAGATCCGCTCGCTTACCGCAGTGACCGCTCCGTGGGTATCCGCGTCTACAGCCTCCACAAAGACCAGTCCCGCCTGCCGCAGATAATCCTTCATCTGTTCCAGCCGGTATCCGCGCTGGTAGTGGGTTTCCTGAAATTTTCTGTATAGGTCCGGCTTCTCGTCCTCCTGCACGAAAATGGTCAGATCATACTCATTGATCTCCTCTTCCTCATGGTAAAAATTATCCCATATAAAGCTGCACTCTTCCCGGTTCTCCGCAATCGTCGTATCCCCGATCACAATTTCATACTTGTAAACCGTATTGAAATCAAAAATAAAAAGCCCGCCAGGGTAAAGGTAATTATTGACCAGCCGAAACGTTTCGACCACATCCTCCTCTTCCAGAAGATAGTTGACAGAATCGCAGACACTGACCACTGCCCCTACCGTACCGTACAGTTCAAAACTTCTCATATCCTGCAGCAGATATAAGATATCCAGACCGGACTTTACCCGCTTCTCCATGGCGATTTCCAGCATGTCCGCCGCGTTGTCAATGCCGATCATGTCGTACCCCAGCCTTGCCAGCAGTTCCGTCAGCGTACCCGTACCGCAGCCGAGGTCAAGAATCGTATTGCGCTCCTGATCATTCCGGTTCTCCGGTACACCTGCATCGCCGCCGGATACAAGTCCGCCCCCGCTTCCGGCGCGCTCCGACGCCGCATCCTGTTTTGTTTCCCTGTACTTCTCCAGCAGTTCCACCAGATACGCGCACCACGCTTCATAGGGTGTATCATCCATAAACGTATCATATACCTGTGCAAATCCTGTATATGCTTCCATCGCTCCTCCGCTTGTCCTCTTTCACTATCGTTTCCCGCACTTCCCACCATTTCCCGTCACCAGATCATAGCTCTCTCCGATCATCCGCCTGACATCCTCCTCCGGAATCGTCCCGTCCAGTATGATCGTATTCCAGTGCTCCTTATTCTGATGATACCCCGCCGTCACCGACGGGTATGCACTGCGCCAGAAGTCCCGCCACTGCGGATCAACCTTCACATTCAGATTCACGTACCCGTTTCTTTCATAAGTCCAGAGAAAAGCCCTGCGGCTTCCCTGTACTCTCACAAGCTGCCAGTTGTCGTCATGAAACGGCGCATCCTGATAAGTATTCGCAAACGACAGACCGTATGCCAGCGCCTCTTCTCTCGTTTTCATTCTAATCTCCATTCCGGAGCGTTTACGCGACAGGTGGCATGACTTTGTTTACAAAGTTTTGCCCTACAAACAATCTTATGCCGATCTGGCACAAATCTGCCCGCTTACCGCCTGCTCACCATCTCCACCTCTCCCCGGAAACGCCCCGTCTCCTCTCCGATCCTCTGTACCGGAAAGACAAATGTCGCATATTCTTCAAAAGGTTCCGCATTACCAAGGGTTCCCACCTTGACACCATCCGCATACAGCGTAGTCTGCCCGGATTCACCGGCTACGCGCAATGTGACCCACTGTCCCCGGGGCAGTACATAATCCCATGTATAGGTTCGGCCTTCTCTGGCAAAGCCGACCCGTCCCGTCTCCGGCTCCACGGCGTAGAATGCCCACACCCCGTAAGCGCTGTCGCTTTCCGCAATGATCTGCGGCATATACCGGCCGTTCTTCTCTTTTTGCCCGGATTTTCCACTTTGATCCACGCCTGTTTCCTGCACAGGCATAGCATCCGCCAGACTTTTATCATCTGCAGCAGTACTCTCTGCCGGATCTTCTTCCAGCCATATCCGCAGATTCACTTCATAGGACGGTTCCAGACCTGCCTTATCATCATAGATCCGGTTCGTTTCTCCTTCTATGCCATACATCTGCCGCTCGGTCATCCGTGCGCGCTCACAGAAATCCTCATAGCTCTCTGTCTGCACGTCTGCGCCCGGCTCTTTCTCTCCTGCTTCCGCGCTGCCTCGACCGCCGCCGGAATTGTTCATGCCCCACAGCTTCGCAGAAAGCACCGGCAGCGGCTGTTCAAAGCGTTCATACAAGTCATATTCGCTGAGCCCCAGATCCAGCCTGCCGCACATATCATTCCAGATCATATAGGCCGCCCCCAGCATCCGGGGGGAATAGGAGGGAATAATCTCCATGGTATTATAGTCATAAAACCGGTTGGGTTCCCAGTTTTCGTACAGTTCTTCCCTGTCAAGATAGTCATAGCCGCCGCCCGGAATCACATACAAATGATTGTTCTGCATATTAATCAGAGAATAGCCTGCATCATACATTTCCCGCGGATCCGCCCACTGGGTGCTCCACAGGTTCATCTGCAGCCCGTCAGGATCCGGCATGGTCTTTCCTGCTATGTTACTCAGGCTTCCCCACATGCGCACTTTTCTTTCTTCTGTCTGCACCATCTGCGCCGTCTGTACGGCATAAGTCCGATACTGTTCACCGTCTCCGTAATACTCATCCATTCCGATGTTGACGATCTGTGCATCTGCCAGCGCTCCATCGCCTTCATCCAGCGCCTCCTGCCAGATCATCCCCGCAAACGCCACCGCATCCTTATTGTTCAGATTGATCTGGTCCACCGACTCCGGCTGCTGTGCCAGCCCATATTCCGGGTACAGTCTGGTAATGGAAAGCGAGTGGGCCGGCGTATCGATCTCCGGCACCACAGTCACGCCATAGCTTTTTGCCGTCTCAATAAATTCCGCAAATTCCTCCTTGGTATAGGCATATTCCTCCGAAGTCAGCCGCTGTCCGCTGTCATTGGCAAGCTCCGATTCCAGACGGAAGGCGCTGTCTGCTGTCATAGCCTCTTCTATGGAATCCGTCAGGCCGCTGGTGCTCAGGATCTCATTGTCATTCAGATGGATTCCCAGATCGTTCATCTTATAATAAGACATGGTCTCCATCATTCTGTACAATGTTTCAAGAGAGACTGCTTTCCGCGCCACGTCAATGCCGAAACCACGCACCTCATAGAGCGGATAATCTCTGATCTGCCCTCTCGGCAGAGAAAACTCCCGGGCCAGAATCTGCAGCACAGTCACCGTGCCCCACCGCACGCCGGTGTCTGTTTCTGCTTTTATGACACAGATGTCGTCAATATCACAGATATATCCTTCTCTGCCCAGTCCGAGAGACTCGTCCGCATACCCCAGATAAAAGTCTCCGGGCTGTGCATCCTCTAAAGTGCCCTCTGTCACCTCCACCATGCATCGCGCCATGGTCATATATTTTTCCCGAAAAAGCTCCGCTGTTTTTTTCAGCGATGAACCCTTCTCCACAATCACCCGGAAGTTCCCGCCCGTCTCGAATCTTCCCTGTTCCCCGCGCCATTCCGCCAGGGAAGGGATTACCTCAGGACAGTCATTCAGCCGCCGTCCCTCTTCCTCCGCAATGCCTGTCTCCTGCCATTCCGCCGCATCCGCATGATCCCAGGCCGGCACAACAAGAGTCTGGGAAATTTCCCTGGAATCCGAAGGATCACTGCTGTCTGTGACCAGAAATCCCACCGTAACCTCTTTATCCTGAATGGTAGGATAGATCACGCCGTCCGCCCCGATGATCTGCTCATAGTCCGCTCCCAGAAAAGAAACCTCGTATCCTTCCGGCGCCCGGGGCATTTCCAGATACCTGCCGCCTTCCTCCCCGTATGCTACAGATGCTGTGCCAAGCTGATAGACCGCAGGCTTGTCCGCATAGACCTCAAACTCATAAAGTGACACGTTCTGGTACAGGTCAGAATGGTCTTTCGCACTGCGCGACACATCATATGTGCTGAGCCGCAGATATTTCACCAATGCCGGCTTTTCCAGCGGAATTTCCTGGTTTTTCAGATCCGGCATCCGGTCAAAAGCCGCCAGAACCTCCCAGTTTTCACCGTTCCGCGAGCCTTCCAGTGCATAGGAGACCACATTGCGCCGCTCCCATTTAAGGACAACAAAAGAAACTGAAATTTCTTCCGGAAATTCCAGTTTTATATAATGAGACGCACTCTCCCTGTTATTTTCGCTGGACCAGCGGGAAGACAATTCCGTATCGTTTCCGTCAATGGCCTTATCCGCCGATAATTCCGCCGTCTCCGTGCTGTCGCAGGTGGCGGTAACACCCTTTTGCAGCGCCAGATTCGGGTTTCTGTCCGGCCGGGACAAAAGCAGCCATAGCACGCCTGCCGCCGTGACTGCCGTCAATATGAACAAGCAAATTATAATACTATATTTCTTTTTTTTCTGCACCATTACCTCAACCCGGTTTCCTCACACTGCAGCAATTTTTCTTTCACACCGTCGCTGCATCTGCAACTGCACATAACCTGATCTTCCGTCCTGCCGCTGATACCGGCCGGCATCTTTCTTTTTAACCTACCAGCGCCCCCAGCAGCCCGTATGACAAAAACGACATAATAACCGTTGCGATGGCGATTCCCAGCAGTTCTGCCAGAACAGCCTTCTTAAAGTCCACATCCAGAAGCGCGGCGATCAGAGACCCCGTCCATGCTCCTGTACCCGGCAGCGGAATGCCTACAAAAAGCACCAGCCCCCAGAACTCATATTTCTTGATATTGTCACTCTTGCTCATAGCACGGTTTTCAAGCTTTTCGATCAGTCCGCAAAACAGCCTGATCTTCTTCATCCATTTAAAGATCTGCTTGATAAAAAGCAGGATAAAAGGAATGGGAATGATATTGCCGATGATGCAGATCGGAATCGCCGTGGTAATAGGGATCTGCAAAAGCTGCGACACAATCAGTCCGCCTCGAAGTTCCAGGATCGGAATCATCGAGATGATAAACACCACAATCTCCTTTGATACATATTTTCCCAATGTAACCGCAAACGCGGCTGCTAATTTTTCCATAATTTACCTCCATTCCAAATCGTTTTACGCTGAATCTGCAACGCTCCGCACCCTGAAATCTCATATAGCATTATATGTCCGTCAGATACAAAACTTGTATTTTTTACGGCATTTTCCAGCGTAACTGCGGCCGCCGAAAACGCATGTGCGCCCTGTACAGCCAGTCACCCGCATATTTCCCTGAGCGCCCGATAACACCAGTCACCCGCATATTTCTCTAAGCGCCCGGTACAGCGCCTCCATCTGCTCATCCGTGCCGATGGTGATGCGCATGTAGTTGCTGATCCGTTCTTTATCCCAATATCTGACATATATGTCATTTTCTTTTAACTTTTGAAAAATCTCTTTCGCGGGCATCCGCTCATGACCGGCAAAAATAAAATTGCCGTATGATTTCGGAAATGTGAAACCCAGCCCGCCAAGCTCCTTTTCCGCCTGTTCCCTTGTCCGGATGATCTTCTCACAGCATTCCTCAAAATATGCCCTGTCCCTCACAGCTTCCACGCCAAGCTGCAGCGCCGCATAGTTCATGGTATAAGAATTGACGGAATATTTCACATCATTGATATATTTGATCAGCTTCGGATCGCCCATTGCAAAACCAATCCGCATTCCCGCCATGGATCTTGATTTGGAAAAAGTCTGCACCACCAGAAGATTATCATATTTCCAGGTCAGCGGCAGGCAGCTTGTTCCTCCGAAATCGATGTACGCCTCGTCCACGATCACCACCACGTCACGGTTCGCCGCCACGATCTCCTCCACCTGCTCCACACCCATCAAAATCCCTGTAGGCGCATTGGGATTTGGAAAAATCACACCGCCGTTGGGCTGTCTGTAATCCTCTGTCCTGATGCGGAAGTTTTCATCCAGCGCCCTTGTCTCATAAGGTACCCGGTACAGTTTTGCCCATACATCATAAAAAGAATATGTGATATCCGGAAACAGCACCGGTTGATCCGACTGAAAAAAGGTCATAAATGCCAGCGACAGCACATCGTCAGACCCGTCTCCGATAAAAAGCCGGTCTGTGCCGATACCGTAATGCGCGGCAAGAACCTCCGCCAGTTCCGTCTGCTCCGGAAAAGCCGGGTACAGACGCATTTTCTCAGGTTCCAGTTCCGCTATCCTGCGGGCCACTCCCGGCGCCGGCGGATAAGGATTTTCATTGGTATTCAGTTTGATCACATTTTTGCTTTCAGGCTGTTCACCCGGTGTATAAGGAACCACCTTACGCACATTTTCTTCCCACTTCACAATATGATGCCTTTCCTCTATTATGTTCTCTCTAGTTTTTCACGACTTCCTCAGCTGCGTATCTTCTTCCGGCAGCTTCCACTCTCCAGCCAGCCTCTCGTACTCCGCCGCCTGTTCTTCATTGCCTGCCGCCCGGTAACATCTGGCAAGCCCGGCAAGCGGAAGGTCGCCGCCGCTGTGAATGTTCAGAATGCTCTCCGTCTCAAAAGCCCCGTTATAAAACCAGATGACCGCCTCATCAATGTCCTGCTTCTGCAAATAGTATTCCCCCAGCTCACAGCAGATCTCCGAACATCCCTCGCAGGCGATCACTTTCAGCGCATACTTGAAAAAATCCTCCGCATCCGAGCAGATTCTGGCCGCTCTCGCCGCCACACAGGCCGCCTCTTTGATTTCATCCTCGCTTCTTCCAATTTCATGACACGATTGTCGGAAAAATTCCCGGGCGGCAAGAAAATCCTTATCTTCTCCGGAAATAAAAAGTTCTTTGGCATATATATTATGCAGTCTCTGATCCAGCCTGTCTCCCGCCTCGATCCTCCGCGCAAAAGCCGCCAGATCCCTGTCCTTATGGTTATTTTCAGGCAGATGCTGTATCTCGATCTCGCTGTCATATATCACCGGCTGTAATCCTACCTGCTCATGGATCGCACCCTGCCACTGAAAAGTCCGAAGCCTTTTGAAAAGCTTGGGCCGCAGTTCTCTGTCAAAATTATAAATCGTACCGTGAGAAAGCTGGTTGGTATAATACATCTGTACGATATCAATCTCCGGCAGAAGTGTCTCCTTTAAAAGCCTGAACGCCCGCCTGTTCTCTTCATCCATTACCTCATCCGCATCGGCGGAATAGATATACTCCATCCCCGCTTTGGAAAAGGCAAAATTACGTGCCGCCGAAAAATCGCCGATCCACTCAAAATCATAGATCCTGTCCGTGTAGCCTGCCGCAATACGTCTGGTTGCGTCGGTGGAACCGGTGTCAACGATAATGATCTCGTCCACCAGATCTGCGATACTGTCCAGACATCTCGCCAGAATCCGCTCTTCATTTTTTACGATCATGCACAAGCTTACCGTGATCATGGAAGTCTACCTTTCTTTTCATCATTTGATACCCGCTTCCTCCTATAGCTGTCCTGGCGGGCAGGAATAACCCTGAATATACTCCGGCTTTTTCTACGGCCTGTAATATATGGATTTTCTCATGCACGTATCCACATGCAGCAGACTGCTGGCGGCTCCCGCCCGGAGCACCATGTCCCTGTACCGGTTCCTGCGGACAAACTCTTTCGCCGGACAGATCTGATACAGCGTGGTATAAGACAGATCTGCCATCCGCTCATCCAGCTTCACCAGATATTCACTGCCCTCTGTGTAAAGCTTCGCACGCCCCAGATAACGATAGCGCTTTCCATTCCAGTTATAAATACGCACTGTGCGGCGCCGGATTCCATAAAGCGCCGTTACCAGAAGCACAGACAGCACCGCCAGTGCCGCCAGCGCACCTGACCACGCCGGATTACTCCAATTTTCCGTTCCGATCATCCATGTCATATCATATCCTCTCAAGGCATATATACCGTGTATCCGAAACTGCCGCATCAGACAGCTTCACGAATATTTTGCGCTTCCTGTTATCTCAGCTTATGAAAAGCTGCTTTCAGACAATAACATGTTTAGAGTAGCATATTCCCCCATAGATTGCAATTACAACCTCATGCCGTTTCCGATGCGGCACAGGTATCCTGCCGCCCGATACCTGTGCCGATATTCCACATTCCACAGTTCCGGGGATGCACGGACATAGGGAAAGAGCGATGCACGCACCGCTCTCTGTCTGTGCTAACCCCGGTCTGCCAGATTCGCCTTCATCCCTTTGGCCCGGATCATAAAAGTAACTTTTTTGGTTCCGCCGTACTGTCCTTTTCCCCGAATGACCAGAACCGCCTTCCCTTTCCGGTCGTTCCTGCTGTACGAAAGGATCTCATATTCCTGTGCATCCACCGGATTATTTCTGTATGTGACACGTATGTCATTTACTCCCGGTCTCACGCCATAACGGCTGAAATACTGCGGATCCACCAGCTCAACCCTGGCATTTCCGATCATTTTCTCCATGATCCTGAATTCGACCACCCTGACATCCTCAGACGTACCGGCCGCATAGTCTGCACCTGTTGCAGTAATAATCACCCTTGCCGTATGTCCGGTATCCGGAATGGTTCCGATCTCACTCTGCCGGTTCAGTTCATAGGATACTGTATAATCTTTGTTTTTCACCAGTTTCCGGCCATTGTCACAGACCACGGGAACCGGTTTGTATTCTTTTTTGTTCCTGCTGTACTTCATATCCGGCACTTCCACGGTAATCTCACCGCTCTGCCATGATTTGGGCAGGATCTGCAGTTCCACCGCATTTTTCAGCCTGCCGGTAAAGTTTCCTCTGCCGGTCACGGTGATAAAGGCTTTCTTTGTCTGTGTGGTAATATTCTTGTTGTTGGTATAAGACAGGGTATAGTCCTGCCCGTTCACAAGTTTTCTTCCCCGGTAAGTAATCTCCACGTCAGGCATGGCTCCTGCACGGTTCTGTTGTGCCGTGACAGTTTTTGTCTCAATCATCTCCTCCGCAAGCTGCGCTTTTGTCACGGAAAAGGTCTTTCGGATGGTTCCGCTGTATTTTCCAAGTCCGGTGAGCGTGATCACGGCCTTTCCGGCCTTTTCATTGTCTTTATGCCCGATCCGGTAATCAATCCCCTCTTCCAGCACTTTTCCGGTGGCCTTATCTGTAAGCACCGGTGTCTGGATCACGGGTTCACCGGTGTATACAGTCTTTGGTAAAATGCCTTGTATATCAACATTTTTCGTGGCAAAAGCTGTTCCCAGCACTTTAAACTTCTTGCTGCAGCTGCCCGCATACCGGCTGTTCTCCCCCGCCGTCACCGTGACAAGCGCCGTTCCCGGCAATTGATTGTCCTGATAGGAAACAGTATAGTTGACTGTACCGTCCGCTTCCCGGCGAAGCACCGTCCTGCCGCCCAGCTTCACGGTGATCTGAGATTCATCGAAGGTTACTTCCTCCCCGTCTTTATAAGGTAAAGATGTTGCCGGCAGTTTCACCGCCGCCTTACTCAAAAGTTCTTTTCCTTCCACCACCTCACAGAAAGTTCTGACCTGTCCTTCATAGTTACCCCTGCCGGAAATGGTAATCTCGTAGACGCCCGCCGCCTGTGCTCCGGTGACCACGGCACCCTGATAAGTAATGGCCTGCGTGTAATCCTTCTTATGGCTGAGCTTCTTTCCGCCGTCTTTGACCGTCACACTGATCTTCTGCTCTCTTTTTTGGCAGACCAGATATTCCGGCGCACTGACCGAAACCTGTTCCAGTGATCTGGGCCGGATGATAAAGGTTCCTTCAACGGTTTCGCTATAGTTCCCTTTTCCTTTGATGATCACCTTTGCTGTTCCTGCATGGATGTTATTTTTATAAGTTACCGTGTAATCCTTTTTTGCTGTCAGCAGACTGCCGTCGTCATACACAAATACTTCCGGTCTGAGCGCCCGGCCCGTGTAAACCTGCTCCGGGATATCCTTAAACCAGATACCTTCCCGGAAAGGCTCCTCTTCCTCGTCGTCTTTATCATCATCTCCGCTCTTTGCATCAAATCTGACATCAATCACATCCAGAGTCTTTCCCTCTGCCAGAAGTGTCACCGTTCCTGCCGCTTCTCCAAAATCCGGCAGCAGACTGTCTTCCAGAACTGCCGTCCAGATATCCCTGATTCCGTCATAGGATGCGGTAAAAACCTTTCTGCTGTACTTCGTTGCCACAACAAACTGAATGTTCGCGGTCTCCCTGTCCACCCCCGCCACTTTGGCCGTCAAAAGAGTATCCGGTGTCTGCTCATCCGGCCCGATTCTGTCACCCGCCTGGGGCATCATAATATATCCCACTGGCTCCTGCGTCTCACCCGGAAGAATGATTTCCCTGTATCCGGTCAGTTCACCCGCAACCGTCTCTCCGGCGGAATTCTGAACCGTCGGACACACCCGGTAATAATAAATCTGCCCTCTTTTAACCTCAGTATCCCTGTAAAAATATCTCCCGGCCGAAACCGTGGCATAAGGCTCTTCCGGACATCCGGGCGTTTCGCTTCTGTAAATGACGATCGTGTCAGCTCCGCCTCCGCCGGTCCAGGACAGCCTGACAGACACACCGTTCTGTGCCTGAGGATTCTCCTCCATCTCTACGGACTCTATTGTAAGAGCGTCCGGCACCGTCCGTACAGTAATGACTGAAGTACGGTAAATCTCCTGATATGCACTGTCCCTGGCGGCCACATAGTAAGAATAGGAATCCCCCACCCAGAACTCTCCCACTCCCAGTTTTGCCAGAACATCGCAGGTCGTACCGGTGGCCGGAGCCTGTACCGATGCCAGCCGGTAAGCACCTCTTCTGATGATATAGACCTCATAGCTTTCCGCCTTTTCAACAGGCAGCCATGTAAAGTTCAACTTACTGTAATCTTCCGGGCTGACCTTCAAATCCAGCCGAAACTCCGTCACAGACCAGTCCGTGTATGCCCCGTCCTCACGATAAGCCCGGATCCGGTACTGATATGTCCCCAGATCTGCATCCTTCAAGTCATCCGTATATTCCGTAACAGAAAGATCATCGATCCGGCCGATGGTAACGAACTCCCCGTCTTTTTGCCCTTTTCTCTGAATTTCGTATACTGTTTTCTTTTCTGACACTGATGTCACTTCATCCCATCTGAGAATAACCTTCGTACCCGCCGATTCAGAACGGAAGCCTGTTATTTCCGTACTCTGCTGAAGAGAAATCTCAATGCTGTTGATCTCAGATGCACTGCCATACTGCACCACGCCGTCCGTCCCTGTATTAAAGGCTTTTACCCGATAACCGATGATGCCGGACAGACCCTTTAGCCGGTCATCTCTGTAAGTCACAGTGTCAGATCCGGCTGCCTTTACAAGCTGTACAAAATTCTTTCCATCCAGGGTACGTTCCACCAGATACCCGTCCGCTCCGCAGGACGCCGTCCATTGCAGTTCCACGGCCTTGCCCCTCTGTGCCAGTGCCGGCTGCCCAAGGCTCACTTCTGACGGCCGGGTGCGCACGCTTTTCTCAGCCGAAAGTCTTCCGGCTTTCTTTTCCCCGTTTTCTTCTATATACACTGCCACACGGTAAACATACACCGCCCCCGGTGTCAGCCCGGTATCGGTATAAGAAGGATCTTTTGTTTCGGCAATTAATCTGACATTTATGTCATTTTCTTCGCCGCGGTAAACAAAATAGCCGTCCGCATCTGCATTTTCTTCCCATGCAATTGTGACACTCGTATCAGAATCTGCCTGTACCGATTTCAACCGTGTATGATGCAGAATAGACGGAATTGATATTTCTGCCGCTCCGGTCATTTCACCCGCTACAACATTTCCTGCGGAATCCCGAACTGTGGGACGCAGTGAATAGTAAAAGGTAATTCCCTTCGTGATCCCGGTATCTGTGTAAGAACCGGCCGAAACCGGCGCAGAAGCATATACTTCTCCCGGATCATCAGAATCCTCACTGCGATAAATCTCGACAGTATCCGCACCGTCTCCGCCGCTCCAGGCCAGCTCCACCGCCATTTTGTCCGCCCCGGAGCCATCCATTGAAAAGGAATCTCCTGTAAGCTCCAAAGACTCAATTTTCAGGGCACCCGGCAAAATCCTGAAAGAAACCTCCGATGTCCTGTAAACCTCAAACCCGTTTTTGTCCTTTATGACAAGATAGTAAGTGCAAAGTTCCCCGGCCCGATAGCCACCCACATTCAGAAGCTTTGAAATATCATAGTCCAGACTTTCATCCTGTACCGGAAGATCACCGGAAGTATGAGATAAATCCCCGGCCTTTATATGAACCTGACAATAAGCCGCATTTTCCGGTGCAAGCCATGTAAAGTTCAGATGTTGATCATCATTCTGAGTAACCTTCAGATCTTTTCTGACCTCTCCCTGTACCCAGTCCGTATATTTCCCCGCTTCATTGTACGCCCGGATCCGGTATTGATAGATGCCCAGTTCTTCCCCGCTTAAATCATCGGAATAGTCTGTCACAAGCGGATTCCCGATTTCGGTCAGCGGACTGTACACTGCATCGTTTTTCTCTTTCCGCTCTATTTCGTATCCCGCCGCTCCTGTCACGGCGTCCCAGCCCAGTTTTGCCTGATCTCCTTCATAAGAAAGTGTCAAAGCGCCAAAAAACAACTTCGCTTCAAATGCCACCTCCACCGGTTCGGAATATCTGTCGCTGCCGTCGGAAAAAAGGGCTCTGACCTTATAGTAATATCGTTCCACATAGTCTGCCTGTCTGATGACATCCCGATACTGCCGCAAGAAAGCACTCTGGGAACCGGCCTTTTCATAGGTACCGTCTGATGTCTTTGCCCGGTAGATCTCATAGGCGGAAACATCCGCCAGTTTTTTCCATTTTAGATCTACCTTGTAGTCATCCCCTGCCTTTTCAGGTTCCGTCACAGAAGCGCTCACTGTAAACGATGCCGCTGCGTCCATGTCATCTGTCAGCAGATTAACCCTCAGCGATTCCCCCTTTTCATGCATATCCACCCAGCTGCCCCAATAGGAAGTGCTGTAAAAGCTCTCACCCGCATGAGTCACATTGTAATTTTTTAGATTGCTTCCGTCTTTGCTGCTGTCTTTATAAATATAGCCATATGATGTTGTGCCGGGAAAATAGATAACAACCGATATCGTATCCCCCGCGTTGCACTCGACAGGTTTCGGAAGGTCAATTGTATAGACTCCCGCATAGGATATTCTTCCGGTAAGCTTTTCCGCAAGCATCGGTGTCCCGCTTTCCGGATCCGTCAACAGGCCGTTTTCCGTTTCCGGATTCTTGTAAATTCCGATCTCAAAATCCTCGTTCGTGCTGCCGGTCATGAAAGAGACTGCCTGCAGACTCTCCCGCTCCGAGGAAAGTCCTTTCACAGTAAATACCTGTGCCATCTTGACTCCGTACTGCCAGTCCCACGCCAGCGTGTTGCTGTTAAAATAATTGTTATCATACTGGTCGGCAGGCTCCGCCACCATAACTCCCGCCGGATTGCCGGATCCAAGAGAAGTATCCTCATAAGAAATGTAAAAATATCCGTTCTCTCCCCAATCCGCACCCCAGCTGTTCCTGACGATCCACGCACCATTATTCTTCGGCTGGTTTTTAAAACTCTCTTTCGGAAAATCATCGTCCCATCCTACAATGGTAATGGCATGGTTTGTCTTGGTCTGAGTATTGTTGTAATATGCATTGGTGCTGTAATTAAAGCAGCTGTTATCATGAAAATAAGACCATCCCGCACAGCCGTATTCCCGCACCAGCGCTTTCACATTCTGTATGCTTTCGGAATGGCCGGCCTTTGTATCCACATAAAAGTAATTCCGCATATGGCAGACATCATCCTGCGCATTTTCCAGGGCCAGATCTTCCGGCATGTCTTTTATATTAGAATAAGGATAACTGCTTTCTGCCGCCGCTCCCTGCCAGTTCATCAGCCGCTGGGCCGCCGAACTCAAATTCCCGCCCTTCTCCATATAATTCGCACCATTGATGAGTTCCACCCTATCTCCGTCAGCATTGCCCAGCACATCATAGCCCGTATGATAGGTAAAATATGCCAGATGATGCTCTGATAGATCCACCGCCGCCGGATCGGCCAGTTGCTGCGCCGCCAGAGAAGCCTCCATAACGCCCAGCGTCGTAAAAGCCCAGCAGGTTCCCCATGGATTCTGGTTTCTGGCCGGCGGAAGAAATCCCTCATCCCGGAAATCAAAGGATGACTCCTCTGCATAGAACGAGGAGCTGTAAGGATTCTCGGAGACATCATAATGCTCCGGTATTTCCAGCACTTCCATAACCGGAAGGTACTTCGGTTCCATGGCTTTCTGCGCCGCAATTTCCTCTGCGGAGAGGGTTTCCTGTGACTCTGCGGCTTCCGCCTCACCAGAATCATTGTCATCATCCAAAGTCTCATCAGGCTCCCGGATCTGGCCGCTGTCTGCTTCGTCATCCTCAGAGGGGCCGTCTTCATTTTCTTCTTCCGGTTTGGAATCCTCGTCTGTGAGATCCGTCCCCTCTGCATCATCCTGACCGCTGCCAGGCTCTGTGGCTTCACTGTTGTCTGTATTGTCCTCACTGTCGCCGGGTTCTGTATCTCCGCCGGGTTCTGTGGCTCCCTGGCTGCTGCCGGGCTCTGTGGCTTCACTGTTGTCTGTATTGTCCTCACTGTCACCGGGTTCGATATCTCCGCCGGGTTCTGTATTCTCCTGGCTGCTGCCGGACTCTGTGGCTCCATCGTTTCCTGCGTCATCCTGACTGCCATCAACTTCACTGTCGACACTGCCCTGACTACCGGACGCAGTACTCTCACCTGCTCCTGTACTGCTCTGGCGGGCACCTTCGGTACTACCACCTGCTCCTGTACTGCTCTGGCGGGCGCTTTCGGTACTACCACCTGCCCCTGTACTGCCGCCTTCAATACTCTCACCAGCCCTCACGCTGTCCTCCACATGGTATGTATCACCGCTGTACTCCCCCGGTGCCGCCAGCACTGCTTCCACTGAAGAATTTGACAGCAGAAAAACCAGCACAAGCGCCAGCGCCGTTCTCTGTTTCCTTCTCCGGTTTTTTCTGCCATATCCTATCATAATTGCTCCCCATCTCTCTTTTTTCTTTTGCCGTACAACCGGCAAGCGCTCTGTTTCATCTCCGTGGTTCAGCCCTCCGCCTTACTGTCAGAATCTGACCCTTTGCCTTTTTTCATCGACGGATCAATCCGGCCGCCCGTTCTTTCACCCGGTTCAGGCCGGCCTGCAGGCCAAGGGGCAGTATGACACCCGCCGCCAGATAAACCATGCCAAACTGTTCCGCCCCGCGTACAAAATAGAAATAATCAATATTCGTGTAAAACTGCGCAAAGTCAAAGTCTGCGCAGAATCCGGTATGCGCCGCCACCGATGCAAGCACCATCTTTACCAGCATAAAAGCCATCACATGATGCATCATCACCGCATAAGTATTCCGCCCCAGATACTGCACCACGCGGCTTTTTCCGAAAACAGGCTCTGTCACCTTTGCAATCCGGAGCCAGAAAGCAATTCCTGACACAATTGTCACATATGGCATCACCGGGCCGTTGGCAAATCCCGTACACCACACACTGCTGAAAGCCAGCCCGTTTCCTCCCACATTTAACACAACCTGAAGCAGAAACAGAACCGCAAAATAAGGCACGTTTCCCAACGTGTCATGTTTTTCCAGCTTTTTCAGATAAAACTGCCCCATCTGAAAACAGGGAAAAAGAAACAGGATCCGCCCCGGTGTCTTATAATTCCCCCAGACATGTCCGCCGATGGCAAGCCAGACCACCGCAATCCCCACAAGAAGACTGCCGGCCATCACGATCCATTCCAGAAGCCCTTCCGCCTGTTCCCAAAGCCGCAAACGTCTCAGAATCCACTTCAGCACGATCCGCATAAAAAGATTCATCATTTCTATCACAAACAAAGTCGGTACAAACCATGCCGCATAATTATAAATAAACTGATACCCGTGCATAAAAGGCTCTATGAAAAGCGTCCGGAGGCTGATTGCCTCTCCCATGCCGAATCCTCCGGCACGCATCACCCATGCCACGACTCCGTAAACCAGATTCCAGATGAAATACGGCACAAGAAGCCTGCGTATTTTTTTGCTGATATAGGCAAACGGATGCTCCTCTTCCGAATCCTTATAAAAATATCCCGAAATAAACATAAACAGCGGCACATGAAAAGAATAATACGGAAAAAGTTCCCCCACCGTCATAATGTGATAGCCGCAGTGTCCTGCCACTACCATCAGGATCGTAAACGCCGACAAAATACAGAACGTTGTGTTATACTGTTTCATCCGGCCGTCCTGCATGTCGGAAAAATGCGCTTTCTGTGACTGCCGGTTCTGAACCCGAAGGACTTTTTCCTGCCGGCTGTATTTTTTGATAGATATACTCTGATCTTGTGACATATCTGTCATTTTTCTCCCCCGCATACCGGCAGAATAACCGCGGTATTTATATCGCATCGTTTTCATATCTGCTCTTTTATCATCATACTGTATCCACAGACACTTTTCAATCTTTCCCGTTTTTCCTGTCTCCGGATGATAACAGTTCAGGTCACATCTGATCCATGCAAAATGCTCCAAAGACACATTTTACACGTTCTCACGGATCATGCAGCAAGTACAGAATCCTGGACTAAACTGTTACACACATATCACGTGCCGGTTAAATGAATTTCAATATATTCCGGATCAATACTACCGCAGCGACAACACACATAAATATGAGGCTCCCCACTATAAACCACCAGATCCCTTTTATGAAATCCTTCAGCATTTTATTTTGAAAAACGGAATCCACAGCCTGGGAAACCCGATAAATAGAATCTATTTTCTCATTTGTAAGGGAACTTTCTCTCACTTCCTGTACATCAAGATCCTTCACAAGTTCATCCAGCGTCATATCAAAAAAATCACTCAGCATGACCAGTCTGGTAAAATCCGGGTATGACTGACCTGCCTCCCATTTTGAAATTGTCTGTCTGGATACTTGCATTTCCATACCAAGTTCTTCCTGGGACAGCCCTTTTTCTTTTCTGAGTTTTAATAGTTTTTCGTTGAATTTCATTTCAATCTCCTTTCAATCTTCAACCTGATCTCCATGCATATCACAAACCTGTCTGTGATACTGCACCGCCTGTCACATCTTAGCCTACAGAAAAATTTATTGTGATTCAAGCAATCCGGCTTGTCAATTTGTCAACATCGGCTGACATTTCATAATGCTTCTGAAAACTGACATCATGTTAACATTCTGTAACATGCCGTGAAAAAGACAGTTAACGTTAACCACTTTTTCACTTTTCCATGTTATAATGTAACCATGCTTAAACGGGCAGAACCTGTTTACGGAATCTGCCGGACAACCGCAGCTTTTGTTCCCCGCGGGACACTGCGCAATATTCAGAAGAAAGAATGAAGAACATGCAGAAAAAGTCACACAAGCAATCAGATAACCATTCAAAATCACCACAAAAGCAGCGCCATACGCACAAATCCAATGCATCCCGGACGGCCACAGCCCTTCACCCGGCTGTCACGGCTCTGCTTCTCCTGGCTGCTTTCTGTGCCTGCCTGTTCTGCTTCCTCTATAGCAGAAATCATCCTGTGCAGACAACCGCCGGGGGATCTTACCCGGAAGACTCTGCCTCTTCCACCCCTTCTGCAAATGCCCGCCGGACTCCCGGTCCGGTAACAGAGTACATCCGGGCATCGGATCTGACCACAGAGCAGGATTCCTCCCCCACAGTCACTGCTAATCCTTGCTCCGATTTGAGTGTTCCCACATATCTTACCAGAGTGGACGACACTTATTTTCTCGTAGACTGCTATCACAATCAGGTGATTTACAACGATAATCTGACAGATCCGCTCTATGAATGGAAAGTCATGACGAATGAGATCGACAAGGGCCACACTCTGGCAAGTGACGGTACCGTATATCTGGTGGACGACACAGAGCGGCACCGCATTCTTGTCTTTGAGAAAAAAGACGATCTGTATTTACATACCCAGACTTTTGAGGACATCGGCAACAGACCCCATTATATTATCTACGATGCCCCCACAGATACTTTTTACGCATGGAGTTCCATGAGCGGCGAAATGTATCTGTTCCGCCACAATCCCGGTGAAACGCGTATGTACTTGACGGAAATCCGCCGCATAGAGGCTCTGGACAACATCTATGTGCGTTCCTTTACGATCGTAAACGATGAGATTTATTTCGTTTCCGGCAATTCTTCCATTATCCGGGCCGCACTTGCAGATTTCCGGATTCTGGAAACCTATCCTGTTCCCGACAGCATGGCAGGCATGATTCAGATCACCCCGATCCAGGATTATTTCTACATCACTGTTTCCACGGACCTTGCCGGCAGCCAGGATTACGCTACAATCCTCCGCACCAGAGACCTTTCCGCACTGGTGGAAGGAGATTACGAAGACATCTACAGTCAATTTATCGGCGGAGGGACGCCCTACTATATCACAGCATTGGATAACATGTATTATTTAACTGAGCACCGCTTGCCTGGGCATTCTCTCTGGCGTTTCCGGGTGGAAGAAAATGTACTAAAAGACATTGAAACCGTATATTAATGCACTACTCCCCCTGCATATCGCAACCTTGCCTGCAGATACATACGGTTCACCCTTCTTCCACAAACCGGACTTTTCTTTCGTTTACGTCACCGTAGATCTCCAGTTCCGGTATTGCCTGTAAAAATTTGGTAAACTGGGAATACCCGTAGTTCTTGGGTTTGAAGCCCGCATATTTGCGATGGACGATATTGCTCAGTTCGCTCACCTGCATTCCCTTTTTCCCTTTTACCTTCACGGCCGCTTTAATGTAATCCGTGATTTCTTCTTCCGACTCTCTGTTTTCTTTCAGTTCCACATTAATACGGGTGTTATTTTTAACCAGATTCAGACTCGGTATCTCTTCCAGAAACCGGGAAAGCAAGCTGTATCCGTAATTTCTTACATCAAAATCAGGATACTTGTTCAAGAGTCTGCTGCCGATCTCTCCCAGTCCGGTCTCCTTATCCTTATTCTCATTTTCCGTAATGATACTGATGATGGCGCTCTCGATCACTTCCTTGCTGATAGACGTGGACTCCTTATCCTCCTGACTGCTCTTTCCGGAGGCCTTCTTATTCTTTCCGCTTTTTCCTGAAACGCCGCTCACGATTTCCCGCACTGCACCTTTTACGGTTCCCTGTGTTTCCGCCTGAAGCTCTTCTTCATCCTCGTCAATCAGATTCTCCAATACCGTGAACTGAGAACACGCGGTACGGAAAGAACGGGGGGTTTTTTCCTCACCCATGCCCACCACAAGCATACCTGACTCCCGCAGGCGGCTGGCAAGGCGCGTAAAATCTCCATCGCTGGAAACAATACAGAAACCGTCTACATTGCCGGTGTACAGAATATCCATGGCATCAATAATCAATGTGGAATCCGTGGCGTTCTTTCCCACTGTATTACTGAACTGCTGCATGGGCGTGATGGAATTCTCCATCAGTTTTGTTTTCCACCCCTTGGCCTGAGAACTTGTCCAGTCACCATATGCTCTGCGGTATGTGACGATCCCGTGCTTCGTCATTTCATCCATAATCGCAGAAATATATTTGGCTGATATGTTATCCGTGTCAATGAGTATGGCAAATCTCCTGTCATCCATTTTTTCATTCCTTTCTCCGTCTTTTTTACACGGCTTTCCTTTTTTCATGTATCTGTGTTATCGTTTTAAGCAGTATCGCAGGCAGACTTGTGATACGCATAGGAAGCAAGTCTGTCTTGTTTACTGCCATCACTTTTCATTAAATCACAATTTAATTTTTGTTTTCTATTGAAATCCATGCAATGCGCAACACAAATAACTCCCGTTTTCTTTTGCTCCATTTTCATTCACTTCCCCTGGTTCCGGCTCACATCCTTCTGATACTGTTTCTTATTTCTTGATACTGCTTCTTACTTCCCTAATCCTGTTTCTTATTCCCTGATCCTGTTTCTTACTTCCCTAATCCTGTTTCTTATTCCCTGATACTGTTTCTTATTCTCCTGCTTTTGATTCTGATGATCTTACTTCTCACATTCACAGGAACCTCATAAAATATTTTTTGTGTGATGCCATTTGTGATGTCATTCCGAATGTTACAGAAAATGTCCTGTCCCTGTCTTCGAAATTACCCGCTCTATAATCTATCGCTTTCTCAAACTATATGAATTTTCATTTTATTATTTCTTGTTTTAACTTATCCAGATCCATTTTATCATATTTTTACCGGATTCCGGTTCACAGACGCAGCCTCGTATCATTGTCATTTTTATTACACATGCTATTTCTATCAACATGCCGTTTTTACTGGATATCACGCTGTTAAATTCATATTTAATCTTTTTTCATCCATTATCATATCTGTCATATATTGTGTACACATCGTACATTTTAAAGTTTCTTTCCATCAATTCCCCGGATTTCCCATACCTCTGCTTCTCTTCAGTTTCTCCACAGTTCCCGGCATCTTCATACCGGTTTCAACATTTCCCCTGCTATGATCTATGATATGATCTATGATATTTTCTCTGATATTTCCCCACATATCTTTTCATCTGACTTATATCAAATCCCTTGAAATATAAAATTCCAAGGGATTTGATATCACTTTTAAATAACACATGTATTCAATTATTTTCTGCTTTACGCCAGAACATGCAGGCATTCCCGAATATCCTGATGCCTTATTACTCCGTTCCGGCCATCTTCATATTGACATATTCTTTGATCAGTTTCACACAATTATCCCAGCCTACTCTGGAACTGTTCAATGTTAAATCATAATTTACCGGATCTTTCCAGTTCTTTCCCCTTGTATAATATTTGTAATAATCCGAGCGGTACTTGTCTGTCTTGTGTATCAATTCCCTGGCCCGGCTCTCCGACACCTGCATTCTATCCATAACAGTCGCTATGCAATCTTTCTCAGGCGCTTCCACATAAACACTGATCACATTCGGCTGATCCCGCAGGATATAATCGGCACACTTTCCGATCACTACAAAGGACTCCGTCTTTGCCAGTTCCTTAATAATCTCAGATTGAATATTAAACAGGTTGATATCCGATGTGAACTCCTTATCACTGGGCTCCACCACATAAGTGTAGGGAATCTTCATCAGATGCTTCATGGCGTAACTGCCCCGCAGCTTCTCATCCACTTCCGCAAACAACTGCTTATTGATGCCGCTGTACTCCGACGCCATATCGATCAGCTGATGTTCGTAACACGGAATCCCCATCTCCTTCGCCAGTTGGGCGCCGATGGCCTTACCGCCGCTTCCGAACCCTCTCGCAACCGCAATTACATAATTCTCCATTTACCATACCTCCTCGATGAACATCTGTGCCATAATTTCTGCACCCGGTCTGTTGTTCACTGCTTATCATCATTTTACCACACAGCAGATTTCTTTGCGACATTTTCCTGCTGCGGGTATAAAAATAATGTAACAGTTCAGCCATGCCATTCATGTCGGGTGTCTGCCCTATAGAATTGACTGAACTGTTACAAAATAATGTCATTACCCGATCCACCCCAAAACAATCAAAAACAGTAATAATACCGGCAGAATATAGGTCATATAGAACCGCAGTCCCTTCGGTATCTTCAGACCTTCCCCAATATTGGCCTCTTCCAGATACTTGTCAAACCCCCATCCGAACCGGGATACGCAGAACAGCAGATAACACAGCGATCCGATGGGCAGAATCACGTTACTGACCGCGAAGTCTTCCAGATCCAGAACCGTGCTCCCTTCTCCCAGCGGCTGAAATGCAGACCACAGATTATAACCCAGCACGCAAGGCATGGACAGCACCAGCAGCGCAATCAGATTGACCGCACATGACTTTTTCCTGCTCCAATGGAAAAGGTCCATGCCGCAGGAAATGATATTCTCAAACACGGCAAGAATCGTGGAAAACGCCGCAAATGTCATAAACACGAAAAACAGTGTACCCCAGATCCTTCCGCCGGCCATTCCGTTAAATACATTGGGCAGCGTGATAAAGATCAGGCTGGGTCCCATATCCGGGCTGATCCCGAAGGCAAAGCAGCTTGGAAAGATAATCAGACCCGACACGATCGCCACAAAAGTATCCAGAATGGCAATATTCACGGACTCTCCTAACAGTGTATGCTTCTTATCAATATAGCTGCCGAAAATGGCCATTGCGCCGATGCCCAGACTCAGGGTAAAAAATGCCTGGTTCATGGCAGCTGTGATCGTCTCCCAGATCCCAACCTCTGCCATCCTCTCAAAATCAGGAAGCAGATAAAATTTCAGTCCATCCATACCGCCGTCCAATGTCAGACTGTGGACAGCCAGAACAATGATAATGACAAGCAGCAGGCTCATCATTACTTTGGTGATCCGCTCCACACCTTTCTGCAGACCAAAGGAACAGATCAGGATGCCAGCCACCACAACGATCGCCATCACCGTGGTAAGCACGCCGGGGCTTTCCAGCATCTCCTGAAACATTCCCGCCACCTGCTCCGAATCTTTTCCCGTAAATCTGCCCGTCAGCATCTGGTAGAAATAGTACAGCATCCAGCCCGCCACTGTAGTGTAGAACATCATCAGCAAATAGTTTCCGGCCATGCCCAGATATCCGTGCAGATGCCATTTCTGTCCCTTGTTCTCCAATTCAGTAAAGCTCTTGATAATGCTTTTTCGGCTGGCACGCCCTACCGCAAACTCCATGGTCATGACAGGGATTCCCATGGCCACCAGAAACAGCAGGTAAAAAAGCACAAACACGCCTCCGCCGTACAATCCCGCAATATAGGGAAATCTCCATACGTTTCCGATTCCGATCGCGCATCCCGCAGACAGCAGGATAAAGCCCATCCGCGAACCCAGTTTTTCTCTTTCCACTTTTCCATCCTCCTAAGTTATTTCATAAGCTGATCTGTCACCGGCTATCAGTATACCACACCATGGACAATTCCTGCAAATAAACCAGAACAATTGATAGGCCGGAGTAGTCCACAATAAACCGGAGCAAATAAGCCAGAGCAATCCACAATAAACCGGAGCCGCTAACAGGCCGGAACAATCCGCACAATGCAGGAGCCGGTTCAAGCGGGCTGCCCCGCCAAAACCGGCTCACATCATATCTTCATAATATTCTTCGGATAAGTCCTTGCACTTTTTATTCCCTGTGCACCCGCTCCGGGCATCTCTTCCGGATCCTCGATGCTTGTCTGAAGGGCACGCAGCGTATCGCCGTGCAGTGCGGTCTTTTGTTTCCTGTCCTGATCCACATATTCATTGTAGATGACATCAATCATCAAAAGCAGCGGAAACTGAGGTGAGACCGTATTTCCTGTTTCCAGATGTTTTGAATAGGCGGTCAGCACCACCTCGTCGCAAAAGGATCTGTAGTAATCTCTGTCCCGGGTTGTGATAAACACCGTCTTCGCGCCCCTCTTGTGAGCCTCCTGCAGAAGATACAGCACCGGCTCGGTCTGCCCGCTGATACTGAACCCGAAGATCAGACTGTCCCCGCCCAGAAAAACAGCCTGCATTTTCATAAGATCAGCGTCCTGCAGAGAATCGATATCCACACCGATACGCATGAATCGGCTTTCCATCTCACTCACTGCCAGCCCGGAACTGCCGATTCCACAGGCTATGACCCGTTTATGGCTGTTCATATATTGTATAATGCGTGCGATCTGCGCCTCATCCATCAGGCAGCACGTCCTGTTCAAAAGGTCCTGGTAAGTATCCATAACCGTTCTGGTGCAGAGAGCCGCCTCTTCTCTGTTTTCCCGAAGGGATTCCTTGTAACGGTACAAAAATTCCCGATATCCGTCAAAACCGCACTTCTTCGCAAACCGTGATATGGAAGCCTCGGACACAAAGATTCTGGTTGACAGTTCCTTGATGGTAAAGTCACCGTCCTGCGTGTTTGTAATAAAAAAATCGGCGATCTGCTTTTCAGCCTGTGTCATACTGTCATATCTGGCCTCTATGGCCGGAACAATGGACTTGTTATTATCTGACATTTGATCTCCTCTTCTGAATTAAGTGCGCCGCTGTCTGCCCAAAAAGTGATAAAAAGCGCCCAGCATACCTGCCTCGTTATGGTGCAGCGCCGCCCGCAGACTGGTTTGGTCTGCCACGGCAGGAACCAGATACCGGTCCATAGCCGCCCGGATCCGCGGAAGCAGATAGGATTCCTGCCGCATAATGCCCCCGCCCAGCACCACCACACGGGGATTCAGCAGATAACAGATATCCGCAATACCAAGCCCCAGCGCATCCGTCATCTCATCTACAGCCCGGATACAGATTCGATCCTGTTTTTCAATCGCTGCAAAAATTTTCCTGCCGTCCCATACATCTGTGGATTCCTGCTTTTGCGCCGCCACCCGCCTCACCAGGGCTGTCACCGAAGCTGTCTCCTCAAAGTTCCTGCCGCCCGGCATATGCAGATAACCTGCAGATCCTGCCGTATACCCGGCACCGTGCATAACCTGTCCTTCTATGAGAAGACATCCCCCTATGCCCGTTCCAACAGTCAGGCAGACCGCCGAAGAGCTGCCCGCCGCCGCGCCGGAGGCATATTCCGCAATTCCTGCGCAGCAGACGTCATTTTCCACCTCACATGGAAGATGAAAGACCGATTCCAGCCGTTTTTTGATCTCCATTCCTGTATATCCCGGAATATTGGCATTGGCATAGATGATTCTTCCCCGCACCGGATCTACCATTCCCGCAGTAGAAACTGCGATTCCGGCCGTATCCGCACAAAGCAGATCCTGAATGATCCCCTCCACCTTTTCCATCAGGCACAAGGCACCTTTTGCCGCTTCCGCAGGAGTCCTGGCGCTCTTTATAAAGACACCCGCCTCCGAAAGCAGTCCGTATTTGATCTCGGTTCCGCCTATATCAATACATATATATTTCTTCATAATCCTGCTGTCGCCTCGCGGATCATTTCCGCCGCCTCACGGACGATAACTCCATCTTCCGGGATCAGTTCAGGAAGGGGGCTTCTTACCCCGCCGATGTCCAGATTTTCATTGATCCTCAGAATTTCCTTGATGACAGCATAGAGATTACCGTGTGCCTCACACATCTTATATATTACACGATTAATTGCATCTTGAACATCCCTTGCCTGTGCAATTTCTCCTTTTTCCAGAAGTTCGTTCATCCTGAGGAAAAGTTCCGGCATCACACCGTAGGTTCCCCCGATTCCGCCGGCGGCTCCCATTGCACGCCCGCTGATGAACTGTTCGTCCGGCCCGTTAAAGATCACATGCCCCTCTCCTGCCTCAGCCCGGAACATCTGAATATCCTGCGCCGCCATGGAAGAATTCTTCACCCCCACCACCATGGGGTTTTGGAGCATCACCCTGAACAGCGGCATGGTTAACGCCGTTCCTGCAAGCTGGGGAATGTTGTAGATCATAAAAGGCGTGGCCGGTGCCGCCGCGGAAATATCATTCCAATACCGTGCAATGGCATGTTCCGGCAGATGGAAATAAATGGGAGGAATCGCCGCGATGGCATCCACGCCAAGATCCTGTGCATGAGCCGCAAGCTCCTGCGAATCCCTTGTATTATTACAGGCCACATGAGCGATCACCACAAGCCTGCCTTTTACCGCCTTCATTACATTTTCCAGCGTCTTCTTCCGCTCTTCCACGCTCTGGTAAATGCACTCACCGGAGGATCCGCCCACATACAGCCCCTGCACACCCTTTTTTAATAAATATCCGGCCAGTCTTCCGGTCCGGTCGGCACTGACTTCCCCGTCCTCGTCATAACATGCATAGAATGCCGGGAAAATCCCGCTGAATTTTGATACGTCCATACACAACCTCCTTTAACCATATAGCACCCTGTTTTCTTCCGGTTCGCATCCGCCCGTCCGACAGACGGAAATCTATTGACAGACCGTTTCCGCAATCATCCCAGAAACTCTTTGTTCCTCACGTTTTCACTGAGTATTCCCTTCACAAACAGTTCCACGTTTTCTCCCATAATCTCCTGTGAACGCCTGCCGCTCTCGAAGGATTCCGCGCCCATATGGGAAGAAATGAATACATTGTCCATCAAAAGCAGCGGATTATCACTGCGGGGCGGCTCCTCTGCCAGTACATCCAGGCCTGCTGCCCCGATCCTGCCGCTATAAAGAGCCTCCACCAGATCCTTCTCATTGACCACATCCCCCCGGCAGGTATTGATCAGGCAGGCGCCCTTTTTCATTCTGGAAAAAAGTCTGCCGTCCACGCTTCCTCTGGTCTCTTCCGTACTCGGAATATGAAGGCTTACGATATCACACTGCTCGAACAGTTCCTCCGCGGAAGCCGCCAGAACCACGCCCTCTTCTTCGGGAATGCTCTGTACAAAAGGATCATAGGCCAGGATATTCACCCGGAAACCGCCAAGCATTCTGGCCAGATTTCTGGCGATTCGCCCGTATCCAAGGAGTCCCACGGTCTTCCCGTCCAGTTCCCGGCCGGTGATGGTACAGTTCCATCCGCCATTTTTAACTCCCGTGACACAGGGTACAAACCTTCTGCCTGCATTCAGAATATGAAGCAGCGCAACCTCCGCCACCGCAGCGGCGTTGGCACCGGGCACGTTTGCCACCGCAATGCCGTGCCGGCCGGCCGCTTCCAGGTCAATGGTATCCAGTCCGGTGCCGTATTTCTGGATAAATTTCACTTTACCCGCCACCGCAGCCAGCTTTTCCTCGTCCCACTTTTCCATTGCCGCGATGACCACATCCGCACTTTTCGCCTTTGCCAGAACCGCCGCCGTGTCATCCACAGACACGGCTTTGGCCTCCACCTCAAACCCCGATTCCCGGAATCTTTTGATCAGATAATCTAAATCCACCTTTTCAGGGTCAAAATTCATCCATACTTTCGTACTCATCTCTTATTCTCCTACCATATCCTTAAAATCATCCAGATCACTTGCAATCTTCGCCACTGCATCCTCCACGGAAGCCGCTCCGGTTGCCACCTGGTTGAACATCTTGCCCACCGGGAAGGTAAAATAGTGCTTTGCCGCAACGGAACGCCCGCTGATGGTTGCCACAGGATACCCGTAGTAGCCGGTCGCGCTCTGCACATATTTCAATACCTGTGCATTTACTTCATCTTCCGTCCACAGGGGACTGTTCTCCGCATCCTGGAATACGGGTGCGTAAATAGGTGCAATCTTCGCAATATATTCGTCATACCATTCTTTTTCAGCCACATATTTGATCACATCCGAGGCCAGATCCACATCCTTGCAGGTATTCATGATACTGAATCCCACGGGATAACTCATGTACACATTGTTGTCGGCACCTGCCGGCGGTGCAAGAACTGCCGTATTTTCCAGAAGTTCCGCATACTGCTCATCATTTTTCATGGCATTGTACAGCGTAGGTGTGTTGAACACGATACCGGTACGTCCCGCCAGGTAAGAACTGTTGTTACCGCCTGCGTCCCAGGTAATGGCATCGGGTGGAATCACTTGCGAATGATAAAGTTCTGCCCAGTTTGTCACACAGTTTTTGATCACGTCATTGTCCACCGTGATATTCCCCTCTGCATCCAGCAGATAACCGCCTTCGTTCCAGAAGTACTGACGCAGCGTGTTCTCGTCATCATCATCATTTTCCCCGCATCCCATGCCAAGTCCATAGAAATCATTGTCCGGATCGCTGATCGCCCTGGCCGTCTCAAAGACCTCGTCCCAGGTAGCCGGCATCCCGGTTATTCCTGCCTCCGCCAGCTTGTCCTTTCTGACAAACATCATACAGGACGAACTGTCATAAGGCACATAATAGTGGATGCCGCCGATCTGCGTTCCTTCCAGCGCGGAAGTGATATACGGACGCTCCCCGTTGATTTCCTCCACCAGCCCGGAAACATCCAGACAGGGAATGTTGGGATAATAATTCAATACTTTGGTCGTGCTGGATGAAATGATATCCGGCACATTCTGTCCCGCCTCGATGGTAGCGTTAAGCTTGGTCATGAAATCTGTGGCACCGATCAGTTCCACATTGACCGTCACACCCTGTTCCTCACCGAACTGCCGCAGCCTTGCCTCCATCGCCGCATTCGCATCGTCACTGAAAATCTTCTCGATCCAGACCGTGATCGTCTTGCCGGCGTGGTCTGCGGCACCGGCATTTTCCGCTGCATCTGCCGCACTGTTTTCATCCTTTGCCGGATTCTCCTGTCCGGGTGTCTGAGCCTCCTTTGCAGGATCTTTTCCGTTTCCGCAGCCCACTGCAGATACAGTCACCGCTGCTGCCATCATAAGCGCCCATAATTTCTTTTTCATAAATATCGTCCTCCTTTTTATTATTATTCTGTTCTTTATTCCGTTTATTCTATCACACCCATATCTGTGATAGATATGTCCTTTCTGTCTGCTGCTTTCATGCGGGCAAATACATGTACCGGCTTCCCGTCCGTACCGTCAGCCTTTCACGCCGCCTGCCGTTCTGCCGCCCACCAGCGTACTTGATGCCAGCATGTAAATAATGATAATCGGGATTCCTGCCAGCACTGCTGCCGCCATAAGCTGATTCCATGCCGGCATATCCCCGAAGATCAGTCCGGAAATGACCACCGGGAAGGTCTGTGCGTCCACAGAAGTCAGATTGACCAGTGCATATAAATACTCTCCCCAGCACATGGCGAAGGTGAAAATCGCAGTGGAAGCGATTCCCGGAACCGCCAGCGGAAAAACGATCCGGTACATGGTCTGCAGTCTGGTACAGCCGTCCACCTCCGCCGCCTCCTCCAATTCCCTCGAAATGTCCGCAATGTGTGGAATCAGGATCCAGGATATATACGGCAGCGTAAAAGTGGGGTAGATCACTGCCAGTCCCCAGATACTGTTTGTCAGATGCAGCTTTGCCAGCAGCATATACAGCGGAATATACAGCACCGAGGTGGGCAGCAGATACATAAACAGTATGGCTTTGGAAAATACTTTTCTCCCCTTGAATTTCACCCGCGCCAGCGTGTAAGCCACCGGATAGGCGACCATAATGGAAAACAGGGAAACCGCCGCCGCCACGACCAGACTGTTTTTCATACTGTTTAAAAAGTTTGTCTCTCCCAGCAGATACTTGTAGGCATCCAGCGTAAACGTATGGGGGTACAGAGTGGGTGTCTTCGCATAAATCTCGTACTCTGTCTTAAACGAGGTGTTAATCATCCAATAGATCGGAAATAACGCCACAATCAGACTGATCACAATATAGATTCTTCCCGCTGCCGCCGGTATCCTGATCCTCTTTCTTCTTATTTTAATTGTATTGTTCTGTTTCATTTTCAGCTCAGCCCTCCATGATGCTGCTTCGCAAATGATTCTGCTCTGCAGCATCTCAATATCCAAAGACAGGTTTCCTCTATTTTTCCTCCGGAAGCATTCTTCTCGTCAGCAGCCCGATCAGTATCATCAGTACCGGCATGGCCAGAACCGCCACCGCAATACCCCTTCCCAGCATCATGCTCCGCATGGCCGTCTTGTAGCTGTAAACATTCATGACTTCTGTGGAGCCGTTGGGACCTCCGCCGGTGAGCAGATACACCGTCTCAAACTCATTGATGGTCCAGATGGTACTCATCAGCGCCGAAAGAATTGTTACATCCTTTACCTCCGGGAAGGTGATATACCGGAATTTCTGAAAGAGATTCGCCCCGTCAATATCCGCCGCTTCGTAGTAATCTTTGGAAATGGTCTGCAGTTTTGCCAGTATGGATACACCGAAGAAAGGTGTGCCCCTCCACACATTTGCCACCACCACGGTAAACAGCGCCAGTCCCGCCGACCCGAACCACACCAGATCCCTGTCGATCAGATGCATGGACTTTAAAAGATAATTTGCGATTCCGCCACTGGAATTGAAAATCCACCGCCAGTTATAAACCACTACGATATTGGGCAGCGTCCACGGGATCATCAATAAAGCCCGCACCATATTTCTGCCTTTAAACTCCTGATTCAGCGACAGCGCCATAAACATGCCAAACACGGTCTTAAGAGCGATGGACAAAACCGTAAACCTCACCGTATTGATGATGGAGCGTCTGTATTCCGGGTCACCGATCAGCTTTTCATAGTTTTTCAAGCCGGTAAAATGCGCCTCTCCGCCTATGGTCTTGTTGGTAAAGCTCACACAGATCCCCCAGAGCAGCGGAAACACCAGCACCGCTCCCAGAAAAATGATCAGCGGAAGGTTTACCTTATATGCAAATTTCGTATTTCTGACTTCTCTGCTTTTCATCGTGATCCTCCATTCCTTCCAGGCCCGCGCCTGCACGCGGATTGTGAAAATTTCAAACCTTAATCTCTACTCTCCATGGCCTCCACAAAAGCTTTCGTAATAAGCTGCGGCCGGGTGATGATGGACCCCACTACCACACAGAAGGCTCCCAGTTCGATCACTCTTTTGGCTTTCTCTGGCGTATTGATATTTCCTTCAGCGATCACCGGATGCTTGACTCTTTCCAGAATGGTGCGAAGAATCCTGAAATCATCCCGGTCTATGTGGTCGTTTCTGCTCTGTGCCGTATACCCCACCATCGTAGTTCCGATAAAATCAAATCCGAGTTCATCCGCCCTGACAGCCTCCTCCACGGTGGAACAATCCGCCATCAATAAAAGATCGGGATATTTTTCTCTGATCTGATCGTAAAACTCCTTCAGCGTCACACCATCGGGTCTGAGGTCGTCAGTGGCCTCCACAGCTATGATATCCGGCTTCACCTGGATCAATTCTTCCACCTCACGCATGGTCGGCGTAATATACACATCGCTGTCCGGATAATCTCTCTTTACGATTCCTATGATTGGCAGATCCACCGCCGCCCTGATCGCTTCAATATCCTTCTTCGTGTTTGCCCTGATTCCGCCGGCACCGCCCACTTTTGCCGCCAGCGCCATCCTTCCCATAATGTATGACGAATACAGTGGTTCATCCGGCAGCGCCTGACAGGACACGATCAGTTTTCCTTTCAGATTAGTGACTCTTTCATTCATGTTTTTTTACCCCCTTACAAGCACATCCTATCACGTTGTAAAAATATTTCAATAGCTACTGTTACTTTAGAAATTTCTTTCATTTTTACTGTCAGAATGCTCCAATGCGCGTGTCAGTATTTGTCATATTTCCACAAAATATCTCCTCTTACTTTCATGAAATCTTTCATCCCGTGTTCATGTCATGACAGATCCGTGAAAACATGCAGACTGAGCCGGTAGGAGATCTGCTCTGTACTTCGTTTCATCGTTGCAGCCCAAGTGCCGACTGCTGCCTGGCCCTTCCGCATCGAATACGGTTTTGGAATGGATTGATGCCACGCAATACGCGTCCGCATAACGGGTTGTCATTTCACACATGATATGCTAACATTAATATTTAATCAGCAGCATCGAAACTGACTGTCTTGCTGATGTCTTCAACCGGCATTTTCCGCAGGCCGGCACTGAAAACAGGAAATGATCCGGAGAACTTTGATGAAAAAAGAACTTTTGAAAAGAATGCTCCCGCTTTTAGGGCTTTTGGCACTGGCTGCCATGATCCTGGGCCTGCACCCTGAGGCGCCCTGCGTTGTGATCAACGAAGTCTGCAGCAACAATTTTGCAGCCGGATGCGACGAAAACGGCGAGTACTCTGATTGTATAGAATTGTATAATCCGGGAAAAAACACCTTTTCCCTCGACGGCTGTTTCCTTACGGATGACGATAAGGAACCGGAGAAGTATGCCCTGGACGGCATGGAGGTTCCCGCAAAAGGATACACTCTGATCTGGCTGAACAAAGAGTCACCTCTTCGAATTTCCAAAGACGGCGAAAAACTTTTTCTGATCGACTCTGCAAAAGGCAGTTATCTTGATCAGGTGATCGTTCCTGCCCTTTCCTATGACACCAGCTACGGCAGGATCAAGGACGCAAAGTCCAAATGGTCCGTGATGAGCGCTTCGCTGGGAAGTTCCAATCAGAATGCCCGGCTTCTTCCCGCTGTTTCTCTGGACAAACCGGTCTTTGAAACTACCAGCGGCTTCTATGCGGAAGCTTTTGACCTGCATTTGTATTCTCCTGCCGGTGAAAAGATATACTATACCTTAGACGGCAGCGAGCCGGATGCCGGTTCACTGGTTTACAAAAACCCCATACGCATCGAAGATATCAGCCGGACGGACAACCTGTATGCCGCCCGGACCGATCTGGCACCGACAAAGGATTACACCCCTGATTTCCCTATAGACAAGGCCGTAGTTGTCCGAGCCGTCTGCTACAATCCCTCTGCCAACCGGATCAGTGAAACCGTCACAGAAACCTTCTTTGTCGGCTATGATGCAAAATCAGAATATACTGGTATGCCTGTCATTTCATTGACCGCAGATCCTGAGGATCTGTTTGACGTACAGACCGGCATCTATGCCAACGGGGCAAAATACGAAGAATATCTGTCAGACGGCGGTATGAAAGACGGCCAAATTCTCGACGAATACACCGATGAAAACGGAGAAATCCACTACCGCTATATGGCCTCCAACGCTTTTAACCGCGGAAAAGAATGGGAACGGAAGGCAACGCTGTCCTATTTCGATGAAAACCATTCGCATCTTTTCACACAGAATATGGGGATCCGGATCGCCGGCAACTCCACCCGGAGCTCTGCGCAGAAATCTTTCAATGTTTTTGCACGGGATATCTATGATGACAGCGAAACCGTTCCCTACGACTTTTTCGGGACGGACATAGACTGCTCTACCATAAAACTGCGAAACGGCGGCGGCAACGGGGACGGCGTTAAGTTTCTGGACGCCTTTCTGGAAACAGCCGTCTCCGGGCGCAGCGTCAGCACACAGGGCACAAGCCCCTGTGTAGTCTTTCTGAACGGAGAGTACTGGGGCATATATAACGTCCGGGAAAGATACAACGCCGAATATCCCGCCCTTCATTACGGCCTGGACCCCGACAGCATTATGCTGGTCAAATCCGGCAATGCTGTCACTTCCTCTGCCGAAACGATGGAAGCCTACAAGTACATGCAGGACGTGATAACACAGTGCGATCTTGTTTACGATGATACCTACGCTCTTGCCTGTGATCTTGTAGATATCCAGAGTCTGATCGACTACTGCTGTATTAATCTTTATCTGGATAATCGGGATGTAGGGCTTGGCTACAACACTGCTCTATGGCGAACCACCCAGGAAGATACTCCCTACGGCGATGGTAGATGGCGTTATATGCTCTTTGATCTGGATGAATGCATCTTTCCAGACAGCAATATCACTGAAGGGCGGGAAAACTGGATGGCACAACATCCTCTTCTGACAGATCCGGTAGTCCTCAGCCTGCTGGACAACGAATCCTTCCGGCGGCAGTTCTGCATTACCTTTATGGATCTTGCCAACACTGTTTTTTCCTACGAAAGAATTCATCCCATGCTGACCCGGTGGAGTGACTTTTATGAGACTCAGATCATAAAAGACCATCACCGTTTTTATGATGCTTCCTATCATACAGAAAGCTACCGCAATGATGTGGGGCAGATCGATTCCTTTTTTCAGGAGCGTGCTTCCTTCGCACTGGAAAGTCTTGCAAGGACATTTCAGCTTCAGGGGACATTGAACCGCATCAGCATAAGCACAAACAATCCCGAAGGCGGCCGGATCACCGTGAATACTGCCGAACTGGAAGACTGCAGCGCATGGGAAGGATATTACTACAGCGATTTTCCCGTCACCCTATACGCAACGCCCAATGACGGCTGGCACTTTACCGGCTGGTCACGGTCGGACGGCTCTTCCACTTCCGGAACGGAACTGAGCGTTTCTCTCGCTGAGGGGGACGTATCTCTGCAGGCTGTATTTGAAAAGGACGATAGCTGATAACTATCAGAAGAAAAAAGAATCAGGCAGTGCAGCAGAACGTTACATTCCCTGCCCGCTGTAAGGAATATTTACCACAAATATATTATAAAGAAACGGAGAAACCAATGAATGCGAATATGTTTCGGGCAGAAGATAAATACTGCTGTGCGCCCGGAGAAATGTATGAACTGCAAGAGCGGCTGAATACCATACTTCGAACGGACAGCAACGAAAACGACGCCGAGGGCTACCGGGTTGTCAGTCTCTACTTTGACGATCTCGTGGATACCTGCCTGCGCGACACACAGGAAGGCAGCTACCACCGCCGCAAGTACCGGATCCGCATTTACAACGATTCCCTCGCCGCCATCAAGCTTGAAGTCAAGGAAAAAAGAGGAAACCGGATCCGTAAACTGTCCCGCGGCATTACGCCGGAAGAACTGCACAGCCTGATGAACGGTCAGTGTATCCGGTCTTCCTTTTCCCCGGAAGATCCTGGCTTTTTGTTCAATCTGGCAATACAGACAAAACTCCTTCGCCCCAGGGTAATCGTCACCTACGAGCGAAAAGCCTTCATCTATACTCCCGGCAATGTGCGCATCACCTTTGACCGGAATGTGAGGGCAAGCCGGCAGATCGAGGCTTTCGGCACACCGGACATCCTCTACGACCATCTGCGTGAACAGGATGCCGTTCTTGAAATAAAATACGATGAATTGATCCCCGGATTCATTCTACAATTATTGGAACTTAATTTCCCGCTGCAGTCAGCCTATTCCAAGTACCAGCTCTGCCGGGAACGTTACCAGAATTAATCACAAATTAAAATATGCAGTGAAAACTGCTAAAAAATGGGAGGACAAAAGAATGTCAGTAAAAGATGTTATCAAAAACAGTGTCTACGAATCGCTGGGAGGCGGAACCACCATGTCAGCCCAGACAGTTATCCTGATCCTTGTGATCGCCTGTCTGGTAGGTGTCTATATCTTTTTCGTGTATAAGCTTTCCAGCAAAACTGCCTTTTATTCAAAAGATCTGAATATCACCATGGCCGGAATGCCCGTTATCGTGGCCGCCATCATGATCGCAATGCAGTCTAATCTGCTTGTTTCCCTTGGTATGGTTGGTGCGCTCTCCATCGTCAGATTCCGAAACGCTTTGAAAAATCCCCTGGATCTGCTTTACCTGTTCTGGGCGATCAGCGCCGGAATCATCGTCGGTGTCGGACTCTATGTCCTCGCCCTTGTCCTGTCCTTTATCATGACGGTTCTTTTGTTCCTGATTGATAAGATTCCCGGTGCAAAAGCACCTGATCTGCTGATGCTGCGCGGCATACACGAGAAGATCAACTACGATTCTCTTTATGATGCCATCGGCGGACACTGCAAATACTATAAAGAAAAAGCCCGCTCCACCAAAAACAGTGAGACCGAGCTGATCATCGAGATCCGCACAAAGGAAAAAGACCTGCTTCTGCAAGAGTTGAATGATACAGGATTTTTCACACAGATCAACTGTATTTCACATGACGGAGAGTTTCGGATTTAATTTATAATTATCGTTATTGCAAACATTTTTATGTCGACGAATCAAATGTATTCTGATATTCTACTTACAGGTGCTGCCCTAAACGGTAAGCGGTTCACCTTTTGCCAAATGTTCACATTTGAGAACTTCCTGTATTCGGAGGTGGTACATAATGGAAAATATGCGAAAGGTACAAGATACGATGTTCGAAATAGTCCTTGGAATTGTCGGTATTATAGTGACAATCATCAGCATTGTTGTCACTATAATCAGCATTCGACAATCCTGCGGAAAACAAAGACATCAAAAAAAGCAACCGCACGAGCCAAAAGTGATGGTTGCTTTTCTGATTAACAACTATTAATTGAGGTGAACCGTTTGCTTTACGGTCAGCACCTTTTATGACTCTATTATACCATTCATTCTCATAATGTCAACTGATATTCGTTTGGATTTTTCCTGAAAATCAGCACAAATCTTATCCCGGCGGTTTATCTCCCCGCCCTAATACATGGATGCCCTCTCATACCCTGCCTGTATTTCTCCCGTGATCTGCCTTGCCAATACCAGTCTCCGGAGAGCAGGCACAGTCTGCATAATACCAAGCACCGCCAGATTCACTGCCATCACGGCAAGCACAAGCACACCGTTTAACAGCATGGAATAGATCCACGGATTCACCATAGGCAGTCCCAGAAATGTCTCCGGCATATACATATACCAGAGCAGTCCGCCGGACAGTGTAAGTGAAACCCAGCGTCCGAAAGAGCCCAGAATCGTCCCCCACAGCCAGCCGAGCTTTTTGCCTGAACCGAAACCGCATAAAAATACGAGCGTATAAGCCACCACATAATCAAGCAGCATGGACTGCCAGGAAATAGCAATGCCCCCTCCCAGAAAATACTGCAGCACGCCGTTGACAAAACAGCACATCAGTGAATACCTGGGCCCCCAGCGCAGACAGTAAACAAGGATCGGGACTAACGCCAGATCAATGGAACCGCCGAAAGGAAAGCGGAATATCCGAAAATATCCCAGTACAGTCGCCGCAGCAATCATAATTGCGCCCTCTGCCAGAGCGCGGATTTTGTTGTTTTTTTGTGTCATAGTCGTTTCCTCCGTAAAAAAAGTACCGCAGTGCATTCAGGCATAACGCGGTACGAAAAAAACGACAGCTATTCTTCTTACAGAACAGATACAGACGGCCTTCGGCCAGACTGCGATCAAGTCGAATATTCTTCCTACGCCGGCATTACCCGGATCAGGTTCAAGGGACCGGAAACGGCACTACGCTTCTGCATCTCAGCCGGACTTGCGTCCAGCGCCCCTGTTATTCTGTTACACTACGGTCTGTTAATAGTTTCAATTCAGCCTGTGGCTTCCTTGTCATATTTATATATACTATACTTTTTTATTTTTTGCAAGTCTGTATATTGCCGTATTGTAATTGTATGGTAACAGTCAGTCTGGCACGATTCCGTGAGTAAAATCGCTCTGTGTGCAATTTTGCGAGTCGTGCAAACACCAAAATGCGACTTTGAAGCATTTTGTGTGCATCAGACGTGACAGTGAAGCCGAAAGCTGAACTGTTACATTGTACGCTGTACTGCATGGCACTGCCGCCGGCACACAAAGCCGCCGGCTGTCACAGGAAGTCCACCACACACTTTCTGTCCTCTTCCCATGTAATCACAAGCGGCTTTAACCCGTACTCCGTGATCCGGTATCCATCCTTCGTAAGCGACACCGTAAATTCCGCCATGCCCCCTTTTACACAGGATTTCTCCGACTGTGCACTGATATAATTACCAATGGAATAGTACACCAGCATCTCATGGCCGCTGTCATCCCGAAGCAGTTCATAGGGCTGCAGTACATGGGGATGCGTACCGACTGTCACATCCACCCCGCATTCCAGAAAAATCTGTGTCCATTTCTTCTGAAAATCATCCGGTTTCTCTGCATATTCCGTCCCCCAATGAACAAAAACCACCACAAAATCACTTTCTGCCTTCGCCTTGCTGATATCTGCCCGGATCCGTTCCTCATCTTCCAGCAGATGTACCGCATTCGGGCTTTTCTCAGGAATCCGAATCCCGTTGGTTCCGTAGGTATAGTTAAGCATTGCTGTTCTAATCCCGTTTCTGACAATAATGTCATATGGTTGATATACTTTTTCGTCCGTACTCTGTATCCCAAGACACAGGATATCCGCGTCTTCCAAAAATTGTCTGGTAAAATCAATCCCCGTCATACCCTGATCAAGTGCATGGTTTGTTGCACACGTAACCACGTCAAATCCGGCATCCGATATAGCCTCCCCCACCTGCACCGGCGTACCGAACTGCGGATAATCTCCGTACCTCGCCGGGTTATCCGTGAGCGGCGTCTCCTGATTAATGACAGATATGTCACTTTCTGTAATCGTCTCTTTCATATTTTTATATAAAAAAGAAAATTTCTCATCATGATATAAGCCATATTGATAGATCGGTTTATGGATCAGATTATCACCGAAGACCACAAATGATACCTCTGTGGTTTCCTTTGTAAATCCCCACGAATCCCAGAACCAGCAGGTCAGCTGCCCTTTCCGGTCTGTCAAAAACAGCCTGTTGTCCGGGCCCGCGCTGTGCTCTTTTCTTTCGTCTGCCCGGATTTCACATACTTCAAACCCGATATCAGAAGCCATCCATTTTGTCTTCACTTTTTCCCCGTCATATTCGTACACGGCAATATGCTGCGACCATTTTTGTTCATTGCGCTCCACCCAGAAGGGCCTGCTCTTACCGTACTTTCCGATTCTCCAACACAACAGGATCAGTTCGTCCTGCCCATCATTGTCGATATCGTTTACCTGCACCTGCTGAACCTTAAGACCGCCCGGAGAAGTCCAGATCACATTATCCTTCTGCCGTACCTTCACCTTTTTGTGCGCAAGAATGACCTCATACTGCCTGTCCGCATCCCACAGCGTTCCGTTTTCCCACGTAATCCACCCCGGCAGGAACGCTCCGCCCCGCCACAGCATATACAAAACGGCGCCGGTACACACAAGCACCACAATACCGTATATAATTTTTATAACTTTTCGTGAAAATCTCTTCGTACTATTCCCAAGCATAGACAACCCGATACTCTTTCGTCCACTCCGGATGCCCGGCCGGCGGATCACTCTCCCACATTCCTTCCTCATTCTGCTGGATTCCCATCATCTGACGCCATCTGCTATCCGTCAGACGGTCTTCCATGGGCCACCTGAACTGATAGAAAGAATATACGCTGCCGCTGGCGATCTTCACCTTGCCATCCACCTTCACCACCACATAAATGATAGAAGGATCTCCGGTGCCCGCTTCCAGCACTTCACCATTGGGATCCGTCGCAATATCTACCACCAGCGCCGCCGGCGCTTCCTGCGTATATGCCCCTTCTCCACCGGTCGCATCTTTGACTGTCTCCATCCAGAAATGCTCAATATTCCCGCCATAACTTCTGATAAATTCATATTCATCATCCGTCAGCGTCTCATCCCGAAGTTCCTTTCTGGATATCTCTAAGAGCTGCCCGGAAATCCGGGACAAACGGGACAGGTTTTCCTCTTCCTCCGCGCTGAGCATACCATAATTTCGTAGTCCTTGTGCCGTCAGATCAGACAGATTCTGAAAACGCAGCCACACCAGCACTTCCGGCTCCACATATCCCCTGTCGTCCGCATTTTCATCATAAGCGTCTCCCATTTCCGCCATGACCTGCTTATTGTACAGAATCGTATCATGTTTCAATTCCGTAAAACTTCCCGCAAAACATTCCAGATTCTTCTTCTGCCACGCCTCACTCTGCATAAACACCGGATACCCCTCACCCTTCACCGTAAGCAGCGGGCGAAGCGTATTCAACCAGTTGGAATACAGACTGGCTGACCACATTTCCTTATTTTCCGCAGACAAAGCGGTTCTGAGCTGCTCCATATGCTCTGTGTAACCCGGATAAACTGTCTCGCCGTTCTCTTCCAGAATGCGGAGCGCCGTATCACTTCCTAGCGCCGCCGGCACATCCAGCACATCCGGAAGCATACGCACATCACCCTCGGTGGTTTCTCTGACATTGCTGTATACCAGCTGCTGCATGACTGCCGCATCAATCGTAAAACGCTGCCCCATAAAGCGGAATCCCGATATCACATTGCTCTCGCCATCCTTTATCACCAGTGAATTAACACGTGGCGGCTGCAGTCCGGCCGACATGGCATGAAAACGTTCGAAGGCATCCTTATTATCTTTCAACGCTTCCAAAGAAACCTTTTCTCCGTACACCTCACGTATAAGCGGAACATATTCATACACGCCCGCATCATCACTTGCCCCTGAAAAGAACGAGGTCACCTCATAGACAGACCCCCAAAGATCATAGGCCGCCTGGTCCTGCGCCAGCATAAGCGAAATCAGGAGCGCACTGCGATCCATTTCCTCGCTGTCCTGCCTGAAATGGATTCTTCCGTACCACATCATGGCCCGGAAATACCGTTCCAGCTCCTCATCGCCCTCGTAATAGCCACGTGGTTTATACTGGCTGTAGTCCTCCATATCGTCCAGCCGGCTGTCGTAGATCTTCGATATGTCAATTCCCCCGGCCGCATTGATTTTACCAAGTTCATACGCCACAATGTCCTTCACGGCATCATTTACCGGTGTCTGATCGTCCATCAGCTTCGCACCCACCGTAAAGAAAGCCACATTACGCTTCGCTGCCTCTTCCCACTCACTGCCCTTTAATACATCGTATGCCGTCAGACTATCGTCCAGCATTCTTTCGCCCAGCTGCTGCAGACAGTCCGTCAAATATCCTTTTTCCACTTTTTTAAGCAAATAAGAAAAATATAAATGATAAGTGTGCATCAGCGAATCCACCGTCACAAAGTTTGCTTTCGGTTCATACCTGTTGATCTCGTATATCTCAAAAAATTCCCTGCCGGCATCACCGAATACAACAAAACCGTTCTGTGCCAGCTTCTCCCGCTGATCATCGTCCAGATAAAACTGATACAGGTTGTCAATATTGCTCAGATCCGGCTCGATCGTATACGGCGCCACACAGGGGGTTACGCCCATGTCCTCACTTACCGCCGCATTTTTTGCTGAAAACGGTCCCTGAAAGGTTGGAGAAAACACACCCTCCACCTGTTCCGTTCCGATTCCCGGTTCCTCCACGGGTACAGCCTCCGGCTCATCCGCTTCACTTTCCGTCCACACTTCTCCATCACTTTTCCGGTTCTGTCCGCCGCAGCCGCCCAGCACACCCGCTGTCAGCGCCACTGCCAAAAGAACTGCCATGATTCTCTTCTTCATCCGGTCAACCTCCCTGATTCCGTCTGCAAATCCCAGAATGCCTTCACATTTTCTTTTCATGCTCTTTATTATCATGATAACACAGTTTTTATGTAAAACAAATCCCCCGCTGTGAGCAGCGAGGGACCGATATTTCCAGCCATAAATTTTTGCCTTTTAATTTTAATATACGATACTGACATCCTTCTCATTTTTCGGATTGACTAACACAGTTACTTCCTCCACATCCACCGTATCAAGTGAAACAATTTTTCCTTCTTTCAGGTTCTTCAGGACAATATCCTTCGCCGCCATCATCAACGCCGTCTCGTCCTCCGTGTTCCGCCAATACCACGAAAATGCGATCCTGTCAAACATCTCCTCACCAGAAGCCTCCTCAAAATCTGCAAAAGGCTTCACCCGTTTCCCGTTATAGGTCACATGAAAACGCACCGTATCCGGCGGAACTGCTGCATCCGTGCAGACCTCGCCGATTCCCGCCGCGTAAGCCGCTCTTGCTCCTACGATAATCGTCTTCTGATCCTCCTTCGGCACAAACACCACGTCAAAGTCCTCCGTCTGCATATCCGTCTCGCCAAGAATCTGCCTGCCACCGTAGGTAAGCGCTCCAAATTCTGTGAATGCAACCCCTGTGCCTATTCCGCACAGCAATACTCCTATGCAAAATATAACAAGTGCTATTTTATGTTGTCTGCCCATATGCCGCCTCCTTGCCGTACTTCTGTATCATTTCTTCCTGCCTGTTGTCGCAATCGCTTTCGGTCTCGTCCACGTCTCCCGCTGCCTCTCTCCTGCTGTCATCTCCGCCCTTCTTCTTTCTTCTGATCAGCAGTCCAAAGGAACCGTAAGCCAATGAACCGAAACAGAGTAAGCCCCCTATATCCATCAGGAAAAAGCCGATAAACGGATATCCCTGTACTAAGAAAACCGCAATCACTCCTGCTCCCAGTAAAGTGATCATTGCCATGCCTGCACAGATCAGTGCAAAAATCAGCCATGCCGCATTCCACATAAATTTCAGCCAGAAGATACAAAATTCTGCCAGCCCTCTCCACAATACTGCGATTCCTCTGCCGGTCATCCGCCACGCTCTTCCTACTGTTTTCGTCACGCTCCCCGCTCCTTCCTTTCCTGTCATCGTTTCCTGTATCTCTCCGCCGTCTTCTTCCGCTTTTTTTATAAAAGGCTTCCTGATCATTCCCATAAAAGCCCGGCACTTTCCGCCCAGCCACCGGAATGCGTTCCCGACACACCGCGCCGCGCCTGCCACTGTTTTCTTAATGCCTCCGCCAGTTTCTCCCGAACCGCCCGACTCTTCCTGTGCATTGCCGCCACTGTTGCGTGAAATACCCGGTCCCTGTGCTGTCCTTGATTGCATAATATTTCGCGATACGCCAGTTCCCAGCCTGGGCATTCTGAACGAGAATCCCTGACGGCGAAACTCCGGGTTCACATGATATGCCTCCAGAATCTCCGCGGCAAGCTGCTCCACCGAACCAAAGTCCCGGATCGCTTCCTCCTCGCTCAGACCTTTCTGTATTTTCATATCAATATGCTGTGCATATTCCGCGCAAATGTCGTCCTGCTCCCGGCTTTCCAGCACGCTCAGATATTCCCGCAGTTCCGTCAAAAATCTATCTTTATTCACGTCCGTCCCTCCCCTTCAAAAATTCATTGACTCTTGTCTGAAATTCGTCCCACTCTGCGGTCAGCCTGTCACGGTACAATATCCCGGCTGCCGTCAGATGGTAGTACTTTCTGGGCGGCCCTTCTGAAGATTCCCGCAGATAAGTCTCGAAATAATGTTCATTGGTAAGACGCTTTAAGAGCGGATAAATCGTTCCCTCATTCACATCGATCACCTGCGAGACTTCCTCCACAAGTTCGTATCCGTACATATCTCTCTGCCGCACGGACTCCAAGACGATAAGCTCCAATACACCTTTTTTAAATTGCGGATTCATAATACTCCGTTCCGGGACGCACGCGCGTTCAGGCGGCGCCCTCTGTTGGTCTGTCCAAAAACGAGCAAGGCCCGTTTGCGAGATTCACTTTGCGAACAGTATTACCATTCATGTTAGTACCAGATTAAACCCACTACTATACATTGTCAAGTACTAATTTATTTAAAATAGTATTAAGATATTCTTAAACCAGGATGCATACAGAAAAAAGACGCATGGTTTTCATTTATTGTTCCATGCGCCTTTACGCTTTCATTTCCTTTGGCAGTCGGGGCTTTTTCCTTTCAGGTCATTTTGGAAGAGCCGTATTCATTTCATTCTGGTGCTTATTGATAATACCTATGCAAGATGTTTTGACAGCTTACATATGCCTTTTTTATCATACATTCTATTTTTTCCTCTCTATTGCATAAGTACTTGTCAAGAAATCTATTCCATGTTTTTTCAACCGTTTTTGACCTTACAAGATCTATCGCAGAACAAACCGCAAACACTGTCACCACTGAACCTGCAGAATAAATTAAAAGCAATAAGGAATTGGTTTCTTTATAAACCGGAAACAGCCTCGGCAGCAAATATTTGCTAATAATTCTATTGCAATGCAGTAAATAAATTCCAAATGTACTCTTTGCAATCATGTATACTATTTTATTTCCTCTTGGTGAGAGTCTCAAAAATCCTAAGAATAATTCTACACAAATCACCACAACAACCGGGCTGTTGAGCGGTCTCCAAAAATAACAATACGCTATGATAGTTTCACTGTTGAGCATATCGCCAACAGTCCCAATCACAACGCAGGACAGATATAATAAAAAATACATAAATACAGAAACTGCAATGTGCTTTCGGGCATTATTCTTTTTGCCAGTGACGTATTTTTTGATATAGCCTGCTATATAATACATGATAAATACAGGAATTAACCTTCCCTCTGACATTCCTTGCAATGTCTTCGGAATCCCGCCATCAATTACCACAAAAATTATTATTATTGTAAAAAGAAAAAACTGATATGTCCGTTTATCAAATACTGAAATCAGCTTATTAAAAAATGGCGACAAAATCATAAGAATGATGTAAGCTGTCACAAACCAGTAATGTGAGAACAAAAAGGGGAAAAAAGCACAAAGTCCTTCTTTCAAAAGTATTTTCCAATCACAGCTGCCATTCAGGATACCTACAGCAAGAAAAATCAGCCATATGCTTATCGTATAAAACCATACCTCTCCCAAAATCCTCATTATTTTTTTTAATGTGATTTGCTTGTCAACCATAAAATACCCTGAAATCAACAGGAAACAGCCCACACCGATTTGTCCGCCTAAATGCAGCCAATCTGTAATAAATTTGTTCAAACATACAGTTTTGCTATATAGCCCTGCTAATCCCATCCAATCATCACTATGGCTCATAACAATTAAAACCATACTGATAATTCTTAATATTTCTAAATTTGTATTTCTCTCCGTCTGCGCAAATTGTTTTTCCATATTCTCTCTCCCAACTTGCAAAAGTGTACCTTTACAAAGCTCCATTTTCCCGTTAATCGAACAGGAATGCCGGGTTGAGATATTTTCATAAATAATTGAAAAACAAGCATTTTTATGATAAGCTATATGGCAAAACTGAAAATTTGGCAAAATTTGTAAAGGTACACATTTACAAATTTTGCCCGCAGTTTATATAAGTGGAGTTTTCAAACTTTCTTGCTTTCCCGTAAAAAGTCCCGACTGGCATTCTACAGGCATCTGCCGCCTGTCGGAGTGTTATTTTTTTATTACGCCAGTCCCTGTGTATTTCCCTGAAATTATCCGGATAGGGAAGCGCCGGACGCCCAAACTTTACGCCCTTTACTTTTGCTGCCGCTATCCCTTCCGCCTGACGCTGCCGTATATTTGTCCGTTCATTTTCAGCAACAAATGATAGCACCTGCAGCACTATGTCACTCAAAAATGTACCCACTAAATCTTTTCCACGCCTTGTATCCAAAAGCGGCATGTCAATCACATAAATATCAACGCTTTTTTCTTTTGTCAAAATGCGCCACTGATTCTGTATTTCCTCATAATTTCTTCCCAAACGGTCTATACTTTTGATATAGAGCAGGTCATTACTTTTCAGTTTCCGTACCATACGCTTGTATGCCGGACGTTCAAAATCTTTGCCGGATTGTTTGTCTATGTAAATATTTGTTTCAGGAACTCCCATTTCATGCAATGCTATTCGCTGCCTGTCCTCATTCTGATCCTTTGATGACACTCTCACATAACCATAAATTTTTATTTCTCCCATATAATTTCCTCCAAATTCAGGACAACCTCCTGTTCATATCTTGCTAATTTCATTCCCTTCTCCTTTCTCCGGTATCAAACCGGTATCAATCCAATTTTACGGCATCCTTCCGATACCAGGTACACTCATAAATCATTGCAAAACAAAAGGAACTGCGTTATTCGCAATTCCCTGTTACTGTAAACGTATCATATTATGACCATCTTCGTTCATACACCTCACAAAAATCCGTCACACTCCTACATCCTCGCCTCCATCAGGCTGCTCGAAGCATACCGCCTAAGCCCTCTGTAAAACACAAACACTGCAAACGACATAAGCGCAATCGCATAGCCCGCCACTGTCAGCAGCGCAGCCAGCCCCGACTGCAGACTCTGCCCGGCCGCCCCGACACCCATCCCATTATCCGCGATTCCACTAAACGCCGCCATAATATGCACCGGCTGCCAGACCGCCATTCCCACGGGAATCAGAAAATACAGCAGGAATCTGGAAATACCCCGGAAGATTCCATCCGGGTAAGTCATAAAACTGATCATGCCTGACACCATCTGACCTCCCGCCATCTCCGCCCGCACAAACCAGAAGGACAGACTCCCCAGAAGCAGCGTAAATGCCACGAAAATCACCGTTCCCGTCACTGTAAATAGCAGGAACAGCACCAGCCTGCCCACGCTGAATCCCGAAAAAGCCATCAGTACCAGCCCGTACAAAAAATCGCCGATCGACGCTGTACTCGTGGCGGAAGTCAGCACGCTCAGGCAGACATTCTTCGGCTGCACCAGATAAGAATCCAGCTTTCCGCTGATGATCAGTTCCGACAGAGAAAACACCCTCGCAAACAGGACCTTTGACAAGCCGAAAGAAGACGCCGTCAGTCCCCACAGCAGCATGACGTCCTTCATCGTATATCCTCCGATCTCTCCCCGCAGCCGGAACAGGATGAACCACTGTACAAGAATCGTTGCGTTATTGAGCATCATAAACAGAATATTCGTCACAAACGTGACCGGATTTACCATCTCACGCATAATATTATATTTGACAGACAGCAGGCACACCCGCACCTGATTTTTAACCGCCGTTGACATACAGTTTCCTTACCCCCTTTCCATAGATCCAGAACATCAGTCCGCAGCCGGCAGCCAGATACAGAATCTGTGCCGACAAAATCTCAATACATTTTCCGGCTGAAAAATCCACCACCAGCTTTGCCGGCCCGTAACATACCGTATAGATCGGCGTCAGCTTAAATAACACTTGTAATTCTTCCGGAAATATTTCAATCGGAAATACCGTACCTACCACCAGAATGAGCTTATCATACAGCCACAGAAACGGCGTCGCGTCCTCGATCCGGAAGGAAAACAGGCTGATACATATTTTAAAAACCGCATTGATTGTAATACCCAGCACAACACAAAGCGTCATCACCGGAAGCAGCATGACCCGAAAACCCGGAATTCCTCCCACCATACATGTGCCGATCACCGTGGCGAGGAGCGCATACATCGGCAGCCTGATACTCCATTCTCCGGTATATTTTGCCAGGATATACAGCGTATAGTGGTATGGCTTATTCATCATGTAAGCGATATTGCCACCCCGGATATCCGTAATCACCTGCCTGGTAAGCGCTCCCGAATCAGAGCCGAACCAGATCATTTCCGTCATCATGACATACCAGATCATCTGCTCCTTTGCGTATCCCGCGATCAACTCCCTCGGCGCCTGATACATATAATTCCAGAGCCTGATAAAAATATAGATAAAGACAAAATAGCTGAAAAACCCCATGGCAAGATTGGCGGCGTACTGCAGATTTTCCAGCAGAACGGACTGATAGATTACCCCGTATTTACGTCCCGGTCTTCCCCGTAAGCCCCCGCAGACATACCTTTGCGTTTCGTGCATAGAAGGCTTTTTTACGTATTTTTTCATATTACCTCCGTCCTCCCCTCCGCCCGATAGATTTCCATGATGATATCTTCCAGTGACATAGAAGACGAATCAACGCTTTCTGCATCCTCATGCCTGTGAAGCCTGGCATGACTCCCGTGCACCTGAATCTCCCCGTTCCTTTCCTGCTCCCGCCTCTCTCCACTCAAATAATACTGCTTCAGGTGCTCCATGGAATCGTCCAGCACAATCTGCCCCGCATTCATGATGATTATACGCCGGCAGAGCTTCTCAATGTCCCCTACATCATGGCTGGTCAGTAAGATCGTCGTGTGGTATTCCCGGTTCATCTGCCGGATCAGCCCGCGGATGTTCTCTTTCACCACCGGGTCAAGCCCGATCGTCGGTTCATCCAGGAAAAGAACGCCCGGCTTATGGATCAGCGACGCCACGATCTCACAACGGATACGCTGTCCCAGGGAAAGATTCCGCACCGGCGTATTGATGAACGCCTCAAGTGCAAAGCGCTCCGCCAGTTCCCCGATCCGCTCCTCCGTCTCCCTGTCCGGGATATCATAAATCGCCCCGAAAAACCGAAAATTGTCGTAAGGCGTCAAATGCGTCCAGAGTTGTTCCTTCTGTCCAAACACTGTCCCGATCTGATAGGCAAGCTGTTTTCTGCGCTTCACAGGATCAAGTCCGCGCACCCTCACACTTCCGCCGTCCGGGCAGAGGATTCCCGTCAACATCTTGATCGTCGTACTCTTCCCCGCGCCGTTCGGACCGATAAACGCCAGCATCTCTCCCTCTTCCACGGCAAAAGAAACCTGGTCCACCGCCTTGATTTGCCTGATCTGCGGATGCAGGAGCGCCCCAATGCTCCCCCGCATTCCCTTTTCCTTGATCCTCACCTGAAATGTCTTCGATAAATTTTCCACTTCAATTGCATGCATTTCTGTTTCCTCCCCTCTCATGCAAGCATGGCGCCTGCTCCGTAAGCCTTAAGACTCTGCTCATTCGCACAAAAAAACCGCCTGTAACATACACTTTCGTGTATATCCCATGCGGTTCTCTTTCTCTCTATCCTGATCGCCGCATAGCCAAATAAGACTTTCCATCTTACGGCCATGCGCGCTGATGTCTGATTGCCGACTCAGGCTGTGACCGTAGTCTGAAAAATCTGCTGCTCCAGAATAAACATAAAAAATCGTTCCTGATACAAATTCTTTTCTCTCAACTCTTTATCCTCGTTTCGAATTTTTAGATAATTTACCACAGTCTTCTTTAGCTGTCAAGCGACCTTGTAATAAATCATAAATATCAAAAACATTCCTCCTAGACTGCTGTTACCGGAAAATACCACGCTGACCGGTTATAAGGCAGCATCTCATCCGCCATACACAGGATAACACCCGGCTGCACATTGAGCTTCAGTTTACGCAAAACCTCAAAATGCCTGTCTGCATGTTCCGGTGCCTTCGCCTTTTTAATTTCCATCGGATAAACCTGATCTCCCTCTACAAACAACAAATCAATCTCTTTGCCGTCAATATCACGATAATAATACAACTCTGGTCTTTTTCCGGTATTATAATAACTTTTTACAATTTCACTGACCACATATGTCTCAAAAAAAGCCCCGTCCATGGCCCCCTTTTCCAGTGTTTCCGCACTGGGCCATCTGCAAAGATATGCCGCAAGACCGGTATCCATAAAATACATTTTAGGCGTTTTTACCAGCCTGCTTGTTATGTTATTGTAATATGGACGCAAAACAAATATAACACCGGATCGTTCCAGGATCGACACCCACGCTTTGGCTGTCGGCGCCGATATGCCAATCGCATTTGCAATTTCATTATACTTTAATTCCATAGAGGTACGCGCCGCCATAAATACCAGAAAATCATAAAATTCGCCGAGTTTTCCAACCTGTGCCAGTTCCTTGATATCTCTTTCCAGATACGTGTTAATATAGTCGTTATAAAAACGTTCTCTGTCGAGATCTTCTGCAACAAGTTTCGGCATTCCCCCTCTGAAAATCCGTTCATAGATCTCATGGATATTCTTCGGGCAGTTATGCCGCGCCCTGTCGCGAAGGTTTTCAATCGACGGGTGGAATGCCTGCACCCTACGGCCGTCCAGTTCCGCCGCCGACAAACCGGACAGATCAAAGACAGCAATCCGGCCGGCCAGAGACTCCGATACATCTCTCATCATTTTGAATTTCTGAGAACTGGTAAGCCAGTACATGCCATTACATTTCTCTCCATCCAGAGTCCTCTGGTCAACAAGCTTTTTCATCTCCAGAAGAATAGACGGAACACGCTGAAATTCATCGATTAACAACGGATATCCATAGGTTTCAAAAAAAAGCGCGGGATCTTTCTCCGCCAGCCTTCTTGCATTACCGTCGTCCAGAGTCACATAGCGTCTTTCTGTTTCCTTGATATGATACAGCATGGTCGATTTGCCCACCTGACGCTGTCCGCATACCATCACCACGGGATAAAACGCAGACGCCTCTTTCACCTGATCTTCCAAATGTCTTTGAATGTACATGTTCCCTCCAAAATCCGAGTAAAATAAAGTATGACTTTATTTTGCTCGGATTTTTTTAAATGTCAAGCTCGAAAAAAACAAAGCCCTCTCCATACCCATGAAGAAAGGCTTTGTATTTTCATTCTCACTTTTCATGAATCTCCCCATGCAGTTCCTGCAGCGACTTTACTTCACTGCCTGCATGTGTTTTCAGATAATGGATTCCCACCGCAGTCACCTTCGCCGCGGCCACCGTAGTGATATAAGGCGCTTTCGCCTTGATCGCCGCCTTGCGCAGATAACTGTCGTCATGCACGCTGTCTTTACCCACCGGGGAATTGATGATCAGATCAAAATCGCCGTTGGTGATCATATCTCCCACATTCGGCCGCCCTTCATAAAGCTTTTTCGCTTTCGTCGCAGGAACGCCCGCCGCCGTGATCAGATTATAAGTGCCCTCCGTAGCCACGATCTTAAAACCGTCTTCCGCCAGGCTCCTGGCCACTTCCACAACTTCGTCCTTGTCCTTCTTATTCACGGAAATCAGCACCGTTCCTGCAAGCGGCAGCTTCGACTGCACCGCCTCCTGCGCCTTGAAAAATGCTTCACCGTAAGACCGGGACAGTCCCAGCACTTCTCCGGTAGAACGCATTTCCGGTCCGAGAACCGGATCTACCTCCGGGAACATATTGAAGGGGAACACTGCCTCTTTTACGCCGTAATTCGGAATTACCTGCTCCTTTAATTCCGGGATCGGCGACGGACGCCCGGTAAGCTCCGCAGTAATGATTTCTGTCGCAATCGGCACCATACGGATATTGCAGACCTTGGATACAAGCGGCACGGTACGGGACGCGCGCGGATTGGCCTCCAGCACGAAAACCTTGCCGTCCTCGATGGCGTACTGCATGTTCATCAGTCCTTTTACATGCATTTCCTCCGCGATCTTTCTTGTGTACTCCTTGATGGTCTCCACACTCTCCTCCGGAATCTGCACAGAAGGTATGATACAGGCCGAATCACCCGAATGGATACCGGCCAGCTCGATGTGCTCCATCACCGCAGGTACAAAAGCATGGAAACCGTCACTGATGGCATCTGCCTCACACTCCAATGCGTGGTTCAGGAAACGGTCGATCAGAATCGGCCGGTCAGGCGTCACGCCTACCGCCGCATTCATATATTCCGTCATGCTCTCGTCGTCATACACCACTTCCATGCCTCTGCCGCCCAGCACATAAGAGGGACGTACCATCACCGGATAGCCGATCCTTGCCGCAATGGCAAGCGCCTCGTCCACCGTGGTCGCCATGCCCGACTCCGGCATGGGGATTTCCAGTTTTTCCATCATGGCGCGGAACTGGTCCCGGTCCTCCGCCAGATCAATGACAGAAGGAGACGTTCCCAGAATCTTTACGCCGTTCTTCTCTAATTCAGAAGCCAGATTTAACGGCGTCTGCCCGCCGAACTGCGCAATCACGCCAAGCGGCTTTTCTTTATTATAAATGCTCAGTACATCTTCCAGTGTAAGCGGCTCGAAATACAGCTTATCGGAAGTATCGTAATCGGTAGACACCGTCTCCGGATTACAGTTCACGATGATCGTCTCGAAGCCCAGCTTTTTCAGTGCCATGGCTGCATGTACGCAGCAGTAGTCGAACTCGATACCCTGTCCGATCCGGTTCGGGCCGCCGCCCAGAATCATGATCTTCGGCTTATCCTCGTTCACCGGATTTTTGTCCGGCGCATTATAAGTAGAGTAGAAATATGCGCTGTTTTCCGTGCCGCTGACATGAACGCCTTCCCATGCCTCTTCCACGCCCAAAGCCAGACGGCGGTTTCGGATATCCGCCTCCGGGATTTCCAGAAGCTGACTCAGATATTTGTCGGAAAAACCGTCCTTCTTGGCCGTGATCAGCATATCATCCGGCAGCATACTTCCCCTGTGCTGCAGAATCGCCTCTTCTTCCTCCACCAGTTCCTTCATCTGCTCGATAAAGTAAGCTTTCACCCTGGTAATCTCGTAGATTTCTTCCACCGTCGCGCCTTTTCTGAGCGCTTCGTACATCAGGAAATGACGCTCACTGGAAGGCGTGATCAGCCTTTTTAACAGTTCTTCTTTTGATAAAGTATCAAAATCCTTCGCATGTCCCAGACCGTAGCGGCCGGTTTCCAGCGAACGGATGGCTTTCTGGAATGCCTCCTTGTAGGTCTTACCGATACTCATAACCTCACCCACGGCGCGCATCTGCGTTCCCAGCTTGTCCTCCACCCCTTTGAACTTCTCGAAAGCCCAGCGGGCAAACTTGATCACCACATAATCGCCGTCCGGTACGTATTTGTCCAGCGTTCCGTATTTTCCACAGGGAATGTCCTTTAATGTAAGCCCCGCCGCCAGCATGGAGGATACCAGTGCAATGGGAAAGCCTGTCGCTTTAGACGCCAGTGCGGAGGACCGGGATGTACGGGGATTGATCTCGATGACGATAATCCGGTCTGACACCGGGTCATGGGCGAACTGTACGTTCGTACCGCCGATCACCTGCACCGATTCCACGATTTTGTATGCCTGCTCCTGCAGACGTTTCTGACACTCCTCGGAGATCGTCAGCATAGGCGCGGAACAGAACGAGTCGCCCGTATGTACCCCTAAAGGATCAATATTCTCGATAAAGCATACGGTGATGATGTTATTGTCCGCGTCACGCACCACTTCCAGTTCCAGCTCTTCCCAGCCCAGAATCGATTCTTCCACCAGAACCTGCCCCACCAGACTGGCCTGCAGTCCTCTGGCACATACCACCTGCAGTTCTTCCCTGTTATATACCAGACCGCCGCCGGCGCCGCCCATGGTATAAGCCGGACGCAGAACCACCGGATAGCCCAGCTTCTCGGCAATCGCAAGCGCTTCCTCCACGGAATAGGCCACTTCGCTGCGGGCCATCTCAATGCCCAGTGCGTTCATGGTCTTCTTAAACTCAATACGGTCTTCTCCGCGCTCGATGGCATCCACCTGCACGCCGATGACCTTTACGTTATATTTATCCAGAATGCCCGCCTTATTTAACTCCGCACACAAATTAAGCCCGGACTGCCCTCCCAGATTAGGAAGCAGCGCGTCGGGGCGTTCCTTTGCAATGATCTGTTCCAGACGTTCTACATTAAGCGGCTCAATATAGGTCACATCCGCCGTTTCCGGATCTGTCATGATCGTCGCCGGGTTGGAATTGACCAGCACGATCTCATAACCTAATTTGCGAAGCGCCTTACACGCCTGGGTTCCCGAATAGTCAAACTCACAGGCCTGTCCGATAATGATCGGGCCTGAACCGATGATCAGCACCTTATGAATATCTGTTCTGCGTGGCATACATGTCCTCCATTCTTAGTAAAACCGCGAATCTGCCTGCACACACAGATCCGCCGTGAAAATATTCACAGAATCTTCCTGTATTCTGTCAAACTTCGTTATCGTTCACCATTTTATCATTAGAGACACAGGAGTGTCAATTAAGTTACGTAACCTGCCCGGAAAGATTCAATTGAAGCAGTTCAGTCGAAAGAATGCCAGATATGACCGGCTCTTCCCCGTCGATTATGGAATCTTACTCATTCCTTTATCCTTTTTTACAAGTATTTAAAAATATTTTGAAATAGTATTGACGGTTACTGCCGATGTCACTATAATTCTATTTAAAGAAATTTTGAAACAGGAGTGTGAGAATGATTGGCAGTAAGTGAAGTATTAGCAGCTTTGGCGGATGAAACCCGTAGAAAGATTCTGCAAAAGTTAAAAGAAGGCAGAATAAATTCCGGTGATTTGGCAAATGCACTAAATATGACACCGCAGGCATTATCTTATCATTTATCAAAGCTGAAAAAAGCTGACCTGATTTATGAAACAAAATATAAAAATTTTATTTATTATGAACTGAACTTATCTATCCTGGACGAAGCAGTCATGTGGATCAACAATCTGCGAGGAGGTCAAGAATGAAAGCGAAAAAAATTGCGTTCTATGGGCTTATGTTTCTACCGCTGGCAAGCGCTTTGATTGCTTTACAGTTTTTACCGGAGCAAATTCCTGCTCATTATGGTTTAAACAATCAGGTAACACGCTGGGGCAGTAAATATGAGGCTCTCATTATCCCCATTGTCACAGTCATGCTGGGGTACTTTTTTCTGGGAATAGCAAAGGCTGCTGCAAAACACGAAGAAAACGGAAACAATAACGAGAATGTCTGTATTGTTGCAGGTATTGTTACACTTATTATTTTTAATGCTATGACAGGGTACGCTTTATACGCCGGTTTTCATAAGATCGAAAATCTGTCATCCAATAAATTTGATATGAGCCAATTATTGTTTGGAATTTTAGGTATTGCTATGATTATCACAGGGAATATAATGCCAAAGTTACGAATGAATGCGGTTACCGGGCTGAAAACCAGATGGAGCATGAAAAATGAAACAACATGGAAAAAAAGCCAGCGTTTTGGTGGAATCTCCTACATGATCGGCGGCGTTGTTATCGTTGTGATGTGCTTCTTTGTGCAAGGAATTTTCTGCTTTCTATCCTCGGCAGGCGTAATTGCTGTTCTTTTAATAATTGACGTTTTTTATACTTATAAGATATCCCAGATTTGCTAAACAACAGGGCGCCTATGTTGAAAAGCATCCGCCAGGCAGTCTCGAATAAGCGGAGGCATCTCCTGAATCATAAAAAGCGGCGCGCCATAACCGATCCGTATCGTATCATCATGGCACGCCGTCTTTTATATTTCTTTCCATTTCTGCGCTGCTTTTTGCGCATAAACGAGTTTGTGGCAAGCAACGCGCAGACACAAATCTCGCGATTGAAAATTTTAATTTTCAATCTTTCTCCTGTGAACACAATACTCACCCAGTCCTCACCGCTGTCTGCATTACAATCAACAGTTTCCGCTGATCCGCCGTTCACAGGCTTTTAAATACATCCGTTATTTTATGTCTGTTTTCGCGATCCCGCCTACACAGTCTTATACTTCTCAATGTAAACCGGGAAAGTATCTGTACCTTTCATTTCCTTGCCGGCTGTGATCGTAACATTTTTGTCTGTGATGAGATATTCCACATTTGCACCTGCTTCCACCACAGTGTCCTGCATCAGAATGCAATTTCTGATCTTAGCGCCTTTTCCTACTCTGACACCACGGAAGATCACGCTGTTCTCAACCTCGCCCTCAATCACACAGCCGTCTGCCATCATCACGTTCTGAACCTTTGCACCGTCCTTGTAATGCGTCGGATTGTCTCCGCGGATCTTCGTATGGATGGGTGCCGCAGAGAAAAGCGCATCCAGATTATAATCATCCAAAAGCTTCATATTCTCTTCAAAATAACTCTTCATACCACTGATGCGTGCCACATAACCTGTGTACTTGTATGCCTGGACATTCAGTTTACTAAGCTGAGGCATGATCACATCACGCATGAAAAAGGCACGTCCCTGTACATATGCCGCACTGACAAGCTCGATCAGCAATTCCCGCTCAATGACAAAAACATTCATGGAAGTATTCTGTACGCCGGATGTCTTCGGGTTGATATACACCTTGCGGATACGCCCCTGTTCCACATCAAAAGTATAATAGAAGATTCTGTCATTGGTCTGATAATCCAGCAGTTCCTGCGGAAGTTCCTGCTCATTGTAAGCTATGGTAATATCAGCGCCACTGTCCATATGTGCCTGAAGCATGGCATTGAAGTCAAAATTAAACACAGTGTTTGTGTCTGACATAACCACATATTCCTCTTTCTGGGATTTCAGGAAATCCAGAATGTTCGCCAGCGCACTGGCACGTCCCACATAAGGCGCTCCCGCATCCTTCTCCGCAAAAGGAGGAAAAATATGCAGTCCGCCGTTCTTTCGAACAAGATCCCACTCACGGCCGGATCCCAGATGATCCATCAACGAATGATAGTTCTTGTTAACAATAACAGAAATATTGTCAATACCGGACTGCGTCATACTGGACAGGACAAAATCAATAATGCGGTAACGGCTGGCAAAAGGAATGGAAGCCATCAAACGCACACTGACAAGCTCCGGAACCAGAGCATCATAACTGTTTGGAAATATAATACCGATTACATTTGTGCTCGACTTTATCATTCTACTTCACCACCTTCTACATTATTATTTATCATAGCATCAGGGCCTATCACAACATTCTCCCCTATCGTCACACCTGAACCGATGGTCGCTACGCCGCTTTTGTCCCCGTCAGGCATTGCACCTACTACGGCATTCTCGCAGATCGTCACATTCTCCGCCACGATACAGTGTCTCACAACCGCACCGCTCTTGATCGTCGTACCGCCCATGATAACAGCATCTTCCACCATCGCGCCGGCTTCTACCTTTACGCCGCCGAAAAGAACGGAATGCTTTACCGTACCTCTGATCCGGCAGCCGTCAGTGATCAGAGCGTTTTCCACAACTGCTCCCTCACTGATCTTATGCCCTGTCCTTCCTGCATTACGGCTGTAAATCTTCCATCCCTCATCAAAAAGATTGATACCGCTGTGCTCAGGATCCAGAACCTCCATGTTCGCTTCCCACAGAGAAGAAATGGTTCCCACGTCCTTCCAGTAACCTTTAAAACGATACGCATACATCTGCCGGTTGTCCCGAAGCAGGTTGGGAATAATGTTATTGCCGAAATCATTCTCTGATTCGGGATCAGCCTCGTCCTCTTCCAGATACTTTTTCAGAATGTCCCAGTTAAATATGTAAATACCCATAGATGCCAGGTTGGATTTTGGGTTCTTCGGTTTCTCCTGAAATTCCGTAATCTTGTCATTCTCATCGGCTACCATCAGACCGAACCGGGGCGCCTCCTCCCACGGAACTTCCATAACGGCAACGCTGAACTCCGCATTTTTCGCTTTGTGAAACTCAAGGAAATCACTGTAATTCTGCTTACAGATCTGATCTCCGGAAAGGATGATAACGTATTTCGGATCATAACGTTCAATAAACGAAATGTTCTGATAAATCGCATTTGCCGTACCTTTATACCAGTCTGACCCATGCGCCTTCTGATAAGGCGGCAGCACATGCACTCCGCCATAAAGACGATCCAGATCCCAGGGCTGACCATTGCCGATATATTCATTTAACTCCAGAGGCTGATACTGCGTCAGGATACCCACTGTATCAATGCCGGAATTGACGCAGTTAGAAAGCGGAAAATCGATGATCCGATATTTACCGCCAAAAGGAACTGCCGGTTTCGCAAGCTTCTCTGTAAGCGCATAAAGTCGTGAGCCTTGTCCGCCGGCAAGAAGCATTGCAATCATTTCTTTTGCCATAATACGATTCCTCCTATTTTTGATATTAAACAAATTATACAACATGTAAGATGAAATTTATAGAAAAATTGTAAAATTTATGAAATATTTTTTCAAAAAAGTGAATTATTATGTACATTTTGTATAAGAACCCGGCAGGCGCCCTAACTCCATCGCAACAACCGGAATCCCATTGGTCTGAGCATTTACTCGCTCTGCTTTTCTTTTTGCTGTAAATAAAACATTGTTTTTTGTATTTCGATTTCTTTCCGCAATTCTTCTTCTGTCGGCAAATACAATTTATATTTTGATGCAAACAACTGCTCATTGCCATGAAGGACAGAATACCTTGCGATATCTTCATCCGTTTCTGTACAGAGTACAATACCCAATGTCGGATTATCGTCTGTACCTTTCTTCAATTCATCGTACATACGAATATACATATCCATCTGTCCTACATCCTGATGCGTAATTTTGCCTGTTTTCAAATCAATCAAAACAAAACATTTCAAAATGTAATTGTAAAATACAAGATCTATATTATTCCGATTTCAGAATAATATTGATTATTCCGATTCTCTGATTATTCCGATTTTAGCATAGAAACCTTGATA
>CAJUJP010000015.1:0-65554 GCA_910586615.1 uncultured Lachnospiraceae bacterium
TGTGCAATCTGCCTATGCAAAGTTGACAGAGTACCTTTTGACACCCTAATCCTATACCATAAAATACCGCAAACTCACAAAAAGTCTGCGGTATCAACATCCCAAAAATCATCGCCCGACAGTAACGATTCCAAAAATCCCTCACATTTTCCTTATATGCTGCACACTGTCGTAGTTTATATAGTATATTTACAGTTCCCTGACCAGCCTGATATAAAACGCCACTGTCTTCAACATCGTCTCCACCGGTACTCTCTCGTTATTACCGTGGATCATGCCCCGCTCCTCCTTCGACAAAGCCATGGCCGAGAATTTATAGATCCGGTCGGTGATCCGGCTATAATGTCTGGAATCGGAACAGGCCATCATCAGATATGGCGATACGATAGCGTCCGGCCAGGTGGTATGAATCACCTTCTTTAATTTCTGCCACTCCTCACATGCCGTATCCGAATAGCCGGAAGCCTCCATGGCATGCTGCACACGCACCTCAATCTTATCATTCCCGATCACCCTCTTTAAATACGCCACCGCACTCTCCGGCGTGTCATCCCCCAGCAGTCTGAGATTCATCCCCACCGACGCTGCGGGCGGCAGAACATTAAACGCCTTGCTTCCCTCCATCTTCGTCACCGCGCAGGTGGTACGCATCATGGCATTCAACTCTCCACCCGACTTCTTGCACACTGCATTTAACAACGGCAGGAAGCACCACAGATTCGCGAAGATCATGCGCATACCGAAACCGGAATATCTGCCCAGCGTATCGAACATTTCCTTTACCGGCTTGGTAAACTGCGCCTTAAACGGGTGCTTTTCAATCTTCACCACTGCCTCGGAAAGCTGCCCCAGTATGGTATGTGTCGGCGGCATGGAAGCGTGGCCGCCTCCGCTCTTCATAAGAAGCTCCACGTTCATGCCTACTTTCTCACCGATTCCGACCACGGCACAGGGCTTATTTACGCCGGGAAACACCTTCTCCACCACGGCGCCGCCCTCATCCAGCACGAACGCGGGCCTGATTCCTTTTTGTTCCAGATAAGAGACAATGGCCGGACAGCTTCTGCCCTCCACCTCCTCGTCTCCCGAGAAAGACAGATACAGGTCATGCTCCGGTGTAAAACCTTCTGTCAGAAGCTGTTCCACAGCCTCCATCACGCCGCACAGAGTTCCCTTGGTGTCAAGTGTTCCCCGTCCCCATATGCAGCCGTCCTCCACCAGTCCGTCAAATGCCGGTTTATCCCAGTCCTTCTCCTCCACCGGCACGACATCGTAATGGGACATCAGCACGCTGGGGTTTCCGCTTTTCTTTCCCTTCATGTGATAAAGCAGTCCGGTGTCTCCGATCTTTTCCAGCGTAAATGCCTTGTGGACATGCGGAAAACGCTCCTGTAAAAGCGCCTGAAACTTCTCAAACTCCTTCCAGTCGATCAGCGATTTATCCTGATAGGAGACTGTCCTGCATCTGATCATATCAGACATATCCCTGATGATTTTATCTTCATTAAGATCTGCCTTCTCCTCCACCTTTTCCGGCTCCGGATAGGGCTTAAAAAGTGCCGCCCTGATTAAGATTACTGCCAGGAATACCGCAATAACCACCAGAACCACTGCTAAAACTGTCAGTCCTGTCATGTTTTTCTCCATTTCTGCGCTGCTTTTGTCTCAACTATGTTGAGACGTCGCATTAAACGAGTTTGTGGCAAGCAACGCGCAGACACAAATCTCGCGATTGAAAATTTTAATTTTCAATCTTGTTTCCTCTCTGTTTTTGTTTTTTCTGTTGTACTAGATCCAGTTCCTCTTATACATGATCCGCGCAGCAGCTAGAGAGATCAACGCCCCTACCGGCACCAGCACACCCACAGAACCAGCCAGTGACGGCACAAGCAGAAACAGTACGATCATGAAAATCAGCGGCGTCAGCGAGAGTTTCCAGTTCTTACTGATATAGACCACCGCCAGGCCGCCGAACAGCGACGGCAGGATATTGTCAAAGGCCGGCTTCAAAACCGGAGAATTGAGTATCGGTGTGAGCGCAGACAAGAGCAGCACCCCGGCTGCAATGACGATCGTTGTCACAATGGAACTGGTGGCAATGGCCAGCGTGGAGATCACTTCCCCCTCTTCCGATCCCGGCTTGACCTGCGCGTTTTCCATGGCATTCAATGCCGCGGGCGCTTTGATATTCGTGATGTTGCCGGTGACAAACGCCAGATAAGACCCGCCTGTTCCAAGCATAGGTCCATATGTAAACACCTCGATCACCGCCACTGTCCAGAAGATCGGCGCCACGCCGAGAAGTCCTTTCAAGACTGCCGTCCCGGCAGGCCATGCATTATAGTACAGGCAAATGATGACCGGCACTGAAAGCAGCATGAAAAGCGCCGTCAGTATCCAGATCCTTCCGTAAAAATGTGATTTATCATTATATGTTGTGTTCATAGTATCCTCCATCCCTTAACCTATCAAAGGCGTAATAATCATCGCAAACACCATCGCCAGTATCATGCTGACAGACAGCGCGTAAGTCTCCAGCCACTTCATTTTACAGACCTTAATGAGAATCCCGCAGATTCCCATCATCAGCGCCGAAAACAACAACACGAAGATCGGAATCCAGCCCGCCAGGCCGCTTCGCACGTCAGTGAAAACCATGCCCAGAAAAGCCGAGATCATGCCCAGAAACAGAGACGTCATAAACAGATCTCCCCACTTGCTGTCCTTATTCTTGATCTTCATGATACCGCCCTGTATTTTTTTCAGGAAAAGCGGGATCATGATCATGCCCGGAATGATTCCCAGCGTCATAACCCACGCGATTGCCGTGTATGCCTTCGGATCGGTAATCGTATCCGACAGTGAAAGTCCCAGCGCCGTCGCTGTGGATGTAGCCGCCGGAAGCTCATAGGTGATGGCACCCACCACGCTCAGGCGAATCCACGGAAGCGGAATACCCAGGAACTTGGACAATGTCAGAATGCCCAATAAGATGGATACCGCAGGCGCGACCGTAAAAACTGCCGTGGACAGAACCGTCTTCTTAAGCTTCGTCCGGTCCATACCGATCTCTACACCGTGCCGGTATGCCCGCACCAGAAAAAAGGCGGACTGCGCCACCACAAAAGCGATGACCACCGCCGCCACAATGAATAAAAAACTGCTGTTAGGATTAAAACTCATGGAAACCTCCTCCTCCGGAACGAAATTGTTTCGTCTGTATGATATTTCTATATTATAGCAGAGATTCCCGTAAACATGAAGTAAGAAAAGTCATGCTTTTTTCAGAAAACCAATACATGTTTCCCATATTGCGCAAAGTACCGGAGCAAACATTCTGCGAAGATATTCAGGACATGAATTTAACCGTTTCAACCTAAGTTTCAACCTAAGGCCCTTATTTTCACTTGTCATTTAATACGATATTTGCTATACTGATTTGGTATCTGGAAATCACTGGCTGACACGAGGCCATTCAATCCTGATGAAAGTAAGGAATAAAAAATGTTAAACATCGGCAGCAGTTTTTCCAAATCTGTAGTTGCAGAAGAAAAGACCATTCAGGATATTGCCCGACTGTCCGGGGACATTAATCCAATTCATCTGGATGAAAAATATGCCAGACAAACTGTATTTGGGCGCAGAATCGCGCATGCGCTTTTTTGTCAAAATATTATTTCCATGATTATCGGAAATCATCTGCCCGGCTTCGGTGCCATTTTGCTTTCACAAAATTTCCGTTATCGAAAGCCTGTATATATCGGCGATACAGTCGAAACCACCGTTACAGTAAAAGAAATTCTTGCAGGAAATAAGTATGTGTTGGACACAGTCTGCAGAAACCAGGATAATGAAATAGTTCTTGATGGAGAATCCGTAATAAAATGGACCGATTAATTACAGTAAAACAAATTATCACATATCTGGACGAAAAAGGTTTTCCTTATGTCGTACAGGGAAATTCCGCAGAAACTGTCTGCGGTTTTTCTTCTTTATCCCGTTATCGTGAAGGTACAATCACCTGGATCAATTCTCCCCGGAAAAGTTTTCAGCCAGCCGTTCCTGTCTCCGTCTGTATCATTCAAGAAGGTGCTGACCTGTGTGCCGCTGCGAGGATTATTACCCCGCAGTCCAAAGCGGTATTTTTCTCTGTGCTGGAACATTTTTGGCCTGATATCTACGATAATGATATGCCGGATATCGGCTCCGGCTCTGTGATCGGTCCGAATGTCCATATCGGCGAAAATGTAAAAATCGGCTGCAACTGTTCCATCTCGGGCAATGTCACAATCGGCTCGGGAACCGTCATAGCAGATAACGTCGTAATCCGTAACCGGGTAACAATCGGAAGTAACTGTGTCATACAATCTTTAACCGTAATCGGCGAGGACGGATACGGCTATTCTGAGGATGATCATCATATTAAAACAATGATAAAACATTTCGGCGGTGTGTCCATCGGAGATAATGTTTTTATCGGAAGCCACACAAATATCGCAAGAGGCACTATTGACGACACCGTAATCGAGTGCGGAACAAAAATTGCCCCTTCTACGCATATCGGACATAATAATTACATTGGCAAAAATACCTCCATCATATGTTCGAAACTTTTTGGCAGCGTTACCGTCGGTGAAAATGCCTATATCTCCGCAAGCACTGTCCGAAATCAGGCAAAGATAGGAAAGGATGCCATCGTCGGCATGGGTTCCGTCGTAACAACCGATGTAGAAGCAAATAAGATTGTCGTTGGTGTTCCCGCCAAAGTCATCAGAGAAAACAGTGGAAAGGAAAAGCTTTAGAGGTGTATACCATGCAATTTACCTATGAATCCTATGTTGCAATGCTAAAAGAGCTGAATAGAAAAGGCTATCATTTCAAAAACTATCATAACTGGCATGAAACGGACTATTCCGTCATTTTACGGCACGATGTAGACTTCGGCTTGGAAAAAGCCGTTCTTTTATCAGAAATTGAGAAATCGTTCTTCCCCGAAAGCGTACAGGCAACTTATTTTATATTGGTATCTACCAATTTCTACAATATTCATTCCCGGACTTCCAGAAATCAGATACGTCAGATTATCAATAACGGCGGAATCATCGGTCTGCATTTCGATGAAACACAATATGACATTACAGATGAACGGGAGATGCAAAAATATGTACGTGAAGAGGCTGATATTTTATCCGCCGTTGTCGGCGAAAAAATAGACGTGGTATCCACACACCGGTCATCTCAAAAATTTTTGTCAGCTGATATGGAGTTTCCCGGCATAATCAACTCCTACAGCAGCACCTATTTTAAAAGTATGAAATATCTTTCTGATTCCCGACGGCACTGGCGTGAAAACGTGGATGAAATTATCAAGAAACGTCTCTTTCAAAGACTGCACATTTTGACACATCCTTTCTGGTATATGCAAGGCAGGGAAATATCTCTGAAAGAAACACTGCAAACCGCTATCTTGCAGGCAGCTCTGAATCGCTATGACAATCTGAACGATAATTTCAAAGAGCTGGACAGAGAACTGAAAAGAACTGAAATTGAGCGGATCATTTATGAATCATCCGATGAGGAAAACGCATGAAAAAGGGATATTATATACATTTTGAAGGAAGAAGCTCCATCGGAATCAGTAAAAAAATTGACATGCAGACAGCATCGCTTTCCAAATATTTTAATATGGAGGAAGCAGAGGTTCTTACCGAAAAAAGATCTCTTCCTCAAAGAATTTTCGGGCTGTTCCCGACCGCTTCCATCAGGAGAAACTATAAAAGCGCCCTCCTTCATCTGAAAGACCCGGATTTTTTATACGTCCGCCGTTCGGTCGCAGACCGTTCCTATGTAAATTTCTGGAAAAAAATAAAAGAAAAATATCCGGATTGCAAAATCATTATAGAAGTGTATACTTACCCTTACGACAAAGATGATTTTGCCCGTTGGGATGCCTGGCCTTTCTATATCAAAGAATTGCTATACCGTGGAAAACTGAAAAAATACATTGATGCATTTGTAACTTATTCGGAGGATACCGAAATTTTCGGCATTCCTACTATACGCACAATAAACGGTATACAGCTTGAAAACATCTCTCCGGCCAAAGGAAGCTATCAGAAGAACAAGATTACCATGATGGCAGTTGCCTACATGCAAAGCCACCACGGGTACGAGCGGATTATCGAGGGGCTGCATCAGTATTACCAAAATACCGGCAGCGAATATATAGTAGAATTACTTTTGATCGGAGACGGACCCGAGAAACCTCTTTATCAGTCACTGGTCCGCAAATATCATCTGGAAAACTATGTGCGGTTTTATCCGACCTTGTCTGGTGAAGCTTTGGATCAAATGTATGATATCAGCGATATTGCGCTTGCCTCCTTCGGCACCTATAAAAAAGGTGTTTACACGAGATTGTCCGCACTAAAAACACGCGAATATCTGGCAAAAGGAATGCCCATTATAACGGGCTGCGAAATTGATGTCTTAGACAGCCGGTATGAATTTGTCCGGAATTTTCCTAACAATGCAGAACCTGTTAGTATAGATGAGGTCGTGGCGTTCTATTGCAAAATAAAGCAGAGAGAAAAGGACAAGCAGACAGTTATAAATACCATACGACAGTTTGCGGAATCACATGTAAGCATGGACTCCGCAATGAAACCCGTGGTCGATTATATTGAATCCTCTCAACAGTAATGCTCTTCCCTTCCGAAATGGTTTGAGCATGACTATATACCATTTACGAGACTAATGATAAAGATGATTGGCGGCGGCAGGAACCTCTTTCCTGCCGCCGCTTTCTTGTACATATAAATTCCCTTATTTGTAATCACCATAACTCACGCCCTAATATTGTTCATTATGTCTGCCCATTCTAAGGCGTTTTCAAGCTTTAACTGTTCCGTAATGTCCTGGTACTCAGTACTTTCATGCCAGTTCTACTGCACTTCTTTATTTCACGTGCAGGCTCTTAATCAAATCTTATTAAACGGCTCCTTATAACACGCCACGCTTCCCAAATCCTCCTCGATCCGCAAAAGCTGGTTATACTTCGCCACCCGGTCACTTCTGCAAGGCGCACCGGTCTTGATCTGTCCCGCGTTCACCGCCACCGCCAGATCTGCGATAAAGGTATCCTCCGTCTCGCCGGATCTGTGGGAGATTACCGCCTTATAGCCGTTCTTCTGCGCCATCTCTATGGCGTCCATGGCCTCGCTGACCGTACCGATCTGATTTACCTTGACGAGAATCGCATTGGCCACCTGCAGCTTAATGCCCGCATCCAGACGTTTTGTATTTGTCACAAACAGATCGTCTCCCACAAGCTGTACACGGTCTCCCAGCTTCTTCGTCATCATCTGCCAGCCGTCCCAGTCATCCTCCGCCAGACCGTCTTCAATGGAAATGATGGGATACCGCTCCACCAGTTCCTCGTAATATGCCACCATTTCCTCCGTGCTTCTGGTGATCTCCTGCATTTGCGTCTGGTCTTCAAACTCAACACCCGCCTCATAACATTCCGTGACGCGGCTGCCCTTCACCCGGCTGCGCTTGATCTTTAACTCCGTCTCACCGGGGAAATGATACACACCGTCGGATTCGTCATACAGCTCCGACGCCGCCACATCCAGCGCGATCTTGATATCCTGTCCGGGCGTATAGCCCGCAGCTTTGACAGACTCCACGATCAGGTCAAGCACAGCGAATGCGTCCGGCAGCGACGGTGCGAAACCACCCTCGTCGCCCACACCGGTGGACAATCCTCTGTCGTTACAGATCTTTTTCAGATTATGATAGATTTCCGCACAGATACGCAGGCCATCTGCAAAGCTCTCCGCCTGCACGGGCATGATCATAAACTCCTGGAAGTCTACCGTGTTATCCGCGTGTTTACCGCCGTTTAAGATATTCATCATGGGCACAGGAAGCAGTCTCGTATAAGCACCGCCCAGATAACGGTACAGCGGAATCCCCATCGCCTCGGCACATACCTTCGCACATGCCATGGACACGCCAAGTGTGGCATTGGCACCCAGATTGCTCTTGTTATCCGTGCCGTCCTGCTCAATCAGAATACGGTCGATCAGCCCCTGGTCAAAAGCATTCATCCCCATCAGCGCCTCTCTGATTTTGGAATTAACATTGTTCACCGCCTTCGTGGTGCCCAGACCGAAATATCTGGTCTCTCCATCCCGAAGTTCCACCGCCTCGAAGCGTCCGGTACTGGCGCCGCTGGGCACTGCCGCTCTTCCCACATACTGGGTTCCGCCTACCTCCTTTTCCACCGTCACTTCCGCCTCCACCGTGGGATTGCCGCGGGAATCCAGTATCTGCCTTGCATGTACATCTACGATCCTTAACTTCATTGCCATATAAAAACCTCCTGTGCGCAACTGCTTTTCATATTTTTAGTAGTAGTATGCACACAGAAGGTCTGTTTTATAAGGTTTTATTCTGAAAAAATGAAGGCGCTTTTCTGTGCAATAAGCGTATCCATACAATGCTTATGCGGTATTTCTCCGCTGTTGCAGTCAAATATTTCTTCTCTGCATGTATGAAAAAGCCAGTCATGATAATATCCGAAAAGCTCTCCTGAATGCCAGGGTTGTCCTTTTTCCTCCTCCCTTGTCTGATCCGGAGCAGGCTCGATAAAAGGTTTCTTAACAAATACATTCAGTGCATTTATGCCGCTGTCCGCAGTGTGTGCTTTCAGGCTGTCAAAGAGCTCTTTTCGCTCCGTCTGCCAGATGAAATGCAGTACTCCGCTACTGAATACAATATCATATTCCGCATCGGGACGATAATCAAACAAGTCTGCCTTAAAAAAGTTAACATCAACCTTGTTATATTCTGCAAGCCTTTTAGCTTTCTCAATACCCTGTTCGGCTATATCAAATGCAGTTACCGCATAACCGCATTTTGCAAAGAAAACAGCATCCTTTCCTTCGCCGCAGCCAATATCCAATACACGATAAGGCCTTACCGGCGGAAGAATTTTCATGATGTCATAACAAATGCGATTAGGCATTAATCCCCAGTAATATTCCTCCGTATTGTAACACTTATCATAACCCGTCACAGCACTTTCATAGCCGAGCAATGCATCCACTGTTGTATGAAGCACTGCCGCCAGCTTCGGAAGCATCTCTATATCCGGATATGCGGAATTATTTTCCCATTTCGAGACTGCCTGAAATGATATGTTGAGAGACCCGGCCAGCTGATTTTGTGTTAATCCCAGTTCCTTGCGCCTTTTACAAATAACTTCTCCTGTTTTCAGATTATCCATTCCTTTTTCTCCTTCGCTGATAAGTTGAAGACTGCCATGTGTTATCCTTATCTTAGTATGGCGGAACAGTTATCTCAATAACGTAACAGGAGAATGTGACACACCAATTCATCTGATAGTTGAATCCGTATGAATTATAGTAAACGCCATGACAGATTTCTGCTTCCAGATCCTGCCTAAGCCATATGCGGAAGCTTTCGCAAGACCGAACACGAAATTCTTAATACCGTTAACGATCTATAGAATCACTGAAAATTACGGTGTCTCCTGCCTGTAGAAAACTTCCCCGTTACACCAGAAATAATCCCTGTTCTCCGAGATTCCCAATATGTACCATACCAGCGGTGCATCCTTCGTCCCGCGGAAATAGATGTCAAGCTCCGGGCACAAATCTCTGTCGCTCCGGTCGATAATGTCCCATTCGTAACTCGTCTCTGCATAGAAATCCACTGACGGATAATAGACCACCGCCTCGTCACCGTCAAACTTGAGCGCCACATCATACTGCCTGTTTTCTCCTTCACTCTTCGGATGATGATACCATGTCCCCTGAAGCGCTTCCTTCGTGATTTTGCTCCAATCGCCCAGCACATAACTGTTTTCCACCACCGAAGCGTCCGCCTCAAACTTCGGATTATTCAAAATCTCCTGTTCAATCAGACATGCCGGCTCGTCAATGAGTTCCTCCTCAAGAATGCTTCCCTCTATAATGTGGTTGCTGACAATCGCCTTCGTGCCGCCGACAATATTTACCACTACCTCACATTTGCTCACCCAGTAATCGCCCTCGCATTGTAGAATAACCTCCGTCCCTTCTTCATTGAGTACACCGTCCGTACACGTAAACATGCAGTAGTTGGTGTCGCCCGCCTGAAGACAGAAACAGTCCGTCTCCGGATAATAGATACCTTCCAGACTTTCATTTCCTTTCATTAAGAGTTCATCATAAGTAAGCCCGACCTTTTCCAGCAGAAAAATATCCATATCCGCCTTATCAATCACCCAGAAATCCGTATAGATCCCTTCTTCCTCATACCGGTTCAGATAAGCCTGTATCTGTTCCTCGGTTCCCTCGTGAGAAATGCCCGCACCACCGTAAAATACCTCAAACAGATTGATCTGAGTCGGATTTTCCCAGTCAGACAAAAGGAATCCATAATTTGATTTGTCCCGTATCCATTCCGTATACTCCTGCAATTCCACCTCTGTCAGCTTCCTGCCAACGGTTTCTTCCCCGGCTGTGACTGATTCAGTCTGTTCATCATCGCTGCCTTCCCCGCCGGCCTGCGCGCCATCACTGTACTCCTCGTCGGCCTGTCCAACATCGCTGCCTTCTTCGCCAGCCTGCTCACCATCGCTGTGCTCTCTGTCAACCTGTTCTTCATCGCTCCATTCCCCGCCGGCAGAAATCTCTGCCTCCTGCGGTCCGCCACATCCTGTCAGCAGTCCCATGCATACAACACCGGCAGCAAGAAAAACCTTCGAACCTTCTTTTTTTCTGTTTTCTTTTCCGAATCTGATTTTCATCCTCATACCCAACCCCTCCTGAATTCTCTGTTCAACGCCGTGTACATCACAGGAACGCCCCGCTATCAACAGCGGGGCGCATAAACTATTCTCTACTCATTTCTAATCGCAGCCAAAGGACTCAGCTTCATAGCCCTTCTTGCCGGGAAAAATCCGGCCACCATACCTACCAGAATCGCAAAGGCCAGCGACAGAACCATAAGCCAGAGCGGAATATAGGAAATATCCCCCGCCCCCAGCGACATATCCTGAGCCGACTGCGCCAGTTTATTGATCACAAAAGAAAGCCCGAAGCTTAAAATCAATCCGATCACGCCTCCGATAAAACCGATAAATCCGGCTTCCATCAGGAAAAGGCTCCTGATGTTTCTGAGATCACATCCCAATACCTTCATGACACCGATTTCCTTCGTCCGCTCATAGATCGACATCATCATGGTGTTAGTGATACCGATCGCGGCAACAAACAATGAAACCGCTCCGATTCCACCCAGCACAGCCTGTATCATACCCATGGTCTTCTGGTTGGACTCCACCCATTCCGCATTGCTGTAAGCTTCATAACCCAGCGTCTCCGACAGATAATTCTGTATTTCCATGACGTTATCCATGCTGTCCACATTGACATCCAGTTCGCTGTAAAAAATCTCCTTATACGGCTTGCCAGCTTTCGTCGACGGCTGTCCGGGAATCACTTTGTTTTTAAATATCTTCTTGAGCTGGGGAATCAACTGGTCAATATCGCAGAGCGTATACCAGCCGTATTGAGACCAGCTGTTCTCATCATTGGGCGCTTCCACGCCGCAAGCCTCGATCATATACTTCTTCGGCGGTGGAATCGGCTGGCCGTCCTCTGTCGTACCGCCTGACGACCAATATGCACTCACATCAAAAACCACGAAAATCGTATCGTGCATCAGATTGATATCCGGCAGAACTCCTGTCTCCCAATAGCTGGCACCGCCTTTGGAACTGGAAAAATTCTGCAGCACCTGATTACCGTAAAAGAAAGTAAGTTCATCATCTTCCCCCGGAAGTCGGCCTTCCCCTACATTGATGTTCATTTCCTGCAGCGCTTCCTTGGGCATACCCCTAAGCTGCAGATACCCCTCATAGCCTCCATATTTGGCTATAGCAGATCCTTCCAGAACCGGCCATACGGACTCCACATGTTCCAGGGCCTCAATCTCACGAACCAGTTCCTCATCCAGCCTTTTTTCCTCTGCGTTTTCACTGTTCCAGGGTTCCCGCACTGTGATCTGTGTCAGGCTTCCATAGGATTCCATCTGTTCCATCTGAGAACGGCTCAATCCCAGGCCAAGAGAGACCATGACTACAATAGATGCCACGCCGATCACCACACCAAGCACTGTCAAAACGGTTCTTATTTTTCTTTTCCATAAATTACTGCTGCTCATTCGCAGCAAGTCAAGGAATTTCATATACTACTCCTTTTGCCGGGTTATTCTTTACCGATCTCATCTTCCAGATCTGCCAGTTCTTCGGCCAGCATTTTTGCCGCTTTTTTCTTTTTACGGATCTGCAAAAATGCTCCTGTACCGACACCTGCCACTATAAAGACAACACAGATAATACCAATGATCAACCCTTTCTTCGATTTTTTTCCGTCTTCCATCATCATGTCATCGCCCATCATCATATCGCCGTCCATCATTGCATCATCAAAAAATTCCTCCGATACAAACAGCGTTATCGTCTTCTCGGTGGTGGTCACATTGCCCGCATCGTCTTCATAGGAGATCTCCATTTTGATCGTTCCATCATCCATGGTCGCGGCAATTCCGGTCAGCATCACATCCACATTACCTGTTGCGCCGGACTGCAGATTTCCCACAAAAGAGGATGCTTCGTCGATGGAATCACCGATAAATTTCACCTGCACATTATACAGGGTCGTCTTACCCGTATTATAGATACTGAGCATAACATTGGACTGTCCGCCCACCGTAATATCCGAAGGGACTACTTCCGGTATGCTCGTATCAAAACGGCTTTCCTGTGAGATCGGAATAGACACGCTCGCCTTGTCCTCCAAATCAAACATAACACCGGCATCATATTTCATATTGACATCCAGCACATAAGGCTTCTGCGCCAGATCCGCTTTTGCTGTCATCTCAATCACAATATCCGCCGCCGTATCTGCGGCAATGCTGTCCATATAAATCGAGCTTGCACCGGAAGTGGGCAGGAATGCCGAGTAGGTATTCGTCTTGTCTTCTCCCTCCGCCGCTGCCTGCATATCAAAAAGCACGTTGCTCACAGACAGATCCTTGGCCGTATTCTTGACATGTATCGTCAGTGTAAAAGTGTCACCCGCAAACACCTTCGCAGGGTTTGTCTCAAATCCGGTCACAACGATACGCGGCTTTGCACCTGTAGTCTCCTGTCCGCTGCCGCCGATGAATCCACTGCCCGGCTTGCCCACAGTCTTCACATACACGGTAAGCTCCGCAGGTTCCTCACTGCGGATACCTGCCTTTGTATAAGAAACGTTAAACTTCAACGGATAGTAACCGGTCATAACGTCACTCCTTACCGTAAAAGTAAAGGTGAACTCCCTTCTGTTCGCCATTGCCGCTTCTTTCGTCTTATTCCCCGGAATAAAAGGCTCCGTCTGAAGATAATTGGTCATGTCCGGTTCGAAAGGCCACTCCGAAACAACCGTTGACGTTTTCGGCTCTATGATCAGGTCATTCAATTCTTCCGTTCCAAAATTAATAACCGGCAGTACAATGGACACCTTCTGTCCCGCGCTCACAGTAGGGGTCTCCCAGTTATCACCTACCTGCAGAAACTCGCTGGTAGTTGCTGTGACAGTGGCTACAGCCGCCGAATTCATATCTGACTTGGTTGTGGACACATATGCCCACAATTCTGCAACAGTCATATCTGTATTCGCAATATAATATACTGCACTGTCAAATACCTTATGAAGCTTCTCCATCACCTTTGCATCCAGATGATACCGCACTTCCAGACTCTGCATATAGTAGAGCATGTCTTCATCTGCTTCTGCACGATCATCGTTATTAATGATTCTACTGTCACCATTGTTATTTGTAATGTTATTATTATTATTGTTTTGTTCCTGATTATTGCCATTATTACTATTCCCGGTATTACCAGGCTTAGGCTTTGTTGGTGGATTATCTGTAGTATTATCGCTAATACTGCCATTCGTTTCTTCCGCCTCAACATACTCCATCATACCCTCCTGCGGCATCGACGGAATCACCAGAACCGCCGCTGCAACAACTGCCACGCCCATTAACAGCCGGTTCAAACTCTTTCTGATCGTGAAGCTTCCTGTTCCATCACATTCTCTCTTTTTCATTTTCCTATCCACTCCTCTTTTCCCCTTACTGTTTCCCCTGTCACCTATCTTATCACATCCGGCATATCCTTGCCGCGTCTGTCCTCAATCTCAATGATCTGGCCGTCCTTGATCCGCAGCACAAGATCCGCAAAGCCTGCAAGATAATTATCATGGGTTACCATGACAAGTGTCTGTTTCTTCTCACGCACCACCTTTTTCATCAGGTTCATCACTTCCACAGAAGTATTGGAATCCAGATTTCCGGTGGGCTCATCTGCAAAAATAATCTCCGGCTCCACCACCAGCGCCCGCGCCACGCCCACGCGCTGCTGCTGTCCGCCGGACATCTGATTGGGCCTGTGCTTCTTATGCTTCGTCAAGCCTACCAGATCGAGCATCTCCTCCGCCCTGGCATTGCGCTTTTTCTTGTCTATCCCCTGAAAAGTAAGGGGAAGCGCAACATTCTCAATGGCATTCATAGTCCCCATCAGATTAAAAGACTGAAAAATAAATCCGATGTGCTCCCGTCTGAATGCCACGAGTTGATTCTCACTCTTCGTCTCCATATGTTCGCCTGCAATCAGGATCTCTCCCTTGGTTGGCTTCTCCAATCCCGCCAACATATTAAGGAGCGTCGATTTACCGGAACCGGATGTACCTACAATGGAACAGAAATCTCCCCGGTTGATGGTAAAGCTGACGCCGTTCAGCGCCCGCACCCTGGTCTCTCCGACCCGGTAAATCTTATACAGATCTTTCACTCTGATCACAGGATCTTCCTGTCCTGTACTCATAACCATACCTTTCCATGCAGCTTATGCCCCAGGCAGTCTGCACAATATACTTTACTTGCCTATTCCAGTATCTGATTCCCCGGCCCCGACAGCATCTCACAACAGCCGCCGAAATTTTCCGTACTCCTCCGCCCCGCCTGCGGAAACCAGATCACTGCTAAAACCTGCTTAATCTCCGGCCCCCGGCGCCGTAGCCTCTTTCACAAACTCCGGCACTTTATCTGTGTAAAATTTGTAATATACACCATAATTGCTCCGGTCGTACGGATAAGCCGTGTCTTTTTTAAAAGTTATATAAATATCGTAATTGTTGTCAAGCTCTCTGTCGTCATTCCATCCGGAGGACATAAACTCAGGATAAATCACTCCCACAATCTGCTCAAACTCTTCCTGCGCCAGAAAAGTCTTTGTAACCGTATTATCCACTGGAAAATCGGATCCCGTCTCCACACCTGCCGCTTCACCCGCCGGCATGATACTGTCATTCTCCTCCAGTTCATGGTGATAATTAGTCACTGTAATATCAGCAATATCTTCCGCATTAAGCTGTATCGGATAGTATGCTTCCTGAGACTGTAAATATGTAATCGTATTTTCAAAACAACTGTACACATTCAAACTGTCCTCCATCCAGTTCGGAAAGGAAAACGTTATCTGTCCACAGGGACGTTCCTCTGCCGCAAGTGTAAAATCGTACTGTTCCATATCCTTAAGATATGCATCCCGCAGCTTCTGCGCATCCGATGCCGGAAGGACCACATTCACCGCTCCGTTACTGTAAGTAATTTTCGCCGCTTTATCATAGGAAGCCTGATCCGTCATGATCTGATAGGTTCCGTCCTTAAATTCCTTTGTCCGGATGATACTGTTCATCTGTTCACCGCTTGCAGGATCCGAAAAATCCACATAAAAACATCTTCCCACCTGCCTGCCTGATTTCAGACGGTACAGCACATTGACGTTTCTCGCATCATCCATGTCTTCCGAATCCTTCTGCTGTGCCACTTCTGCCAGAGAAAGTACCGGTTCCACGTCTTTAAGGAACATATGCTCTCTGGAAAAATCCGCACTGCTCACATAAGTAAAATCTTCATCCCAGAAGGAACCGTAATAATCCACACTCACCGCCACACTGTCCAGCTCATCCGCCGACGGCAGATATTTATCATAACCGGTCAGATCATATTCAAAAACAAGAAATACCATGATAATGCCTGCAATGGCCACGCCGCTGGAAATCAGATGCTTATGCAGACTTCTCAGATCAAAATCAAAAATGATCTCCATGACCGCACAGGCGATCACACCGCTCACAGCCATACCCGCAACAGTCAGCATCGTATTACCGTACGTCTCATCTCTTACCAGCATACCGATCCAGAGTCCGGCCGGAACCACAATTATGATTTTTAAAAACGGTTCTATCCTTGTAAAAGCCAGTGCTCTGCCTGCCGCCTCCGAAGGCCGTTTCCTGTAGCACAGCCAGGCCGCCGCCAGAATCACTAACGCCAGTATAAACCATTTACCGTAGTATGGCAATACTCCCCGGACCATGGCATTCACATCTGTAAGCTGCTTTAATCTCCAGCTCTTTTCCGAATAATCGCTGAAAACCGATAATTTCGGACTTTGCGTCACATAGAAACCAGATACCGTCTTAAAAAAAGAATATTTCATGTTGCCGGCCAGCGTGTAAACAATTACCTCATACAGCATAAGCACTGCCACAGCCGCCAGTGTGATCAGACAGTTTCCCGTCAGCATCACCGCCAGAACCGCCGTATGATACACCACAAGAAAGAACAGCAGGTTCCACACAAAGCCAACCCCGGTCACAGCCAGAACCTCTCCGTTCACCGCCCCCTGAGATGCTGCGGCAATAACCGCAATCAGAATGCTTGTCAGAGCCGTCACAAGATAAATAATCAGACCGTTCACATATATTATTACAAACCGCTTATTTTTATTCACCGGAACGCTGTGGTACATATCTACCTTTTTCCTGTCATAAAGGTATGAGAACCCCTGTACGCCGATGATCACTGCCAGTATCACAAGCACTGTTCCGAGATGGGTCTGAAAGCCCAGTGCATCCTTCGTTGCCTGATACATTGCATCCCTGAACTCTTCTCCTGTTTTGTATACCCCGTCGGCATTCCGCGTCCTGATACGGCTTAAATACACCGAAAGAACACCCACATATGCCATCAGATTTCCCAGAGCAGCTACGATCCATACCCAGATACGCCTTTTATGATTTTCTATACTGCTAACCCAGAATGAGTTTCTTGATGTCATATCCGACCACCTCCGTTTCACTGATAAAAATTTCTTCAAGAGACAGCGGAAGCACTTCATAAAATACTGTATCCACCGTGGCAAATCTTGCCGCTACTTCCTCTCTTGTGCTTCTCACGGTAAAAGTACGCAAGGAACCTCTCTGCTCCTTCTTAAGCACTTCCATACCGCTCAGCGCTTTCAGTTCCTCCTCCACTGTGGCAAATACGCACTGCACCTTCTGTATATTGCACTTCATATCTTCCAGATCCCTGGACAGCAGCACGCCGCCCCTGTGCAGCAGCCCTACATGATCACAGATATCCTCCAGTTCACGCAGATTGTGGGATGCAATTACCGGTGTCAGCCCCTTCTCATCCATTTCCTTGGCAAAAATGGATTTGATCCCCTGACGCATCACCGGATCAAGTCCGTCAAAAGTCTCGTCACACAGAAGATACCTGGTATGTGCACAAATTCCCAGCAACAGCGCAAGCTGCTTCTTCATTCCTTTGGAAAAAGTACCGATTTTCCTGCGCTTATCAAGATTAAAACTCTCAAGATACCTGTAAAACTCTTCACTGTCAAAATTTTCATAAATGCCGCTGTAATACCGCTCCATAGCCTGGGCGTTGGAATTGGAGAAGAAATAAGGTTCATCCGCAATAAAAAAGAGTTTCTTCTTTGCCTCCACATTATCGTACACCGGCATGTTATCCACCGCTACCGCCCCGCTGTCAGGCTTCAGGATACCGGACATCATGCGAAGCACCGTACTCTTGCCTGCTCCGTTTGTTCCGATCAGTCCAAACACCGTATTGTCCTTTATCGTTACACTGACATCATCTACCGCTTTGATCTTCTCAAAGGTCTTCGTCAGATTATGTATCTCTATCATAGAATCCTTCCTTCCTGTCTAAAGCACTTCAATCTCGCGGATCAGCTCTGTCTTGGACATGCCAATCTCCAGCACCTCCCTCACAAGCGCCAGTATCTGCTCTATACATTCTCTCTTTCGTCTCTCCACGAGTCCGCTGTCCCCCGACACAAAATTGCCTCTGCCCTTGATCACATAGATAAACCCCTGCCGCTCCAACTCCGCATAGGCTTTCTGAATCGTATTCGGGTTTATGGACAGTTCCATCGCCAGATTCCGCACCGAAGGCAGCTGCTCATCAGGCTGCATGGCGCCCTTTAAGATCAGCACCTTGTAGCGTTCAACGATCTGCTCATATATCGGACGGGTATCCTTATAATCTATGATTATCATGATGACTCCTTTCTGAATGATTCCACCTTCTCATCTAACTATACCAACTGTACTATCAATGATGGTACACCAAGTATACCCCGCGATAAATTACATGTCAATCTAAAAGTACATTCCTTCCAAAATAACTCTACCAGCTTGCAATATATACGTTTTCGCACGGACTTAGCAGTAAATGCCAAGTCCTGTGTGAACAGTAACACCGGCTTTTCTTTGCGGGATTTGCTCCTTAAATAAAAAAAGCGGCAAAAAAGGGCATACATGGAATGATCCACATATGCCCCCATTGACATTTTTAAACCATATTTACTTTATTTCACAAGTAAGGATTTTCCTGTCATCTCCACCGGCTGTTCCATGCCCATCAGTTCGATCAGCGTAGGAACGATGTCGGCCAGACATCCTTCTTCTCTCAGCTTGTATGCAGGATCCGCATTGACCAGAATAAAAGGAACAGGGTTGGTAGTATGTGCCGTGAAAGGCGCACCTGTCTCATAATCCACAAGCTGCTCCGCATTGCCATGATCGGCACAGATAAACATAACGCCGTCCACTTCCTTCAAAGCTTCCACAGCGCGTCCGACACACTCGTCCACCGCTTCCACAGCCTTGATCGCCGCATCTTCCACGCCGGTATGGCCTACCATATCGGGATTCGCAAAGTTGATGATAATCACATCGTACTCGCCGGACTTGATACATCCCACCAGCTTATCACACACTTCATAGGCGCTCATCTGAGGTTTCAGGTCGTAAGTTGCCACATCCTTCGGGGAATTGACCAGAATCCTCTCCTCACCCTCATTGGGCTCTTCCACACCGCCGTTAAAGAAAAAGGTTACATGGGCGTATTTCTCTGTCTCCGCAAGTCTTGCCTGTTTCATGTTATTGGCTGCCAGCCACTCTCCAAACGTATTGGTTACCGCGATCTTATGGAAAGCAACTTCCTTGTTGGGAATCGTAGGATCATAATCAGAGAAGCACACATAAGTCAGATCCAGTCTCTTTTCCCTTGCAAAACCTTTAAAATCATCATCGCAGAAGCTTCTGGTGATCTCTCTGGCACGGTCGGGACGGAAATTGAAGAAAACAACGGAATCGCCGTCCTTAATGACTGCCACAGGCTGGCCGTCCTTCTTCACTACGGTAGGCTTTACAAATTCGTCCGTCTCATCTCTGTCATAAGATGCCTGAATACCTTCCGGCGCACTTGCCGCCTCCAATCCTTCTCCTCTCGTCAGCGCCGCATATGCCTTCTCGACTCTGTCGTAATTGTTATCTCTGTCCATTGCGTAATAACGTCCGGTCACAGTAGCAACCTCGCCTACGCCGATCTTTTTCATCTCCTGTTCCAGATCTTCCACGAAGCCCTTACCGCTTGCAGGCGGTGTGTCACGTCCATCCAGAAATGCATGAACATATACTTTCTCAAGACCGTTTCTTTTGGCCAGTTCCAGCAGGCCGTAAAGATGTGTATTGTGGCTGTGGACGCCGCCGTCTGACAACAGTCCGAACATATGAAGGGCAGAATCATTTTTCTTACAGTTATTCACCGCATCAAGCAGAGCCGGATTTTCAAAAAAAGTACCATCCTGTATCTCCTTTGTGATTCTCGTAAGCTCCTGATACACGATGCGTCCTGCACCCATATTCAGGTGTCCTACCTCGGAGTTGCCCATCTGACCGTCGGGAAGTCCCACCGCCATGCCGCTGGCATTGCCTTTTACAAAAGGACACTCTGCCATGAGCTTGTCCATCACGGGTGTCTTAGCCTCCGCCACAGCGTTACCCTCTGTCTTTTCATTCAGGCCATAGCCGTCCAGAATCATTAATACTGCTGGTTTTTTTCTCATAACGTTCTCTCCTTTACCTTATTGTATTTATCAATAGTCAATCTCCCACTCGTGTTCGCCGCCCCAGTCGCCGATGGCGTTGGTGGTAATGCCCTCTTCCGTGGTCACTTTGGTGTCAAAACGGTAATTCATCTGAGGCACATACTGCCCGTTTATCTTCACATTGCTGTACAGATACTGCACCGTATATTCTGTGGAAGATTCGGCGCTCTCAGAAACAGGCACATATGAAATGACACTTCTCTGTACACCGTCGTCTTCCTGTTTCGTACCCCAGACCGTAATGATTCCCTGACGGTTTTCATAATCCTGATCACTTAAAAAAGCAAATCTTACTTTTCCTTCTTCCCTGTGGAGCACAAGCTGCTCTCTGTTCACCGGAATATAAATAGAGCCTTCCCAGTATCCGGAATTTTCATTAATAAAATCGTCCCTGATCTTCTGATAGGATTCCTCTGCCACCAGTTCTCTGGCATATGCATAATTGCCTGCCTCAAACTCTGTAAACGCTTTTGCAAAATAATCCTGTACCTCTTTTGCCCGGTTCAGACATGCCATGGTCTCCGTAAGAGTTCCATCCTCTACCACGCCGTTTACTTCCGCAAGCAGTGCAGCATACTGGCTCAGATGAGGAACACTGATACGCACATAAGGCATATCAATGACCGCATATTCTGTCAGGATCTGCTTCAACTCTGCAGAAGGGTTTGTCTGATACAGGGCAATCAGCCTGCGCATCAGACTTTCGTATTCTGTATACTGACATGTATCCTGAGATGCATCTTCATCAAAGAAAAGCGTACACGTATCATTCTCTTCCGTAACAGCGAAAAGACGCTCATAACAGGTATCCATCAATTTCAGGGCATCCTGATTCGCCGGTTCCTGTTCCAATACCTGAACACACTTATCTACCGTTGCCAGTGTACAGTTCTTGTCATTAATCTCACCCACTGCCTCATTATACAAAACAATGCAGTAACTGTGCAGAAGTCCTTCATCCTGGGTCTTCTCCCAGCCGGTATAATAAGTCTGCTCCGCCTCCAGAGTCTTCTGCTGCTTCAGAAAATTCCCCGCCATGCAGCGGTAAGCCTCCACAGAATCCTCATCAATCTGCAATGCCTTCTCGTAAGCCTTCTGGGCACTGGCATAATCTTCCTGCGCCATATATCTGTCGCCCTGAGCCAGACTGCGGGACAATTTCATGGAGGGCGTAAAGAATATATACAGTACAACTGCCGCAACTACGATAATGCCTGCCGATGCCCCCATCATGATCCTCTGCCTGCGGACTCTTCTGAGGCGCTCCGCCTTTCTTCTGGCACGCATCTCATCCCGCCTGCTCATACGGGCCTCAAATTCCTCCCGGCTTTCCGTGCTTCCCCTTTTTCCGGAAGTGCTGCCCGCTTTACTGCCGGAAGCAGGTCTTCGCTGCCCGCCATTCTTCCCGGAAGAGTTCTTTGTACGCCTCGCTGCCTCATCGGAAGTTTTTCTGACTTTTTTTCCAGGTGCTGCACTTATATATTCTTCCCGATCGTCTGCCTCACCAGATACTTTTCTGATTTTCTTTGCCGGCTGCTCTTTTGCACGTTCTTCTCGCATCGCTGCTTCACCGGAGGCTTTTCTGACTTTTTTTCCAGGTGCTGCACTTATATATTCTTCCCGATCGTCAACCTCACCAGATATTTTTCTGATTTTCTTTGCCGGCTGCTCTTTTGCGCGCTCATCTCGCATCGCTGCCTCACCGGAGGCTTTTCTGACTTTCTTCCGGGATACCGCCATATCCTCTCCATGCTCTTCTCTCACAGCCGCTATTTCCGTCTTCGCCTTCTTTTCTGCTAAACTGCTGTTGCTTTGACTCATTTTGCCTATACTCCTATAACTTCAATACATAATACATCCTGCCGGCCGGCATCTGTCCACCGCCGCGTCCAAATAACCCCATACCTTCACCATACTAGCACATTCCATAGGATTTTGTCCAGCTTGTCCGCGGGGTAATTTATCGCTATAATATATGACAGGAATTACATTGACAGGGAAAACATTTGAATTGTTCCGGAATCGTGATTACATTGATCAGCCGGACCGCCAACACTGACAGAGACGTGAGGAGTTCCCATGAAAAATCAAAACCAGACTGACGCAGATAACATACTGCGAATCAAATACCAGAGCAGACTCTATGAACTGCCCTATACCATCATCCGAAGCAGCCGCAAAACATGCTCCATCAGTATCTCTCCCGACTGTGAGATCACATTGCGGGTTCCTCTGCGTGCCACAGACAGAGAAATCAGCCATCTGCTCATCGAAAAACGTATCTGGATCATTACAAAATATCTGGAAATGCAGGAAAAACAGCAGAACCGTCCTGTCTCCGATCTGACCGATCCCCAGCGTGCCGCTCTGGAACGCCGCTATATCGACGCTGCCAGAGAATATTTTCCAAAGCGTGTAGAGCACTTTCACCAGTTTACCGGCGGCTCCTACAACCGTATCACCATCCGGGATCAGAAAACCCGCTGGGGAAGCTGCAGCGCCAGGGGAACTCTCTCTTTCAACTGGCGGCTCATGCTGGCACCGCCTGCCATCCTGGATTATGTGGTGGTACACGAACTGTGCCATCTGACACATATGAATCACTCCGCCGCCTTCTGGCAGTCCGTGGAACAGGTATATCCCGATTACCGTACCGCCAGAAAATGGCTGAAAGAACACGGACAGGAACTGGTACTATAACGTTTGTGTCCGGCTTTGCCATGCAGCCCGGCCGTCTCTGCCTGTGACAGAACAGTACAAAGCCGCGCCGGCACGTGAAATTATCCCTGTTTTCTTGTCTTAATACGCAGACCTTTACTCTGTCGGGACATATCAAAACTGTCTTTTCCGCTGAAAGCGCCTTTTTTATCTCTGCTTTTTCCTCTGCCCGGACCATCCGCCTGACGGCCCTTACTGCTGCCATATGCTTCACGGTTTCCGTGCGCATCTCTGCCGCCGAATGCTTCACGCCCGCTGCGCTTCTCACTGCCGCCGTAAGACTCACGCCCTCCGCGTCCATCTCTGCCGCCGCGGGATTCCCGGCTTCCATAAACCTGTCTGTCCCGTCCGCCGCGTCCGTTCTGTCGTCCGGCATTTCGCCCGTCTCCGCGTTTTCTGTCTCTTTTTTCAAAGAAGAATTTCTCTGCCTTGATATTCTCGATCTCATCCCCCAGCTTCATCTGCATAAATGCCGCTGCAATCTGGGTAGCACTATACTGTCCCAGCGCGATTTCATCCAGAATATATTCCGTGGCACGGCTGATATCCTGCTGTTCAATCACATCAACGGCTTCCCTCAGGATTTTTGCCGCTTTTCTTGCCATGATATCCGCCGCACCGGGTATCTTGCGCTCTTTGATCTTTGTATGGCAGACCCGTTCGATATCCCGGATCTTATATGCCTCTCTGCCCGACACCAGCGTGAAAGAACGCCCTGTCTTGCCCGCACGCCCTGTCCTGCCGATCCTGTGCACATAATATTCAATGTCTTCCGGCACATCAAAGTTATAAACGGCTTCCACATCGCTGACATCTATTCCTCTGGCTGCCACGTCTGTGGCGATCAGTATATTGGCTCTGCCGCTGCGGAAAAGATTCATCACTGTATCCCGCTGATGCTGGGACAGGTCGCCGTGAAGTCCTTCCACTTCATATCCCCGATTCTTCAAATGCTCTGCCAGTTCATCCACCATGCGTTTTGTATTGCAGAAAATCAGTGCACGCTTCGGATCATAATAATCGATCAGGCGGCACAGAACCTCCTCTTTGTCCTGTCTGCGCACCTGATAGTATGCCTGCTTGATCAGCGGAATCGTTACCTCTTCCGGCGTCATTTTGATATAGGCGGCATCTTTTTGATAAGTTCTTGTAATGTCCAGAATCGGTTTCGGCATGGTTGCAGAAAAAAGTCCTGTCTGCCTCTCCTCAGGCATTTCTTTAAGGATTGTCTCAATATCCTCACGAAAGCCCATGTTAAGCATCTCATCCGCTTCGTCCAGTACAACGGTGTGCACATGATCCATTTTCAGTGTGTGCCTGCGCATATGATCCATCACGCGGCCGGGTGTACCTACCACGATCTGTACACCGCTTTTCAGATTCTTGATCTGTCTTATGATGTCCTGCCCTCCATAGATCGGCAGTACTTTGATTCCCTGCATATACTTGGAAAACTTCCGCAGTTCCTCCGCCGCCTGCATTGCCAGTTCTCTGGTAGGACAAAGAATCACCGCCTGCAGGCTGCGGTCATCCGGATCTATCTTCTGCAGGATCGGAATACCGAATGCTGCCGTCTTACCGGTGCCTGTCTGAGCCTGCCCTATAATATCCCTTCCCGTCATAAAAAGAGGGATCGCCTGCTCCTGAATCGGCGTCATCTGGTCAAATCCCAGTTCTCCGACAGCACGCAGAATCCTCTCATCAATCTCTGCATCCTCATATCTCATGCGCTCATCCTCCTGCCCTTCCTCTTCCACGGCAGGCTGTGCCGGCGCAATGATCTCCTGTTCCGTAAATTCTTCAAGCTGCCTGTTCTTTCTCATTTTGTTACTCATGCTTTCTCCGTTTCTATTTTTATTGATATTTAATTGTATCCATATTTATTGTTTCTGTTTTATTGCTTCTATTTCTGCACTTTAAGTTTATGTCCCCGCTGTGCCGGTTCTGCTGCGCTTTGCTCTTGTATCCTTACTTTTCCGGTTCCGCTGTGATTTACTCTCGTATCCTTACTTTGCCAATTCCACTGTGCTTTGCTCCTGTTCCGGTTCATGTTATGCCTTTCAAGGGCATGATAATTGCTGCCAAACCCGTACCGCTTTCCCGGATATGGCAGCATAGTCGCCTTAATGATTTTTTCAATTATCCTTCTCTCAGACTGTTATTTATTTCTATTTTATTCTTTATGCCATATAAATCCTGCGAAGCCTGCTCACTGCCCGGTCTGCGATCAGACATTCTCCGTGCTCCTGCAGGTACTGCATACGTTCCTCTGAAACCGCGATCAGATTACCGAATTCCACCGCCTGGGCGCTGATCTTGTTAAACATCTTATAAGACAGTCTGTTCTTCTCCAGAACAAGGTAATAGGCCTCGCCGTCTTTGTAAAGATGGCTCTTCACTGACAGGCTGGCGGGAATTGAAGCCGTGTACTGCATGGCCTGATGGAGCGAAGCAAAAACAAACATCCGTCTGTTCTCATCAAAAACTTCACCCGGCTGCTCCTGGGCACCGGCTTTGCGCTCCTCTTCATCCTGCCTGGTCAGTTCCTCGCTCACTCCCTGCAATACTTCCTTCAGGTGTTGGAGAATATCGCGGAATCCCATGGGCGTTTCATTCGTAAAAGTGACTGCAAGTCCTTTATCCTTAAGCGGTGTGATCTGCATGGCAATGTTCTCCCCGCTGACCGTATACCCCACCTCATCATGGGCACGCTCAATGATATCACGCAGGAATCCTTCACCCTTCTCGTTCCTCTCAAAGATGTCCGAGAGCGTCAGCCCGTATTCCAGCATATCTTCTTCTGTAATGATACATTGTACCGTTGCGTCATTGATCTTCTTATATTTCATAAAGCCCATTATCCTCTGTTTTCTTCCTGCCGTCGTCCACAAGCCTAACGGATATTTCCGACTTTGTCAAGTCATGGGGAAAAATCTTATCGCGTTTCCATGACCGGCGGGACACTTAATGCAATTTGAATTTATCCACTTCACCCTTAAGCTGTCCTGCGATTCCCAGATTAGAATCCGCTTTACGTCCGATGTCGCTGACGCTTTCCGTCAGGGCAACCGCAGTCGATGACACATTGGTGATGCCCTGTGCACTCTCATTTACCGCTGTCTTGATGTCTTCAACCGTTCTTCTGATATGATCCATGCTGTGCTTCAGTTCTTCACTCTCTGCTGCAAACCTCTGCATCATCTCATTCATACTGCCCACGTCATTCTGATAATTCTCACTGGTCTCCAGCAGCTTCTCGTAACCACCCATGGCAGTTTCGTTCATAAAACTGATCATCACCTCGGCCTCCGCCGCCAGTTCGTCTACCGCCGCGATTACTTCCGCCGTCACTCTCTGGATCTCCGTAGCCGCCCCGGCGGAATTCGTTGCCAGTTTTCCGATCTGGTCAGCAACCACCGCAAAACCTCTGCCGGATTCTCCTGCTCTGGCCGCTTCGATACTCGCATTCAATGCCAGCAGCGTGGTCTCCTGCGTAATGCTTATAATATTTCTCGTGAGTTCCCTGATCTGCTCCACTTCCTTGGACTTCTCGATCTTGTTCTGAACTGCAGCCGCCATATCCGCTGCCTGTTCCTCGGCACTGCGCCTGTTCTTCACCGCTTTCTCATATACCTGGGACGCATTGCCCATAATCTTGTCGGAAGAACGGCTTCCCTCCTCGGACTGTCGATAAATCTCCTCAATAGCACCGAATGCCTGCCCCACCGCATCATTGACCTGATCCAGCGATGCACTGGATTCCTCCATTGCGGCGCTCATTTCTTCCATTGTAGCGGAAACATCAGATATACTTTCCTCTGCATCCGCCAGATTCTCCGCCATCATACGCGAGGACTCGTTTAACTGCTCCGAATTATTCGAGATATTTATCATAATATCCCTGATGTATCCTAAAAGTGAGTTCATGTTCCCGGCGATCAGTTCCATCTCATCGCCTGTGTGCACATCCAAAGTCTGTGTAAGATCCCCTTCATTGTTCACCAGTTCGTATATTTTGCCGTCCACTCTGTGCAGACTTCTGATGATTCTTCCCACAATCAGATTGATAACGGCCAGTGCGCAGATCAGGCAGGTCACTGTGATCCCCACTGTCTGTCTCAATATCCCATTCAGCCGCTGCGTAACGCCGGATGCATCATAGTCGCACCCTATGATCGCCGCCACTGCACCAGTCTCATCAAACACCGGCATATATGCTGAGATCAGATCACCATCTTCCGTGGAGTCTATGTAATCCTGTACATATTCCTCTCCCTGAAAGACACCTTGCAGTTCCTGATAGGAAACCTCAAAAACTTCTCCAAAATCACTGCGGTTCTGTGATGAATCCACATCGATTCCATAATATACCTTCTGGCCATCGGTGTATAACGTATACAGATATTTGATTCCACAGTCATCTCTGACCCCCGTCAGCGCTCCAAGCAATTCCGCATATTCTTCACTGTCTTCCGATCCCGGCGCCAGCCCGGACAGCTTTCCGGCATCTATCACCTTGGTAGAAATCACTGCCGCCATACGTGCCTCTTCCACACCCATGGCTATGAGGCCGTTCTCCGTATGCTTATAAGAGTTCACCCCCATCACAATACAAAGTATAATGATCAGGGCAGTCGCCGGAAGTACGATCTTATTCCGTATTCCCATCTTTCTGGTCTTCATTCTTTTCATATCGGTTCACCCTCTTCTACTAAATAATACCTGTATATTGCGGACGCTTGAAAATATATCTGTAGTGCCCTGTTTATTATACCACTCTGAACAGATTTGCACAACATGCGAAAGAGACAGCAACTGTCTGCTGTCTCTTCGCATCATGCATTTGTAAATTCATACACTGTTATTATGCTCTAACCGTTTTTTACTTGATCACAAAGACTTTTTCGATGGGCTTCTTCGTGAAATAATTACCCTTTCCGGTAATCTTTACCGTCGCGGTAGAAGTGCCGCTGCGTTTGATGTTATTATCATAAGTCAGTTCATAGTCCCTGCCTTCTTTCAGCTTCCTGCCGTTCACCTTGATCGTCACCTTGGGCTTCAGCGCTTTGCCTCTGAAAGTCTGAATCACAACATCAGCAATATCCGCTCTGGTAATCTCCGCCTGATCAATCGTAAAGTTCAATGTTCTGGACTTCGTAGCTTCATCCGCATTGTCCGTAATCCAGCCATTACCCTTCACCTTAACAGTCAGTTCCGGCTGTTTCCTGCTTACACCCATGATGTCTTTGTTATTCTTATAGCTTACGCTGTAAGCCGTGTTGAGTTTCAAGTCAACTACCTTACCGGTTTTATCCCGGAACGTAACTGCCGGTTTTAGCGCCTTACCGCTATAAGTAACGGAAGATACATCGATATTGAAATCTTTCAGGTTTCTGGCTGTCACTGTAAACAGATCAGGAACTTTAACGCTGCCGCTGTAATTGCCTTTACCTTTGATCGTTGCCGTGACAGGCGCTTTGCCATCCTCCCATTTACCGATTGTATAAGTAACCGTATAGTCACTGCTTGACAGTTCATTCATAACCGCATTCTGTGACGCATCATAGTTCTCGGAACTGAATTTGAATTCCGGGTTCAATGCGTATCCCGTATAAGGAATTGCAAGAGAACCGTATTCCGTCCCGGTCGTATGATCAATGTTGATCAACAGGCCGCCGTCTTCTGATGAAGGCGTCCATGTACCGTCCTGTTTCGCTGCAATATTCTTCGCGGACAACCTGATTGTTTGCAGCGTACCCTTCTTCTCTTTATCATTATCATTGGTAATTTCTTTCGTAAGTGTACGCTTGTTGATTGTAAATACCGTGGTTTTAGTTCCCACATATTTGCCTGTACCGGTAACCGTGACCGTAGCACGTCCTGCATTGGTATTATTCTCATATCTTACATAATAGCCGTCCTGGCCGGAGCCTGCACTGTTCTGTTCTGTCAAAACGACTGCTTTCGCACCGGATCCTGCTGTCACTTTCATATCCGGCGTATCGCCCGTTGTCGTCAGCTTCACCGGACTGCCGGTATAATAGAATTTTCCGCTCACCGTGATCTTTGCATTCGGAATCAGATAAGCTTTATCCACCACACGGAAGGATACGTTCTCCTCTCCTGCATAATTGACTTTTGTTTTCCCGGCGATCGTCACTTCATAAGTACCTGCTGCCGTGACCTTTGCAGTGCCGGTTCCATCTGCCTTGGAATAGACAGTTTCCACTTTATCATCTGCAAAAGCATTTCCGTCTGCATCATGGGTACGTTTGATTTCTGTGATCTCATACTGGCTTGCCGCTACGGCTTTCGCGCCGTCTTTCACAGTGATCTTCGGCATCTGCGCGCTTGTCTTCTCCGCCAGATCCGCAGCCGTAACCGTGGTATTACTTAAATTTCTCGGTCTGATCTGGAACGTATATTTCTGTGTACCGGCTTTGCCGCCTTCCTTAAGATCTACAGTTGTTCTTACACCTGCAAAGTTTCCTTTACCGGTAATCTTAAGTGTGGGCACTTTATTGTCATTGATATTCTTATAAACATCCTGACCGTCTTCTTGTACACTATATACACTGGCATTTACATTATTGGTGTAAGAAACCGTATAGTCTGTTCCCTTTGCCAGTTTAACCGTCTTCTCTGCGCCGCTCTGATCCGTGTACATATATGTCACGGTTACTGAAGGTTCCACTTTCTTACCTGTATAGTAATTCGGTGCGGAAGATACTTCCACTTTCACGTTTTCCTGATTCACAGGGCACTTTGCGATTGTGAAATTCGTGGTGATCGATCCCTCCCTGTAGCCGTCAGGATCACTCAGCGCCTTATCTGTCGGAAGCACAACAAGCGTTGCTTTTCCAGTCTTTCTGTTATTCTGGCAGTATACCGTATACAGAGACTTATCAACTGCCTTCGTCTTATCCGTTATATCATCTGCAGCAGAATACAGGCTGATCTCAGGCTCGATCACTTTCTCCTTACCCAGATAATATACCGCCTGTGCCGGTTTATCTGTTCTTCCGTTCTTATCAGAAGCTTCAAATACCACCTTCAGCTTCTTCGTGCTGAATTCTTTTCTGGTGTCTTCTTTGATGTCAAAGAAAATCTCTCTTGTGCCGGTAAACCGGTCTCCCTTCGCTGTCAGAGTGATCCTGGCTCTGCTGTCAGCGGTCGTAATATTCTTGTTATCCGCATAGGCTGTCGAATAATCCGCATTTGTCAGCTTATACCCTTTATAGAACAGTTCCACAGCCGGTGTAACGCCCTTACCCGTATGGAACTGTGCCGGAATCGGGTTTTCACCATCGGGATCTTCACTCTCACCCACGTTTACCTGCACCAGATAATTACCAGCTTCATCTTTGGCACTCAAGTCAATCTTCCCGGTTGTTTCTCCAAAGACACTCTTCAACGTCGCACTGACTGTCACATTTCCATTAGGCATGGTAAAGGTATCGCTCTTAGCCTGGGCAGTATCTGCCGCATAGGTAAGTACCGCCGCATTCGTCGTACTTTCACCGGAAGCAGCTTTGAATGCCACCGTGCCGTTCGGGCTTGTCAGTATGCCGGTATAATTTTCAGCTGTAATGCTCGCACCTGAAAGAGTCATGGTATCCAGATAATATCCCTCATCAGGCGTAACGGTTACATTGACTTTCTCTCCACTGTTTGCCTTTACAACGCTTACGGAAACACTGCCGTGCTCAATACCCTCTGCCACGGAAATATTATGTGTGCCGTAAAGGTAGAAATCATCCATGGTGCCCCAGAGACCTTCATCTCCGATTGTTGTTGCTGTGATTTCCACGCCGACTTTCAGATAATCTCCCTCATCAATGGCGATCTCTGTGATCTCCGGCTTACTCCAGTTGAGCCATCCGTTCAGGGTAAAAGCTGCCTGTTTGCGTGATTTCAGATTATCGTTCTTGTCATATACCTCTGCGTATGCATAATGTACATCATCCGTATCCGCTCCGGCGCCCTGTATATAACCGCCAAACGTATAAGAACCTGCTTCCGGCCTTATGGTCTGGGATGTCCCGAATGTTACAGGTGCCGGATTCCCGTTGGCATACCAGAAATGCATCGCATATGTGCCGCTGTGTACATTCTTTCTCCACTCGCCGTCATTATCAGATATCACATTTCCTGTCACATCCCAGCCTGTATGAGCGGTTCCATCCTGCTCAAAGCCCGGATTTACAAGAATATTGTTGAGAGACGTTCTTATTACTTTGACGGTCAGTATGATCTTATATTCCTTACCGCCTTCCGTTACAATACCATGAACGATATAATCCCCGACCTGATCTGTGTTGACCAGTTCCTGCTCGTCCTCATCCCATTTTACTTCCAGCTGCTTTTTCGAACCATCGTTATATACAGCAGTTGCCGTAGGATATACAAGGCTCTCTCCCACAGGAACTTCTTTTTCCAGTCTGCTCTCCACACTGGCAATTGCCAGTTCAGCCTCTGCTCCTGTACGAATCATGCTGTAGATCTTAGCCGTGGCAAGCGCTTTTCCGTCAAAGTCAAACCATGACTGATTATCAACCGCGCTTCCGCCGTACCATTTACCTGCATCTTCCGGATCATATTCGGAGGCATAACTTGCCGCCCAGCCGGAACCATACTGCTCCCACAATGCCTGATTCTGTTTATACAAATCCTCGTCTCTATTCCCGTCTTCGTCATAGACATTCAGGGGTGAGATCCATGCAGGCTCCCAATAAAATACACCGATTGCCTGTCCCGGCTGTGTACTGTTGATATTATTTACCGCGTTCACTACATCGCGAAGTTCATCAGCCTGTCCCTGAAGGGAAATTCCGTAGTTCAAATCCTGGCTGGTTCTTGGTGCAGTATTCTCATGTCCGTCACCGTCATCCCAGGAAGTCGCCCAGGAAGTCTCTGCGACCATGACCTTCTTGCCGTAAGTCTCCGCAACATTCTTCAATACACTTTCCAGATTGGAAGTTGTTCCGTGCCAGAAGGGATAATAGGAACTTGCAAACACATCATAGTCAACTTTTTGATCCTGAAGAAATTTTGCCAGTGAGTTGTATCTGCCCGATGTCTCCGGGTTTGTAAAATGAACCGCAACGAGACAATTCGGATCAAATTCTCTCACAGCAGCACTTCCTGCATTGAAGATCTTCGCCATATTCGTCTGGGAAGACTCGCCGCAGACTGCATTGTTGGTCTCATTACCAACCTGTACCATACCTACGTCAACGCCAGCCCCACGAAGCGCGTTCAGGCTCTCCAGCGTGTAGGATTTTACAGCTGCTTCCTTCTGTTCTATACTGTATGCCTTCCATGCCTTGGGCGCCTGCTGTTTCGCCGGATCAGCCCAGAAATCCGAATAATGGAAATCGATCAGGACTCTCATGCCGGCTTCCGTTGCCAGCCTGCCCATGATTTTGGCTTTTTCCAAATCATTGTTACCGCCGCCGTATCCTCTGCCGCTGTTGTCATAAGGATCGTTCCAGATACGGATACGCACCCAGTTCGTGCCGCCTGCTTTCAGATACTTGAAAAATTCCGCATCTGAAAGAGGATTACCTTTCTCGTCTTTAAAAACAGTGCCGCTCTCTCTCAGTGCAAGATAAGAAGAAATATCTGCACCGGTAATAAAATCATCGGTTAACGCAACTTGCTGTACATTAACCTCTGCTTCCTGAACGGAAGCGGGAACCAATGCATCCATGGCTTTTTCCAGATCATCATGGGCTTTCTGGATTTCCTCATCCGTAGGTGCCGTTTTGGTCTCATCAACCTCGGCATCCGCTGCTGCTTTTAATACTTTCTCTGCCGCTGTAAGGGCTTTCTGGAATGCATCCCAGCCCCGCTTGTAATCTTCTTGTCTGAGTTTCTTTGCCTCCTCTACAAGCTGCTTGAGAATATCTAACGGTGACAGTTTTGCATCCGGATCTGCTTCTTCTAACGTTGCATATAATTTACCGTCTTTGTAATAGGTCATGCCGGCAAAAACGGGTGTAATATCAACGCCCCATTCATCCGTTGCCCCATTTACCAGATTCTTCTCCCACGCATGTGCACCAGTACTGTCTTTCATGTACAGATTACTTGTTTTCTCACCGTCAAACGCAATATTCCCCGGCACAGAAACAGTGATCGTATACCAGTTTCTGTATTCCGGATCTGCTGTAAAAGGATATCCAACGCTTCCGTCAACCGGCTCTTCTCCCTCCGGTTTAATCGCCGCGCCTGTTGCTTCATCTACTACAACAATCGCTTTGTATTTAGAATCCTTTGCAACCTGCAGATAGGGCACCTTGTCTGCACTGTACATATGCAGTGTAACGTTTCGCATGATCTGCGCGGTTTTATCCGCACCTGCATAACTAATGCCGCTCTTAACCGCAAGTGTATCGTTTTTGCCGGACGTCAGCTCACCGTAGACATCCGGATTGCTGTCTGCTGCTTCATCACATTTAAATACGGGCACCTTGTCCGCAGCTTCAGCTGCCGTTTTGGTAAAGATCTGGAAACCGGCCTCGGTTCCGCCGTTCATAAATGTAAGCGGAATACTGTACCAGCCTGTATATCCCTCTACTTTCTCCATCAGATAAGTATCGCCTTCACCCCATACATTCCAGTCTGCTTTCTTTGCTGTGGAAGCCAGATTCTTCTTCTCTGTACTGTTATCCCAATAATATAAGCCAATTTCATCTTCCGTTTCACCGGCATAATAATAGAAGGTCACATCCGATCCCAGAGATACAAGCGCTTTCATTGCATCCTGTAAATCATTGTAAGCTTTCGTGATTGCATCACTTTTATAGTCCTCTGCCTGCGTGCTGTTATCATTTTCTACTTTCTGTGCCGCTTCCAAGGCAGTTGCAAACACTGTCCACGTCTCTGCTGTATAGCCAGCCGCACCCTTGTCGGTAATCTTCTTGAGTCCATCTGATGAAAGGACCTCACGAAGCTGTCCGAGGGTTATGGCATCTGCTTCTTCTATGGTCTTGTAAAAAACGCCGTCTTTGTAATAGGTCATGCCGGCAAAAACAGGTGTAATATCAACGCCCCATTCATCCGTTGCCCCATTTACCAGATTCTTCTCCCACGCATATGCACCGGTACTGTCTTTCATGTACAGATTACATGTTTTCTTACTGTCAAACGCAATATTCCCCGGCACAGAAAAAGTGATCGTATACCAGTTCTCATGTTCCGTGTCCGCTGTAAAAGAATAGCCAACACCGCCGTCAACATCTTCTTTTCCCGTCAGTTCCGTCAGTTCTCCCGTCGCTTCCGCTACTGCAACAATAGATGCATTCTCCGGCACCTGCAGATAAGGCACATTGTCTGCACTGTACATATGCATGGTAACATTCCGCATAACAGCAACCGCCTTGTCCAGCTCTGTCACCTCATCAGTTCCGATATAATCTTTACCGTTCTTATGTGCACAAGCTGTATTTTTCCCGCTTACAATCGCGCCATAAGTATCTGCATTTTTATCTGTACCATTATATTGTACAACCGGTGCCGCGGGACTGCTGCTTGTAAAAATCTCAAACCCTGAATCAACACCGCCGTTTGAAAGTGTAACCGGAACACTGTACCAGCCTGTATATCCGTTTTCCCGCGTAAACAAATAGACATTGTCATTTTCATATGCTTTCCAGGATGCCGGATCTGCCGTTGTAGAGATATTGTCTCCCCAGTAATACAGTCCGATTTCATCCTTTGTCTCACCAGCATAATAATAGAAAGTTATGTCTGCATCCGTTGAAGATGACTGCAGTGCATCCATGGCTTTCTGCAGTGCAACATAAGCTGTCATAATTTCCATGGCTTTATCCGCATCTGTTGCGCCACCGTCTACCAATGACTTCGCCGCTGATTTCTTCTCAGCAAATACCGACCATGTTTCCGCCGTATAATCGGCTTCCTGTTTTTCATCTGCACTTGTAAGAAGTGTCTGCAGGTCTGCAAGTTTATAGGTCACAAAGCTTATATCATCTATATTCAATTGCTCTTCGCGACCCACACCAATTTTACCTGAAATCGTAATCTTAACATTAACTTCTGATTTTTCACCGGAAACCGCTACCGCGAACGGCTCTGTCCCAATCTCATTCCACTTTTCCCAGCCATCGCATTCTCCCAGACCCTGTGTAACCAGTTCCTCAATGACTGTTGAATATTCTTCGTCATTCTCATCTGACTGTTCTACACTTTCCACCTTTAAACTGATCTGGTCTTTCGTATAAATACCGCCGGCATTCATCACAACAATATATGCACCCGGCTCCATGTTCTGAATTACCTGGCTGATCGTTATATCTGTCGTCTCATTATTTTTCCAGATAAAGAGCGAATTGTTTCCATGCCCGGTACCAATCGTCTTCGTCTTAAACCCATCTCCGCTTTCTCCGGTAAACGCCGGATTGAATGTCCACGCGTCAGGTGTCCAGACACCGTTTACTTCTGTTCCGTTTTCAAAGCCCCCGTTTTCTAATGTACCATACTCGGTAGAAGCCCCATCCTCTGCCGCCGTCACATTCACGTCGTTCTTCTCCGGAATCGGCTTGCTGTCGTCTTCTGCATCACTGTCTGCCGCATCCGTATCTTCCAGTTCGTCAGCGTCAGATTCATCTTCCCGGCCACCGTCTGCTATGTCTCCATCCTCAGCGCTGCTGCCGTCCTCACTGTGATCAGGCAATGTCGCATCAGTACCCGGCTGATCTTGTCCATCCGTGTTCTCCTGCCCGGCATCATCACCCGCATTATCGTCAACATCTGCAGAATCATCACTGTCCGCATCAGGATTCTGAACCGTATCCTGGTTTTCTTCGGACGGAGTCGTATTCACACTGCTGTCCACATCATCCGTCTGTTCCGCATTTTCCACATTCGGCTCTACTGCATACACGGTCATGCCGGAAATTGATGAGCCTGTCAGGATCATCGCCGCGCTCAAAATACCGCACAGACTTCTTCGCAAATACTGCCTTACCTGTTTTCTCATTATCTTCCTCCCATTCTTTATGAATGTACTTCCGAACCCCAATCAGCTTTGGACGTAATCCGCACAGCATTTCTGTTTCCTGAATGATTCCATCCCTCTCTGTGCCTGTAACGATTCCCTTGTGTCTTTTCGGGTATGTTACTTCTTTCCTGTCGGCTGACCTGTCGAATGTACACCGATTTCACCACCCCTGTACCTTCCACACGGGTATGCAGCGCAACGTTGCGCAATCGGTTGCGCTAATACATATCATCATTATATAGAATGAGTTTATTTTTCGCAAGCCGTGGTATTTACCAATCTTCTATCATCTTTTTTATGAAAAAATCACAATGAGAACCTTTCCGGCAATCATGCCTGCTCCATCATACTCCCGTTTTGCGTCGGCAGCGCTCTCCGAAAATGCACAAGGGCAGCTGCAAACCTTTACCGGTTCGTAACTGCCCTTGTATTGACTCAATATATATTTTTACGGAACTGTCCTCCGCATACCGCACACGCTTGTTTCACTCACCACAGGAGCGCCCAGCACGCATTCCCTGTCGCCAAAGGAACCCTTCATCGTAACGGGACATTCGATCATCGAAAGCCCGGAGGACTGAATCTCCTCTTCTCCGGCAAGCTTAAGGCCGATCGTTGTCAGGAAGGTAATTGGAGATTCCGTTTCAGTGTCTGCTTCGCGATCGAACCGGAATCCTGCCGTGGAGCCGTCCCAAACTGCCTTTTCAACCTTATATGAACGGTATTCCGATATATCAATAACTCCCGGATGTCTGACAGCATCCCCGTAGGCATATGTGTCGACAGATACCTTTGCCGCTTCCTCATCAACCTGAAATCTCACGGATTCAAACTGTTCCTGCCATTCCTCTTTCTCAAAAGAATACAGTTCTATCGTTCCCGTATCATACCGGTCCGCCAGATACAGATTCCATACTTCCGAACGTCCGGTATTCTCCGCGCACACCTGAAAAGCAAAACTTCTGGGCCTGCCATCTTCGGCTTTCTCAAACATCATCACCTCAATGCCGCGGGATGTAACCGCCCATGATATGTCAAAAGTATTCACATCCCCGTCGATCAGCGTCTTGACACCCCGGCAGCCGAATTCTTCGGTGAACAATCCGTAAAAATCTATTTCGTCCTCTTCATCCCGTCGAAGCAGATACCAGTTTCCATCCTCCAAAGGATTCTTCTGATCACGATACAGATCATCATAATATTCCGCCGGTTCTATACCGGCCGCCGATGCCAGCCCGGAATCATCTGTTCCGGCGAGCATTTCAGTGAATTTTTCTGTTGCAGTCTCCTTCTTTTTTGACTCTATTCTGTCAAGGTTTTTCTGTATCTCTTCATTTTCTTTCTTAAGCATTTCTATTCTTTGCTGAAGTCCAGTCTCAAGTTCATCCAAATCCGTCTCCAACTCTTCTATTGCTTTTTGTATAAAAACTGTCTGTTCCGAATCTCCCTCCGCCGCCAATTCTGTTTTCCTGGCCTCAAGGAGATCATTCAACTTCTGCCGGTTTTTGTCTGCCGCCTCCACCGTTGCCGTTATTCCCGCCTCTATCTCCTTCTGTCTGAGAAGAAGTTCACTCTCTTCTTTCTCAAGCTGTTCCTTTGTTTCAATTGTCACCTCTGCGTTCTCTCCCGCGCCTCCCACTACAGTCAGGACATCTTCTCCATCCGTATTTGTCACCTGATCATTTTCCTCCCGGCCTGCTGTATCCTTGCCGTTTTCTTCATGGCCTGCGGCATCCTGTCCATTCTCCGCCTGCCCGTCAGTATCAGCGTCCGCTTTATCACGCACTGTCATACTTCTTTCCGCCGCATCCGTTTCTTCTTTTTCTGCTCCGGTAAAGGAACAGCCGCAGGCCAGTAACATGATCAGAACCACAACGCCTGCTGCAATACTGCTTTTCTTCTTTTTTCCTGCGATCATAAACACCCTCTCCTTTATTCTTTTTCCACTGCCATCCATTGTCAGTACCATGCCCGTACAGCTGCTCCCCCGGTGGCCGCCGCCCAGAAAAGCCAACAGTGTCCTTCCGTATGCATACCGATCCGGTTCCCCTAACAATCCGATTGCCCGCTCGTCGGCGGCAAGCTCACTGTCCTGCTTTGCCTCATATGCCGTCACCCAGGCAAAGGGATAGAACCAGTAAACTGCACACAATACGCTGCGCAGAAACGCCCAGAGCGTATCTTTCTGAACCCCATGGGCATATTCGTGAGCCAGCACATGGGCCAGTTGTTCCCTGTCTTCCAGCAGTTCCGGTAAAATATAGATACTGCGGCCTGCCATACACGGACTCGGCAGTCCTGCCACCGTATAAACCTGCATCCTGTGCTTTTCCAGCCGGCTTGCCCACACATCCGGCAGCCGATCCGGTAAAACTGCTTTCCTGATCCGGCGCAAATGCCCAACCAGACGTACCTGTCCGATCAGCATATATCCCCCCGTAATCACCATCCCCGCAATCCAGATGATGAGAAAGACATATCTCGTAACAATGCCATCTGCCGGCATGTTTCCGGTATTCCCGGCTGTATCATCCACTGCGGCATCCGTCTTCCCTGCCGCAATACCATCTGCATCCGCCACGATCCCCGGATCCACTTCTCCGATCTCCGATGCTGCCGTCTTCACAAGATTGTTTCCCTTGTATGTGCCTGCTGTTTCCGGCAGTTTTACGAAATTCGTTTTCCCGGTGCCTTCTGCATCCGTCCTGTTCCCGAAGTTCGTTTTCCCGGTGCCTTCTGCACCCGCCGTTATTCCGAAATTCATCATACCCGTATCTGCTGCTCCGTAATCCGCTGCATGATACCTGCTCTTTGCATCCGCATCTTCACCCGGATTCGCTCCGGTGTGTCTGCCCGCCCTATTCACTGTAACATTTTCAAAAAGTATGTCTGTCCGCACCAGGTTCAGCACACTGACCGGACTGTTTCCGAAACTCACCGGAATAAGTAATCTCACCGCAACCAAAAGCCACAAAGCATAGCGCATTTCCATGCTGATCCTGCCCATCGTAACCCGCCGGAGAATCAACACAATCAATATCAAAACCGTCGTACTCACAATTATCTCTGCCATAGCCAGCCCTCCTGTATGTCAATCCGCTACTGCTGTTTCTCCTCCGCACGGCGCAGGATCTCATACATCTCAGCGATCTCTTCTTTCGACAATGCCTTTTTCTCCACCAGCGTGTTGAGCATCAGCCCCATTCTGCCGCCAAATACCTTATCCAGAAATTCCTCCGTCTCCTGCAGAACTGCTTCCTCCTGCTTTATGTCGGGATAATACAGTTTTGCCCGCTCTCCATCTTCATGGTGGATGGCATGTTTTTCTTCCATACGGCGTAAAAATGTCATCACCGTGTGCTTCGTCCATCCTGTTGTATCTTTAAAATGATTGGTAAGCTGCATCATTGTCTGGGGCGACTCCCGCCACAGCAGGCTCATCACTTTCCATTCTGCTTCTGATAGTTTTATCATTCCCGTTCTCCTCTGCATCCCGTTTGTTTGGTTTACGTTTGCCTACCTACAATCTAGCATATGGGTAGTCATATGTCAACCCACTTTTTCGTTTTTCAAATTAAGGTAGCAAAGGTGCTTTTTGCAAGGTGTAATCCACGCTCCCGGCCTGTCCTGAACATCTTTTTTCCCTTCTGATCTGCACAGTCAAAATATTTTAATATTTTCTGAAAATTCAACATTTTATGGGATTATTTTTAGATTTCTTATTCCATTTTCTCGATTAATCTGTTAAAATGGTGTTAAGAAAAAAAGATTCCTGCCGATACTATAAATAGAACAAGAGGTTCACAAATATATTGTCCAAGGAGGGATTACCGCAGTATATGCATACGAAAAGAATTATAAAGTTGAGGCGGTTATGGCGATTTCCCCGTTAAGGAAGGTTTCTTCCAATGACAAAAAACACCAGTCCAGACAGAACCCGTCCCAGACCTTCGCGCAGACGTTTTTTTCTCAGGTTTTGGATGAGGCATGTGAACGGGAACAGGCGAAGAACATCCATATCAGTACCAACGGTTACACGAAGAATGCACTTCCCTATCACAATTTTATCAGCATGCGCGAATACTGCTAAACGCAAGAAGCCGGCGTGATCATGATCTTGTCATCATACACGCCGGCTTATTCTGTTACACTGTGGCTCCATCCATCTCATTGATCTGCTCTGGCGGAAGCCATTTTTTCAATATGGCGGCCAGCATTTCCAGATCAATAGGTTTCGGCAGAAAATCGTTCATGCCGCCCACCAGAAATTCATCCTCCATACCTTTAACCGCATTGGCAGACAGCGCCACAACAGGAAGTCTGTCCGTATAAGGCGTACCAATCCCCCGAATCAGCTTCGTGGCCTCTATACCGTCAAGTTCCGGCATCATATGATCCATAAATACAAGATCATACTGCGCCTGCCTGCGGATCATGTCCACACTGTCCCGGCCGTTATCCACCAGATCCGGCACAATGCCGAACTTGCGAAGAAGGCCGGCCGCCACGCGGAGATTGACCTTGTTGTCATCCACCACCAGCACTCTGGCCTCCGGAGCCTTGAAATTGATCTCAAAAGGCCTGCATTCCACCACGCGCTTATTTTTACTATACTCACAGGGCGCACTGTCTACGACTTTCTGCTGGATATCAAAAGTAAAAGTGCTGCCCTTGCCGTATTCGCTTTCCACCCGGATGCTGCCACCCATATTTTCCACCAGAAGTCTGGAAATGGACAGTCCAAGCCCTGTTCCCTCCACGCCTCTGTTCTTCTTCATATCCACTTGTTCAAAAGAGCGGAAAAGTTTATCCCGGTCTTCCTCTTTAATGCCGATGCCCGTATCCGCAACACTGAAAACAAGCCGGCCTGTATCCTTTTCTTCCTGTTTCCAGAAAACCGTAAGCGTAACGGAACCTTCATGGGTAAATTTCATGGCGTTTCCCATGACATTGATCACGACCTGCTTGACTCTTCCGATATCCCCGTACAGCTTACGGGGCACGTCATCCGAAATTTTTGCTGACAGTTCTACAGGTTTTCCTTTGCCTCGTATCTCCATCATGCTCATCACGTCATGAATCATGGACGCAAAATAATACTCTTCCGGAATGATCGGCATTTTACCCGACTCTATCTTGGAAAAATCAAGAATATCATTGATGATGCTGAGCAGCCCATCTCCCGATGACTTAATGGTCGTCGCATACTCCCTTCCCTTTTCCGTCAGATCTTCATCAAGCAGCATATCCGTCATACCGCAGATCGCATTCATAGGCGTCCGGATCTCATGGGACATATTTGCCAGAAAAACGCTTTTCGCCTCGTTAGAAGCTTCTGCCTGATGCATCAGCTGTTCCATCTCTTCCATATTATGTTTGATCGTCATCGTATTTTCTACAGCGATCACACAAAGTACCCGGCACCCGAACAGGATGCACAGCACATTGATAAACATATTCATAACGCGCAGGAAATATACAATCGATGCATTTTCGATCACGTACACCGGATCCTTGAAATTACCCAGACTCAACTCTACAAAATAAAACGCACAGATGACCATGAAGTTCGCCATCGGATGAAAGTCTTTTCTTTCCTGGTTCTGACAGTTCAAAACATAGCTGGTCAGGAAGGTAAACGGCATCATGGCAAGACAATACAGGCCAAACTGTGTCGCCTCGCCCAGTATATACACAGAGATCATCGAGTATAGCAGCACCTCAGTAGTAAAAATATGATATACAAGCCTGATCCTTTTGCGTCTTGCGTAAAAAAAGGCCGACGCATAAACAATAATACTGACGATATTCAGTTTGCTCAGGAAAAACATTCCCCCGATATCAAGCACCGCCATCAGGGTAAAATGTATAAAAGCAAGCAGTACCGCGCAGATCTGCAAAAATATATGATAATTCAAAATACTCAGTCTGAAATGTTTTATCCGCTCCCACAACTTTACGATTCCACTCATATACAGTTCCTCACCTGTATCTGTTGTATTTTCTCTGACGCTGCTGTTCCTTCTGTTCGGGCTTCAGGTAAAATCTCATCCCTGATCTCCGCCTTACAATATGATTATTTATACTACGCTCCCTGTTTTTTGTCAATGTCCGTGCACACGTTATCATTCCTCCTGGCTGAAGCAGCAATATTTTGCTTTATCACTGTTAAGAAAACCATACAATCCTACGATATATAAAATAAGAAATGGTCCAAAAGGGATCATCAGTAAGTAAACGGATTTACGAACCAGGCTAAGGAGGGCATGTATCATGAACAAAGTAAGCGGATACAACGCGTATCAAAACAATTATTACGATAATTCCGTGCGAAGCAAAGAAAAGCAGGCTAAGACATCCGGCGCGGATTCGACAAAGAAAGCCGACAGCACAAAGAAGACGGACAAAAATCCCGTACAGCTGAGCAGCAGAGCCAAGGCGCTTTTGCAGGAATTAAAGAAAACCTACAGCAACATGGATTTCATGGTTGCCGACTATGAATCCGATGAGGAAGCTGCATCCTATCTCTCCCGCAGCACAAAAGAGTACAGCGTTTTGATTGATTCGGAAGAATTAGAGCGTATGGCGGCTGATGAAGATGTCAAGAAACAGAACCTTTCTCTTCTTGATGATGCGGTAGGCAAACTTGATGATGTAAAGGAGCAGCTGGGTGACCACAAGGATGAGGTTGTCCGCATGGGAATCTCCATCGGCAAGGACGGCGAGATGTCCTTCTTTGCAGAATTGGAGAAGGCCGGTGAACGCCAGAAGGAATTCGTAGATAAGATCAGAGCCGACAAGAAAGAGGCTGCCGGGAAAGCCCAGGCAGACAAGACCGACCCCAGGCATCCCCAGCAATACAAATATGAGCATAGCAAACGCACTACCGTATATGCTTCCACCGCTGAGGAGTTGTTAGACAAGATCTCGAATGTCGACTGGGACAACATTAAGGAAGAAACTTCCGTTCCCATGCCGGGGGATCATTTTAGCTTTTCTGTATAAAAAAAGTAAATTTGCTTCGCAAATTAACTTTTTCTCAAGCACAAAAGCGCAGGCGGCAATATCCTGCGCTTTCTTTTTGTTGATAAAAAAAGTAATTTGCTTCGCAAATAACTTTGCGAGATTCGCTTCGCGAACTCGAATAAGCGGAGCAATTTCCTATACCATGAAAAACGCAGAGAACAAATCTCTGCGCTTTTATCTTTCAACTTATTATAGCCACTGCTGTATATTACTTTACTTTATTACATGCCTAAAAGTTCTTTTCTCTTGATCTCCTCAAAGAAATCATCGATGGACTTTGTGATCTGAGACGGCTCCATGGATTTCAACAGATACCCTTGCGGTTTCAATGCCATAACGTCCATAATCGTCTCCTTGTCACCCTTGTTGGTCAGGAAGATAACCGGAATATCCGCAAACTCATGCTCACTCCTGATCATCTCAAGCACCTGCTTGCCATCTACAATAGGCATCTCATAATCCAGGAGTACAAGATCCGGCCTGTTCGTAGACAGATACTTAATAGCCATCGCACCGGAATTCGCCAGTGTTACCTGATATGACTCTTCCAGCCATCCCTTTATATTACGCAGCATTGTTCCGGAATCATCTACTACAAGAATCTTCTTCTTATTCTGTTTACCGTGTTTCTTCTCATAATTGGTGACCGTGCTTACCACTTCGCTGACATTGATGGGCCGCTGGAATCTCTGACGGATCAGATTCTTGGTGATTACCTTCTCCACAGTATTAAGTTCATCCGCATCACCAACTGCAAAAAGTGGAATATCCTCCTCTGCCGCCTTATCTTTGATAAAGTTAAGCGCCTGCTGCTCCTCGATCATCTTCTCATCTACATAGAGCAGAATAATACCGATCTGCTCTTCAATCTTGTTGATCGCATCGATATCCGCCTTCACCGTGATGACTTCGTACTCCGCGCGCTCAAACCAATCCTTCAGGGATACAATAAGATAACTTTGAATCTGTGAGATAATAACTACGTTCTGCATTTTAACACTCTCCCGCACTAATGTCTGTATGTATAATGTGTAACTGACATCTATTTTGTTCTTCCAACAACATACGAATTTATTATATCAAACTCTATATTTATCCGCAAGCCATATCCCAGCTTTTATTTACTTTTTCTGCAACTTTTCAGACAAAAAATATGTCCTTCTGCATCCCCCTGTCCGGTCTGGCACAATCACACACAGTTTTCCAGATATCTTCTCCCCTCTGTCACAGCCTTCCCGTACATTTCCATGGTTATGACATGATACTCTCTGATATATGCCAGTACTTCCTGCCTGTGCAGGGCATCTTTGTTCTGCATCTCCTTCGCCGCCCGTTCCAGACCGGCTGCCTCCTCCGATAACTTCTTTGCACCCACACTGAGAGCCGAAGATTTCAGTCCGTGTACCACGATCGCATAGTCTTTCCAGTTTCCTTCCCAATAAGTCCGTTCTATCTTCTGCCTGTCCTCCGTCTCCACATCACAGAATTCTGTCAGAACCTCCCGGTATACCTCCTCACTGTCACCGCAGTACCGGATTCCCAATGCAGTATCCAAAAGTCCTGAAAAAGTTGATTTCACAGCCTTTACCGCATCCTGTTCTGCCGGCCTCTTCTGTTCTGCCACGGTCTGAAGCTTCTGCGGGGGAATATATTTCTTAAGCATCTCTTCCAGTTCCGCCCCCTCCACAGGCTTACTCAGATAGTCATTGAAGCCTGCCTCGATATATGTATCACGCACACCCACGATCGCATTAGCCGTCAGTGCAATAACAGGTGTCTCCGGACACATATGGCCGGTTTCACTCTTCATGCGCTTAAGCGTCTCCATCCCGTCCATTTCCGGCATCATATGATCCAAAAGGATCACGTCATACTGTTTCTCCCGAATCATTTCCAGGCACTCCCGGCCACTGGCACAGGTGTCGATCTGCATATGGGTTTTCTTAAGAAGCTGCGTGATCACAAGAAGGTTCATGGCGGTATCATCCACCACCAGCATCTTTGCCTGCGGCGCCGTAAAGCTCTCCCGGTATTGATGCCTGTCCTGCCTTACCGCCATCTGATATCTCAGTTGGAAATCTCCCAACGGACTGTCATTGACGACACCCTGGGGCAGATATACGGTAAAAACAGACCCGGATCCGTACTCGCTTTCCACCTCGATACGTCCGTTCATCTGTTCCACCAGCCTGCATGTAATGGCAAGCCCAAGCCCTGTTCCTTCCACATTTCTGTTCTCTTCCAGGTTAAGGCGCTCAAAATTGCGAAACAGCCTCGGCCGGTCCTCTTCTTTGATCCCGATTCCCGTGTCGGTGATCCGTATCCTCAGAAGAATCCTGCCCTTTGCCGCAGGCTGCCCCGACACATCAAATGTCACGCCGCCCTCCTTCGTATATTTAACCGCGTTATTCAGAAGATTGACTGCGATCTGACAGTTGCGGACCGCATCTCCCCACAATTCACACGGCAGATCCTCATCTACATTTATGTGGAACCACAAATTCTTGCTTTCCGCCTTGACACGCACCATATTGACCACATCATTGAGCAGAGACGCGGCATCATAGGCACCTTCCACAATTTCCATTTTACCGGACTCAATTTTGGAAAAATCCAGAATATCATTGATCAGCGACAACAACGTCTGACTTGCCCCCTGTATGTTCCGCGCATATTCTCTGATCTCTTCCTGTTCACACTCCCGCAGGATCATCTCGTTCATGCCCATAACCGCATTGATAGGCGTTCGTATCTCATGTGATATATTTGCAAGAAAATCACTTTTGGCACGGTTCGCCTTGTCCGCCATCAGTTTAGCTTCCCGAAGTTCGTTGCTTTCACGCACCTTTTCCTCCGCCCCGAACAGATAAACCATACCGACCACCAGCACCACCATGAGCAGCGTAAACACCCACAGAACCAGTACAATCAGATAGGATATGCCTTTCATGGCCACATCCTTCGGCACAATTCCCGCGAGAATCATATCTGTATCTGCTATCTCAGCCGAAAAAATAAAAAAATCACCCGCTTTCGTCTCCACATAGGAGGCGGCTGCCGTCATGACCTGCAGCTGCTCCCGCATATGCGCAAATCCTTTTCGTATTTCCTCTGACTGCATCAGATGTACATCTTCCTCTGCCGCATCGCTGCCGGGAATGACGATCTGGTCACTGTTGTCCAGAAGCATCGTTCTGCCTTTTCCCTCATAACAGACCAGACCGAACTTATTATAAAGACAGCTTATATCATACAGCTTATACAATACATACCGCACGTTCCTTCCTCTGTAGACCGGTACTGTAAACAACAGTCCCTGGTCTTCATTGTAGCTGACTGCATTTTGTCCCCGGAAAGACTGTCTGATCCCGTCAAATGCGAGAAAATCCAGCGCCTCTCCGCACACTGCGCTGCCATCCGTCTCAAGCAGTCCGACGGAAATCTTCTCTTCATTCCCTGCAAAAGTATTCACGATATCCTGTTTTTCCGCCTCATGATCTTTTACATATTCCGCCGTCCAGTTAAGCTGTTCCAGCTCCGACTCAAACTGGTTCTCGGTCATCTGTGCCAGAAGCTGCGCCTGCCTCACCGCCTGCTGCTCCACATAATAGTTCAACAGCGTCTTCATCTTATTCTGCATCAGAATACCTACCACGCTGAATATCACGACAAAAATGAAAATACCGGCAATGATCTTTCTATTCCTTTTCACCCACTCTTTCTTCATAGAGTTCTACGCCTTCCACATACCAGTCAAAACCATTGAGCATGTCATCATCTGTCATGCTTTCCATCTCGCGGATGCGGAGTTCTCCTTCCGAATCCGTAACCGGCCCATAAAATACATCAAAAGTTCCGCTCATGAACTTCTCACGCTCCTGTGCCACCCGTTCCGCAATCCCCGCTTTCACATTCCCGCTCAACGGCGCAAGGGAAACAACACCGGTTTTTGCTCCTTCCCAATAATGCTTTCCCCGGAATTTTCCCTGCAGGCATCCCAGCAGATAAGGCTCATAAAAATTTTCCCATTCAAACACGGGCGCCGTCAGAAACGTATTCGGATACAGTTCTGCATTATCCATATTATAACCGATGCTCCAGATCCCCCGCTCTTCCGCAATCTCCAATGTCCTGTTGGTGTCGGTATGGATCGTGACAACATCAATGTCCTGCCCGTCAAGCAGACGTTCCGTGGCTTCTGCCGCCTCCTTTTCCCCTGTCCAGGAGTGGGTCCACTCCACATACACCTGCGCGTCAGGATTGACTTCCCGCACCCCAAGCGTAAATGCATTGATCCCCCGGTTCACTTCTGAAATGGGATACGCCGCCACATAACCGATCTTATCGGTCTCGGTCTGTAATCCCGCCACGATTCCGCTCAAATACCGCATCTGATAGATCCTGCCGAAATAAGTGGCCAGATTATGTGCTTCCTCCACGCCTGTGGCATGAAAAAAGTAAATGTCACGATGCTCCTGAGCCGCTTCCAGCACATAATCTCCATAACCGAAAGAATTACAGATAATAATTTTGCAGCCCTGTCCGATCAGTTCCTCCATGCATTCCTTACAGCTTTCATCAGCCGGAATATTTTCCTTATAAATAACCGAAAGGTTCAGACTGCCGGCACACTGTTCCATCCCTTCAAAATGTGACTGTCCCCAGCTATGGTCATCAATACTTCCGTTAAGGACAAATCCCACTTTTGTCTGATTTCTGGTCACCTCGGTGTCCGTCTCCCTCACGCTGATCAATATGATTCCGATAACAATGATACCTACGATCGCACCTGCGATACCCAATATTTTCTTCATGTTTTATTCCGTTTCATACTCCGGACAATCCCGCCCTCTCTATTCTGCCGGACGTCTCCTGCACCTCCAATAATACCACATCCCCGTCAGATCCGCCAGAATCCATCCGATCGGCACAGACACCCAGATCCCCGTCACGCCGATCCACGCCACAGACGACAATGCATAGGCCAGAACCACGCGGGTGCCCAGGGAGATCACCGTCAAAACCACCGATATCCCCGGTTTATGAACGGCACGGTAATAACCGTACAAAAGAAACAGCAGACCGATACCAAAATAAAAGGCACCTTCGATCCTCAGATATCCCGCACCCACCGAGATTGCTTCCACGCTCTCCTCGTTCAGAAACAGTCCCATAAGCTGACTGGCAAACACCACCACCAGAACGGAGATGACAGTGCAGAATACAAACGCCCCCAGGGCGGCATCCCGCATTCCCCGGCGGATTCTCTCTGTCTTGCCCGCTCCGTAATTCTGTGCCACATAGGTGGAAAAAGCGTTGCCGAAATCCTGTACCGGTGCATAGGCAAAGGAATCAATCTTCACCGCCGCGGCAAAAGCTGCCATCACCACCGGACCGAAACTGTTCACAAGGCCCTGTACCATCAGAATGCCAAAGTTCATGATGGACTGCTGCAGGCAGGTAAGTGTCGAAAGTCCTGCCAGTTCCCGCAAAATGCCGGTATCAAAATGCCGGTTTTGTTTCGTCACCTTAAGCTGCGGGTACTTGAGAAAGTAATACAGCACAATACCGATCCCCGCCAGATACTGGGAGATCACCGTAGCAGCCGCCGCACCGCCCACGCCCCATCCCAGACCTCTGATGAAATACAGGTCCAGCACGATATTGACCACGGCAGATATTCCGAGAAACACAAGGGGTATCACGGAATTGCCCACAGCCCGGAGCAGATTCGCTGTGAAATTATAGAGAAATACCGCCATAATCCCCGCAAAAATCCACACCAGGTACTCCCTCATCAGCGGTGCAACCTCTTTCGGCACGCGCAGAAAGACAAGTATGCCGCCCATTGCGCCATAAACAATGCCGTTCAGAATAAACGCAACGATACCGATGGCCACAAAAGCAATGAAAATCCCTTTTTCAAGCCTGTTCTGATCCTTCGCACCGAACTGCATGGAAAAAAAAGCGCTGCTGCCCATGCAAAGGCCGATCATGATTGATGTGATAAATACCATAAGTGCGTAAGAAGATCCCACCGCCGCCAGCGCTTTTTCTCCCAGATAACGCCCCACAATCAGCGTATCCACAATATTATACAACTGCTGAAGCAGATTCCCCACCATAATGGGGAATGCAAACTTCAGCAGTTTATCCATAATGCTGCCTTCTGTTAAGTCATAATTCTTCATAACAATTCCCATGCATATCGTAAACCTACTTGCGATACTGCTTAAATAGAAAGTTGAAAATCTTTGATTTTTTAACCCGTGTCCTGTAACAGATTTTCAATCCTTCTTCTTGTTTTTTACAGATCATAATACATCTTAAATTCTGCCGGATTCGGAATCTGCTCCATTTTCTTAAGTTCCGCCCGCTTGCGCGCCACCCAGACATCAATCAGTCTCTCCGGGAACACGCCGCCTCTGGTCAGATAATCATGGTCCTGCTCAAGCGCATCCAGCGCCTCTCCAAGAGATTTCGGCAGACCTTTGATCTTCTTCTGCTCCTCCTCGGACAATGTATACAGGTTAAAGTCATAAGGCCCCCACCCGTTTGCCTCCGGGTCGATCTGATTCTCAATACCGTCCAGTCCTGCCATCAGAATCGCCGCATAAGCATAGTACGGATTCGCCGTCGCATCCGGGTTGCGCAGTTCGAAACGCTTAGTCTCCGGTGTCTTGGCATAGGCCGGAATACGAATCACTGCACTGCGGTTCGAGGTGGCATATCCCACTGTCACCGGTGCCTCAAATCCGGGTACAAGCCGCTTAAAGGAATTGGTTGACGGATTGGTAAATGCACACAGAGATCCGATATGCTTAAGCAGGCCGCCAATAAAATAATGAGCCGTGCGGCTTAAGCCCGAATATCCCTCTGCATCATAGAATAAAGGCTGTCCATCTTTCATTAACAGCATATGTACGTGCAGGCCGCTGCCTGCCTCCTGATAGATCGGCTTGGGCATGAAAGTAGCTGTCTTTCCTTCCTTTGCCGCCAGATTCTTGATAATATATTTGATGATCATGGTATTGTCCGCCATAGCCGGCATATCCGCCAGTTCCACCTCGATCTCCATCTGTCCCGGACCGCCCACTTCATGATGATGGTATTTCACACGGATACCCCAGTCCTCCATCATCATACACATACGGCTTCGGAGATCATAGCCCACATCCTGCGGTGCCGCCACATGATAACCGCCCTTATAAGGCACTTCATAGCCATTGTTACCCGGTTTATACTCATCCAGCGTACAGTTCCAGTCAGCCTGTCTGGTGTCCACACGGTAACCGCACTGCTGAGGAGACACTTCATACCGTGCCGTGTCAAACAGATAAAATTCAAACTCCGGCCCGATGATCATCTGATCTGCGATGCCGCTTTCTTTCATATATTCTACCGCACGCAGACTGACATTCTTCGGATACTGGTCAAAAGGCCTGTTCTCCCCTTTTCCGATGGTGCATACATTACCGCACATGGTCAGCGTGGGCACTGTCGCAAACGGATCCACATAAGCCGTATCCGGATCCGGCAGAAATACCATATCGCTCTTCTCAATGGGCGCATACCCATAATTGGAGCCGTCAAAACCGATGCCGTATACAAATGTATCCTCACAAAACCGCTCAACCGGAATCGTGATATGACGCCACCGTCCGTCGATGTCCGTCATCTTGAAATCGATCATACGGATATTCTTCTCTTCACATAGTTTCAGAATTGCTTCACTTCTGTTCATAACCCCCTGCTCCTTTCGAATTATCCCTTTATGTACCTCTGTCAAAAGACAATTTATTATAGCATATAAGGGGTCTGCCGCACTATTATTTTTTTCGTTTTCTTTTTGTCATAATCCCATCTTCCCTAAAATCCCGTCCACACTTACCCCCGGATGTGTCAGATACAACCGGCAGATCTGTTCCGCCAGTTCCTCACTGATCCCGTTCTTTGCCGCAATCTCTTTTACTGACAGTCTCCTGTCTGTATCCCGCATTACACCCCGGACGATCCGACCCATATCCAGAGAAAATATCTCCTGTTCCGGCACTGCTTTCTCTGCATCTGCTGACCGGTCATCCGCCGCCCCTTTCTCCGTCTGCATACATGTGCGCTCCATTCCGTCCGCTTCACTCCTGCTTATGTGTCCCCTGACGGTTTTTCCCTCTCCGGCCGTGTGCGGGATCTCCACCTTTTTTACCCGACAGGAATCGTCATCTCCCACTTCCAGCACAGCAAAAGTAATGGGCTGTGTAAACCGCCTGGGCCCGCAGCTTCCGGGATTCAGATAAAGTCTTCCGTCCTCGTACTTTTCCTCATATTTGTGGGAATGGCCATAGATGATGATATCCGCATTGCCCGTGTCTTCCTTCTCTTTCGGAATATGTTTTTTGTTATGAACCATAAAAAACTGAATGCCGTAAAGGTTCAGGACAAGGTTCTCCGGAAGATCCTTTGCCCATTCCTTATCATTGTTGCCCCGGACCACATGAACCGGTGCAATCTGTTCAAGTGCATTCAAAATTTTAAGGCTGTTAATGTCCCCGCCATGCAGGATCACATCACAGCCTGTTAAAATCTCTGTCACCTCCGGCCGCAGAAGGCCATGGGTATCCGAAATAATTCCTATCTTATGCATCACTTTCTCCATCGGACAGTCAGATATGTCCACCTATCACGAGTTCCTTAAAATTTCATGCTGTTTACGGCATCTTCCATACCGTCACACCTGTCCTGATTAATTTCTCTGATCACTCTGCAAGGATTACCCACCGCCACACAATGCGCAGGAATGTCCTTAGTCACAACACTTCCGGCTCCGATCACTGTTCCATCCCCGATGGTGACGCCCGGCAGAATGATCACCCCTCCACCGATCCAGCATCCATCCCCGATCTTAACCGGAAGGGCATATGTCCTGCAAAAATATTCACCGTTCTCAGGATTCCATCCTGGTGTAAGACGCTCCGCCAGCTCGACCGGATGTGTCGCTGTATAAATCTGCACATTGGATGCGATCAGCACATTGCTCCCGACCTGAATCCTGTTGCAGTCCACAAAAGTACAATTCATGTTAACGGAAACATTGTCACCGATATAAATGTTCCTTCCATAATCACACAAAAAAGGCGTTCCCACCGAAACATTATTTCCCATCCCACCGAACATTTTCCGCAGAATCTCTGTTTTCTCAGGTTTCTGTTCATATGAGAGACTGTTGTATGCCGTCAAAAGCTCTCTTGCCCTTCGCTTAAATTCCAGAAAGATCTCATCATGGCAGTTATAGTTCAAACCCGCCAGACACTTTTCCAGTTCATTCATTGTTATATGCCGTCCTTTTCGTTTACATTAATCCCCATGCATATTGCAAGCCTGCTTGATATCCCCCGGGCTGTCCTGGCGGGGCATGAGTATTTGTTCTGATTTTCACAGGTCAGCCCTCTGTCAGATCCGACAAGGGCTTAAAAGTGTAGCCCATCTCTTCCCATCTGCCCAAAAGTTCATCCAGAATTTCTCCGTTGGTTGACGAAGTATTATGCAAAAGTACGATTGCTCCCGGATGTACCCGCGTTGTCAGCTTGTCAAATGCCTCTTTATGGCCGGGCTGGTTGTCCTGGTCCCAGTCCACATATGCGAGACTCCAGAATATTGTCTTATATCCCAATTCACAGGCTATTTTCAGATTGTCCACATTGCATTTTCCCTGAGGCGGACGGTAATACGCCGAAAGTTCCTTACCCGTAATTTCATGGAACAGATCCGCCACATCATCCATTTCTTTCTGAAAAGTCTCCCTGTCGGAAATCGTGGGCATATCCAGATGATGGTAGGTATGGTTTCCCACCGTATGACCTTCCTCTACCATACGCTTTACCAGTTCAGGGGCTGTTTCCAGAAAATGCCCCACCACAAAAAAGGTCGCTTTCACATCATGTTTCTCCAAGGCATCCAGAATCGGTTCTGTATTGCCGTTCTCATAGCCGCAGTCAAAGGTAAGATAGATCACCTTTTCACTGTCATCTCCCACATAATAGGCATCATACCATGCCAGATCTTCCGGTTTCGCATTTCCTCCGGGCTGTGTTCCAGCCTCCCCGAAGGAAAGTCCCCAATCCTCCGAAGTCAATTCCAGTTCAAAACCATCAGGAACCTCTTTTATGCCGGTTTTGTCTGAACCATGATCTGATTGTCCGGTTCTGTTCCCGTCAGATTGTATCTCATTCCGTATTTGTATCTTCTCAGAGGTCTGCTGTGTCTCCCTCACTTCATCCTTCAGCCGATTGTCTGCCTTACGTTGTGTTTCGTCCGCCTCAACCCGCTTTTCCAAGACCACATCCACGGCCTTATCCTGCATATCCTCCACCGCCGGTTCTTCCACGCTTTGTAATGTGTTTCCACACCCCGGCAAGATCGCTGTCACGGCAACTATGACCAGGACAGTCAATGCAGTAATCGCCTTCCTTTCACTGTTATTCCTGCCCATACTCTTTTTTCCAATGTTCGTTTTGCTTCTCATGATGTAATTCTCCTGCTTCTGATGTATTTTATCACAGCTTCTTTTATCCTGCCTTCACGATTCCGCCCCGCGAAATCTCTAATCTGTGCGGAAAATGCCCGATTCTGTTTCACGAAATTTCTAAATCCGCGCACCATGTTCCGGCAATTCCGTCCTTTCATTACACCGGCATATAAACACTCTGCTGTATTATGATAAAATACGACTGCATCAGAATTGCATCATATATGCATCAAAGTTGCATCATCCGTTCGTATCAGCCGATTCGAGATACTCTTCCAGACAAATACCTCTCTCGTATATTTCTGCCGCCGCCCCGGTTCCCACATAACGGTAATGCCAGGGTTCGTTGGCCACGCCCGTGATTTCTGTCTTATCGGATGGATACCTGTTGATAAACCCGTACAAATGCGCATGATCTTTTAACCATGCATATACTTCTGTCCTCCCGGAGCGTATTTTGTCTGCGTTGATGTCAACTGCAAGCCCAAGCTCATGTTCGCTGGTGCCGGGAACCGCCACCCACAGTTCTGTCTCCATCTTCGCTTCCTCTGCAGACATTCCATCCGCCTGATACCCCTGTATTCTGTCGTCATAAATTTCTTCCTGTTCCTGTCTTGTCCGATAGCCGCTTCGCACAACAGGATAAATACCCTCTGCCCTTGCATCGTCAAACATCTTCTGCAGATGCGGGTAAATCCGCTTGTCCACCCGTTCTCCGTTAGTCAGTTCAACGATCTCTATGTCCACCCTCTCCGGCAGAGGATTCCATTTATTTACCAGAGTAAGCTTCCATTCCTCCCCGATACTGTCCGTCGTTCTATCCGAATACTCTGATTCGTCCCATGAACTGTCCGATATCCTGCCCGGATACTCTGATTCGTCCCATGAACTGTCCGACACCCCGGAAAGCATTGCTGCGTTACGCTGAACCTGTGCCGTTTCATGGCCCGAATTTCTCCATTCATCCGCCGCATACGCTATCCTGCGCTGAATTGCCCTAAAACCGGCATCTACTGCGCCATCTCTGCTTCCGGAAATCCCGATGCAAAGCATAATGATCAAAATACAGACAAATATGAAGAAATTCAGGAATAATTGTATTCTTTTCTTTCCTCTCCTTTTTCTGCCCCGTCCGCCTCTCTTTTTTGTCCGTGAAATATTCTGATCCATATATCCGCCCTCCAGCTTTGATATCAATATTATATCAACTGAAGACGCGTCGTTTTTAATTATATTCTTACTTATTTCTCAATTCTTTCTTGAGAAAATATTAGGAATTTCTTAATCATGCCATTTATAATCATTATCTATATAAATCCGGTGAATAACCGTGTTGTCGTTCACCTTTTTTCGATCATAATTCTCTCCGCCGTTTTCAGGCAATAACAGGTTCCCTGATAATATCCTGCTTCGTACAGCTTCACCACAATCTCCCGCATCCGCATATCCAGTCTGTGATAACAGACTATGTTCTCCCATGGAAGTCCTGAGATATATTCCTGCTGGCGTTCGTTCAGCACCTCCACTGCCTCTGCCAGCTTCTCCGGTTCGCTCCGGCTCCACCAGCCGAAATCACAGGAAATGTATACTTCGTTTTCACCGTTTCTTTCACAGAGCTTACCCAGAAAAAGCTTCAAAGCGCCATCCTGCGTCTCGTTATAAAATTTTTCTTTAAAGCAGATGGACCGGGCACGATCCCCGCCGGACGATGCAAGCCGGAAGCTGGTTCTGCCGTACTTATCCCGTTCCATCCTGTATTCCGCTTTCCCCTGTTCTTTGCCGCTGCCCGGCTCTTTCGTAAGTATGACCCCGGTCTCAAGCAGATGTTTCCAGACTGCACCGCGCACCCGTTCCGGGGGCGTGGGATATGTCAGTTTCTCGCCGATCTGCTTTACGGTATAGCCTAAATCTGCCAGATGACGGATGGCACCGCCGCTGGCAGCTTCAAAAGCAAAGTCGGATAATGCAATTTTGAAAAAATCCTGTTCTGACATCAGCCTTGCCTTCCTTCGGTAAATGCATTTACCGCCATCCATCAAACAATTTTCCGTCACGTTACGAACATTCTGCCGATCAGACCGATATATGCCAACCCGGACTGCAGTTCCGCTGCTGCACTGACACACTTTATTCCACCTGGCCATTCGTCCGGTCACGCATGTATCAGTCCATGGCCGTTCGCCCGGTCACGCATGTATCAGTCCATGGCCGCGCCCACATTTCTGGTTGCAACAATATCCACGCCGGTGCCTGCCACATCAGAAACGATCACATCCCCGACATGAACCGGTGCCTGCACTTCCACGTCCTTGAGTGCCTTAACGCAATCGAAGATTTTTTCTTTCGGGATATCCTGCTTCGTCTTGACGGATACCATATCCGCCGCACCGCCTGTCACCCGTACCGTCGAAGTCACGATTCTGGTCGGATTCGTGACTTCCTTTCGCCCATAGGCATCTCCCCGCGGGCATGTGTTACCGCTTATACTGACCACTTCATTCCCTTCCATCTCGATGGTAAGGGCACATCCCATGGGGCAGTTGATACATGTTAAATTTCTGGTTTCCATATCGTCCTCATTTCTATGCACAAAATCTATCCTTCCTCGATCCTGAACGTGACCGCCGCCAGATCCGGATACTGCAGGAACTGTTCCTTCGTCAGCCTCACTTCCTCCATCTCGCCCGGCGCAAACACCTGCTTTTTCCTGTGCACCACTCTCTCATCATCGAAATAGACACTGATAAAACAGTTCTTATACACGCCGCCGACCCGGAAACGCACCGTCAGCTTCTCGTCCATGTGTGAAACGCGGATCGTCGAGGGAACCGTATAGCGGACGCCGGACGTGGCGATCAGCGGGACTGCCGACTCCGCATATGCTATTCCTGATTCCACAGTCTTCTCATCTGTCGGCTTCACTGTACTCTTATCCGCCGCTTCGGATTCCACATCGGCCGCCGCTTTCACATACGCAGCCGCATTCCTGCCGGCCGCCGCGGCTTCCTCTGACACATAATCCACAAGATCATGCACATGAAGCACATTGCCGCAGGCAAAGACGCCGTCCAGATTCGTCTCAAGACTCTCGTTCACACTCGGGCCGGAAGTAACCGGATTAATCGCAACACCCATACCGCGGGAAAGCTCGTTTTCCGGAATCAGTCCTACGGATAGTAAAAGCGTGTCGCAGTCATAATATTCTTCTGTTCCCGGAATCGGCTTATTCTTCTCGTCCACTCGGGCCAGTGTCACACCCTCTACCCGTTCTTTTCCTTTAATATCCACCACCGTATGGCTCAGCTTCAGAGGAATGCCGTAGTCGTCCAGACACTGCACGATATTTCTTTTCAATCCGCCCGAATAAGGCATAAGTTCCGCCACGACCTTGACTTTAGCGCCCTCCAGCGTCATCCTTCTGGCCATGATCAATCCGATATCGCCGGAACCGAGGATGACCACCTCTCTGCCGGGCATATATCCTTCCATGTTGACCAGTCTCTGCGCAGTACCGGCAGAATAGATGCCCGCCGGACGATAGCCCGGTATGTTGAGTGCGCCTCTGGGTCTCTCCCGGCAGCCCATGGCAAGGATCACCGCCTCCGCACGGATCACGAACAGACCATCCTCCCGGTTCATCGCCGTCACGGTCTTATCCTGTCCGATCTCCATAACCATCGTATTGAGCTTATATGCAATCTGCAGTTCCTCGACCTGCCTGATAAACCTGTCGGCATACTCCGGTCCCGTCAGTTCCTCCTTAAAAGTATGCAGTCCGAAACCATTGTGAATACACTGATTCAGAATGCCGCCCAGTTCTTTATCCCTCTCCAGAATCAAAATACTTTCTATTCCGCTTTGTCTGGCGGAAACGGCAGCCGCAAGACCTGCCGGACCTCCGCCGATAATTACAATATCATAGTCTTTCATACTGTCCTCGTTTCTACTCTTCCCATCTAATGGCTGCTATATTATAAGATGTCCTTATTTGTGCCTGCGATCAGTCTGGACGCTCCGCCTGCCTTCGTGATGTCAGACATGCTCATGCCACATTCCCGCGAGATGATCTCCATCGTTCTGGGGGCGCAGAAGCCAGACTGACATCTTCCCATACCTGCTCTCGTCCTGCGCTTCACGCCGTCTAAAGACTTCGCGCCAAGGGGTCTTGTGACCGCGTCAATGATCTCTCCCTCGGTGACCATCTCACAGCGGCAGACAATGTTGCCGTAAGCAGGAGATTTTTTGATCAGTGCGTTTCTCTCCTCCATACTTAAAGTATGCGGATTCAAAATGCCCTTTCTTGTGGAAATGAAATCCTCCTTCTGCTCAAGTCCCATCTTCTCCTTTAATATGTCTGCCACCATCTCGCCGATCGCCGGACAGCTCGCGATCCCCGGAGACTCAATGCCCGCACAGTCTATAAAGCCCGGTGCATCCTCCGCCTCGCCAATGATAAAGTCATCCCCGTCCTCATGGGCACGCAGTCCCGCAAAAGAAGTAATGACCTGACGGACGGGAATATTTTTCACACTCATGCCTGCTTTCTCAAGCACCTGGGCCAGACCCTCTGCGGTAGTATTGATGCCTTCTTTATCTTCCACATCAATGGCGGTAGGGCCGATCAGAAGATTACCGTGAATAGTCGGCGTAACCAGAATGCCCTTGCCCAATTTCCCGGGCAGTGCAAAAACGGTCCTGCCCACATGGGCTCCGGCTTCCTTGTCCAGCAGACAATAATCTCCCCGCCTGGCCGTGATATGAATCTTCTTATCACTGACCATATTATGAAAGCGGTCCGCATAGACACCCGCCGCATTCACTACGTATCCCGCCCGGAATGTACCGTTGTCTGTCTGCAGTTCATAGCCGTCTTCCAACCTGCCAATCCCCGTCACTTCCGTATTAAAATAAAACTCCACACCGTTGGTATAAGCATTTTCCGCCAGCGCGATATTCAGCCCGAAGGGACAGACGATTCCCGCCGTGGGTGCATACAGTGCCGCATACACATGATCCGTGACATTTGGTTCCATCTGCAGCACTTCTTCCCGGTTCAGAATCCGCAGGTCCTGCACGCCGTTGGCAATCCCTCTGTCATAGAGTGCCTGCAGATTCGGCAGATCGGCTTCGCTCAGGCACAAGACGAGAGAGCCTTTTCTCTCAAAAGGAAAATCCAGTTCCTGCGCCAGTTCTCCCATCCGCTCATTGCCGCGCACGTTCAGCTTCGCCTTGAGCGAACCCGTCACGGCGTCATACCCCGCATGCACGATCGCACTGTTTGCCTTGGAGGTGCCGCAGCACACATCCTCCTCTTTTTCCAGCACACATACCTTCGCCTGATAACGGGACAGTTCACGGGCAATCGCCGCGCCGCACACCCCCGCCCCTATTATGATTACGTCATACATATTGACAAAATCTCCCTTCCTATAGTACCGCACAGCGGCATCTTAAATCCATACGGAAATGCCAGCCTATGGAGCATTCTCTGAAACATTTAATAACGCTCAGTCTGTGTTCTCTGCTGCCTTAGCGTTTCTTAATTTTTTGCCCACCCGTAGGCATACTTCACTGCCTTTTGCCAGCCGCGGATTCTCTCTTCCCTGTCTTCTTCTTTGATTGCCGGCTTAAAAGTCCGGTCGCTGATCCAGTTCCTGATCACATCGTCCTTACTCGCCCAATAGCCTACCGCCAGTCCTGCCAGATAGGCCGCGCCCATGGCCGTCGTCTCCACGCACTGCGGTCTGGTCACCGGCAGATTCACGATGTCCGCCTGCGTCTGCATCAGAAAATCGTTGGCGCTGGCACCGCCGTCCACCTTAAGGGAAGTGATCTCGATCCCGGAATCCGCCTCCATCGCCGCCAGCACATCGCTTACCTGATAGGCAATCGATTCCAGTGTGGCACGGATAATATGATATTTATTCACGCCGCGGGTGATCCCCACAATCGTCCCTCTGGCATACTGATCCCAGTAAGGCGCTCCCAGACCCGTAAAAGCGGGAACCACATAGCACCCGTTCGTATCCTTCACCTTCTTCGCCATATACTCGGAGTCCATCGCCGAATCGATCAGCCGCATCTCATCCCGAAGCCATTGCACCGCAGCGCCTGCTACGAAAATGGAGCCTTCCAGTGCGTAATTCACCTTGCCGTCCAGTCCCCATGCAATAGTCGTTACCAGCCCGTTATCAGAAAATACCGGTTTTTCACCTGTATTCATGAGAAGGAAACATCCCGTCCCGTATGTATTCTTGGCTTCTCCCGCCGTAAAACAGGTCTGCCCGAACAGCGCCGCCTGCTGGTCGCCTGCTGCCCCCGCAATGGGAATCGCACCGCCCAGAAAAGAAGGGTCTGCTTCCCCGTACACGCAGCTGGAAGGCTTCACCTCCGGCAGCATACAGCCGGGAATGTCCAGCTTTGCCAGAATCTCCTCATCCCACTCTAAAGTATTGATATTAAACATCATGGTACGTGACGCGTTAGAATAATCCGTCACATGCACCGCACCTTTCGTCAGTTTCCAGATCAGCCAGGTCTCCACTGTGCCAAACAGCAAATCGCCTTTCCTGGCCCGCTCTCTGGCGCCCTCCACATGATCCAGAATCCACTTTACCTTCGTGGCAGAGAAATAAGCGTCGATCACAAGCCCGGTCTTTTGCTTGAATTTTTCTGTCAGCCCCTTCTCCTTTAAGGCGTCACAGTCTTCCGAAGTTCTTCTGCACTGCCATACGATGGCGTGATAAACCGGTTCTCCTGTATGCTTATCCCATATGATGACCGTCTCCCGCTGATTCGTGATACCGATTGCCGCGATCTCCTGTGCTGTGACACCGATCATGTTCATGGCTTCCACTGCAACCCCCAGCTGGCTCGCCCAGATCTCGTCCGCATCGTGCTCCACCCAGCCCGGCTTCGGGAAATACTGCGTAAATTCCCGCTGTGCCACGCTGCACATCTCACCTTTTTCATTAAAAAGAATACACCGGTTGCTGGTCGTCCCCGCATCCAATGCCATAATGTATTTCGCCATTGCCATATCCCCCTGTTCCATTTATTTGCCGGAATTTCTCCCCCTGTTAATCACACTGTCTGTCTCCACGGCACCGTTACCAGGCACCATCCGATCCCTATCATCCCACTGCCCGTATCCCTTCCGTGTTGATTCCATTTTATCAGTAAGAAGCAGTGTCCACAATAGACAAACTGCACCTGCTGTTACCACAGTAATTACGCACATTTCCTGCATACTCACTCATATTTCTCAAATTCTTTCAACTCACGTATTTGAAAGCCAAAACACCATTGGTCTGTCTCATAGGAGCAGTGCCCACGTGAAAAAATCTTTCTATTCACAGTATATCCAACAAAATACCATCCCTCAACATTTTCCGTAAAAAAATTACGGCAGATCAGTCTTCATAAACCAATCTGCCGCTTCCTTTTACATCTCTGTCAATCCATAAATCTCATACATGGAAAGCATATTCTGATAAGTCATCTTGCGCGCCAGCAACTGCTGATAAGTCACCGTTTTAACTTTTCCCTCTGCTTTCATCTTCTCCATCTTGGCCGTGATATCCGCATACTCACTCCGCACTGCCGCGAACATTTTCTCAAACGCTTCCAGTCTTTTTTCGTCCATAACCCATCCTCCATGTTACGCCGTCTTATTACGCCCGCTCCCGCACAGTCACCTGCACATTGTCGCCGGGCTGTTTCCCGATGGCGGCACGGATATCCTTGCGGATACCGATGATATAACAAATGCTGCCATCCTCATTTTTAAGCCCCATATTTACAACACTTCCGTCATAAGGCGCTCCGTCGAAGGTGACATGTACTTTCACCCTTCCCTTGCCGAATTCCTCTTTGACGTCGTAGGGAAAAATAACATATGCGCCGCCCTTTTGTTCCGCCTCGTAAATTTTCGATTCAAACTCATAAAGATGTGTATTCATTCCTATACCTCTTGCGTGCCCTGACGAGCCTTCTTCTGCTCTGCCCTGCCGGATTTCCACAAAATAACACCGCCAATTCCCAGAAGCGCCGCTCCGGCTGCACACAGTCCGAGCACATCCGCTGTCGACAGCGTATCCTGATACAACACCGGTACGATCTTCTGAAATTTTTCCGGCCAGCAGCTGACCGCCACACTGATGGCATTGTTGACAAAGTGCATCACCATTGCCGGATAGATACTTCCCGTCTTCCAGACGATGAGACACAACAACAGTCCCAGGAATCCGGTAGGCAGAAATTTCACCGCACTCATATGAAAAATGCCGAACAGCACCGCCGTAGCAATGATTGCTGACGGCACACGGTATCTGGCCTGCAGCGAGTGGAGTATCACACCGCGGAACAGCATTTCTTCACAGACCGCGGGAGTGAGAGCAACCACCAGCAGAACTGCCAGCCCGTTACCACTCATAAGATCCGAAAAGGTTGTCTCTACAATTTCCACACTTTCAGGAAAAAGCCTTACCAGCCCCATTGATGCCACGATATTGATACAATAGGCTCCCAACGCAGTCAGTACAGCACCTGGAAAAGCTGTCCACTTCGGCTTCTCAAATCCATAAGTCTGCCTGATATCCCTCTTTGTATAAACCACCAGAGCCAGGGGAATCAGAAGCAGGATCATCTGTGTGCCGAAAAGACCTGCCAGCCCAAATCTGAGTTGCAGCATACTTCCCACATAGAGCATCAGCAAAAAAGTGAGTGCCACTACAAACCACACATCGGATACCGTGGGCACGCCGCCTTTTTTCAAATTTTCTCTCTTTTCAAACAACTGTATCCCGCCTTTTCCATCTGCAAAAAGAATAGCTTCGCTGTCATAGATCTTGCTGAGAAACAGAATTGCAATCATAGCATATGCAATATTGCTCAAAAGTACCAGTGCAATCGCACCATAATCAATTTTAAAGATCAGAATATTTTTAATCAGCAGACAGATATTTGCCACCGGCACCATGGCCATGGTCTGTGTCAGCTCCACATTCGGTATAAAACCGATATAACTTATACACATCACCACAAGCATCAGCGGTGTAATATAATTGTTCGCCTCTTTATAACTTCTGGCAAAAACCGTCACACACATGGTCACTGCGCTGATGAAAAAGGAAAATGCAAACACCGCCAGCACACAGACCAGAATTGCAGGAATAAATTTTGTAAGGTCAAAAGATATCGCATCCGTCTGCATATCCATGATTCCATACATATAAAATGCAATAGCTCCCATGGACAGAAGATTTAACAGCACCGACATCATTCCGATCACTGCCACCGTAATAAATTTCGAAACGATCAACTGGCGGTTTGTCACCGGCAGCGTCAGGACAGTCTCCAGCGTTCCCCTCTCCCGCTCTCCTGCAGTCGTGTCGATGGCCGGATACATGGTTCCCATCAGAAGGCTGATCACCAGCATAAAAGGGAGAATCGAACCCATAATACTTCCCAGCGACTGCTCACTGCTGGCCGTATCGTTCTTCTCATAGCCGATGGGTTCCAGAATGGCGCTTACATCCATTCCTGCCTCCGCAAGCAGTTGTTTGGTCTGATCTTCTTTCAGCGCATCAAAGACATCCATCACCAGATTAGCTGCATAAGAAGAATTGGTCTCTGATGACAGATAATATATTTCATACTGCATCTTCCCGTTCTCCGGCTGACCCGAAACATAGACATCAATCTCTTCCTCATTTAAAGCCGTTTCATAATCTGATACGCTGTCTGGATCCACGATGGTGATCTCATAAGTTTCTTCCGCTTCATCTGTGTCAGATGCCTCTCCGTCTGACGCATCTGCCGCACCCTGTTCTGATGTCTGGGCAGAGGCATCCTCATCCTCTTTAAATTCCATCAGCTTATGTAAAAATACATCTCCGTCCTCAGCATCCGCCACGATCCGGTAATTCTGCTCTTTCATGCTGGATGAGATAAGTGCCACAAGCTGCATCGCCCCGAAAAAGATGAGCGGATACAAAATGATGGGAATCACCAGCATCATCAGCACCGTTTTCTTGTCCCTGAAAACGTCCAGCATTTCTTTTTTTACCAATGTTTTTATAATTTGTGAATTTATTTTACTGTTCATCCGGCATTCCCTCCATACGGATCAGCTCTGCAAATACATCCCTCAGGCTGCTCTTTTCTGTCTGCGCCTTCAAATCCGCAGGCGTTCCCTCACTGATGATCTTTCCCTGATGGATCATGATAATCCTGTCACACAGATACTCCGCCTCCTCCATGTAATGAGTGGAATAGAGCACTGTCTTTCCCCGCTCACGCTCACCCTTCATAAAGTCGATGATCGCGGCGCTGCTGATAATATCCAGCCCCAGTGTGGGCTCGTCAAAAATATACACCTGCGGATCATGTACCAGACATCTGGCAATGGATGCCCGCTGTGTCTGCCCGGTAGACAGCTTCTCAATACGGTTATCAAGAAACGAATCCATGGAAAGGATCTCACTGATCTTCGCAATCCTTTTCTGCGTATCCTCCTCCGATATGCCGTAAAGCACTCCCAGCATCTGTAGCAGCTCTCTTGCCGAAAGCCTGCCGTAAAGTCTGGTATTATTGGACAGATACCCGATATGCCTTTTTACCTCAAGGTCATCCGTGATCTCCTCGTCATTGATCCTGATGCTGACCATGCCGCTTGTAGGCTTCATCAGCTTGGACATCATACGCAGCAATGTAGTCTTGCCTGCGCCGTTCGGTCCAAGAATACCGACGATCTCTCCCGCGTTCACTGACAGCGATATGCCGTCCACCGCGTTGATCTCACTCTTCTTGCTTTTCTTCTCATTCCTGGTAAATGTCTTTACCAGATTGTTCGCTGTAATCATATTTTCCTCCCCTTCAAAGCGCCACAGATTCTCACGATACTTTTGTTCTTCTGAGAACTTGTTTTGTCTTTGTTCTATATTTTAAAAATAAAATATTTTTAAATATATCATTGTTCTTCTTCGTCCGACTCTTCATCCTTTTCAAACCGTTCCTGTCTTTTCCGAAAGATCAATGCCGCAGCAGACAGCAGGAGCATGCAAGTCACTCCCATGTAGATCCCTCCCCGGACGGCCTTCTGAAACGAGAGCATTCCATCCTGCTGATCATGATACTCGATCAGAAACTGGAAAAAACCACCCACAACTGCAGCAATCACGCCCGCACAAAGGCTTACCTTCCATGTAGGTTCAAAATGTCTGTCCCATATGTCATTCTTTATGCTCGCAATCACAAGATAAGCCGACAGACACATAAATACAATAAACTCGCCTGCAACCCGGTACATACTCCCCCGCCCGTAATAAACAGCCTGCCCGGCGATTGCCGCTGCCAGTCCAAAATAGGCCAGCCAGAATCCGTTGTGCTCGATCTGCAGCATTCTCTGCTCCTGCATCTCATCCAGTCTGTTTTTTCTCTTCTTCATGATCGCTTTCTCTCTCCTTCCTCTATAGGATCATTCTCATCCTCCCAAAACAGTTCATCCAGACTCTTCCCCAGCACACGACAGATCGCCCGGCACAATTTGATTGTTGGATTATATTCCCCCTGTTCGATGGCATTCATGGTCTGTCTGGATATACCCACGGCCTCTGCCAGCGCTTTCTGCGTCATATCTTTCTGAGCCCGCGCCACTTTGATCGCTATATTTCTTGCCATCCGGTCATCTCTCCTTCCCTCCAAAAGTTCTGTATATTTGAGTCGCAGCCTGCCTTCTTCTCCCGGACTGCCTTTTGCTTTCCGTTTACCCTTTCATCCTGTTCCGGATTGCCATTTGTCCTCTTACCTCTTACCTCTTACCTCTTACCTCTTACCTCTTACCTCTTACCTCTTACCTCTT
>CAJUJP010000015.1:65654-73766 GCA_910586615.1 uncultured Lachnospiraceae bacterium
ACAAAGTAACACATATAAACCATTATGTCAATTATATATGACATAATGTATATAAAAATTTAACTCATATTGTATTATACAGCACACACCTGCAATTCACGCTGAGCTGCACACCCGCAATTCAGGCTGTGAAAACCCTACATCCTCATTACCGATATTCCCAGGACAATCAACATCGGCAGAATCAGATTGATCCCAAGCGGCAGCAAAATATTTTCAACAGAAAAAGTGTTCATAAACACTCCCGCACAAAACATCTGACAGAAAATGGAGATACAGGCCAGACAGCCGCACAGCTTCCACACCTTTCTGATCTGGAAAAGATAAAACTGCCTGCGCGAGACAGGAAGATACTGCAGAACATAATAGGTGGCCTTAACCTTGCCGCCCTCTTTATAGTTATTGTATTTCTGTAAATAGTACAGAATCCCAAACTGATAAAGCGTAATCCATGCAAAAAAGCTCGCATCCTCCAAAGAATCCCATAGCTGACAGGGTACAATGCTGAGTATCATGGATATACCGATAAAGACCACCGCACAGAACTGATATATCACATGCTCCGGGCACCACGCCGTCCACTCCCTGAAAAAAATTTCCAGCAGTTCCTGCTGTGCCCGATCTTTCTTTAATGCTTTCATAATCCATAATCCCTTTCGGTTCGCTCAAATATTTACCTGTTTTCCTTCTCAAACATATGCCTTTGACTTATATAGTCAATTCTAATCCCAAACTGTATCCATCCTTATAATTGACTGTAATAGTCAACGCACTCTCTAAATTCCCCTAAACACCCGTCTTTCATAACAGCCGCATAATCCATTTTCCGCTCTATCTCCGAAAGAATATGGCTTGTCATGAGTACACTGCACTTTTCTTCCTTAATCAGTTCCCTCAGCATTGCGAAGAAATCCTCACGAAACACAGGATCCATTCCCGCTGTCACTTCATCCATAAGATAAATGCATGGATCATGAGCGACGGCAAAAGCAAGCTGAAATTTAAACCGCTCTCCTCTTGACATACTCTTGTATGTTTTCGACGTTGATATCTCCATGAAATTCATCGTCGCCGTAAACCGCTCCATTGAAAAGTTATCATATAAACGCCCCAGAAGCGCCGCATTCTGCTTCCCCGTACGCTCCTCAACAAAATAATTATCCTCCGAAACATAGCCTACTTTATTCATGACTTTGGCATGATTTATGCTGATATCCTCACCGGCAACACAAATTCTGCCGTCGTATCTGCACCTTTCATCCAGAATATACTTCATCAGCGTAGTCTTCCCGGCTCCGTTTTTACCGATCAGACCGTAAATATACCCCGGCTGCAGCTCTATGTGGATGTCCTTCAGGAAAAATCCTCTTTTTCGTCCTGTCACATGAACAAAAGATAATACTGAACTCGTCCCGTTCATCCAAAATCCCCCGTTTCTTCATAAATCTATCTGCCTGTCTATTCTCCATACAACGTCTGTGCCATTTCCAAAAAATCATCACAGCTTAAACCCGCCTGTTTTGCCTCATGAATGATTTCCTCCAAACGTTTCTCAATCATGACAAGAAGCTTCTCTTTCAGGTAATCCGTATTGTATTCACACACAAAAAATCCCTTGCCCGCAACCGAACGGATCAGATCCTCTTTCTCCAACTCCTCATACGCCCGCTTTGTGGTAATTACACTCACGCCAAGATCCGCGGCCAGTGCCCTGATGGAAGGCAGTGCCTCCCCGGTTTTCAACTCACCGGTCACGATCGCATTTTTTAACTGATTGACAATCTGTTCGTAAATCGCCAGTGTTCCCTGAGGCAAAATTGTTATTTTCATAGTTATGTTCATGCCTTTCTCTCAGTTCAAGAATAGTTGTCCCGTCATAGTCAACACACCACCACAACATGCCATCTGCGTTCTTCACCCGGCCTTCTCATAATATGCCGCTGCCGCCAATGCCTCCCGCACATACTTCCGGTATCTGATCATAAGCGGAATCTGCACAAATACAGTCATCCCCAGAATGATAAGGTCACCTGTCATATCAGGCTCCGGTTCACAGATCATCATCATCTGGAGAAAAATAACAAGCACCGCAATGCCCGTCATCAATGCCTTGTATACTTCCTCCTGAGCGAACTCTCTTCCATTGTCTTCTGCTTTATCGTCCGTCCTCTCCACTGCTGTAATCAGGATGCTTAACACCAGATCATTCAAAAAGATTGCCACAAGAGCAAGCACACTTCCCTCAAAGGCCGGAAGAAGCACCGCCATTCCGATGCTGACCACAGACATCTGCACAGCGATTCTGAAGCAATAAGCTTTCCGCACACAGGTCATGCGCCCTTCAGCACTGACCGGACACAGGTACATCATTTTATGCAGTTTCACAGGATGCAGACTGACTGAAACCATGATAAAAACAAAAGGCAGATACACTGCCAGAAAATTGAACCACAACTCCTGAGCTCCTTTGTATATAATCATATACTGTATAAGCGGGTTTACCATGCAAAAGACCACCCCAAAGTTTGAAAACACTTCTTTGTATACATTTCCCCATCGGAATGCCATAAAATAATCCTTTGCAATGTCCGCTGCCAGAATCTTCTTTTCCATACTTATCCTCCTGCATATCGCAAGCCTGCCTGCGATACTGCTTAAATAGAAAGTTGAAAAATTCTTGATTTTTCAATTCAATACCTTTCACCGGTTTCCCGGCTCAGGCAATGTGCCGGAGCTGTGCCCCTCTTACTGTAAAAATACATAAATTCCTCAATAGACGGATATGTAATATCCAGCGCATCGCCATAGCAGTCCGGCCGGCTGTGCCGTACCAACGCTTTGGCACCATACTTTTTGTCTTCTATATGCAGGATCATTTCTTTTGGCAGCAGGTCGATCTTATATCTTTCACCCGATGCCATGCGGTATGCAGACCGGAAATGTTCGATATCTCCCGCAAATACCTGTCCGCCCTCTTCCAGATAGATCAGGTAATCTGCCAGCCGGTCCAGATCCTCCGTCAGATGGGTGGCAAGAATCACGCTCCTTGTCCCGTCTGCAATAAATTCCTGTATGATCTTAAAAAACTGTTCCCGGAAATCCGGATCAAAGTTTCCCGCCGGCTCATCCAGCACCAGAAGCCCCGGCTCACATGACAGGGCAAAAGCAAACTGGCATTTCAGCTTCTCTCCCTTAGAAAGTCTGCCAAACCTTCTGTGCGGATTCAGTCCGAACTTTTCCAGACATTCTCCCATACGTTCCCGACTGTATTTCGTATAAAATCTGCCGAAACGATCCGCATTGACCCGAATACTGTAAACCGGATCGAACAGTTCCTCCACCAGAACCGTACCGATCATATCGTGTATGCTTTCTTCATCCTTCTCATAGCACAGATCATCCAGAAAAATATGTCCCTCATCCGCCCGGTATAACCCCAGAAGCAGATGAAGCAGCGTGGTCTTCCCGGCGCCGTTTCGCCCCACAAGGCCGCAGATATAACCCGGAGGCACTTCAAAGGATATATTATGCAGACGGAATTTTCCCAGCTTCTTCGATACATTGTCAAATTGAATCTTCATGCTGCCTGTTCCCTTCCCAATTTGATTTTTCATCCGCACTGTTTATGTTCTGTACATACCAATATATACATCATATAAACAGTTGTGTCAAGAGCTTTCTTACACCACATAGCTAAACTACACAGTCAGACGCATGAAACAAAAAAAAACACCGTTCCGCGCTTTTGGGATACCCTCCCTGGACGCAGTCCGGTGTTCTTTTCATTCTTTATGAAACTGATCTTATATATCCTGTCACTGTGCCCAGGAGAGGGCTTCTTCAAGACTTTCCGCACCCAGGATATTCAGCATAAATTCTGTATGCTCTTCCGCCTCATCAGTATCTATGTATTTGAACGTATCAAAAATATATTTCGGTGTCTGATCCAGGCCGTAAATGCCGAATGACAGCCCCTGCTTTACCTCCTCCAAAGCGTCTGTCTGCCGGTTCATGATAAAGGCGTCCACATACGGATTCGCTTCGATAATATAATAGCAGTAAGCAAAAGCCGCCGCCTGCAGTTTTTCACCGGAAGCGGAAGTAAAGCCCAGCTCAGTGACCATAATGCTGCGGACATCGCCGTTCCGTTCAAGATACTCGTCCCGTTTCAGCACATCCGTCACCGTACTCAGATTCATCAGCGTAAGAATCGGGGCATTAACTGTCTTATCGTAAGTCTCCGTCCAGTAGTTGACCCTTGTGAGCGGATTCGGATAAGGATGAATCGCCAGCCCCCAGTCATAATTCCCCTTCAACTGCGCAAGATCATTGATTTTCTCCAGTATATCCTTCGCATTGAAATGGTCTTTGTTGTCTCCATTATTATTATTCCAGTCGTGATCAATACTGAAATACACATTCGCATCGGCATAGCTGCTCTTTGCCGCATTATAAAAAATACGCATCGCTTTCTCAAATTCGGCGGCATACAGATCCGGATCATCGGTATTCATATAATTCCAGATCTTATACTGGTTGATCTCGTTGGCAATGACCCAGTTGGATACAAGCCCGTGTTCCTTCCCCGAATACCGCTCCGCCAGGAAACTGGCTATAGCTTCCAGATACCGGCAGCCCTCTTCATCCGCCGTATTGAAGGCATAATAATAGGCACCAGCCTCCTTGTCCCGCGACAACGGATGGATCAGTTCCGGGCAGTCATCGTTCCAGTCATTCAGAATAATAGCCGTGGAATTCATGCCGCTCTCTGTCAAATAAGAAAAAAGATTGTCATAGCCGTTGATACTGGCACCATTAAATTTGTACGTCCTTCCCTCATATTCATACGTGATCGTAGGAAGCGCTTCGTGTGTTGTCTCACCAAGGATATGTGACAAGGGAATATTATAAATCGCATATTTTACATCCAGATCCGTTAGCATAGGGGTCTGCAGCATCTGCGGGTCTAAAAGAAGCCCTTTCTTGGATTTTGGCGGCTCCACACTGACAGAACCATCGGCCAGCATCTCCGGGTTGGTGATACAGCTTGCCGCTGCAAGAGGTATATATCTGCCGTCAAAAAGCAGCGCCGGCACAAACTGCTGAAACAACTGCCGGTTTTCATACTTCCACTGCAGCTTTGCATTTCTGTCCTTCTTCGCTGAAGCTATGGGTTCTCTGTCAAACTCTCCCGTAAAATCACAGGTCTCATAGATATCAAAGGCAAAAAGATAAATCAGATGATCGTCACTTCTCGGTATTTCTGACATACTCAGGGATAATGCTACGGTCTCCTTGTCCTCCTGAAAAATACATTCTGTAATACTGCCGTAAGAAGAAATCTGTTCCTCATTCAGAACAATTGTCCCCTCTTTCAGTTTTTCCTCGGTATTCTCCTTATTTTCCTGCACAGGAGTCTGTGAAACAGCCGGTTCAGCCCTGCCGCAGCCGGATAACCCGAAAGAAACGCCCAGAACCAGCAAAAGAAGCTGTATAAATAAGCTGTAATTTATTGTTTTTATACTTTCGGTATTCAAGAGTCGCTTTCCTCCTGCTGGTTGTGATAGATAACCGTAACGGTTGTCTCCGGACGGTCATCCGTATCGACCGGAAGCTGGACAGCTCCGGATTTCAGCCGGGCAAGCAGCTGCAGATACCTGTCTGTCGTGGCAGTCTGAAAACGCCATGCATGATCCTGTACCGGAAGACTGCTGCACCTTTCTTTCGCCCCGTAGGAAACCACTTCCCCCGCCATTTCCTTCGGCCATTTCCTACCGCTTGCGAAGAAATCATCCAGGGCAACAATAATAGAAGAGTCAACGCCTTTCATGGCTGAAGTTACAAACCGTTCGGAAACATCGCTCTGATCAACATCAGCACCGATCAGCTTTCCTTCACATTCCTCCGCGGAAACAAGTACTGACTCATAAATAGAACCGCCGCAGACAAAAATGATCTCCGTTCCGTCCTCATACCATTCCCCGGAAACTTCCTCAATCTCCTTATCCGGCAAAAAGGTATCCGCATACCAGTAATCCACCTGTATCTCATCTTCGATTTCCAGAGAAACTGCAGCATCATCGATCCCCTGCAGATAGCCGTATCCGTATCTCAGTACCGTCGGCAGCTCTTCCCCTCCGATAAATCCAAATTTGTGATATCCGTCCAGAACAGCCATATATCCCGCAAGATATCCAGCCTCCTCTTCCCGGTATGTAATACAGTGCACATTCGGCGCAATATCCACCTCATCACCAGAAGCATCCCGTGGAACCCCATCCAGCAAAAGAAAAAAGACATCCTCATATTCATTCTGCATTCCGCCTACTGCCTCTTCAAAATGCTCCCCGGCACATATGATCAGATCCGCCCCGTCCCTGACCGCAGCTAAAACAGTGTTCTTATATGCATCCGGTGTATTCTCTTCCGCGCTGTATGCTGTAAAAGACACACAGGCTGCAGCAGCGTAAGTCTGTATTCCGTCCAGTGCCGCCTGATTAAACCCGTGATCCGCAGTCTCACTGACATCTGTGACCAAAGCGGTCTGAATGCCTTTTACATGACGGTTTTGCGGATCCACCGTGGGCGTCGGTTCAAGTGTCAATTCCGGATTCTTTTCATCCGTTTCCTGTGCCTGATCATTCTGAACCGGTGTGACTGCCGCCGGCTCATCCGGCTGGACTGCCTGTCTGCCGCATGCGGAAGCCAGACATACGGCCACCGCCATCATCCCCACAGCCTTGACACGCCGAGTCATTCCTTTTTCTTTCTTCTGCTGTCTATCCATCTCTTTCTCAGATACTTTTATGTATTTCATTCGGTTACCTCCGACCCAATTTATGCCGAACCATTCCGTCAAACCATTCCTGGCTGTTTCACTATTATCTGGCGCATCAATATCATTGCTGCCCCGTTTTCTTTTGTCTGGGCTTCTTCGGCTTTGGTTTCGGAAGCTCCTCAAACATCTCGTGCACCATTTTCTGCAAGTTCTCCCGATCCTCAAGAATCGTCACCGGAAGCATCGGCTTTGCCCCCTCGTAGGGCGGTTCCGGCTCGCTGTCAGGCATATATTTCCGGCTGGCTTCCGTGATTTTCACCATAAAGTCGCTCCCGTAGATCCCGCCAAAAATCTTTTCCCTGTAATAAAATATGTATCCACCCATCATAGGAATACTGCGAATATCACCCAGTTGAGCCAGCTGTTCCGTAATATATGCCATAAGTTCTTTGTTATCTGCCATCCTGACACCTCATTCATGCAATCTGTTACTGTAAATAATTTTCCGGGATGTGAACATCTTTTTACACATTATACCATAATTATATCTGAATTACCTGTTTATTTGCAATATATTACATCCAGCCGGCAAAATCCTTCTTTTTCACACCCGAATCCGTTTTCCACGATCCGGTCTTCAAAAGCTTCCTGACCGATTGTAATCCGGCTTTTCCGATTTGTAAGTGATTTTCACATTTTGTAAGCGGCCTCCTGCAAACTGCCTGCCCTGTAACGCAGACTGAAACGTCTATAAATTTCTGCTCTTCAGGAAACCAGCTGGATCCTCACCTCATCCGCACAAAAAATGTCATTCTTAAACTCCCCCTTTAAAGCCACGGAGCCATACTGCTTCAGATCCTTAAATTCTGCTTCCGCATCTTCATATCTTGCACCATTATCATAAATGGTTCTCGTATAAAAGCGCGTATCTTCATCAAAAACTACCCGGATCAATTCCGAATCAGGAATCTCCACCCCGACTGCCGGACTGCTGGCGGCCATTGTACCATCTCCGGAAAATTCTGTCTCAGTTTCTACTATATAAAAAGAATCTGAGTCAATTTTCCAGACTTCGCCTTCAAAATCCGCATCCACCGCCGCGGCAGTCTCCGGGTCTAAGACATGCCATCCTCCGGTAGAAACATCCTGTGCATCGCCTGTCTCTGTACCACTCTGCTTTGCCTCAATTTCGTCTGCCTCATCCTCCTCTGATCCATTTTCGTCTGCATCATTTTTGTCTGTCTCATTCCCACCTGTCTCGTTTTTGTCTGTCTCATTTTCGTCTGCATCCGCCGTACTGTCCTGTTTCTCCGGCTCTTCAGGTTCTTCTGCTT
>CAJUJP010000016.1 GCA_910586615.1 uncultured Lachnospiraceae bacterium
TGATTCATATCAACAAAGATTTTTACCCATAGACACAGGATTTTTTACAGCCTCATGCAGAAATCGAACGATTAAATGCAAAACTTGAAGCTGATCGTATGAAAGAACTCCAAGAAACTGCTGCTCAGTTTTCTATTGAACCAGATCCCGCTCCCTCTGATATAGAATCTGACATCCAAATATCTTCGACCGAAAGCAATGAGCAAAACGAGCCACAAGCAGATGAAAATACAAGCGCTTCCTTGTCTTTATCAGGCGATAATAGTAATTTTAATACATACAATAATGCTTCTCAACAACAAGCGAAAGCTGCATATGTGCTAAATACGCATACAAAGAAATTTCATTATCCTCACTGTGGAAGTGTGAAAAAAATTTCTCCTCAAAATTATTCCACTTCGAATAGTTCTATTGATGAGTTGATTTCTCATGGATATACTACTTGTGGCAATTGCTTTTAATAGACAATATTAGTATACTCAACTATAAAATACAAAAAGTTTTATGTTACTACTGCCTGTTATCAATAACCTCGGCAGTAGTAACTCTAAATAATGTATTTACCAAGGGAACCGAAGGGGCGATATGTCAGCCGCCGAGTTATGAAAGGGGGCTGGTGCCAATGGTTACATATGAGAATCTTTTCGCATTTGTAATTATGCTTTGCGCTGTTATAACACTTGTTGTTTACATCATACGCAAAAAGTAGCGCCCTCGTCCTAGTAAGATAAGGCGCTACTTTTTGTAGCAATTACTTCCGGCGGCTAGGCTTTATCTAGCTTTCGGTTCTCTTGTTAAGTATATTATAGCAAATTATAGAATATTGTCAAATTGTAAAACCGCCCGCGCTGGTAACGCAGGCGGCCGCAAAACAGAAAACGGGAATAACCGCTTTATTCCGCTCTGTGATAAGATATTACCTTTGATCCGCAGCAGGTACAATCCTGATAAGAAATACCTGACCAATAACAAATACGGAAACTATTACACATACGAAACATACCAGAACGAAAACTGGAATACGGTCATGAATAAGCTCGGTTTCCAGCATTCTCCACATGACGGCAGGTACACCTTCGCTTCTCTTGCGGATAATGCCGGCATGAATCCCGTCTGCCTTAAGATCATCATTGGACATGCCGTATTTGATAATGAAAAGCATAATTTCAAAACGCGGACCGGGCTTGACATCACCAAAGGAGTCTATACACAGAAGACCATGGAGAAACTGCTTGTTGAGGTTAATAAACTGTAGTTTTTGTCGCCTACTTGTAACCTTCGATCTCCCGCTAACCCCTTTTTACTTCTTTTCCATGAATATTCTGACAATAGAAAACCCCGAAACCATCACGGTTTCGGGGGGCAATCTCATTTTTTATACAACGCCCTGTGCCTTCATAGCCTCAGCAACCTTCAGGAAGCCCGCAATGTTTGCGCCTGCCACGTAGTTGCCTTCCATGTTGTACTTCTTGGACGCCTCGTCTAAGCTGTGGAAGATATTTACCATGATGCCCTTCAGCTTGGAATCCACCTCCTCAAATGTCCAGGACAGTCTTTCGGAGTTCTGACTCATCTCCAGTGCAGATGTCGCTACGCCGCCCGCGTTGGAAGCCTTACCGGGACAGAACAGCACGCCGTTCTTCTGCAGATACTCCGTTGCTTCCAGTGTAGTAGGCATGTTAGCGCCTTCAGCCACTGCAAAGCATCCGTTCGCTACCAGTGCTTTCGCATCTTCCAGATCCAGTTCATTCTGTGTCGCACAAGGAAGCGCTACATCACACTTCACAGTCCATACACCGTGCTCACCGGCTTTCTTCTCATGATACTCTGCGCTCGGTCTTGCCGCTGCATACTCCGTCAGGCGTGCACGCTTCACTTCTTTAACCTCTTTCAAAAGTGCTACGTCGATACCCTCAGAATCATAGATCCAGCCTGTAGAGTCGGAGCAGGTAACCGGTTTTGCTCCAAGCTGCTGAGCTTTCTGGATCGCATAGATGGCCACGTTGCCGGCGCCGGATACTGCGATGGTCTTGCCGGCGATATCCTTGCCGTTGCATTTTAACATTTCCTCCGTTAAGTATAACAGACCGTAGCCCGTTGCCTCGGTTCTTGCGAGGGAACCGCCGTATGTTAAGCCCTTACCTGTCAAAACGCCTTCATAGAGGTTACGGATTCTCTTATACTGACCGAACATGTAGCCGATCTCACGACCGCCCACACCGATATCTCCTGCCGGTACGTCGGTATCAGCGCCGATGTGCCTGCAAAGTTCTGTCATAAAGCTCTGGCAGAATGCCATTACTTCCCTGTCTGATTTGCCTTTCGGATCGAAATCACAGCCGCCCTTGCCGCCGCCGATGGGTAGTCCGGTCAGAGAATTTTTAAAAATCTGCTCAAATCCCAGGAATTTGATAATACCTAAATTAACGGAAGGATGGAACCTTAAGCCTCCCTTGTAAGGTCCGATGGCACTGTTGAACTGTACGCGAAAACCGTTATTCACCTGCACCTGTCCCTTATCATCCACCCACGGAACACGGAACTGTACGATTCTCTCCGGAACAGTCAGTCTCTCCAGCAAAGCATCTTTTCTGTATGCTTCTTCATCCGCCTCGATCACCACACGGAGAGACTCCAAAACCTCTTTCACTGCCTGATGAAACTCCGGCTGCGCGGGATTCTTTGCTACTACTAACTCATAAACCTCATCAACATATGACATCTGCATATCCTCCTTTAATCTGTGTATAATTCCCATGTATCATTATAGTATGCGGCAGAAAAATTCACAACCCCGATTTAGCATATTAACGTGTAAAAATTTTGTATACTTTTCACCCTGTTTTTTGACATATTGTACAATGATACTCTTATACACTAGTTCATGTATACAATAATACATTAAAATAAGAGGTCTCGATACGCATAATTACGGGATATGATTCCCTTATTCCATGCGTTCTTCTACAGATACTCTTTCAGCCTCTCTATATTCTCCTGTTCAAAATCCACCAGTTCCTGTGCCAGTTCCACCGCCTCTTTTGTTGCCAGACTGTTATGCTTCATAGTCTTCCACATGCTGGTGATACCTCTCGCACTGCCCTGAATCATCATTTCCGCCAGATGTTCCTTGCTGATATTAAGCGCTGTATTGGCATGAATGCTTCCTTTCAACATCAAATCCGTAAGCTGATTTCCCCGATAAACCTCTCCCTCATTCTTCAAAATCTGATCCAATGCCTTATTATGGATCTCCGAATACCGTAAAGACTGCCTGGATAACTGCAGAGAAAATTCGTCGTCACCGATTTTATCCAGGATCGTATCAATGGCAGTCATTCCCATCTCTGTGTTCCTCTGTATTTCCCGCAGCATTTTTGCATCATCCTGCTTCATTCTCTTTCTCCCTTCACCGCCTTTCATACTCTTGGGATCCCTAAACGAGCATAGCTCGTTTACGAGATTCGCTTCGCGAACTCGAATAAGCGGAAAATTACCTACTTCCATATAAAGCTCGCATAGCTCGTTTACGAGATTCGCTTCGCGAACTCGAACCAATCAAAAAGAGTATGAGACGAATCTCATACTCTCTATTTTTGCCACTATTTGATTCTTTAATCAGAAAGGTTTTATTCCACGTAATCTGATTTGACATAAGCTGTCTTGCCGTTATATTTGATTCTGGTCCAGCCGTCAGCCTGCTTCATGAGTACTTCCAGCTTCTCGCCGACATAAGCCGTTCCCAGCTTCTCGCCGTTCTCACTCGCCGAAGCACGAACACGGACATTTTCTTTTACGGTCACGGTTCCCGTTACTTCACCGGAACTGCTATTATCTGCCTGCTCAGGCTCTTCTTCCGGTTCTGTATCGTTATTGTCTTCCTCTTCCGGCTCTTCCTCAGTCTCTCCGGCATCCGCCTGCATGGTTTCAGAAGGCTCAAGAAACTCACTCTTGATGAAAGCTTCACCGCCTTCATATTTGATCTTACTCCAACCGTTTCCTTTTTGTTCCAGCAGATCAAACTCATCACCAACCGCTGCTTTACCGAGCTTATCCGCAGTCTCGCTGTCCGACGTTCTGATATTCACTACATCGGTTGCTTTGACCTTCGTCACGATCACAGACGGTTCTGTGTTGTCCTGCTGCTCCTGATCAGACTCTCCGTCCGGGCTGTCTCCTCCCGCTGCTTCATCATCTCCGGAAGCTGCTGCTTCGTCTGAAGGCTGACCGCTTCCTTCCGCACGGGCCAGAGCCTCACCGACGTTCTTATCAATCTCTGTATTCAAGTCAAGAATAAAGTCCGCAAGTTCCTCATCCCCGGCAAGCATATCATTGTATGCCACAGCCGCTTTGTTACTCAGATCAATAACATCATCCTGAAGAGACACCTCGCGAATATAAGTGATCACACTCTCGTCTTCTTCTCCGTCCTCGTTCAGAAAAAACTCTCCATTCTCATCCGTACAGATATAGTAGGTACTCATACCCGGAATCGGCTTCTCATAGTCGTAGAACTTTACTTCCGTATAAACATATGCTATATAAGTTCCCTCTTTTGGCCCATTCTTCGTGTAGATCTCCAAAACCGGATAGGATTCAATATATTTACTGGTCTCCTGTGCTTTCAGGATCTCCGTGGCATCCAGACGCTCTACCAGTCTGTTCATGGTGTCAGTGTCCCCTTCCACCATGGCGGAATAATAAATCTGAAACAACTCGTTGATCTCAGGTACGGCATCCTGCTCCAAAGGAACCTCCGGCACGGTGGTCTGATCACTTACAATCTCGACATTGTCCGTCGTATTCACGGCCTCTTCTTCTGCGATTTCTCTCTTGTTAGCGTTGATCGCTACTATAACCGTGATTGCCACACAGATCACCAAAATAACAGGCATTAGGATTTTGGAATATCTGAACAGCCAGTTCTTAAGACTCTCCAGCCTGACCTTGATAAAATCCTGTATATTATTATTGGATGTATTCATGTACAACAACCTTTCTTAAACTCTGAATCAAAGCAGCCATACAGGAGCTGCAAAATGCACCCGACAGGACTCGAACCTGCATCAAAGGCGTCGGAGGCCTACGTTTTATCCATTAGACTACGGGTGCCGACTTACATGTACAAAATTGTTACGATTTTGTAACATCTTGATTATAATACCATAAGCCGGCACAGTTGTCTAGTACACTAAATCATTAAACATAAATTTCCTTAATTTCCGCTTTTTTTCTTTCGTAGCGATAAAGACTGCCTGACAGGATTTCTTCCGGTTCTACCTGGGTTTCATTGACCTCCGCCACCATTTTTCTGTAGAAAGCATAATCTTTTCCCGTGTCGTCCGGCAAAAGCAGAACTTCATGCACGGAACTGGGCAGGATCAGCAGATCTGATTGAAGCCGGTCTGCCAGAACACGCATCTGATCGGAATAGAGCATGGCCGAAGCACCGTAAAATTTCTCCTTATTCGTCAACACATATAAATCTGTTTCCGGCATATCTTCGATCTGAATCCCTGTCAGTTCACCCACAAGCTTTTCCATCGGAACCATAAGATCCGGCATCCGCCGCTTCATATTATGCTGTGCAGTGCGATATAAATCACTGGCTGACTGCCCCCACATCTTACTGTGGTTTTCATGTATCAGAATGGTAGCATTGCCCAGGGTCTTTTCTTTCATCAAATAATAAAATACAATTGCCAGATCGCACCATCTGAAATGAGGCACGTCCTCCAGCAGCTTACGGTTTTTTTCATAATTGATCAGTTTATGGAAAATTCTGTCCTTCACACATTCATATTCACAGAAAAACTGCATATCCAGATCAACATCCCTCACCTGTGCCTCGTACAGCATCACGATATCATCCACAATGGCTTCTATTCCGGCACCTCCGCGGAATCTCCGGTAGGGTTCTTCCAGATAGATTGTGGGCGAAATCCTGTCAGACCGTTTCAGCATAATGATTCCGGTCAGGCGGATATCATTATTCTTCGTCACCTCCGTTACCCTGATTTCATAAACTTCTCCCATTCTTTTCTGTAACTGCTGTACAATCGTTTCTACAAATACATTAAAATTCATTATTCCTCTTTTCCCACTCTCTCCGGGACATACCTGTTTTGAGGACTCACTGCTCTCGGGAATAAAAGAGCACAAAAAAGACAATGGCCACAAAAGTTTCCATTGTCTTATAGGCTTTGAAAAAAATATCATGCTGATCAGATTACACTCTGGACAGATACTCTCCCGATCTGGTATCGATCTTGATAACTTCACCTTGCTCTACGAACAGCGGAACCATAACCTTGGCGCCTGTCTCAACGATGGCAGGCTTCGTAGCTCCCGTTGCCGTATCACCCTTAAATCCGGGTTCCGTATCAGTAATCTCCAACTCTACGAACAGCGGCGGCTCGATTGCGAACACACTGCCGTTATAGGAGCAGATCTTAACCATCTCATTCTCTTTCACGAATTTCAGTGTATCACCCACTGTCTCCGCATTCAACGCGATCTGATCATATGTCTCCGTATCCATGAAGTTGAACAAATCTCCGTCTGAGTATAAATACTGCATATCTTTCCGATCAATACGTGCCTGAGGGCATTTCTCAGTGGGTCTGAAAGTCTTCTCCACAACGCCTCCGTTGATGATGTTCTTCAGCTTCGTTCTCACAAATGCCGCGCCTTTACCGGGCTTTACATGCTGGAACTCGATTATCTGATAAACATTGCCTTCAAACTCAATGGTAATACCGTTTCTGAAATCGCCTGCCGATATCATAAAATAATCCTCCTAAATTTTCACAAGTATAATTCTTACTTAGTTTATACTATAAAGCTTGTTTTTTCAACCTCTTTCCCAAAAAAAGACAAAACTTTTAGCATCATTCCTTTTATTCTTTCGATTCCACGTCTCCCGAAGAAAGAATATAATCGATGGCCATCAGGTATCCGTCCAGACCTTTCCCGTAAATCTGCCTGTCACATGCCGGGGCGGTCACAGAAACTTTGCGGAAATCCTCCCGTTCCATAATATTGGAAATATGAATTTCCACCTTTGGCACCGTAATGCTGGAAAGTGCATCCCGGATGGCATAGCTGTAATGAGTGTATGCTCCCGGATTAATGACGATACCTTCCGTCCCGTCAAAATAAGAATCCTGAATCCGGTCGATGATAGCCCCCTCGTGGTTACTCTGGAATACCTCTATGGTACATCCTTCTTTCTGCCCTTTCCCGGCAATCATATTGAGCAGATAATCATAGTCCTGCGTACCATACACATTTTTTTCCCGTATTCCCAGAAAGTTCAGATTCGGTCCGTTGATCACTAATATTTTCATGCCATCCTCCCTCTAGCCTACATGCTGTTCGATCTCACATAAGATCTGTTCAAAAGTTTTTCCGTCCACATCTATGATCACATCCGCGGCTTCCGCGTAATACTGATCCCTCTCTCCCAGCAGCTTCCGTATTTTCCCTTCCGGATCCACCCCTTGAAGAAGCGGCCTTGTCGTATCATTTTTCAGTCTCTCATAGATCGTCTCCGCCTCCGCCCGCAGGTAAATGACCTGTCCGATCTCATGCAGAAGAGCTCTGTTTTCCGCACGAAGCGGAAGACCCCCGCCTGCCGATATGATCTGATTCCGCACGTTTCCTGACAGCTTCCTCAGACATGCCGTTTCAAGCTCCCGGAAAAAGGATTCACCCTCTGCGGCAAAAATATCCGCTATGGTACGTTTTTCCTCTCTCTCAATCTCTTTATCCGTGTCGATGACCGCCTGCCGGAGCCGATAAGAAAGCCTTAATCCCACAGTAGTCTTACCGCAGCCCATAAATCCGATCAATATTACGTTTCCCATGAATCTTATGACTCCTTTGTCTGTCGTTGTTTTCATGCTGATGTACATTTCCCCGAAGCACCGTCCCGGAAAACCGCATATTCCATCAACAAACTCAATTCGCAAAATGCTCCTTCAATTTCGTATAAACAACCTGCGCGTCCTCCTCAGACACCTGCACGTCATTCCACAGTTCGTAGGCAATGATGCCCTGATACAGCAGCATTTTCAATCCATTGTAAGCCTTGCCACCCTGTTCTTTTACAAGCTTCATAAACTTCGTTTCCCAGGGGCTGTAGATCAGATCAAATCCCGTGTGGATCTTTTCATAGAATGCCCGGTCCGGAATCACCACATCCTCCGTATGAGGTGCAAGTCCCACCGAAGTACCCTGAATCGCAAGATACTTTCCTTCCGGCAGTGTAGCGTGATCCTCTGTAGCCATCGGAAAAATCACCTGCCTGCCCACACTGCGGTTCACTTCCTCCGCCGCCTGCTCTGCTTTGCCAGGTGTGCGGTTCAGCATATACACCTTCTCCGCCCCTTTTACGGCACACAAGTATGCCACCGCCCTGGCTGCTCCTCCGGCCCCCAGCAGAATGATCTGCTCGCCGCTGATTCTGATTCCTTCAACGGTCATGGCGCGGTACAGCCCTTCCATATCCGTGTTATAACCTTTATAACCACCTTCAGTCCTTACCAGGGTATTGACGGCTCCGATTCGTTCCGCCAGGGCATCAATCGCTTTCAGGCTCCCGATCACTTCACTTTTATAAGGCACTGTCACATTCAGTCCCAGCAGATGCAATGCATCCGCACCGGCCACCGCATCCGGAACTCTGCCCTGAGCCACCGGAAACGGCACATACACCAGATCATGCCCCAGCCGCTTCGCAAGTGTATTATGTATCATAGGCGACAGGGTATGCTCCACCGGATTTCCGATCAGTCCGCATACAGAGGTTTTACCGTTTATTTCCATCTTTTCATTCATCCTTTCGCTTCCCTCAGGCACAAACCATTATGAAAACTGTAATTTACAGCACTCATCTCATTTTAGTATATCTGCCGCGGGAACGCCTGTAAAAAAACAACACGATCCATTCCAGCCGTCGTTTCAAAACAATCTGGATTTCCTCCTTCGGATGGATCGGCTTCACGAGCCAGGCTCTGATTCCCGCCTTTTTCGCGCCCCATACATCCGTAAAAAGCTGATCGCCCACAAACATGGTTGTACCGGCATCCGTTCCCATAAGTTCCATCGCTCTCACATAATTTTTCGTGGAAGGCTTGCCCGCCTTATAAATATACCGCGAATGCACCGCATCATTAAACATTTTCACACGGGGCTCCTTATTGTTGGAGAGCAGCATACTTTCAAAACCGATCTCCCTGAGCCGCCGGAAAAGTTCCATGCTGCGCCTGTCTGCCGGCACCCCGTGCGGCACCAGCGTATTATCAATATCGAAGATCACTCCCCGGTATCCTTTCTCGTACAGATCCTTAAAATCGATCTCATATACCGAATCCAGATATTCATCCGGATAAAAACATTCCAAAAATGCCATTTAAACTCCTTCGCGGAAAATCTTCCGCATATAAATTTTCAGCCTAATCCCCGTGCATATCGCAAACCCGCCTGCGATACTGCCTGAAAAGAAAATTGAAAAAACTATGATCTTTCAACCTGAATTCCTTCCTTATCATAACAAAACCCCTCGCCACTATGCAAGGGGTTTTCACGCAATATGATGCAGGCGCATGGCTCAGCCGGAAAAAGAACCAGCCGCATTACAGATTTTTCACGATCCTGTTATATCTGGCCGCAAAGATAATACGCACAATACTGCTTAACAGCATCAGCAGAATATCCCAAAGAAGGAAAGAATATGCCCTTGCCGTAAAAGCCTCATACCATGCTGCACCTTCCCACAGCTTATTCCCGAAAAAAAGTACCAGCACAATCAACAGGGCTGCCGTCAAAAACAGCCATCTGAATCCATTGGCAATTGTCATCGGCACACTGGCCTTGGCAACGATCTGCTTCTCCTGCTCTGTCATCTCTGCACCTCGTATCCTTTGCTTATTTATCCAGCACTTTCTTAAGTTCATCCATAAAAGTGTTGATATCCTTAAATTCACGGTATACGGATGCAAATCTGACATACGCAACCGCTTCCAGATCCTTCAGCTTATTCATGACGATCTCACCGATCACCTGACTCGGAATCTCTTTCTCTTCCATATTAAAAACTTCTGTTTCCACTTCATCTACCAGCTGATTGATCTGGTTCGCACTGATCGGCCTTTTATGGCACGCACGTAAAACGCCGGCCTCAATCTTGGATCTGTCATAAGTCTCCCTGTTATCGTCCTTCTTAATAATGATCAGCGGAATTGTCTCCACTTTCTCATATGTGGTAAAACGCTTATCACATTCGTCACAGACACGTCTCCTGCGAATGGAATTGTTATCCTCGGCAGGCCGGCTGTCGATTACTCTGGTATTCTCATGACCGCAAAAAGGGCATTTCATCAGGGATATCCTCCTCAGTATCAATTATTTTATTTTGAATTACGTTCAGTAGAACTACAATAGTTCATATTTATTATAGGTGATTCTCACAATTATGTCAACTATTTTATGGAAACCACATCAGCCCACCTGACCCGTATCCGTCAAATGCACAGATCGACGATTATGATATCAGGGCCGATCTGCTTGATGTCCTTGTAACAGATCACATAATTCGAATCATTGCCAAACAGTCCGCACCATTTATTTTCTCCCGGAATGATCAGTTTGAAAATCTGTCCGGTACATTCATCAAACTCAAAATCGCACACCTTTCCCAGCTTCTGGCAATTTTTCAGATTAATGACTTCTTTTTTCTTTAATTCCGAAAATAACATAGGAACCTCTCCGGGCTTTTATTATATTAAATGCATCCGCCCGCGAAAGGTTCCTGTCATGATTCTGCGCCTTGTTATTCTTCCACTTCAACATAGTCTGTAAACACGTAACCGGTGGAGCCATCCTCCAGGACGATTTCATACCATTCTCCACCCCCGGCACTGCCTTTGCAGGTATAGGTCTCTCCGGCCTTTGCCACTTTAATGACATTTGTCCCTGATTTACTTGGCTGGTCCCGCACATTTACATTAGAAACAATTTTAAGCTTATAGGTGTTCTTATCATTGTCACTTTCTATGATTTCACTTTCAACACCGTCCACTTCCTGACCATTCTGGCCTTCCTGACTGTCTCCGTTATTCTGGCTGCCCTCACTGCCTTCTCCGCCCTGTCCGTCTTCTGAACTCTCGGTCTCTGCCTGGTCATAATTTTTGGGAGCGTACTGTGTATACAGGTTGAATCCGACTAAAGCAACCACCACAAGAATCACACAGCCCAGCGCCGCCGTCATGATCGTGATAAGGTCCACTCTCTCATCTTCATCATCATCCCAGTCGTCGTCTTCCCAATCGTCATCCTCATCATTCCAGTCATCGTCCCAGTCCTCATCCCGATAGGAATATCTATTCCCCCGGGGCGGCGGTGCAGGAACGGAAGATTTCCGCCGTACTTCCGGTTCTGACTCTCTTCTCCTGCCGGAAGCATTCCGCGCTGCCGGGCCCCGAGAAGATCCACCGCCTGAGGAACTTCCCGATCTGCTCTGACGGCTTTGGCTTTCACCGCCCAAGGAACCTCTGGCCCCTGATCCCCGGCCCTCACTGTCCGAGGCTCTTCTTACACTTGTTCCACGGCCGGAGCCATTGCCGCCGGAAGAACTTCTCGATCCGCTTCCACGGCCGGAACCTTCACCGGCTCCCCCGCTTCTTGCACTCCCTCCGCGGCCGGAACTCTCACCGCCGGACACACTTCTCGATCCGCTTCCACGACCGGAACCTTCACCGGCTCCCCCGCTTCTTGCACTTCCTCCGCGGACAGAACCGCCACTGCCAGAAGCTCTCTCTCTCCTGCGGTCCACCTTTAGTTCCGCCTCCGTCTCCGAAAGAATATTACGCTCGATTGCATCCATGGGAATATCTTCCATATTCTCCACTCCTGCTCCGCCGGATCCTTCGGATCTTTCCACCATACTGCCGCATTTATGACAGAATTTCGTCCCTTCACGCAATGCCGCACCGCAGTCCGGACACCGCATCTCTTTTATCACTCTGGTACCGCATTTCGGGCAAAACTGATCCGATTCCCTCAACCCGGCGCCACATTTTGTACATATCATATCCCCTTCACCTCGTCATTCCCGCCGTTCTTCGGCTTGTCTGCCAAAGACCGCGATCATTCCCTTACTAATGTACCAAAAATCTTTCTTTTTGTAAAACGATAAGAGAAGATTTTCTCTTAAAAATTTATGAATAATTCCGTCCGATTCGTACATCCTTGTTAGAAAAGGTACTATGAAAGAATTTGATCAAACAGGAAAGGCTGGGTATGAATATGATACAGGGTAAAGTAGAAATATGCGGCGTCAATACATCCAAACTTCCGCTTCTTAAAAATGCGGAGAAAGAAGAACTTTTTAAGAGGATCGGAGACGGCGATGACGATGCCCGCAAAGAATATATCAACGGCAATCTGCGCCTTGTCTTAAGCGTCATCAAACGTTTTCATTCCAGCAACGAAAACGTGGACGACCTGTTTCAGATCGGCTGTATCGGTCTGATCAAAGCAATCGACAACTTCGACAGCACCCTCAACGTCAAATTTTCCACTTATGCCGTCCCCATGATCGTCGGCGAGATCAGACGGTATCTGCGGGACGCCAACAGCATCCGGGTATCCCGCTCTCTCAAAGACACCGCATACAAGGCAATCTATGCCAGAGAACATCTTACCCGCGTCAATTCCAAAGAACCCACCGTCACGGAAATTGCTGAGGAAATAGGCGTCCCCAAGGAAGATATCGTCTATGCCCTGGACGCCATCCAAAGTCCTATGAGTCTTTATGAGCCAGTCTATACGGACGGGGGCGATACGCTCTATGTCATGGATCAGATCAGCGACAAAAAGAATCGTGAGGAGATCTGGGTGGAGCACATCTCTCTGAGTGAAGCCATGAAAAAACTGAGTGAACGGGAATACGAGATCATCACACTGCGTTTCTTCGAAGGTAAAACCCAAATGGAAGTGGCCAACAAAATCGGAATTTCCCAGGCTCAGGTATCCAGGCTGGAAAAAAATGCCCTCAAAACCATGCGGCTCTACCTCACTGCGTAGCGAAATTTCCCAAATACCAAAACGAGCAAAGCTCGTTTACGAGATTCGCTTCGCGGACTCGGATAAGCGGAAGCATTTTCTATTCCATAATAAATAAGGTGTAAGTTCCTTCTTCCTGAAAGAGCTTACACCTTACTTTACTAAAAATCCGCCACATCAAATGTCAGCGTGATATCTTTACCGCCATACAGCTTGAAATAATTCTGCACGATCCGGTCCGTGACAACACGGATATTTTCTTTCTCCGTTCCCATAAGCACTACAAGGAACTGTGAACTGCTGTATCTGGTACCCACGTCCACGCCCCGCAGTGACTTGCAGATAGACTGTTCCATACACTGCATGGCGATTTCCATACGTTCCAGCTTGACTTCGCTTCCATCTGAGGAAAAAAGTGTAAAGAGCAGAAGCTGCGTCTTTTGTTTGCTCCTTCTGGAAAAGCGTGTCACAAAATCATAGATATGCGCAAATTCGGCATAATCCACCTGAAAAGCTCCCTTGTAATTTTCTCTGCTTCGAATCAGGTTCAGCACCGTCTCCAAATCGTTCTTAGACTGTTCCGGTGTGCGCACAAGTCCGGTTCCCTGATAGAAACCATAACGGATATTCTCATTCTGCTTCACGTGATACAACGCCTTGTCGGCACGCTGGTACAGTTCTTCATACTCATGTCCGTCCACACCCGACAAACTGATCCCGATGGAAAGCTGCGTCTCCTTCAGAATATCTACCTGCTCCTGCTTCCTTGCAAAAGCATCCAGTATCTCATTCACCATATTAACCGCCGCATCCCTGCTGCGCATTCCCTCTACAAAATAGATGAATTCATCGCCGCCTGTTCTGCATACAATGTCCTTGCCACAGACCTCACGCAGTACATCCGCCGTCATCTTCAGCGCATAATCACCTGCCAGATGTCCGTGGATCTGATTGATCCGCTTAAAATGATCCAGGTCGATAATCATCAGACATCCGCCTGAAACTCTCAGGCTGGCCTCGATCTCACTCACGCCCTTCCGCTTGCTGAGCACACCTGTGAGGTAATCCGTAGATGCCTCCAGAACACTCTCACTGCCCATGGCAACCCCGTAGATCTTCTCGCTGTCAAAGATCGGCGACGCCATTTCCTCTTCCAGCATCCACTGCTGTTCCAGTGCCCCCTCTTTGATCAGTTCCAGAAAAATGTCAACCAGTTCCGGATCCCACTGGCTTCCTTTCCCTTTTCTCAGTTCTTCCATTACGATATCATCGCTGAGTCTTCTTCTGTACACCCGGTTGCTTGTCATTGCGTCATAAGAATCCACCAGGCCGATGACTCTTGCTACCAGCGGAATAGATTCCGCTTTCAGCCCTTCCGGATATCCTTTGCCGTCGTAACGCTCATGATGATACTTTGCGCCCACATTGACATTCGGGAACATCTTGAAGTCTTTCAGAATCTCGGCACCCATAATAGTATGCCCTTTGATCAGGCGGAATTCCAAATCCGTCAGCCTGAAAGGCTTGTTGAGCACGGCATCAGGCACACCGATCTTACCCACATCATGCAGCATAGCCACATAATATATATTCTGAATCTCTTCATCCGTCCAGCCCAGTCTCTGAGCCATCAGTTCGGCATATGCCGCCACGCGCATGGAATGCCCCTTCGTGTAATCATCCTTGGCATCCACCGTATTGGCAACTGTCATGATCGCCTGAATCGTGACCCGTTCCATCTCTCTTGTTTTCTCGTCCAGCCTGCGCTGCAGATCCTTACGATATCCGTCAAGTTCCAGTGTACTTTTGATTCGGCTCATCATGATCTGCGGTTCAAAAGGCTTGGAAATAAAATCGCAGGCACCCACGCGGAAGCATTCCACCTCCGTCTCGGAACTGCGGTCTGCCGTAAGAAAAATAACCGGAATCTTACACCAGCGTGGTTCGGCCTGCAATGCCTTCATAACCTCAAACCCGCTGATCTCCGGCATATTGATATCCAGCAGGATCAAATCCGGTGTATGTCTGGACAGATATTTATATGCCTGCTTACCGGAATTCACTGCAACTACCTTGTACATCTCTCCTAACAGGTTCTGTGCTGTTGACAGAGTCAATCTGTCGTCATCGACTATTAAGATTATCTTTTTCATTCGCCCTCACACATATGTTTGCACTCATCCCACAAGCATATATCTTTATATTAATGATTGTTGTCACTCTATTCCGTCATGTCCATATACTTATGATATCATTACATACTATAAAAATCAATTCTCTTTGCTCATCTCTTTTTTTAACCTGCGCATGATCTTCTTTTCCAGACGCGAGATATAAGACTGCGATATCCCCAGCAGCTCCGCTACCTCTTTCTGCGTCAGTTCCTTGCCGTCCACACTGCCCAGCCCGAACCGAAGTCTGATAATCGTCTGTTCCCGCTCCGTCAGTTTCCCGATCGCTTTGATCAAAAGCTTGCGCTCCACTTCATTCTCAAGATCTTTATAGATCACATCCTCATCTGTCCCAAGAATGTCCGACAGCAAAAGTTCATTGCCGTCCCAGTCTACGTTAAGGGGCTCATCAATGGACACTTCCATCTTATGCTTACTGTTTCTTCTCAGATACATTAAGATTTCATTCTCAATGCACCGGGATGCGTAGGTTGCCAGTTTAATATTTTTCTCAGGGTTAAAAGTATTAATGGATTTGATCAAACCGATCGTTCCGATGGAAATCAAGTCCTCCACTCCCACCCCTGTATTGTCAAATTTTTTAGCGATATACACTACAAGCCTTAAATTATGTTCTATCAGAATCGCTTTCGCTTCGTCTTCATACTCTGTACCGAGATCACCTATGATCTCATTTTCCTTCTCACTTTCCAAAGGCGGCGGAAGCACCTCCGTCCCGCCTATGTAATGAATGTCTCCCTGCCTTGTCATAAGGAATCTCGAATCCTTATGAACCATTTTAAACTGGATCTTGCCGGGAATTGCCACCTTTAAAACCATTTTCCTTCCTCCTAGTCTTCTAATAACCGGGGGTGAAGTATCATCTGGTAGATACTCTCTTTAGAAATTCCCGTATCACAAACCGCAACGATCACGTGCTCTTTTCTGATCTTCTGCTCCTGCTCGATCACCATTTCCGGCAATTCATAAGCGTGCAGGATGCCTTTGTCCTTTCCGACGCTCCGATAAGGAATCACATGATATTTCTCAGACCGAAAGCAGGAAGCAATCTGTCCCGCCAGTTCCACGCTGACCAGACATACCGGGGCACCGCTGACAGGGTCCGCCAGATGGTTGCCTGTATCCACAAGAGCCTGTATCTTAAGCTCCTTCTGCAATGCCGGAACATAGACTGCTACCGTTCTCAGACAGTTTTCCTGTTTTCTTCTGACCGCCGTAAGAAGTCCGTACAGAATGCGGTACGCCGCATATCCCGCAGCGATAGTCAGAAGCAGACTTCCCTTTCCTTTCAGAACCGTTCTGAAACGGTTCATAATCCATATCATGATGCTTCCCCAAAAAAATCCACAGCCGGCCATTACAAGACTGCCGTGAATGAGTTTCCTGCCGTGATCTATTCGAAAAGTAATACACAACATGCACATACTGACAGGTACCGCGCTTATGAGTATTCTCATTCCCATTGTACCCACCGGCGCCAGCATTGCCATGCAGACCAGCAGCGAACCCGTTAACGCCCCAAGCCAGATTCTTACGTGCGTGGCAGTACACTTCAGAACCTTTCCGGCCAGAGACAGCAAATACAGATTAGCTGTCATCTGCAAGATAAAAACACTGTCAATATATAATTTGTAATACACATTTCACCTCCGTGCTTCTGTTTCATTATAGGAAAACGGAGACAAATATTCTGTCATTTTGAGGGAGCTTTTCCGCAATTTTTCCAGACAGATAGCAACAAAAAACCACAGGATATCCTCCTGTGGTCCAGTTTTCTATTTGCTTCTCAAAAAATCAGGGATTTTAAGGGATTTTTCTTCCACGGAACTCTTGATATCCCCGGTCTTGTTGATCCCGCTGATCGTCTTAAGCTGTGACGGAACAGCTTGTCCCTGTCCGGCAGCGCCATGTACCCCCGGCTGCTTTAAACCGCCCGGCACTGCGAAATTGCCCAGTCCTGCTCCCGGAACTGTGCCCGCTCCCGGTTTTCCCTGAAGGGAAGTAGGGGTTATGTATCCTGACTTGAAGCCCAGGCCGCTCATCTGCTTCGCCTTCTCTTCAATGCCTGTTGCAATAATGGTGATATTACATGTATCTGTCATATTCGCATCATACATCGCACCGAAAATAAGATTTACGTCGTCTCCTGTAAGTTCTCTGACATAATCTGCGGCATCGGAAGCATCCGCCAGTGAAATGTCACCCGATACATTAATGATAATATGGGTTGCCCCGGAAATGGATGTCTCAAGCAGCGGACTCTCCACTGCCATCTTGACAGCCTCGCTGGCCTTGTCGTCCCCTTTACCCGTACCGATTCCGATATGCGCGATACCCTTGTCCTTCATGACGGTCTGCACGTCGGCAAAGTCCAGATTAATTACAGAGGGCACGTTGATCAGGTCCGTAATACCCTGTACCGCCTGCTGAAGCACTTCATCCGCTTTCTTCAGCGCATCCGGCATAGTCGTCCGCCTGTCAACAATTTCCAGCAATTTATCATTCGGAATAACGATAAGTGTGTCCACATTATCCTTGATCTTATCAATACCTGCAATGGCATTGGTCATACGTGCCTTCGCTTCAAAACGAAAAGGCTTGGTCACCACACCTACCGTCAGGATTCCCATATCCTTGGCAAGCTTGGCCACCACAGGAGCCGCTCCCGTACCCGTACCGCCGCCCATACCGCAGGTGACAAAAACCATATCCGCTCCTTTGAGTGCGGCAGCAACCTCGTCCGAACTCTCTTCAGCAGCCTTCTCACCGATCTCCGGCTTGGCGCCTGCTCCCAGACCTTTTGTCAGTTTCTCGCCAATCTGTAATAATTTGGGGGCTTTACAAAGTTGCAACGCCTGTTTATCTGTGTTGATCCCGATAAACTCTACCCCGTCTATTTCTTCATCAATCATTCTATTGACAGCATTATTGCCTGCACCGCCTACACCGACTACGATGATCTTAGCAGCAGACTCAGCATCATTTGTCTTAATTTCAAGCAAGGTGATTCCTCCTTCTGTCCCCCATAGACTCTCCTAGATTATCATATAATTATTTTCCGAAATTCGCAACCCATTTTTTTCTTTTTATCACGAATTATACCGAATGGCCGCCGTTTATCTTCCGCCATTCCCCCGTACTGCACTAAATTCACCGAAATTTCCAGAATTAACCAGAATCTTCCTCCGAACCAGCTCCCGGCATGTCCTATTCCTGTTCAAAGCTGTATGTTTTTGTGTCTTCACTGTATTCCCGCATATCCAGCGTTCCTTTTTTGCCTGCCAGATCCGGAAGGATATACTGCAGTTTCATAATTTTTTCATCAATATAACGGCTGTCTCCCATGGCCACCCTTGCCTCACCGAACATCAGCGTAACCTGATAGCCTGAATCAAAATAGATCCGGTCCGCCGACATGGAATATTTCGATAACTGCTGTGTGATATTCAGCACCTCGTCAAAAATCTCCGGCTTTTCCACCGGAAGAGGCTCATGCAGGATCACATGGTCAAACTTGAGCCCGGTCACCTGAGGAATTCCTGCCGTTTTCTCTGTAGAAGTTTCCACCACAATTCCGTCTTTATCAAAATACACATAACGCCCCAGATAAGAGACATACCCGGCCAGCGCTTTCTCGTATACGGTAATGCGGATCGTGTCCTTCGCCTCAATGGCCACATCCATGGTCTGGATAAACGGGATGTCAGTAATTCCCTTATCTTGGTATTTCAGGGAAAGCAGCAGGGAATTATTGCCATACCGCCCGCCCATGACCATTTCCATGATCTCTTCGTTGGTATAATGGACATTCCCCTCCACATACACTGTAGTGACCGTATAGTTGCGGACTATATATACATAGCCTGAGATCAGCACGGTCAACAGAAAAAGCATGACTGCGGACAGGATCAGTGTCCTCCTTGTCTTACCAAAACGGATTTTTTCCTCCTGTCCGCCTTTCCGCTTTTCTGTTTTTACCTCACCGCTTTTTACCAGCCTCAACTGTGTATTTTTTTTCTTTACTTTTCTGACTGTTTTCTTGTTAGCCATCTACACTCCATTGCTTTTTTTCGCCGCAAAGACTATGCAAGTTCCACATCGGCACCCAGTTCCCTCAGTGCAGTGACGATATCTTCATATCCTCTGTCAATAAAATGACGGTTTGCCACAATGCTTGTTCCTTCTGCTGCCAGAGACGCCGCTACAAGAGCGGCCCCACCCCGCAGTTCCGCCGCCTGTACAATGGCTCCGTGAAGTCTGGTACCACCGCAAATATAGGCGGTATTTCCCCGTATCCTGATATCCGCACCCATTTTATACAGCTCGGACACAATGCGGAATCGATTCTCAAACACTGTCTCCTGAATGCACCCCGGCTGTCCCGACAGTGCCATAACAACCATAAAGGGCGACTGCAGATCCGTAGGGAATCCGGGATAACACCGGGTTGTCAGTTTATGGCACCTGCTCTCATGCTCTCTGCCGGTCACCAGGATTCCGTCCGGCTCATATGAAATCGCCGCGCCCATCATAACGGCATGGGACAATACACTCTCCATATGCCCCACGGGCGCTTCACGCAGAAAAACACGTCCTCCCGTACACATACATGCACACAAATACGTACCTGCGACGATTCTGTCCGCGGGTACACGGTATCTGACCGGTTTCAGACTCTCCACACCGCAGATCACCAGACGATCCGTACCCACACCTTTGATCTTTGCTCCTGCCCGGCTGAGAAATTCACACAGCGCCTGTATCTCCGGTTCTCTTGCGGCCGGCTCAATGACTGTCACGCCTTCCGCCAGAACTGCGGCAAGAAGCAGGTTTTCCGTTACTCCCACACTCACAAAGGGCAGCCGGTGCACGGCGCCTTTCAGCCTCAGGACTGCGGCACTGAAACCGTTCTCCCTCTCTTCAATCACGACCCCCATCCTGCGAAGCGACCGCAAATGCAGGTCAATGGGTCTTGCGCCGATCACACAGCCGCCCGGATATTCCATCGTTACGCTGCCTGTTCTCGCAAGAAGCGCACCCAGCAGCATGATGGAAGAACGCATCACACACACAGAATCCGAGGGCATGTCACACTTTGACAGACAGGCCGTATCTACTCTGACAACCGGTCCGTCCCTGTCCACTCTGCATCCCAGACTCTCCAGCAGCCGCTGCATATGATAGACATCCGAGATGTCCGGGCAGTTCTCTATCTCACAAGTTCCGTTTATCAAAAGTGTCGCCGCCAGAATCGGCAGAGACGCATTCTTTGACCCTTGTATCCTAGTCTGTCCTTCCAGACATTTACCACCATAGATACGAATAGCGTCCATATTCCTTACCTCTAATCTAAAAATATGACCTATTCTATCTATATGGTTTTCAGCATAAAAGTTATCTTGTCCGAAGGATTTGTTTCTTTATAAATCTTTGAGCCGTATCCCTCTGGCAACACTTAAGACAAGTCCCATCTCTATCAGAAGGAACATAACCGAGGAGCCTCCATAACTGATAAACGGAAGAGAAATTCCGGTATTTGGTATGGTGTTTGTGACAACGGCAATGTTCAGAATCACCTGGATTGCAATATGTCCCAGCGCCCCCACCACGAGAAGCGCGCCAAACAGATCCGGCGCATTGTTTGCGATGACCATCATCCGCCAGATCAGCAGAATAAACATAATAAGAACCGCAAATCCGCCAAACAGCCCCAGTTCCTCACAGATAATGGAAAAAATCATATCATTCTGTGCTTCCGGAAGAAATCCCAGCTTCTGCATACTGGCTCCCAGCCCCTTGCCAAGCACACCTCCGGAACCTATGGCATAAAGCGCCTGCAGCGTCTGAAATCCCTTTCCGCTGGCGTAGGCCTCCGGATCAAGCCAGGCAAGAATACGCGCACCACGGAAATCCAGACTTTCCGCTTTGGACTGTGCCATCTGAACAACCACAAATACAGCCACTGCCCCTGCCGCCAGTGTCGCAACACCGAGCAGGATAAATCTTTTATAGTCAGGGCAGGCCACAAACAGCATCAGTACTGCAATTCCCATAACGATGATCGCCGAACTCACATTCTCGGTAATCTTCCAAAGCATAAGCGAAATCGGAAGCGGAACAAACAGTACCATCCAGAATCCTTTGCTGTATCTGATCTGTTTGCCCATAGTACAAATCATACTGGCCAGAAAAAGGATCAGCGCAAGCTTTGCGACCTCTGCAGGCTGTAAGGACAGCGGACCTATGTATAACCAGCGCTTTGCGCCGCCGGCCTCATGGCCGAAAGGAATGATCAGAAGAATCAGAACCACCGACACCACATAGCCAAGCACTGCAAAGCGCTCCCAGAAATGATAGGGAATGTTTGCCACAAAGATCATGGCGATCAGTCCCAGAATCGTTGCAAACAACTGCTTTTTCAAGTAATATGCGGAATCTCCCAGATCCAGATTGGCCTCATAGGAGCTCGTGGAATATACCATAATCAGCCCGAATCCCAGCAAAAACAGCACGATGAACAGGAGACTGTAATCCATGAAATTTTCGTTATTAGATTGTTTCCTGCGGGAAGAATTTCTCTGTGCCACCTATTCCCCATCCTCCAATCGGTTTACAAGATCTTTAAACAGTTTCCCCCGGACTTCATAATTGGGAAACATTCCCCAGCTGGCGCACGCCGGAGATAACAGTACCGCGTCACCGCTCACAGCCTGCCGCGTACAGATGTCAAAAGCTTCCTCGAAAGTATCAGCCAGCCTGATATTCTGCACGCCGTGCTTTTTGGCACACGCCGCGATCTTCTCTCTGGTCTGCCCGATCAACACAAGACATTTAACCTTATGGTCGAAGGCCTCGATCCATTCGTCATACTCGCTCTGTTTATCATAGCCGCCTCCGATCAGAATCGTCGGTCTGCACATAGCCTTAATGCCCTGAATCGCCGCATCGGGATTCGTGCCCTTGGAATCATTGTAATAATCCACGCCTTTCTTTGTGGCCACAAATTCTATCCTGTGTTCCACTGCCTTAAACTGTCTGACCACGGAAAGAATTGTATCCACAGGTACACCCATGGCCGAAGTTATGGCGATGGCCGCCATCACATTCTCCACATTGCACACTCCCACCAGATTCATTTCATGAATATTCATAAGTCTGGTCTCTTCACCGTCCCGTGCCTGACAGATTTCCTCTCCGTCCAGGTAAAATCCGTTCTCCAGCCTGCGCACAGATGAGAACCAGACAACCTGCGCCGGACACCTCTCTCCAAACGCTCTCGTGTACTCATTCTCATAGTTTAGCACACAAATCTGGTCTTTCGTCTGATTGGCGGCGATAGCTTCCTTGGCCGCCGCATAGTTTTCCATCGTATGATGCCTGTTCAAATGATCAGGCGTTATATTCAGGATTGCCGACACATCGGGCCGAAACAGTTTCGTTGTCTCAAGTTGAAAACTGCTGATCTCCGCCACGGTCACGGTGTCTTTCCCGGCATCCTGCGCAGTGATCGTATAGGGGTTCCCGATATTTCCCACCACATCCACATCACGGCAGTGAGCCGCCATGATCTCGCCTGTCAGAGTGGTGGTGGTAGTCTTCCCGTTTGTTCCGGTAATACCGATCACCCGGCCTTTACCGATCCTGTATGCCAGTTCGATCTCTCCCCAGATCTCAATGCCTCTTGCACGGAATCTTTCTGCAAACTCCGTATCCGTGGGCACGCCCGGACTGAGAATGACCAGTGACACAGATTCTTCGATCTCTTTTGGAAGTTCTCCCAGCACCACCTGCACATTCTCCTCCGGTGCAAATTTTGCCCTCACTTCCTTCGGATCCAGTTTATCATTTTCGTCAAACAGTATCGGCTCCGCCTCCACATGCCGTAATGCTTTCACCGCGCCTGTACCGCTGATTCCGGATCCCACAACCAATATCTTTTTTCCCCGAATATCTTTTAATTCCATTATCCTATGCCTTTCCCTCTCAGACGCCCATCAGTGCCGCCAGACAAAGCAGCGCCGTTACTATGGAAAATACCGCCACGACTCTCGTCTCCGACCACCCGCACAATTCAAAATGATGATGGATGGGCGCCATTTTAAAGATTCTCTTCCCGCCGGTCATCTTGAAATAAGTAACCTGCATGATAACGGAAAGCACCTCCACCAGATAGATCAGTCCCACAATCGCAATGTACAGCGGCATCTGCATCATGTATGCGGCCGCGGCCACAAAACCACCCAGAGCAAGAGAACCCGTGTCTCCCATAAACACACTGGCCGGATGAACATTAAAGAGTAAAAATCCAAGCAGCGCGCCGACCACCGCACAGGTGACAGGCTCGATTCCGCTGCCCGTACCGATCGCAACCACACTGAAAAATGTGGCCACCAGCACCGTAACCGAACTCGCCAGACCGTCCAGACCGTCCGTAAAATTTGTTCCGTTAACTGTACCGATCACAATAAAGAACAGAATCGGAATGTTGATCCATCCGAAATCCAGATATACGCCATCCAGAAAGGGAACCCGCATAGCCAGCGACACATCGGTATATTTCATCAGATAAAACACAAAAACACCCGTCACAAGAAACTGCAGGGAAAATTTCTGCCATGCCCGGAGTCCCATGGAACGTTTCAGAACCACCTTGATATAGTCATCCATAAAACCGATCAGCCCGAATCCCAGCGTCAGAAAAAGAACAGGAATGATCCTCGGGTAATCTTTCACGAACAGAAGCGATGTCAGCACCACACTGACCAGGATCAGAATACCGCCCATGGTCGGTGTGCCATTCTTCTTCAAATGACTTTCCGGTCCTTCATCTCTGACTGTCTGCCCAACCTTAAGCCGCCGCAGAAAAGGGATCACCACCGGTCCCAGAATCACACTGATCGCAAAAGATATCATCACAGACATTAAAATCGTTGTATTCATAACCCCTCCATCATAACTTCATTCCATCCTGTCTTAAAGCCCGCAGCCTCTGCTGACACAAAAACTTTACGTCTTATTATAATCCATCTTTTCCAAATATGGAAGAATGTTTTCAAAAAGCTGCCGCACTACCGGCGCGGCAATCTGTCCTCCGTAATATGTGCCCTGAGGATTATTGATAATTGCAATGGCAAGTACCTGAGGATCATCCGCCGGCGCAAATCCCAGAAAAGAAGCTATGTATCTGCCGCTTCCGCGAGGCAGTGTCTGACTGGTAGCTGTTTTGCCGCCTACCTTATAGCCTTCCACAGCGCCGTTTTTGCCGCTTCCTTCCGCCACCACCTGCTCAAGAATATACCGCATGGTCTCGGACGTTTCCGCAGACACCACATGATCTTTTACCGGATAGGTAAAAGTGTGGCCGTTCTTCCCGTCACTGTCGACCGTTTTAACACCGAAATGAGGCGTCACCCTTCTGCCGCCGTTGACAATGGAAGAAGCCGTCACCGCAAGCTGTATGGGTGTAATCTGAAAAGACTGTCCGAAGGAAATCGTAGCCAGTTCCACAGGGCCAATGTTCTCCACGTTATGCATGATCGTCCCCGCCTCGCCGGGCAGATCGATACCGGTCTTATCCAGCAGTCCGAACTGGCGGAAATATGAATAAAAGCGTTCCACGCCGATCCGGAGCCCCACCGTGATGAAGACAGGATTGCAGGAATTCATAGTCCCCTGTACAAAGTCTTCTGCCCCGTGGCCTCCCACTTTATGACACCTGATCCTGCGGTCTTCCACCATAATGAAACCCGGACAGCTAAAAGTATCCGTCGTCTTGACAGACCCGGATTCCAGCCCGGCCGCCGCCGTGATAATCTTAAATGTGGAACCCGGCTCATAGGTATCATTGATACAGCCGTTGCGCCATACACCGTTCAGAATCTCCTGCTTTCTCTCCGCGCTGATGGAATCTTCGTCCTCTCCTTCCGGCAGTGCATAGGGGTCATTCAGATTAAACTCCGGCACATTTACCATGGCCAGTATCTCACCGTTCTGAGGATTCATGACAAGAATGGATACGCTGTCCGCTTCTTTTGTCTCCATGGTCTGTAGTGCAAGCTGTGTGGCATAACTCTGGATGTTCATATCCATGCTGATATAAAGGTCCTGGCCGCCCACCGGCTCCACTCTCTCTTCTCCCTCTTCCGCCACTTCCACACCCTTGGCATCCGTCACTGTTAAGATCGTTCCCGCTTCTCCCTGCAAATATTCCTCGTAAATGACTTCCAGCCCGATGATTCCCTGATTATCGCCGCCGGTAAAGCCCAGCACCTTGGAACCCAGCGAGTCATAGGGGTAATATCGTTTGTAGTCTTCATCTACTTTTACGCCCGCAAGGTCATATGCCCGAATGGCATCACCTGTACTCTTATCCACATTGCTCTTGATCTTCTCGATCGAAGTATATTTTTCTACTCTTTTTCTGACATATTCTTCTGAAAGCCCCAGCTCCTTGCAAAGCACTTGCACCACCCGGTCAGGATCCTGAATCTGGTTATGGATCACCGAAATGGTACACACCGTCTTATTATCCGCCAGTATCTTTCCGTTCGCGTCTATGATGCGCCCTCTCGCCGCTTTGATGCTCCGCTCTCTTTCGTGCAGTTCTTTCGCCTTCATCGTATAATATTCCGACTGGAAAACCATCAGATAAACAAGTCTTCCCATCAGCCCCGCAAAGGCCAGAATACAGGCAAAAAGAATGACAACGGTCTTGCTTCTATGATATGTCCTGTGCTGATGCGGCATTTCTTCCATCATACAGAAAACCTCACAAAAAGGTATTAATATAATCTATTACCGTTTTTATGAGGTTATTCTTATTCCTGTGAATCTGTCTGCATCTGTTTATTATTTTGCATTATGTACCAGATCAGCCTTCACGTCATCATCACCTTTTATTTCTTTATGATTCCTCTGGCGGTCTCGTTCCATCCGGCTCAGTTCCCTCTTCCCCTTCAGGCGTATCCGGTTCTTCGTCAATCAGGCTTCCGCCGCCGACTCTGCTTCCCGTCACAGGATCATACAGATCCCCTGTATCGGGATCTTTCAGATAGCCGGTTTCAGGATCTTTCGGGAAAGTCTTCCAGATTTCTCTGTCCACTTCATCTTCCGGCGTTCCGTCTCCCTCACCTTCTCCGCCTTCTTCTCCCGTCTTATCTTCTCCCTCTTCGGAATCTCCTTCCGGTTCAACAGGATTGCCATCCTCGTCCACCTGCACGTCCTCGCTGCCTTCCGGCGGCGCCGTGATCTGGACCTTCAATGCTTCCAGTTCCTCCCGCTCAGTATCGCTAAGTTCTTCCGTCATAAAAATATTCAGATACGGAAGTACTTCCGTCAAAACCTTCTTCACAATTCTTGTAGCATGTTTCGCATCGTCCTGAGGATAGACATTGGGTCTGTCCACCACCACATAAATAGCGATCTCCGGGTCATCCGCAGGTGCATATCCCATAAAAGAAACCACATATTCGTTATTTCCACGGGGCTGTGTCTCAGCCGTTCCGGTTTTACCTCCGATCATATATCCTGCCGGCCTTGCCGTATGTCCCGTACCCTTCTCGCCGGTCACCACCGTATTGCAGAATTCTATGATTGTATCGCTGGTGGAACGGGAAATGGTCTGCTTCAGCACTCTGGGTTCGATATTCTCTATGGTAGCGCCGTCTGCCGTAGTGATCTTGTCCACAATATGAGGCTCATAATAATAGCCCCCGTTGATCAGGGAGCAAAAGCTTGTGATCATCTGGATCATGGTAGCATTAAAGCACTGTCCGAAGGAATTGGTCGCCAGTTCCGATATTCCGAGCGTATCTTTATTATAGACCATGGTCACTGTGCGCGACTCACCCGCCAGATCAATGTTTGTCTTCAGTCCGAAGCCAAAGAGATGCTGATAATCAACAAACTCATTTTTTCCTAATGCAAACGCCACATTCATCAGCACAACGTTACAGGACCGCTCGATTCCCTGTTGTACCGTGATATAACCGTCTCCGAAGGTCTGATGGCATTTGATCTTATGATCTGCAACCTGCAGCACGCCTTCACAATTATAGGACTCATTACCGGTAATGGCCCCGCTCTCAATGGCCGCCGCCACCGTAAAAGGCTTCGCCGTGGAGCCCGGTTCGTAGGCATCCACGATGCAGTAATTTTTCCACAGGCCGTTGAGCTGTCTGTACATCTCCGCATCGTCCAGACCGTTTAGAATCTCCTGTGTCACATATTCGCCTGTCCTTTGCCCCTTCTCATCAAAAACCGGCATTCCCAGCAGGTTTTCCTTATTTCTCGGATCATTCAGATCATAGACAGGATAGTTGGCCATGGCCAGAATCCTGCCTGTATTCACTTCCATTATGATACAGCCCACGTTCTCCGCACCGTTGCCGGTTCTGACATTATCTTTGTATTCCTCGTTAAACTCCCGCAGATAGCGCTCCACGATACTCTGAATATTAGCATCAATGGTTGTCTGGATATTACAGCCGTCCCTGGCCGGTATGGTCGTTCTTTCCAGATTGGAATCGTCATTCAGGTACCCGTATTCCCGCCCGTTCGTACCGCTGAGTGTGTCATTATAAAATTCCTCAAGCCCGTAAGTACCCTGATTGTCATTGGTGGTAAACCCCACCACGTCACAGGCCAGAGAGCCGTTGGGATATTCCCTCTTATATTCATCCTCAAACCACACGCCTTTAATATTTGTACCGTTTTCCGGATCTTCTGCCAGTTCCCTGAAAGCATTCATCTTCTCGTATTCCATCCGGCGCGCCATCACATAATAAGAAGAATTGGGATGTTCCGCAATGTAGCTTCTCACCTTGTCCACATCAATATCAAAACATTTTTTGAGTGCATTCAGCGTCGGCTCAAGGTTCTCTTCCTTCTGCATCAGAATCTTCGTATCCAGAATAACATTGTACACCTTGTTGCTGATCGCCAGCACCGTACCGTTGGAATCCACAATATTTCCACGTTTAAAAGGTATTGTCGTCGAGTCATACTCCTGCTGCGACAATACCTGTTTCTTATACTCCTCGCCGTTATCCCTGGTGATCAGAAAAAGCTGTGCGCTGAGTCCGCCAAATGCTGTCAATATAAGAAAAAACAATACTACCAGTTTTTTCTGCATTTTCACTGTAAATCTGTTGACAGGGTTTCTGCCCTTAGTCCTGTTACCCAAATAGTCACCTACTTCACATCACACAGTACTGCATGAATTGCTTTCCGAACCGTATTACCTTTTCCAGATATCTGCTTGTCCGACATACTTTACTTCGGAATATCAGCCATCTGTTTCACATAATCATTGGTCTCACTGGCAAAGGTGATGATCTGCCCTTCTTCGGCATACTGCATTCCCAGCTCCTGAAGTGCGATCCTCTTGATCTCTTCCAGATCCACGCTGCTCGATATTCTATTATACTCCTCATCGTTAGAAAGTTTCAAGTCATTCAGCTGCTTCTCAAGCGCGGAAATATGTTCCACACTGTTAGTTATATCTGACTGCAGTCCGATATAATTCACCAAAATGATTCCTGTCGCTACAAGCGCCGCACACAGGAAAAACACATAACCCGCATTCATATGCTTTGCTTTTTCCCTGTTCTTGCGTGCCGTATTGCTTATTTTCTTTTGTGGCTGTCTTTTGATCTCTCTTGTCACATCCACTTTTCTGACCACATTGCCCTGTACGTAATACCGGCTTCTATGATCTGTTCTGTGACCACGATTCGCTGTTCTTTGTGTCGACGCCATAATCTTTCTTTCCCCTTGCCCCATTTTTTATGCTACAATTCTACTTTTTTTCAAAAACCCTGAGTTTTGCACTCTTGGCACGCTTATTCGCCTCAATCTCTTCTTCAGACGGAAGAATCGGTTTCCGGGTGATCACTTTTCCCCTGGAAGCCTGTCCGCACACACACACCGGAAAATCCGGCGGGCAGGTACAGGGATTCTCATTCCGTCGAAAGGCCGTCTTCACGATCCGGTCTTCCAGTGAGTGAAATGTAATGATGCAGATCCTTCCCCCCGGATTCAGCAGATCGATCATATCATCCAGAGAGTCCTTTAATACTTCCAGTTCTTTGTTGCACTCGATCCTGATCGCCTGAAAAGTTCTCTTGGAAGGATGTCCGCCTGTCGCCCGCACCCTGGCCGGTATGGCCGCTTTGATGATCTCATTCAGTTCTCCTGTGGTCTCCACCGGCTTATCCGCTCTGGCCTTTACTATGTGCTTCGCAATGTTTCTGGCAAACTGCTCTTCCCCGTAATCTTTGATCACCTGATAAAGTTCCGTCTCCGTATACCGGTTGACAATATCCGCAGCCGTCAGCGTCTGCCTAAGATCCATCCGCATGTCCAGCATCGTATCATACTTATAGGAAAAACCTCTCTCCGCATTGTCCAGCTGGAAGGACGAAACTCCCAGATCCAGCACGATACCGTCCACTTTCCCGATTCCGTTTTCCCTCAGCGCCTGCCTCACATTGCGGTAATTATCGCGGATCAGTACCACGCTGTCCCCATAGGGCTTTAACCGCGCTCCGGCGGCCTCTATGGCGGCTTCATCCTGGTCTATACCGATCAGTCTGCCCTTCCCGCTCAGTCTTGAAGCGATGTGGAAAGAGTGTCCGCCGCCGCCCAATGTGCCATCCACATAGATTCCTTCCGGTCTGATCTGCAGACTGTCTATGGTTTCCTCCAAAAGAACCGATGTATGTTTAAATTCCATCTTTACCTCTGTTACCGCAGCGCACCCCTCATAACTGTCTCTCAGATTCCGAGTCCGAGTTCTGCCATGTGCTCTGCTATCTCATCCATGTCCTCGTAGGCTGCCATGCCTTCGAACCGTTCTTTACTCCAGATTTCTATTCTGCTCGCAACCCCGATCAGCACAACGTCTTTACTGATCTGCGCGAATTCTCTCAAAATGTTCGGAACAAGGATTCTTCCCTGTTTATCTACTTCTACTTCCGCTGCTCCCGCCAGAAAAAATCTTACAAACTGTCTGGCCTCTTTGTTGGTGATGGGCAATGCTTTCAGCTTCTCCTCAAAGGCGTTCCACTCTTCGTTGTCATACACGAACAGGCAGCCGTCCAGCCCCTTGGTCACCACAAAAGTGTCTCCCAGAGCTTCCCTGAATTTGGAAGGGATGATCAGCCTGCCTTTAGCATCAATTGTGTGATTGTATTCTCCCATAAACATAATCAATCACCCTGCCCCGCGTGTCTGTCCGCTTCCTTTCACCGTCCATACACCTGTAACATCAAGTGGTCTGCCACAGAAAAAGATGCCTTTTCAGTGAAAATTTGTGGATTTTGCCACCACTTTATTCCACTTCACACCACTTTCCACCACTTTTACTCTAATTTTATACTAAACAAGCATGTAATGCAAGGAAAAGTTGGCTTTACGCGCCTGAATATGCAAAAGAATTTTCTGTACCACAAAAAATCCCCTGTAACCTGTACGTTACAGAGGATTTTTCAGTATTTGCATTCTTTATTCTTGATCTGTGTTTTCATCCGGCTCTGCTTTCACCGCTGTGCCGGATCCTGTTTTGTCTTTCTCTCCTTCTTCTGCTCCGGGCCGTACTTCTTCCTGGCCGGTTTCTGCCGGAACTGACATGTCCTGCATCCTTCCTTTGTTCACAGACACTGTGGCCACAGGAGTACTCTCACCCCTTTTCATACGCACACGAATCAAAAGGTCCGCCGCCAGTGCCGCAACAAAAAGTATAACTGCCAGAACCTGGGACACTGCCACCGTCGTGTGTGGAATAAAAAGGGTATCCGTGCGGATTCCTTCAATCCACGCTCTGCCAAGTCCGTAACCTCCCAGATACAGAAGCCACATTTCACCCCGGAACTTTTTGTACTGCCTGTACAGCAGCATGATAAAGAGCAGAATCAGATTCCAGAGGCTCTCATACAAAAAAGTGGGGTGCACCTGTATATAATTGGATCCTTCCAAAATATGTGCCGCCACATTTTCCGAGATATCAACACTTCTGACCGCATCAACCGGCAGCCGCATGGCCAGCAGATTATCCGTATACTCGCCGAACACTTCCCGGTTGGTAAAGTTCCCCCAGCGCCCGATCACCTGCCCCAGCACAAGACCGGGCACACAGATATCCGCGATCTGCAGAAAACTCTGTTTTTTTATCCTGCAGTATACCCACAGTGTAATAAATGCCGCGATCACAGCACCGTAAATAGCCAGTCCGCCGTTTCGCAGGTTAAATACGCCAAGGAGATCATCCCTGTACGCATCCCACCGGAACACAACATAATAAATTCTTGCCCCTATAATGGAAAAAACAATGGCATAGATGGCAAAATCCCAGATCAGATCGGGATCCACACCTTCCTTTTTTGCCACATAAGCAGCCATCAGAACACCGCTTAATACCCCCAGCCCGATGATCACACCGTAAAGGGCTATGTGAAAGCCGAAAATACTGAATCCCTTCGGCACATTTTCCAGATAGATTCCCAGATGCGGGAACGCTATATCTGTTGCATTCATTATATCCTGCATATCAGACCTTCCTTTTTCCACAGCGGCATTCACAGACTGCTTGCGCAGGCGCAGCTGCTCATTGCTGTCACACGTTAAACCGGAACAGGATCACGTCGCCGTCCTGCACCACATAATCTTTGCCTTCCATACCGACCAGCCCTTTCTCCCTTGCCGCCGCAAGCGATCCCTGTTCCAGCAGGTCTTTATAGTTTACCACTTCCGCTTTGATAAAGCCCCGTTCGAAGTCGGTATGTATCTTCCCGGCAGCCTGAGGCGCTTTCGTACCGATCTTGATGGTCCAGGCCCTCGTCTCGTCCTCGCCTGCAGTGAGGAAACTCATCAGGCCCAGCGTATGGTAGCTTGCCTTAATTAGCTTCTGCAGACCGGACTCGGACAGCCCCAGATCTTCCAGAAACATTGCCGTCTCCTCCTCATCCAGTTCTGCGATCTCCTGCTCGATCTGGGCACAGATCACGAAAACCTCGCTGTCATTTTCTGCCGCAAATTTTTTCACCTTTGCAACACCTTCATTGGATGCACCGTCATCCGCCAGGTCATCCTCAGCCACGTTCGCCGCAAAAATCACCGGTTTGCAGGTCAGAAGATTATAGGAGGCCAGAAGCGCTGCTTCATCTTCATCCTCCGTCTCAAACCCTTTCGCCAATTTTCCTTCTTCCAGATATGCCTTCACCCGCTCAAGCAGTGCATATTCCTTAGCGGCGGTCTTGTCCATCTTCGCTGCCTTGGCAGTCTTGGCGATCCTTCTGTCAAGAATCTCAATATCTGAGAAAATCAATTCCAGATCGATAGTCTCAATATCCCGCAGCGGATCAATGGAACCGTCCACATGCACGATATTGCTGTCCTCAAAGCATCTTACCACATGCACAACGGCATCCACTTCACGAATATTGCTTAAGAACTGGTTGCCCAGCCCTTCTCCTTTGGATGCACCTTTTACCAGACCGGCTATATCTACAAATTCGATCGTAGCCGGTGTCACCTTCTTAGAATGATACAGATCGCCCAGCTGCTTCAACCGTTCGTCCGGTACTGTCACAATGCCGATGTTCGGATCGATCGTACAGAACGGATAGTTGGCCGACTCCGCTCCTGCCTTGGTCAGTGAATTAAAAAGAGTGCTCTTTCCCACGTTGGGAAGTCCTACGATGCCTAATTTCATATCTCGTTATACCTACTCAGAAAACCTTTATTTTCAAGGGTTCTGCCTTTCTCTATATTTTTGCTGCGCCAGTTGCTGCACTGAGCCTGTACCATACTCAAAGCATCGACGGCAAATGTATGTCACAATACGTTTCTTACCTCATACGCCGCTCAATACCGCTTCATTTCCTTCAATTCCTGATACAATACTTTATAATTTTCATACCGTACTCTGCTGATTCTGCCGTCCTGCACCGCATCTTTTACACCGCAGGCGGGTTCGCTGATATGTGCACAGCCGCTGAACTTGCAGTATGGCTCATATTGTACAAATTCGGGATAATACTTCCCCAGCTCTTCTTTCGTAATCTCGGAAATATCCAGGGATGTGAAACCGGGTGTGTCCACAATATAAGTCTCCCCGCCCAGAGCGATGATCTCCGAATGCCTCGTCGTATGTCTGCCCCGCTCGATTCTGGCACTGATCTCCCCTGTCTCCATATTTGCTCTGGGTGCAAGGCGGTTGATCAGCGATGACTTCCCCACTCCGCTGGGTCCGGCCACCGTTGTGGTCTTCCCGTTCAGCAGTTCTCTCACCCGTTCCAGGCCCTCATTTTCAAGCGCGCTGACAAACAGCACCTTGTATCCGCAGGTTTCATAGGACTCCCTCAGAGCCTCTTTTTCCCGGGGTGATGCAATATCCTGCTTGTTAAAGCAGATAACCACAGGCAGAGCCTGCCGCTCCATGCGGATGAGAAACCTGTCCAGCAGATTAAAGTTCGGGTTGGGCTTTACGATTGCAAAAATGATCAGCGCCTGATCCACATTGGCCACGGCCGGACGAATCAGTGCACTCCGGCGCGGCAGGATCTGACGAATATTGCCGGTCATCTCTTTTTCATCCAGCACATCCACAATCACATCGTCTCCCACCAGAGGCTTCACATGCTCTTTTCTGAAAATGCCCTTTGCCTTGCATTCATAGATTCCCCGTCCTTCCACATGGACATAATAGAATCCCGCAATTCCCTTAATGATCTTTCCTCTCATGCACTCTTCCCTACTCCTGCGTAAAGCTGATCTCTCTTCTCACGGTCTTTTCCTGCGTCGTGGGCTGTGCCGTGATCGTTTCGCCTGTCTCGGGATCTGTGGTCGTGACTCCTTCCTGCTCCACCGTAAAGTGAAATGTGATCACGCCCGTAGCTGATTTAATACCTGTATAATTGACTGCCACCGGAAATGATGTGGCCTGTGTACTCAAAAGCTGTGTGCCGTCCGAAGTGTTGACTGTCACATTGACGGCCATGCCGCTGCGGTAATCAGGATCTTCCGTAGGCGCAGTGATCCCTTCGGAATACCGGTAAGTCACATTTGAAGGGCCTGTGCTGACCTTCAGGTCAATGGCCGTTCCCTGATTCACATAGGAACCCACAGAATAACTCTGATAGCAGACCATATCCGTCAGGGAAGGGTCTTCATTGCTTACCTGCGAAACAGTTCCCACACTCAGTCCGCTCTCTGTCAGGCTGACCGTAGCATCCATCTCCGTCAGTCCGATCACATCGGGAACTCTGACCTTCGTCTCCTCTGCTCCCTGGCTCACCCGGATCGTGATAGAAGATCCTTCCGGCGCCGTAGTATCTGCTTCCGGCGACTGTGAGATCACATATCCGCTCTCCACCTGTGCATCAAAGCTCTCTGTTGCACTTACAACAAACCCGTCCTTTTCCAGAATGGAAACCGCCTCCGACTTTGATTTACCGGTTACGGAAGGCACTTTGACTCCATCTGTTCCCTCCGCCACAGTCAACAAAACAACTGTGTTTTTGTCTATCATAAGTCCATCCTGCACACTTGCCCGCAGCACTGTTCCCACCTCGTAGGCGCTGTTTGGCTCATACTTGATCTCCGGTGTCAGTCCCAGTTCCAGCAGCTTCCGCTTTGCTTCCTCCACATTCAGGCCAACGACTCTGATCATTTCAACCTTCTCGTTCTCCTCCTGCTGCTGTTCTTCTTCCCCAGAATCAGCCCCGAAGCGGAACATACCCAATCCTCTTCCCACAAAAAAGATCACGATACATCCGATCAGCAGCGCTGCGACAACCGCAAGAACTGTAGTGATCTTCTCCATCTTGGGATCATAATCATCATCGTCGTCCCAGTCTATTTCATCCTCTTCGTCTTCCTCTTCCTCGTCTTCCTCATAATAGCGCCCGCTGTCCTTTCTCAGACGCATGGCTTCATCCATGGAATCTCTCCTGTCGGACTGCCGCTTGATCTGCAGCATATCCCGATCCGTGATCATCCTGGTGGAAGCCTCCTCATCAGGGTCTATCACCTTGACAAAATCTTCATCGGGATTGAGCAAAGACTGCTTTAAGTCCACAATCAGTTCCGCCATAGACTGATATCTCCTGTCCGGGCTCTTCTGGCAGCACTTCCACACAATCTGCTCTACGCTGATGGGAATCTCCGACACATAATCCCGGGGTGACGGCAGTTCCTCCTGTATATGCTTGATGGCGATGGCCACTGTCGTCTCACCGTTAAAAGGAACTCTGCCCGTAAGCATCTCAAACATCGTGATTCCCAGAGAATAAATGTCACTCTTCTCGTCACTGTATCCGCCTCTGGCCTGCTCCGGCGAAGTATAGTGTACCGATCCCATAACATTGGAAGTGATGGTATTGCTGGTGGCTGCCTTGGCAATACCGAAATCTGTCACCTTAACCTTTCCTTCTTTTGAAATGATGATGTTCTGGGGTTTGATGTCACGATGGATAATGTGATTGTTATGTGCCGCCTCAATCCCCATGGACACCTGAATGGCGATGCTGATCGCCTCTTTTACCGATAATCTCGCTTTCTTCTCAATATATTTCTTCAACGTGATACCTTCCACCAGTTCCATGACAATGTAGTAGATACCACCTTCTTCTCCCACGTCATATACATTGACGATATTCGGATGCATCAGTCCTGCCGCCGCCTGTGCCTCAATCCTGAACTTTGATACAAAATTGGCATTCTCACTGAATTCCTGCTTTAGAACCTTCACCGCCACAAACCGGTTCAGCTTATGATCTTTGGCTTTATATACATCTGACATACCGCCGGTGCCGATCTTCTCCAGGATCTCATACCGGTCACCTATCAACATTCCTATTTTAATCATGTTCCACCTCGTCTGTTGACGGCTCGATAAGGATCGCAGAAATATTGTCCTTGCCGCCGTTCTGGTTAGCCGTTCTCACCAATTCTTCTACCCTGTCCTTAAGACTGCCTCCGCCTTTAATGATTCTGCGGATCGTCTCGTCGTCCATCATATTCGTCAAACCGTCAGAACAAAGTAAAACCATATCTCCTGTCTGTAATTCCAGATTAAAAAAATCCGCCTCAACATAATCTCTGGCGCCGATCGCCCTTGTAATAATATTCTTGTCGGGATGATTTCTGGCAGATTCTCTGTCGATTCCGCCCATACGAACCATCTCTTCCACCAAGGAATGATCCTGGGTGATCTGTTTGATCCTGTCACCTATCACATAAAGCCTGCTGTCCCCCACATTGGCCACTTCCAGATATCTGCCGATGCAGGTGGCTATTACCATCGTAGTACCCATGCCGTTATATGCCGCATCTTCCCTGGCCCGTTCCCGTATGAGCGCATTTGCCTTGTCGATGGCCCGGCCAAGGATTCTGACAGGGTTCTTCTCAAACGAACTGCCGATCTCTTCCACTACGGTCTCCACCGCATACCGTGAAGCATAATCTCCTGCATTGTGTCCGCCCATGCCGTCCGCCACAATAAAAACATTGGGCAAATTACCGATGGGAGTCTCCGACAGATAGATAAAATCCTGATTCAGTTGTCTTTTCTGTCCGATATCCGTCATTGCATAGGACTTAAGCACTGTATGTTCCTCCTTGCTGTTTCTTTCCGCGGTCATTCATGTATCTTCGTCTAAGCTGGCCGCAGGCGCCGTCGATATCCCGGCCCATTTCCCTTCTAATAGTAACATTAATTCCATTTTTTTCAAGTTTATTTTTGAACGCGTCCACCGCGCGTCTCTCAGACTGCACGTACTCACGCTCTCTGACCGGATTCACCGGAATCAGATTTACATGACAGTTCAGGCCTCCGATCAGCGCCGCAAGCTGCCTTGCATCTTCGTCCGTATCATTGACATCCTTCACGAGACTGTACTCAAAAGTAAGTCTCCTGCCCGTCTTTTCAAAATAGCTGGCACAGGCATCCATCAGTTCACTCAGGGAAAAGCTGTCTGCCACAGGCATCAGCTTTCTTCTCTTCTCGTCAGTCGCCGCATGAAGAGATACCGCCAGCGTAATCTGAAGCTCCCTGTCAGCAAGCTGATACATTTTAGGGACAATGCCGCAGGTGGACACGGTGACGTTTCTCTGGCTGATATGGAGCCCGTTTTCATCTGTCAAAAGTGTGATGAACTGCAGCAGGTTATCGAAATTATCCATGGGTTCACCGCTTCCCATGACCACAACATTGGATACCCGCTCACCGGTATGCCTGATGACGGCATAGACCTGATCCAGCATCTCCGAAGGCAGCAGGCTGCGTTCCAGCCCGTCCAGCGTGGAGGCGCAGAACCGGCATCCCATACGGCATCCCACCTGAGACGAAATGCATACGGAATTGCCATGCTTATAGCGCATCCAGACGCTTTCCACCGTATTGCCGTCGGCCAGACCGAAAAGGTATTTTCTGGTGCCGTCTATCCGTGACTCCTGTACCTGAAGGATCTCAAGTGCGGTATAGCTATACCGCTCCATACACTTGTCTGACAGTGTCTTAGGGATATTCGTCATCTCCTCATAGCTTACCGCCAGTTTGTTATGCATCCACTCGTACAACTGCTTCGCCCGGAATGGTTTCTCGCCCATAGACTCCATCTCATCTTTCAGCTGGCTGAGCGTAAATGATTTGATATCTTTCTTTTTATCTGTTTCCATATTCTGCCTGTGTTATCCCTGTTCTTCCGTTATTTCCCCATCTGTTTCCACCGGATCCGTTCATCTTTGCATGTTCCGGACAGCAAATCATTCTTATGCTTTCCCGTTCTCCCCTGTCCGGTCTGACTGAAAGTATCTCCGCACGCTCCTCTGCCTGCTCTGTCAGACCTCATCCCCGCACTTTCCTGCGCAGTCTGGCCAGAAAAAAGCCGTCCGTCTCATGTACACCGGGCAGCAGCTGCAGATATCCTTTCTCCGCTTCCCTCCTGAGAGCTTCCGGCAGAAACCGCGCCATGCTCTCCGGCTCCATGTCAAAGGTTTCGCAGATCCAACGAACCATTTCCTCATTCTCCGCCAGGTTCATTGTGCAGGTGCTGTAGATCATAACCCCGTCCTGTTTCAGATAATGCACCACATTTGAAAGGATTTCCTTCTGCAGGCAGACGATTTCATCCATTGACTGCCTGGTTATCCTGTATTTTATATCCTGCTTTTTACCGATCACGCCAAGCCCCGAACAAGGTACATCGGCCAGCAGCACGTCCACCGTTCCAATCAGCGTCTCATCCCGCATCCTGGCATCCTGTACTCTCACGCTCACATTGGCCAGACCCAGTCTGTCCCTGTTTTCCTCAATTTTTTCAGTTTTATATGCTGTCACGTCACAGGCGGTCACCTGTCCTGTACCCTGAAGCTTATCCGCCGCATGCAGCGCCTTGCCTCCGGGCGCGGCACAGACATCCAGTACGACATCCCCCGGCCTGATTCCAGCCGCCTCTGCCACCAGCATGGAGCTCACATCCTGTACCGTAAAAATGCCTTCCCCGTATCCGGCCAGATTTCTGATTCCTTCCGCTTTCTCCACTTCCACGGCATAAGGCAGATAAGGATGCCTTACCACCTTTGCACCCGACTGCCGCCAGCGTTCAAGAAGCTCTTCCTGCCGCCCCTCTTCCGGCATTTCCCGCAGTCTGATGCTCACTGCTTTTCTCTGCAGGAAGGACTGCAGGATCTTCTCACATTGTTCCTCGCCGTAGGCATCGCAGAAATGCCCCACCAGTTCCTCCGGCATGGAATACCAGACCGCCATATACTCGCGGAAAGATGTTTCCCGATCCGGATAGACGATCTTCTCCCTGTCTCTTGCCACCGCCCGCAGCACACCGTTGACATAGCCCCTGAGCTGCTGGAATTTCCGCTTGCCCGCCAGTTTTACCGCCTCGTTGCAGACCGCAGCGTCGGGAATATTTTCCATAAAAAGGATCTGATAGACACTCATCCGAAGCAGTTCCCTGATCAGCGGTTTCATCTTCCTTACCGGCACTGTAGAAAACTGTTCCAGTACATAGTCAATCTGAATCCGGCGCTCCACAGTCCCCTCGCTTACCCGCTTGATAAATGCCTTCTCTCTGCCGTCCAGATAATCGTATTTTTCCAGAACTGCGGCGATCAGAATATTGCTGTATTCAGTTTGTTTTGACAGTTCCAGTAAAATATCCAGAACCACTTCCCGTCCATTGACCATAGTGGCTTCATCCTCCCGCGATCTGCTGAAATATCCCTCTGTTTTCTCCGGATTTCACCGCCGGACAAAAACCTTCCTGTCAATCCCGCCTCCTGTTGTTTCCAAACAGAAGAATCAGTCTGAGAAGCTGCAGAATGGCCGATGCTGCGGCGGCCACATAAGTCAGTGCGGCTGCAGACAGTACTTTGCGGCAGCTGCCCGTCTCATCCCGTTCCAGCATACCGTAATCTCCCAGCATGGCCAGCGCTCTGCCTGATGCATTGAACTCTACAGGCAGTGTGACCACCTGAAAAAGCACCGCCAGCGCAAAAACCCAGATGCCGATCTGAATCAGAATCTGGTTCATTCCCAGCAAAGCGCCCAGAAGAACCAGCGGGATTCCGGCCATGGAACCGATATTTGCCGCCGGAACCAGTGCGGTTCTGACAGACAAAGGGGCATATCCCTTATTGTGCTGTACCGCATGACCGCACTCATGCGCCGCCACCCCGATGGCCGCAATAGAGTCGGAGCCGTATACAGAATCGGAAAGGCGCAGCACTTTATGAGCCGGATCGTAGTGGTCTGTCAACTCTCCCCTCACATGCTCAATGCGCACATCATAAATGCCGGACAACTGCAGAATCTTCTGTGCCGCCTGAGCCCCCGTCAGACCGCTCCTGCTTCTGACCCGGGCATATTTCCTGTATGTGGAGTTCACTCTCATCTGAGCCCAGATACACAAAACCGCTCCGATCAATACCAGAATGTATGTCGGATCAAAATAATAGCCATAATATCCGTAACGTCCCATCTTTACCATCCTTTCTGTTGTGCTCCATAATCACCGCAGCACTGCTTTATTCACCCAGCATTTCGCCCGCCTTCACCGGATAGCCAAGCAGAAAATCCCTGACCGCCATTCTCTTCTTTCCTTCCGGCTGTACCGACAGGATCTTAAGAAGACCGTCTCCGGTCTGCACATAAAAAGCATCCTTTTCCACCAGAACCACTGTACCGGGCTGTACACCGCCGTTTTCCAGACTCTCTTTCCCGCAGACAGGCATCTCTTCCCAGATCTTCAGGTTCTTACCATGGTAAAGTGTAAAGGCTCCGGGCCAGGAGATCAGTCCTCTGATCAGGCAGTCCAGCTTCCCGGCACTCTGCTGCCAGTCGATCCTGCCCATGGATTTCTGCAGCATCTTCGCGTAGCAGGTTTCCTCTTCCCTCTGTTTCACCGGCGTCACATTGCCGCTCTCTATCTGATCCAGTGCAGCAACGATCAGCCGTGCTCCCGCCAGTGCAAGTTTGTCGTGCAGGCTGTCCCCGGTTTCCCCGGAATCAATGGCAATCTCCTCTTTCAGCAGCATGTCACCTGTATCGATTCCCCTGTCCATCTGCATAATGGTCACACCGGTGGTCTTCTCACCATTGATGATCGCCCACTGGATCGGGCCGGCTCCTCTGTACTTCGGCAGCAGAGACGCATGGATATTCACACAGCCGTACCGGGGCATGGTCAGAATCTCCTCCGAAAGAATCTGTCCAAACGCCGCCACCACAAAAATATCCGCCCCGTAACCGCGCAGCACTTCCACCGCCTCCGGCTCTCTTACTTTCACAGGCTGGAATACCGGAATATCATGTGCAAGAGCACATGCCTTGACCGGTGTTACCTGAATCTCTTTTCCCCTGCCCTTAGGCTTATCCGGCTGTGTCACCACCGCCAGAACCTGATGTCCCGCCTCAATAAGCGCTTCAAGCGCCCCCACGGAAAAATCCGGCGTACCCATATATACTATCTTCATCCGTCCTGTTCTCCTTCCCGGCGCATCAATCCTCTTCCGTCAGATCCGCCGTATTCACCAGAGGACCGTCCACCCTTTCCACATACAGATGCCCTTCCAGATGATCAATCTCATGGCAGACCGCCCGCGCAAGCAGTTCCGTGCCTTCCAGTTCAAAGGCATTCATATTCTCATCATAAGCCAGAACCTTCACATAATTGGGTCTGGTCACCATACCGCTCTTGCCCGGCACACTTAAGCATCCTTCATAGCCTTCCTGCTCTCCGCTGGTCTCTAAAATCTTCGGATTGATGAGCAGGATCGGATCCTCTCCCGTCACGTCAATCACCACGACCCGTTTCAAAATACCTACCTGGGGCGCCGCCAGTCCCACACCCTCCGCTTCATAAAGCGTCTCAAACATATCATCGATCAGTTCCTGTACTCTGGGCGTAACCTCCGTCACTTCCTTACATTTTTTATTCAGGACCGGATCGCCCATCTCTCTGATTTTTCTGATTGCCATACTGAAATCCTCTCCTTCTTTCCTCTATATAATCTGTATATATCTAATATGTATTGATGGGGTCAAAGTCAAACTGCACCGTCTGATTTTTCATCTCCCGTTCCTTGCAAAAAGCTTCCAGTCTGTCCTTTACTTCCACCAGCCTCTGATAATCGCTGTGCTTCACATAAAAAACATGCCGGTAAAGATCGTTGATCCTGCTGATTGCCGCCTCCGCAGGCCCGATCACCTGCAGTCCGCCATAGTGTGCACCGTTCTGCTCCTTGTCCGTGCCATGCGCTCCGCTGCCTGTTCCGGTATCACAATTGCCATTGCCGCAATTGCTCCTTCCCATGTGGTTCACTAACTCAGCCATTTCCTCTCCAAGCTTTTCTCCCTGATCCTGCTCTCTGGAAATGATCAGCACTGCCAGCATATGCGCCACCGGCGGATACCCCAGAAAATCACGGTACTCGATCTCCTCCTCATAAAAACTGCAGTAATCCTGCCTTGCCGCATGTATTACACTGTAATGATCCGGCTGATAAGTCTGGATCACCACTTCCCCCGGTTTATCCCCTCTTCCCGCACGTCCCGCGGCCTGCGTCAGAAGCTGGAAGGTCCGTTCTCCTGCCCGGTAATCATTTTGATTGAGGGATAAATCCGCCGCCAGAATGCCTGCCAGCGTCACGTTGGGAAAATCATGTCCTTTCACAATCATCTGCGTCCCGACCAGAATATCCGCCCTTTCATCTGCAAAGGCAGACAGGATCTTCTCATAACTCTCCTTCGTCCTGGTGGTATCGGCGTCCATGCGCAGCACTCTCGCATGGGGAAACTCCCTGTGCAGCGCCTCCTCGATCTGCTCAGTGCCCGCCTTAAAGCCCATCAGATATCTGGAACCGCATTCCGGACACAGGACACGCTTAGGCTCCTCATAACCGCAATAATGACATAGTAACATACCATTCCTGTGTTCGGAAAGAGAAACATCGCAATGGGGACATTTCATGACGTGTCCGCATGCCCTGCAGGAAATAAAACCTGCATAGCCTCTCCGGTTGAGAAAAAGGATCGTCTGCTCTCCCGCCTGCAGCCGTTCTTCCATCAGTTCCCTCAGCTTTCTGCTGAAAACGGAACGGTTGCCCTGTTTTAATTCTTCCCGTAAATCTATGGTATATACCCTTGGAAGCACACTGTTCCCATGTCTTCCCCGCATCTCATACAGCCTGTATTCACCCTGTCTGGCACGATAGTAGGCCTCCATGGAAGGCGTAGCGGATCCGAGTATCACACTCGCACCGTGCATGGAAGCGATCATGACTGCCGTTTCCCTGGCATGATACCTGGGCATGGATTCACTTTTGTAGCTGCTCTCATGCTCCTCATCCACCACGATCACTCCCAGGTCGGGAAAAGGCGTAAAAAGCGCCGATCTGGGGCCGATGATCACATCGATCTCCCCGTCCTTCGCCCGCCTGATCTGATCGTATTTCTCTCCCATGGAAAGAGTGGAATTCATCACTGAGACCCGGTCTCCGAATCTTTTATAAAAACGCAGCAGTGTCTGATACGTAAGGGCGATTTCGGGGATCAGCACGATGGCCTGCTTTCCCATGGCGATCATCTGCTCGATGACACCAAGATAGACCTCCGTCTTTCCGCTGCCGGTAACACCGTGAACCAGATATGTGCCCGGTTTTCCCATCCGGTAATCCCGTAATACGTCATCGATGATCTGCTGCTGGTCTTCGCTCAGAGAAACCCTCTGTTCCCCCTCCGCCACACACTTAACCGGATTGCGGTACAGGCTCTCCGTCTCGATCCGCAGGCATCCCTGTCGTTCCAGTACCTGCAGTGTGGCAGGCGACACATTGAGTTTCTGCCGGATCAATTCATAGGGCAGCACCTCTTCCTCCGCCAGAGCCTGCAGTACCCGCAGCTTTGCGGCCTGATGCTTCCGCTCACACTGCCCGATCATCTCTGCCAGCTGTTCTGTACCGATACACCGGGTCACCTTCTTTTTCTCCAGCTGTTTCAGCTTCTGTTTCACAGGCAGCACCGTCTTCAGCGCCGCGATCATGGTAGAGCCATACTGCCTTTTCAGCCAGTAGGCAATCTGAATCTGGTTTCCCTCGGCAGTGATGCCTTTATCGTCCACCGCCGTAACCGACTTGATCTTCTCCACAGGATAATCCGTCCGGTCGGACAAATCCACCACATAGCCGATTTTATCCTGATTCCCCCTGCCAAACGGCACATGTACCCGCACGCCGGGATATACGGCATCTGACAGTTCCTGCGGAATTTTGTACTGGAAAGGTTTATCTACTTTTTCATGGGAAATATCCACGATCACATCCGCATATCTCTCCGCCATGCCCGCTCCTTCTTTTCTTCCCGCCATTCTTTCAGACCGGCTCAGTCTGCTTTGCTTTCAAGGATCTCCCGGATCAGCACCCGTTCATCCATGGGATACTTCACTCCGTTGATCTCCTGATAATCCTCATGTCCCTTGCCCGCCAGCACAATGATGTCGCCCGGCTCCCCGTGGGCTATGGCATAAGCGATGGCTTCCTTCCTGTCACAGATCTCCACGTATTTTCCTTCTGTCCTGCCGATGCCCTCTTTGATATCGTCGATGATCGCCTGAGGCTCTTCTCTTCTCGGATTGTCGGAAGTAATGATCGTCAGATCCGCCAGCGTGCCGCTCACTTCCCCCATTTCATATCGTCTTGACTTCGCCCGGTTTCCCCCGCAGCCGAAAAGACAGACGAGACGGTGGGGTTCATAAGCCCTGAGCGTCGTAAGAAGACTTTTAAGCGCCATCGCATTGTGGGCATAATCTATCATAAGAGTAAACTCGTCGGACACCTTTACAAGCTCGATCCTGCCCTTTACCTTTGCCTTCGAAAGCGCCTGCCTGACGGCTGCTTCCTCCACATGAAAATGCCGGCAGATCGCAATGGCCGTAAGCGCATTATAAACACTGAATTTACCGGGTGCAGCAATCCGGACAGAAAACTCCACCAGCCCTTTCACATCGAACCCCATGCCAAGATTTCCCGCTTCCCGAAGAAAAGAGATATTCTCCGCCCGCAGATCCGCCCGGCTGTCGATGCCGTAAGTCTCCAATGTACAGGTATGTCCCTGCGTGACCGCCTCCCAATGCTCATCATCATGGTTGACGATGCCCACGCGGCACTGCCGGAACAAAAGGCTCTTGCAATGCAGATAATCGTCAAAATCCTTATGTTCTCCCTGTCCGATATGATCCGGTTCCAGATTGGTAAAAATACCGAAATCAAAGATAAATCCCTGTGTCCTGTGCAGCATCAGCCCCTGGGATGAGACCTCCATCACCACCGTATCGCATCCCGCATCCGCCATCTGCCTGAAATATTTCTGGATCAGATAAGATTCCGGCGTGGTGTGATCCGCATGAATATGTTCCTCTCCTATGATAATCTCTATGGTTCCGATCAATCCGACTTTTCTGCCCGTCTGCTCTAAAATGGATTTCACCAGATAAGTGGTTGTAGTCTTGCCCTTCGTGCCCGTAATGCCGATAATCTTCATCTCTTCTGCCGGATGGCCGAAAAATGCCGCCGACATGAAGGCCATTGCATACCGTGCATCCTCCACTCTGACCACCGTCGCTTCCGCTTCCGGCGGCAGTTCTGTTTCTCTCTCCACCACAAGCGCCTTTGCCCCGGCCCTGACGGCTTCTGCCGCGTAAACATGCCCGTCTGTAATGGCTCCCGGAATGCAGATAAACACACTGCCCGGCACTACCTTGCGGGAATCATAAATCAGATCCGTCACTTCCGTATCCTCCGTGCCGCGGATGCACTCGTATTCAATTCCAGCCAATAACTCCTTTAATACTGCCATCTGATACCCCCTGCTCTTTCTTTACTCCCCGTCATGCCGCCTGAACAGCACCAACAATACAACATCATTACCATAGCACGAAAGCCTCACTTTTTCAACTTTTGCAGCCTTTGTAAAAGGATCAATACATACATTTTCATTTATTTCATATTCTCTTTAACTTTTCTTAAGGGATTTTTATTCTTTCATAATATTCTAAACACATTTTGGACACAATTACACAGTATGATAGTACTCAAGATAGTTGAAGAACTCACTATCTCCCCCCTCATAAGAAAATACGAAAAAGTCTGGGAAACCCCCGGACTTTTTTGTATTTTACCGGCTACACAGCATCGCCCTTGCAATAATCCTTCATGACCATCTGCAGCCGTTCCTTCCCCTGGTACACATCAAGATCCGGATAATAGATCACATGGATACGGATTCCGCTGCAGCCGCCCCTGTACAGCCCGTCACATGCCTGCTGTCCGAAATGGTCCGCAAGAAAACCGTGCCACGCTTCCAGATCGCCGAAAAACATCATCTCAAACTGCCTTCCTTCCGGGTCTGCCACAGTGTATTTTCCCACATTATGATTCTTCCCCAATATCCTTCCTCTTAAAAGGCTGAGATTCCGCTGGGCAAAAACCGGCTTGGGATTTCCGTTTCCGAAAGGTTCCAGTACCGAAAGCTGTCTCACAAATTCCGGTGTCACATAGGACATTGGCATAGGTACATCAATATGTATCTTCTCTTCAAAATCTTCCTCCGTCAGCCCGCAATGTTCGTTCAGATAACTGCGGAACGCATTCACATTTTCCTCCTCCATGGACACGCCCGCCGCCATCTTATGGCCGCCGTATTTGGTATACAATTCTTTACACTCACTCATCTTATCGTACATGGAATAGGCTTCTATGGAACGGCCTGAACCCTTCACCCCCTCCTCCGATCTGGTCAGGACGAAAACCGGTTTCTGATACCGTTCCCGGATCCGTCCGGCTATGATTCCCGCCAGGCTTTCATGACATTCAGGCAGATAAACTACCAGAACCTTATCCTCCTTAAGCCCGCTTTCCTCAATCAGTTCCACTGCCTCCTGCACACCCTGAAGTGTCATGAGTTTTCTGCTGTCGTTCAACTCCCGCAGTTCCCCGGCGATGGTCACGGCTTCTCCGGGCGTGCTGCTCTGAAACATCTGCAGCGCCTTACAGGCCGTATCCAGCCTGCCCGTTGCATTGAGACAGGGTCCCAGCACAAAACCGATATGATAAGCCGAAAGCGGCTTGTTTTGCAGCCCGTTAACCGAAAGAAGCGCCTGCATACCGTAATTTGATGACTGCTCAATCTGCTTCAGCCCGTAACGGACAATAATCCTGTTCTCATCCGTCAGTTCCATCACGTCACCTACCGTGGCAAAAGCCGCAAATGCCAGAAGTTCTCTGAGCAGTCCGGCGGCTTTCTCTCCCTTTTCCCCGTCCAGCAGTACCTGTATCAGCTTATATGCAGTCACTGCGCCGCATATGCCCTTAAAAGGATAAGAACAGTCCTTCTGTTTCGGATCCACCACCGCATCCGCTGGCGGCAGGCATTCTCTCCGTTCGCCCTCCTCAGTCATTTCATAAGGCACTTCATGATGGTCAGTCACAATCACCGTCATCCCCATTGATTTGGCATAAGCGATCTGCTGCGCCGCCGCAATACCGTTATCGCAGGTCAGAATCGTATCGATGCCGGCCTCTTTCGCTTCCCGGATCAGATTCTCATTCAGCCCGTATCCGTCATGAATGCGGTGGGGAATAACCGTATCCACTACCGCACCACAGTGCTGCAAACCTGCCAGCAGAATATATGCGGCACATACGCCGTCAATATCATAATCTCCGATAATGCGTACCGGAACCTGTCCGTTGATCTTCTCCCGCAGAATTTCTGCCGCTTTCTCTATATCTTTCAACAGATACGGCGAAGGTATATCCGTAAGGCTTCCATGTAGAAACCGTTCAATCTCTTCCTCCCCCACAATATCCCTGTTTCGTATAACCCTTGCGATTACCGGATCAATACGGAACTTCTCCGCGATTTCTGTAAAATCCGCTTTTTTTGCGGACACCATCCACTTCGCCATCTTTTAGTTACCCTGTCCTTTTTTCATTCATCTGCCTGCCGTCTCTTTTAAGGCGGTAAAAACACTTTATCCTTCTCTACATTTTATAAGGCGTCCTGCATACACAGAACGCCTTATCTTTATCTCATAATCAATTCTGTCATCTGCCGCTTATTTTGCAGCAGCCTTGCCCTTCTTCCCAAGCTTTGTACGGAACACAAACCACATCGCACCCGTAAGGCAGATGGAAGAATAAGTACCACAGATAATACCGGCGATCAGAGGCAGCGCAAACTCCCGGATGGAAGATACGCCGAACACTTCCAGTGCCGCCACCATAAAGAAGGTGGTCAAAGAAGTAAAGATACTTCTGGACAATGTCTGGGAAATACTTCTGTTCACCATTTCCTGCAGATCGTCTTTGCCACGCATATCCCGCATATTCTCACGGATACGGTCAAAGATAACGATGGTCGCATTGATGGAGTAACCCACGATCGTCAGCATACAGGCAATAAACGTATTACCCACGGAAATCTTCACGATCGCATAGAACGCCAGCACAACAAGTACGTCATGGATCAGTGCGAGCACGGAACTTGCACCGAACCGGATATCCTTAAATCTGAACCAGATATATAACAGCATGAGAACCGTTGCCACGATGATTGCTTTGATGGCATCCGCCTGCATCTCGGAACTTACCGTCGCGCTGATGGTCTCTGCCGTGATACTGCTCTCGTCCACACCGAAATTGGTCACCATAGTGTCGGCAAATCTTTCTCTCTCATCCAATGTCAGTGTTCTTGTCTTGATAATGACCTGATTGGAACCGGCAACCTTCGTTGTCTGTACATTGCCGTCCCCTGTAATATCCTCGATCATCGGAACGATCTGCGCATCGATTTCTTCTATACTCATGTCCTCATTCAGCGTCATGGTCGTAGAAGTACCGCCCACGAAGTCAAGGCTGTAGTTGAGCGGCATGTCCATCGAGGACTGGTTAATTCCCATGACAACGAAACCGATCAGGATCACTGCTGCAGACAGACCGAAGAACACCTTCCTTTTGGCCAGGAAATCAATCGTCTTCTTCTCCTTACCCACGCCGTAAGCCTTCTCATTCTGAACTCCCACTGCATAGAACGCATTGATCAGGAATTTTGTCACAAAAAGCGCCGTAAACATGGAAAGCACAATACCTAACATCAATGTGATGGAAAATCCCTTGATCGTACCGCTTCCCATAAAGTAAAGCACGATCGCCGCGATAAAGGTTGTGATGTTACCATCCACAATAGCGGACATCGCCTTGCTGAATCCGATCTTGATGGAAGACTGTACCGTCTTGCCGGTAGCCAGTTCTTCTCTGATTCTGGCAAAAATGATCACATTCGCATCCACCGCCATACCAACGGAAAGAATAATACCCGCAATACCAGGCAGTGTCAGCGTTGCCTCAAAGGCATAAAGCAGAATGACCATCAACTCCGTATACAGGCAAAGTGCAAGTGCTGCTGCCAGACCCGAAACATAATAAATTGCTATCATAAATACTACTACCAGCGCAAAACCTACCGCCGCTGCGATCAGACTGGATTGGATCGCTGCAGAACCAAGCTGTGCACCTACAACGTTGGAGCGAAGCTCTTCCAGCTCTAACTTCAGACCGCCGATTCGAATCGTGGATGCGATCCGCTGTGCTTCCTCCACGGTGCTCTGTCCCGTGATCACCGCATTACCGTCTGTGATCACCGCCTGTACATTGGGTACGCTGACAAAATCATCATCATAATAAATGGCAATCGACTCGCCGTTATCATACGCCTTCTGAGTCGCTTTCGCAAAAGCTTCTGTTCCTGCCGCATTGAACGTCAGTGCAACTACATTCTCCACATTTCCCATGGAATCCTGCTGTGCTCTTGCCTGAGCGTCCTCCACCTCTGTACCCGTCAGAATGATAGAGCCGTCAGCCATCAGTTCATCAATGGTTTTATTTAATGTAGACTGCGGAACAATATTGCCGTCCGCATCAATGCCGTAACCGCTCTCATAGTTATTGTTACCTTCACTGTCTGTCTGCGCGATAAAATACAGGCTTCCCGGCTTACCCAGTTCTTCCAGGATCGCATTGGCATCCGACACACCCGGAATCTCGATATTGATCCGGTCGGAGCCTTCCTGATATACCTGCGCCTCTGTGCTGTAACCATCAACACGCTGCTGCAGCTTGTAGATCGTATCTGCCATATCCGCAGCACTCGGCTCTTCCTCACCCACTACCTGATAGGTTATGCTGACACCGCCTGCCAGATCCAGCCCCAGCTTGATACTGGAAGCCGAGCCGGACTTGTCCGCCCCGATCCCGAATGCTGCCGTATAACCAAGCAGTCCGAGTATCAGAACAAACACGATCAACCCTATAACCGCTCTGTTCTTCTTCATAATGCTCTCTCCTTTTCCTCACCGGCAAGCGCCGCTTTTATCATGATTGCGCATTCCACGCGCTTTCTCTGCAATTCACAGCCAAGGTCATAAGTACCGTTGATACTGCCGCTGAAATTATATGCATTGGCCGCACATCCCCCGCTGCAGTAGAATTTCGCAAAGCAGTCCTTACACTTCTCCTTCGCATAGACATTACATCCTTTAAAAGTATCCCTGATATCCGTGCGGACGATTCCTTCATCCACATTCCCCATCAGAAATTCCTCCTGTCCCACAAACTGATGACAGGGATAAAAATCTCCCCATGGGGTTACCGCCAGATATTCCGTTCCCGACCCGCAGCCTGACAACCGCTTTGCCACACAAGGGCCACCCTCTAAATCTATCATAAAATGAAAGAAATTAAAACCTTTTCCTTCTTTTTTTCTGCGAATATATTCCAGGGCAAGCTTGTCGTACTCTTCAAGAATCGCCGAAACATCCTCACCGCGGAGTGCATAATCCTCTGAATCAGCCGCCACTACCGGCTCCACGGAAATCTGCTCAAAGCCCTCATCCGCCAGATGCTTCACATCCTCTGCAAAATCCAGATTGTTTCTGGTAAAAGTGCCCCGCACATAATAATTCATCTGGTTTCTGCTCTCAGCCACCTTTTTATATTTCGGCACCACCTCATCATAGCTGCCCTGTCCGCCTCTGTGGGGCCGCATCAGATCATGAATCTCTTTACGCCCGTCTATGCTCAGAACGATATTGGCCATCTCTTTGTTGGCAAATTCCAGAACCTCATCGTCCAGCAGTACGCCGTTGGTGGTAAGGGTAAACCTGAATTTCTTATTGTGCGGTTCTTCCAGACTTCTGCCGTAGGCCACCAGATCTTTCACCACCTGCCAGTTCATAAGCGGTTCCCCGCCGAAGAAATCCACTTCCAGATTTACTCTGCTGCCGGAATTCTCCACCAGAAAATCAAGGGCTTTTCTACCCACTTCATAGCTCATCAGCGCCCTTCTCCCGTGATACTCGCCTTCTTCCGCAAAACAATATCTGCAGGCAAGATTGCAGTCATGGGCTATGTGGAGACAAAGCGCCTTTACCACAGTCTCCCTGTTATGAAAAGAATCAATGTATTTCTCATACACGTCCTCTGTATACAGCATTCCTGCTTCCCGCAATTCCAGGAGTTCTTCTATAATTTCTTCCAGTTCCCGGAGATTTATGTTTCTGTCTCCACCGGATCCCTGATCTGTGGTGGCCGATGTTTCCCGCTCTGTCTGATGCTTCTTCTGCGCACAGGTTTTCTCTTCTGTTTCCGCCTGATGTTTGACATCACAGACTTCTGAGTTTTTTTCAGCAGACAACTTCTCTACAGCATAAGCCGCCAGTTCTTCCTTCGTCTCCACATGCCGTGCAAGAGCTTCTTCTATGATCGGGATCACACGATATGCCGTCTCGTCCACCACATGCACGCAGCCGCTGTTGACATCCAGCACGATATGATACCCGTTGCTTATATATTGATGTATCACTTTCCTTCTCCTAATTCAAATCCTGATCTCTTCAAATACTTAAACGCATAATAAGCAGCGACACGCGATCGCTGCTTACATTTCCTATCTTCTTTTAGCTGAAACCCGAAAACTATCTGGCTTTCTCACAGCTCTGGTTGCCTACTGTACAGGATGTCTTGCATGCAGACTGGCAGGATGTCTGGCACTCGCCGCAGCCGCCCTTCTTCATGGATTCCTTCAGGTTTCTTGTGCTCAATGTCTTAATATGCTTCATAACTCTTATCCTCCTTATGTATCGTCTACTGCCCCGCCATCCGGCCTGTGGCAGCAAATGTACGAAACTGCACAAAATATGATATCTCGTGTAGTATAGCATAGTTTTAACTGCAGGAAAAGTATTTTATCGAAAAACTTTTACCAAAAACTTTTATCGAATCTTTATCAAGTTTTATCAAACCGGCAGCTTTTATGAAACTTCTGCCAAAACATGCTTTAACTGATCATGCCGCCCAGCATACCGCTTCCCGCGCACAGGAAGAAAACCGTCACCATATTTCCCGCCACATCCTGCAGTCCTCTGTTCACGATCAGGGACACGATCACCAGAATCACATAATAGGCCGTTCCCATGGCAAGTCCCCACAGAAATTTCCGTTTGCCCTCACGCTTTCCTGCCAGCAGACCGGCTGCAAATGTAACGACTATGTAAATTCCGATAATGCAGATGGACACCACCTTCTCGGAAAGACCAAACCGGTACAGCATAAATGCAAGAAGAAGCAACAGCCCGGCTGTCAGTATATACGCCGCCAGCATACACTTGGTAATAAAAATCACTTTCTCCGTATAGATTTCCTTTTTCCCCATATTTCCCTCCGTTCCGAAACCATTCCGCCGCAGAGCTTATTTGATCACAGCAATTAAGATACCGCTAAAGATTTATTAATGTATATTCATCCTCCCGGAAAAACTTGACACATTCTTGTATTCCATAGTAATATTTCAACTATAACAAATATGACTGTACAGCCGCAGCGCATTCCGGACAGCCGGGTTTCATGGCCGTTGCATCCGCTGTATGTCCAGACAATACTACATATTATAAGGAGTGAACGTTTCATTGGATACCACAGGTGTCATACAAATCGCAACCATTATTTTTCTGATTTTTTTATCGGGATTTTTCTCTTCTGCCGAGACAGCTTTTTCGACAGTCAACCGTGTACGCCTTCGTACACTTGCCCAGGAAGGAAATAAAGGCGCCGCCAGGGTGCTTGCCATACTGGATCAATACGGCAAAATGCTGAGCGCGGTTTTGATCGGTAACAATATCGTCAACCTGTACGCATCTTCCGTTACAACGACCCTGGCTATCAAACTGTGGGGCAGCCGTGCTGTCGGGATTGCTACCGGAGTACTCACTTTCACCTTACTGATGTTCGGTGAGATCATCCCCAAGACATGGGCCATGCAGAAAGCCGAATTCATCACGCTGTTTTACAGCGGCCCCATCCGTATGCTTATGACAGTCTTAACGCCGGTGATCTACGTGATCGACAAGATCTCCAACTGGATCCTGCGTTTTCTGCACATCAGCTCCGAGGGCAACAATTTCAGTATCACAGAAAAAGAACTGAAGACCTATGTGGATGTAAGCCACGAAGGAGGCGTGATCGAGACCGAGGAACGGGAACTGATCTACAACGTATTTGATTTCGGTGACACTGTCGCCAAAGATATCATGATTCCCCGCATCCAGATGACCACGGTGCCCATTGATGCCTCTTATCAGGAACTGCTGTCCACCTTCCAGGCTTCCATGTTCACCCGGATTCCTGTTTATGACGGCGACCCGGACCACATCATCGGCGTGGTCAATATTAAAGATTTCATACTGGTAAAAGATAAAGAAAAGTTCCAGCTCAAAAAGATCCTGCGTGAAGCATACTATACTTATGAATATAAGAGTGTTTCCGATCTTTTGATGGAGATTCGTGAAAAATCCCTGAGCATCGCCTTCGTTTTGAGCGAATACGGCGCCACAGTGGGCATGATCACGATGGAAGATATGATTGAGGAACTGGTGGGTGAGATCCGCGATGAATACGATGCCGACGAAGAAGAACTGATCCAGGAAATAGACGACGGACAGTATCTTGTGGAAGGCAGCATGAAGCTGGACGATATCAATGATGCCCTTGACATAGAACTGGAATCCGAAGATTATGATTCCGCAGGCGGCCTGATCATAGAGAAGCTTGCCCGTCTCCCTCAGGACAAGGAGACAATCCTGCTGGATAACGGCATCTCCCTGCAGGCAGACGGGGTACGGGACAACCGCATCCTCAAAGTACTGATCACCCTTCCCGCCGAAGAAGATCCAGAAGCGGAAGAAGCTCCTGCCCAGTCCTGATCATCCGGTCCCCACATGCCCCGGCCGCAAGAAGCTGTTCCGGGGTACGAAATCCCCAGGTGACACTGATGCATGTCATAGGCACACTCGCAGCAGTCTGCAGATCCACTTCAGAGTCCCCTACATAGACGGCACAGGATGCCTCAGAAGATAATTCGGCCAGTGCCCGATACACCAGATCGGGCGCCGGCTTTCTTTTTATCCCGTCACTGTCTCCAAATGTCTTCTGCACATAATCCCCGAAAAACTTTGCACAAAGCTGCTTTACCGCCGGGTCAGGTTTATTGGAAACGACAGCCATACGGTATCCTGCCTGTTTCACCGCCGCAAGCATCTGTACCACCCCTTCGTAGGGCATGGTCTTGTCCTCGCAGTGTATTCTGTAATGTTCCCGAAAAGCTGCCAGTATATCCTCATAAGCCGGTTCTTCAAACCCACGGGGCAGAACACGCTCAATCAGCTTCGCCGCACCGTTTCCCACACGGCTTCTGATTTCTTCCATGGTATGCACGGGAAATCCATACTGCTCCATCACCGCGTTCACACTGTCCGTCAGATCCTCCAATGTGTTGAGCAGTGTCCCGTCAAGATCAAAAATTACGGTATCTATCATGATATCGTTGTCTTCCTTTCTCAAAGTTCTTCTTCTCTTTTTAAGTTTGAATTATCCTGTATAATATACTCCTTCGGCAGATACCGAAGCAGCATCCGTTCCAGCATGGTTCCCTCGATGGGCTTGGCAAGATAATCGTCAAACCCTTTCTCAAGATACATCTCCCGCACGCCTGCCATCGCATTGGCCGTCAACGCTATCACCACCGAATCTTTACAGCAGTTGCCCGGCATATCCCGAAGCGCTTCCAGCGTCTCTATTCCGTCCATTCCCGGCATCATATGATCCAAAAGGATCACATCGTAATGCTCCGCCGCGGCACGTTCCAGACACGCCTTTCCACTGTCCGCACAAGTCACCTGCACTTCTGTCTTGCGCAGCAGCCCGCGGATCACCGTCAGATTAACCTTGTTGTCATCCACTGCCAGCACTTTTGCCTCCGGCGCCACAAATACGGGAATGGTCTCCCGCCGCCTGCCCGCTCCCTTTGCCTCTTCCTGCAGAGATCCCACGGTCTCCTCACCGATCACTTCCTGTTCCAGCGTTACCGTAAAGGTGGATCCTTCTCCGTATACGCTTGATACCTCCACAGTTCCGTGCATCAGCTGCACCAGCCTGTCCACAATACACAGTCCCAGACCGCTTCCCTCTATAGCATGTACCTGTCCTTCATCCACTCTGTCAAATTTACTGAACAGCCTGTCGATGCTCTCCTCTTTAATGCCGATTCCGGTATCTGAAATCTCAAAAGTAAGTTTCACCCGCCGCTCTGCTGTCTTCTTATAGGAGACAGTCAGCGTCACGCCGCCCTTCATCGTATACTTAACAGCATTTGTCAGAATGTTGAGCAGTACCTGGCGTACCCGGACCTGATCTCCCATCAGGACAGCCGGCGTATCCTTGGGAACATGAAAAGCAAGATCCAGTCCCTTTTCTCCGGCGCGTATGCTGCATTCTGTCTTCAGCGCTTTTAACAGCATCCGCAGGGAATAGGCTTCCTCCACCACTTCCATCATCCCCGATTCAATCTTGGAAAAATCAAGGATATCATTGATCAGCACCAGAAGAGATTTGCTGGCATCCTGAATGTTTCTGGCGTATTCCAGAATTGTCTCATCCCCGCTCTCCCGCAGGATCATCTCATTCATTCCCATGACCGCATTGATGGGTGTCCTGATCTCATGCGACATATTTGCCAGAAAAGAGCCCTTGGCCTCGTTGGCCCGGTCCGCCCGCTGCTTTTCCCGGGCAAGCTGCTCCACCATATGTACATGCTGGGTCACATCATGCACGATCACGATATATCCGATAATATCTTTGTAACCATCATATATTTTGTCAATGCTGACGCTGCAGCTCCGGCCATTCTGCAGACATTTTGCCTCCACGCGGTTCTTGCTTCCCTGAAACCGGAAAACATTATGCTGCATGTCAAAAATATCTTTCATCCGCATTTTGCAGCACTCTTCCGCACTCATTCCCAGAAAGACGGTAGCGCCGTTATTAACGATACACAGTTTTTCTCCTTCATCAAACAGAAATACCGGCTCGTCCACGGAATAATATACGAACTCCGACATATTTTCCAAAGTAACTCTGGACTTATTATAAAATATATACGTCTGGTAAAGTACCATTTGTGCCGCAAACTGCCCGATGGTGCTTCCCGGAAAAGTCATATATCCGGACATCTGCATCAACGTGTCAAATGCGCAGCCGAACCCTACGATAAACACGCATACCATCAGTGCACATGCCATAATCTTCTCTCTCTTACGGATGCTCCTGCGCAGCATATAGACTGCCAGAAAGATCATATTCACCGCAATTGCCGCACAGAAGACTGTATATGCACCGCTCCAGATCCCCGGTTTGATCCGGTAGGCCATGCCGTATGCCGTCTTTTCAAAGACCATTCTGTCCCGCCTGATCAAAAAGGGATACAGCAGCACTCCCATCCAGGCAAAGCCGACGATCCAGTGCATCATCCTGCCCCGGATCCCTGACCAGAATACCAGAAGATACGTAATACAGATAAACTGTCCGAAAACAGCCGCCAGTGCCAGCGCACGCATAAGCGCCGCACTGCCCGGATCAGTCTGTATGACTACCAGCCCGATAAACAGACTCCATGCCCCGCTGAGCATCGTGGATGTAAAATAAAGACGATCAATCCTGTTTTTCTTGATCCCTTTACGCAGCACGATCAGTCCCACAAAGAATGTTATCACTGTAAAACCATATAAAAGGATAAACAGCAGCTGTCCCATGTTCCTTCTCTCTTTCCTATCTGTGCTCCACCAGATTCATCACTGCCTCGATCTCAGCCCCGTTGTCCGGCGCTTCTTCTATCAATTCATGCTTTCCGTCTTCAGTCACTCTGCCGAACCGGTTTCCCTGTTCCGTCTGTACCAGTGTATAATAGAGAATTTCCTGAGATTCCCGCAGCCGGATCACATAAACCCGGTAGCACATCCCCTTCTTCATCGCCTTATCCGGCAGATCCACTCTGGTCATCTGCATATCTTCCGTCAGGTTCAGCGTCATCACGGAAAAATCCTCCGGCGACACGGCCACGAAGTCCTTCCTGCCCTCCGGATACATCTCTTCATAAAACGGTACAAGAAAAGCCCCCTCTTCCTTCTGCAGCTTTTCCAGTCCTGTTTCCTTCTGCTCAAAAAGATACTTCGGAAGCAGATGAAGCGCTACCCGGTTGTGTACGATGTCCTGAAACTGCTTTTCCGTCACCTTCACCGTCTTCTGTGCCTGCTGTTGCTGCTGCTGCATCAGACTGTCCCGGCGTTTCATCGCCACCTCCAGCACAGCCTTCGTCAGTACCATGTTGTGGGTAAACGGATTGAGCACCATAGTCTCCACCTGCCCCGGCCCAGACATCAGCATGGACAGACAGCCGAAAAAGGGCAGCCCCATCAAAGCCGGGCTTTTCCTGTCATCCGGTATCTGTGCCGTGGATGTAAAGATCGGAAGCGCCTGCCCGCCCGCCTCATTGCGCAGCAGACAGGGCATAATCTTCGTCTCTTTCGGAAGCTGAACCGGTTTGCCCTCTTTCATCAGCCTCTCCGTCTCTTCATCCAGTCCTTCCGGCTTCATCGTAGGCATCAGAATCATTGATTTTTCCAAAATCCCCATGACTGCGGCATACTTGTCCTTCTGCCTGTCCTGCACAAACGCCTCCACGGCCTCTTCCAGCTTTGTATTGTCAAATTTTTGATCTGCCATCATACTCCTCCATATTTTCAGGTTCTAAACTGTTCTTTTTTATTTACCAGACTTACTGCTGTCCTGTACCGATTCCTTCCTGCTTCCCCGCATCAGCCCGATCAGCTTCCGGTCTATCATATGAAGGACCACCGCCGAGAGAATGGAAAGCGTATAACATGTCAGAATATATATGACCCTGTTGCTCCCCGGTGTATACAAAAGGAACAGGTTGTGGATCAGATACAGTTCCAGCGCGATTTCTCCCAGAAAATCCAGGATCTTATTGCCGAATCTGATCTTCTGGGTCAGAATCACCACCGTAATGATCACCACAAAAACAAATGAAAACTGCACTCCCAGCGTCTGCCACTTTTCCTTATACCCCGGATAACCGTCCCATTCAACCCAGTAGCCTTTGTTCTGCAGCATATAGATCGTCCTGTTGTACAGAAAGACCGAAAGTACCACGAAAACCATAAACACAAGCCCGTAAAACTTCCTGATCAATCCCAGAATCTGCTCTTCCCACCGGGCAAACATGATTCCCACCCAGACCATAAGCGTGGTATTGTACCACCATTCTCCGTGAAACCACAATCCCTGGGTAGGTGTCGTCGTATCATGTCCCAGCCGAAGACTGAATGTGATCAGAAGCATCACGCATATCCCGTATACGATACATGCAGCATCCCGGTTTTTGATCAGCCGGAATACAACATAAAATAACACATATAAGATCAGAACCTCCACGATATACCACATCTGGGAATTCATCAGGATTGCACCTGAAAGATAAGGCATCAGTTCTCCCTCTTTGAATTCATACCCCGAAAAATATGACCCCAGAATAAAAACGAAGTTACAAATATAGAAAGGGACCAGAATCGCCGGAAGCCTGTTTTTCATAAATCCTTTCAGATAATCAGGTTTGTCACGCAGGCTGGTATACAGTCCGTAACCGGAGAAAAAGAAGAACATTCCCACGAAACACACACCAATATCTACCATAAACAACAGAATGCCCGTATCTTCCTTCGCAAAGTAAATCGTCTGGGACATATGATGCAGCATAATGGCCACCGCGCAAAAGCCAAGCAGCCCCTTTGATGTGCGCAGAGACAGTGCATCTTTGCACCATCCTCCTTTTACCGCCGGTTTGACTCCAATCAACAGGATCACAGCAAGTATGCTGTAAAAAATGAAATAATATTCTTTTGCCATAACACTCTTCCCCTTTGTCCCCTTCTGCCTCTCAGCCTGTTCTGTCTTCTCTACATTTTCTCAACCTGTGCCGCCTGCTTCTTCCCGCTGTCATGCTGTCTTCTGCGGTCCGGAAGCTGTGCCAGCACGATTGCCACCACCATCAGGCAGCACCCCTGCAGTTCTCTCATGCTCATGGACTGCCTTAAAATCAGGAATCCGGCGATCACGGAAACCACTGATTCCAGACTCAGAATCAAAGAAGCCACCGTCGGATTCATGTCTTTCTGCCCCACAATCTGCAGCGTATAGGCCACACCGCAGGACATGATGCCGCCATAACATACCGGCTTCCATGCACTTAGAACCGCAGAAAAATCCGGCTTTTCAAGTAGAAAAGCACAGATCATGGACAAAATGCCGCAGATCCAGAACTGGATGCAGGACATTTTCACGCCGTCCACCTTCGGTGAAAAATAGTCGATCACCAGGATATGTAAGGAAAAAATACAGGCACAGATAAGTACCAGCATGTCTCCCTTTCCAAAGGCCAGACCGTATGCGGCGGCATTGCGCCCCACGTATCCCGCCCCGTACTCCTGCAGATCCGCAAAAATCCGGCCGGGATCAACAGACATGCACAGCTTGTACAGGCCGCAGACGGCAAAGCCGACACCGATCCATACCTTCCATCCGACTTTCTTATGTGCAAACAGTCCAAACAGCGGCACCAGCAGGATATACATGGCCGTAATAAACCCGGCCTTTCCCACCGTCGTATACTGGATGCCGAACTGTTGAAAATTACTTGCCGCAAATAACAGAACCCCACAGCACAGACCGCCTGTAAGCAGCATTTTCCAGCCGTCCTTTGTCTCCCGTCCTTTATGCCCGACATCCTGTGTCTGCCGCGCCGCCACAGGTTCTGCACCGCTTTGCACGTCTTCTCCCTGTGCCCCGTCCAACGGCGCATCTGCACGCCGGCTCTCTTTGCAGGTTTCCCTGTCCTGTTCTCTGCCGGCCTGCATTCCTGCCAGCAGTATCACGCATGGAATCAGCACCAGGCCGCCCAGAATACATCTCACCCCGTTATAAGTAAAGGGACCGATATATTCCATGCCCGCGCTCTGCGCTACAAATGCGACACCCCAGATCACTGCCGTCAAAAACAACAGTATGGACTGCCGCAGAATAAATTTATTCATCTTCTTTTCTTCTCCTCCGAAAAAATTACCCGGCTTTATCGGTCAAGGGCCATCTTTCTGATCTGTTCGATCATCTCCATATCTTCCCCGTTAACTTTTAAGTTCGAGTCAAAACTCTCGCCTTCGGCGGTGGTCACCCTGATCTCAATGATACTGCCCTCTTTGATCCCGTTTTTCACCACCGCCGCCAGAAATTTCGGAAATTTGGGATGATTCTTTTGAAAACGGCTCCACAGATTCATCATCTGCAGGATCGCCGCAGGATTCTGTATGTTCATGGACATTCCTCCCGGCATTTTTATCTCTGTTTACCTGCACGGCACAGGGCGCTGCAGGATATCATCTTTTTAACTCTTCCTTATAAAACTCGACAAATTCCTCATACCCCTGTGCAGTAAGCTGTTCCTTCTGGAACTTTTTGTTCTTATTCATACGCGCTACAAGGATCTGGTTGCCCTTCTCCCGCTCTGCCTGCGCCTGCGCCGTCACCTCACACAGTTTCTCAGATGACAGGCCCTTCTCCATCAGATAGGCAATACGCTTACCCGCTTTCGGCACTTTAAAACCGCTTTCCAGCAGCAGCAGGATAATTCGCTCAAATCCGATGGAAAAACCACAGGCCGGCACATCGTTACCCGTAAATTTGCCCACCATCTTATCATATCTTCCACCGCCGCCGCAGCTTCCGCCGAACTCCGGCATATCAATTTCAAAAATCGTGCCCGTATAATAAGACATGCCCCGCACAAGTGTGGGATCAAAGGCCAGTTCAAAAAAGTCGCCCTTTGTGGCCTCCACACTGTCAATGATCTCCTGGAAGCTTTCCTTCACGCCCGCCGGAAGAACCTCTGAAAGCTGCTCCGTAATGTATGCGATGGCGTTGTCCGCCGCATTCATTCCCTGAAACAGTTCCAGATATCTGTCCACGCTGTCTTTCGCAAAACCGGCCTCAAGCAGTTCCTCTTTCACGCCTTCCATGCCGATCTTGTCCATCTTATCCAGAATGATAAACACCTGATCATAGTCCGCCTCGGCAAATCCGCTGTAAGCCGCCATAGCCTTAAGAATCTGGCGGTCGTTGATACGGATTCTGAAATTCCTGAATCCCAGCCTGCCAAGCGTTGTGGTAGTGGCGAGAATCAACTCTATCTCCGCCAGATTAGACGCCTCTCCGAGTATGTCGATGTCACACTGCATAAACTGACGGTAACGTCCGCGCTGGGGCCTGTCCGCCCGCCACACATTTCCCATCTGCAGTGCTTTAAAAGGTGACGGAAGTTCATTTGCGTGGGCGGAATAGTATCTCACAAGAGGTACTGTCAGATCATAGCGCAGTCCGCCATCCACCAGATCCTCCTCGCCCTTTGCCTCCGCCAGACGCAGCTTCTCGCCCCGCTTCAGTATTTTAAAGATAAGCTTCTCATTTTCGCCGCCCGCCTTACAGTTTAAGTTGGCGATGTTCTCCACACAGGGGGTTTCGATAGACGTAAAGCCGAAATTTCCATAGGTTTCCTTGATAATACCGATCACATAGTCACGAATCTCCATCTCCTCCGGGAGAATATCTTTCATACCGGTAACCGGTTTCTTGCTGAGTGCCATAATTTTTTCCTTTCGTTCCAAAGCAGCGGTTCTGCTGTTTTTCTATATAATTTACTGCTACGATTTTACACTGTTTCGGGGGCTTTTTCAAGGCCATCTTCACTGCAAAGTCGATACCTTCCTTCTCCCTCCTCCTGTCTGCGGCCTCCTGTCAGATTCCATCCCCGTCTCCAAAATAGAATTTCTCCCTGATACCGCCTGTATACGTCTGAATCTCACCTAAGAAACGCTCTCCATACCGCGCAAATTTGTTCTCACCCACACCGGATACCGTCAGCATATCATTTCTGCCAAGGGGTACTTTCACGCACATATCCACCAGCGTCTTGTCCGAAAAGACGATATAGGGTGGTACGTTCTCCTCTCTGGCGATCTGTGCCCGAAGGGTACGCAGCTGCTCGAAAAGTTCCAGGCCTCTGGAATTCAGAATATCGGATCGCCGCACCTTTGTGCTGCCGCTTCGCTTTCCTGCACCTGCCTCTTTCTCTCGTGCCGGATCCCTCTTCGCCTTCTTCAAAATGACAGATACCTTCCCTGACACTACCTCATCGGACTGCTCCGTCAGTTTTAAAACTGCATACTTGTCGTTCGTCATCACAAGCAGATTCTCCACCAGCATCCGGTTAATAATCTCTTTGATCTCCCCTTCCCGAAGCTCTTTCAGGCTTCCGAAAGCTTCATATCCATTGACACCGTATTCCCTCAGCCGGGCACGGTCTTCTCCCGCCAGCATACCTGCCACCACATTGATGCCGTACCGCTGGCGCATCTCCCTGATCCCGGCGATAATTTTCACCGCCGCCCCGGTCACATCCGTCTCCTCATATTCCCGCAGACAGTTCCGGCAGTTTCCGCAGCTTTCCATCCCCTTTTCTCCGAAATAGCGCAGAATATACCTCCGCAGACAGTCTGTGGTGAGGCAATAGTAGATCATGCTCCGCAGACGCTCCTCGTCACGCTCCCCGATGGCATCCAGTTCCTCACGGGTATACTCTCCCTTCTGCTCCTTATTGTCCAGCAGAAAGCGGTTGATCATAACATCCTGCGCCGAGTAAAGCAGAATACATTCCGCCCGCTCCCCGTCACGCCCGGCTCTGCCCGCCTCCTGATAATAGTTTTCCAGACTCTGAGGCATATTGTAATGAATGACATAGCGCACATTGGACTTGTCAATTCCCATACCGAAAGCATTGGTGGCGATCATCACCGGGCTCTTGTCATAGATAAAGTCCTCCTGGCTCTGCCGCCGCTCCTCACTGTCAAGTCCTGCATGGTATCTGGCCGCCGGCACTCCTTCTGCAAGCAGTCTGTCATAGAGCCTGTCCACATTTTTCCTTGTGGCACAGTAAATGATACCGCTCTCCTGATCATGCTCCCTTATGTAATCCCGCACATACCGGTCTTTTCCCGCCGGTGTCTCCACCGCAAAATAAAGATTTTTGCGGTCAAATCCCGTCACAAGGACATAAGGCTCCCTCAGTCCCAGGACACATACGATATCCTCTTTCACGTTCTCTGTGGCTGTGGCCGTAAAAGCACTGATGACAGGTCTTTTATCCAGACGTCTGATAAATTGTACAATCTTTAAATAACTCGGACGGAAATCCTGTCCCCACTGGGAAATGCAGTGCGCCTCATCCACCGTCAGCATGGAGATCTCCGCCTTCTGTGCAAACTGCAGGAATTCATAAGTCTCAAGACGCTCCGGCGCCACATAGATGATCTTGTACTGCCCGCCGGCTGCCAGCCTGAGTGCCCGGGAAATCTGGGATTCACTTAAAGAACTGTTGATATAGGCCGCATGAACGCCTGCCTGATTCAATGCCTGTACCTGATCTTTCATAAGGGAGATAAGCGGTGATATGACCAATGTGATTCCCGGCATCAGAAGCGCGGGAATTTGATAACAGATAGACTTTCCGGCTCCGGTGGGCATGATTCCCAATGCGTCCCGCCCTTGCAGGATATTGTCGATCAGGATCTCCTGCCCTTCACGAAAAGCGGTATAGCCGAAATATTTCTTTAGTGTATTCAGTTTGTCCATGAATGATCCTTTCCATTTTCGTATCACATCACAAAGCGATACTGTGTTTTATCATTATATGCTTTTTGTACGGGCGGTTCAATATAAATCTCAATAACCTGCATAACATGGAATAAACCTGAATAAAAACAAAAACCTGAAACAGCCTTTTGCTATGGCAATCTTCAGAACTTATTGCGAAGTAGGGAACAATGTGTGATAATAGAGTCTAAGGATTATCTACATATAATACAAGCAGGCACAGTGAGGTTTTATTTAGATGAAAGACAATCAGAGCGAGCAAGGCATGGGTGAGCAGATCATGGATGCTCTGTCAGACGCCCTTCAGGGCGGAAATTTCAACGAGCTGAACAGACTGGTCTCCCAGAGTGTAACCAATGTTTTGAATGAAGTGGGAAAGCATATCCCGTATATAGATTGCAGCGAATCACAACGGCAGGCACAGCAATCCGGTGCTCAGACACACGACCATGCCGGAGAACAGGCAAGACAGGCCCAGGAGCAGGCACGCAGACGGATGCGAAACCAGACCCGGCATCAGGAAAAAGCATTCCGGCAGGAAAAGGCCCGCAGGCAGGCTCGTCAAATGTACCAGAACGAAAATCCTGCCCCATGGCAGACGGCTCCCGCCGCTCCCCCGCAGTTAAACAACACCGCCCTGCTTCCCTTTCATTTCAAAAAAGTGGGTAGTGTATCCAACGTGCTGTATCAGGTTTTTGGCGGCATCGGACTGGGTTTTACTTTGATTTTTACCCTGTTTCACTTAATCCATGTGGCTGTTGAAGGAACCGCATCCCTGGCAGGTTGGGGGATCAATTTCCTCTTTCTCGCAATATTTGCGGATATGATCCGGCTGGGAATCGGCCAGCGCAAGCGGCTTAAACTGGCCGAGCGCTATGCCGGGCTGTGCGGCCGCAATCTGTATAGTGAGATCGAATATCTGGCCAGAAGCACCGGCCGGAAAACACGCCGCGTAATCAAGGATCTGCAGAAAATGATGAAGATCGGTATGTTCCCCGAAGGCCATCTGGATGAAAAAAGAACCTGCTTTATGCTGAGCGACGGGATCTACCAGCAATATCTGGAAACAGAAAACAACCGCAGAATGCGGGAAGCAGAAAACAGGCAGAAGGAAATCCTGCAGAACGCACAGGATCTACCAAAGCCGGATGCCGGACAGGAATCAGAACTTCCGGAGCAGGAAGCAGAATTAAACGCCATGATCGCGGAAGGAATGGAATGCATCCGCAAACTCCGCGACCTGAATGATAAGATCGCAGGTGAAGTGATTTCTGCCAAGCTCTCCCGTCTGGAAAAACTGTTAAAAGACCTTTTTGACAGCGTGAGGGAACATCCCGAACAGATGCACCGTATGCACAAGCTGATGCGCTACTACCTTCCCACCACGTTAAAGCTGGTGGAGGCTTACGAAGAATTCGACCGGATCAGCGTTCCGGGTGATGATATTCTTGCCGCCAAGGCCGAGATCGAAAACACACTGGACACGATCAATCAGGCCTTTAGCGAACTTTTAAACAATCTGTTTCAGGATGCGGTGCTGGATGCCACTACTGACGCACAGGTATTGAAAACGATGCTGGCCCGTGAAGGACTGATGAGCGAAATGGATTTTGCGGCGGCAGACTCAAATACAAAATAAATGGAGGACAACAAAATGAGCAGCAATCTGGATGATATGTTACAAGAAGCGCCTTCGCTGACGCTGGAACCCTTTGAACAGGCGGAAATTGTGGAAAGCGCCCCTCTCTCCACCGCAGAGGAGAAACCTAAAATTCCCGAAGTGGTTTTAACGCCTCAGGAACAGAAAATGGTAGATGATTTTGCCGCCCAGATCGACATCACCAACACGCAGATGGTGATGCAGTACGGTGCCGGAAGCCAGAAAAAGATCGCTGATTTCTCTGAAAGCGCTCTGAACAATGTCCGCACCAAAGATATGGGTGAAATCGGACAGATGCTGGCAGACGTAGTCACAGAACTGAAAGACTTCGGCGAAGAAGAGGAAAAAGGCTTTTTCGGCCTTTTCAAGAAAGGCAGCAACAAACTGGAAAGCATGAAAATCAAATATGACAAGGCAGAAGGCAATATCAACAGAATCTGCAAGGTCATGGAAGATCATCAGGTAACTCTTCTAAAAGATGCCGCCATGCTGGACCAGATGTATGAACTGAATCTCAATTACTTTAAAGAACTGTCCATGTACATACTCGCCGGAAAGCAGAAACTGAATCAGGCCAGAACCGTGGAACTTGCAGCCCTGTTAAAGAAAGCCGAAGAAAGCTCTCTTCCGGAAGATACCCAGGCAGCCAACGACTATGCCGCCATGTGCGAGCGTTTTGAAAAGAAGATCTACGATCTCGAACTGACCAGAACAATCTCCATGCAGATGGCACCCCAGATCCGCCTGATCCAGAGCAATGATACCGCCATGTCGGAAAAAATACAGTCTACCCTTGTAAATACCATCCCTCTCTGGAAAAGCCAGATGGTAATCGCTATCGGCCTGAACCATTCCAGCGAAGCCGCCAGGGCACAGAAAGAAGTGACTGATATGACAAACGCGCTTCTCAAGAAAAATGCAGAGGCGCTTAAGACCGCCACCATTGAGACTGCAAGAGAAAGCGAACGCGGCATCGTGGATATCGAGACCCTCACTGCCACCAATCAGACGCTGATCAGTACGCTGGATGAGGTCATGAAAATTCAGGAAGACGGCCGCGCCAAACGCCGGAGCGCAGAAGCCGAACTTGGCCGGATCGAGGACGAAATGCGGCAGAAACTGCTTGCTGTCAGCCGCTCCTCCCGCTCTTCATAATACATTATCCGAATCACCTTTCCCTGACAACAGACGCAGCACCTCTGTTACCGCGGAAAGGTGATTTTGCTTGAAGCACAAATGATCCTGTTTTCCGGCGTAACCTCTCCTGATACCCGGAAATGTATCTTCCATACGAGGCAGAATATCCGTCCGTAGTTCAGTATAACATGGAGACCATGCTTTGTAAATTTCCGTTCAAAGCCGGGTGGTTTCAACGCCCGTATATCCGTTTGTCTGCCATTTCCATATAAAAGTTTGAAATTTATTCTAAAAAAATTAGAAAAATGTAAGATTTCCTTCTCTTCGAAACGGATTATAATGTGAAAGGAGGCTAGAACAACTGTTATGAAAGCAAACGAACATAATTTTATCACCTTGCTCAAAAAACAAAAAGAAGAAGGCATTCTGTACGTGATCGAAACCTACGGCGGTCTTCTGCAGTCCATTGTCCGCCGACGGCTTGCCGCATGTCCTGACAAAGCAGAAGAATGCATGAATGATATCTTTCTGGGCATCTGGCAGAATATTGACAGCTTTGACCCATCCAAAGGAACCTTCATCAACTGGGCCTGCGGCGTCGCCAGGCTGGAAACAATCGATACTCTGCGCAGAATGCAGCGGCAGAAAAATGCCCTTCCGCTGGAAGAAATCGAACTGCCGCAGGAAGACGAGGGCCTGCTCCATCTGATAGACAGAGAATTGTCAGAGGAAACGGAAGAACTGCTAAGCTGTCTCTCCGAAAAAGACCGCCAACTGTTCCTGCGCATTTATATGGATGAGGAGGATCCCGTATCCGTCGGCCAGTCTCTGGGAATCAGCCGTGACAACGTCTACGTGAGACTCTTTCGAGGCAAGAAAAAAATCCACAAAAAATATACAGGCAAACACAGGCTCACTCAGAAAGGAGATTTCATATGAACGCCAAATTATATCAATTAGCCAACAATATCAAATCAGAATATCATACATCTTTCGACAGTTCTGTGCCGGCGTTAAACGAACACGAAATCGAACGGTACAGTAAGACGGTTTTAGCCCGTATTCGAAACAGCAGCTGCCAGACTCCGGCAGAAACCAAAGAAGACCGCGCCATTGACAGGAAACACGATACAAAAACGGTTTCCTTCGGAAAACGCTTTGTACGCAGAACATTCAAGTTTGCGGCGGCCGCCGCCTGTATGGCATTTGTCCTTGGTGTAACCGTATTCAGCGAAGACGTACATGCCGCCGTCAGACACATAAGCTGGAGTCTCGGCAGCGCGCTCGGCCTTCCCGGCGACCTGGCTGATTATCGGGATATCATTAATACATCCATCACAGACAATGGTTACTGTATCACCTTGCAGGAAGTCATTGCCGCTGACGAGAAAATAGTGATTAACTATACAATCCAGCGCGAAGACGGAGCATCAATGGGCGAAATTCCTGCTTCCCCGAACTCCGATCTACTCTACATCAACGGGAAAAACGTAACCAATACCGTTTCCGGAGGCAGCGGCTATCTCGATGATGAGCGCACCGTAATCGGCATCAGCAAAGCTTTTGACGTACCGGGCGTAGATATGACAAAAGAAAGTACTTATCAGTTGAGGCTGAATGATTTATACGATTACAATCTTGACACCAAAATAAGAGGAAAATGGCATTTTTCCTTCTCGGCTGACGGCTCCGACCTGATTGCCGACACTGTCACTATCCCGCTTAACCGGACCTTTGCCATTGCAGACGGCATTACCGTAACCCTGGATAACCTTACGTTGAATGAACTGGAACAGCGGATCACATACCATACGGAAGGCTCCTCCGGTTATCTCCTGCAGCTGACCGCCACAGACCCATCCGGCAGACAGGCTCAATTTGACACAAAAATACAGGATGCAGAAGGCAGCGGTTATATGCAGAATCAGGAAATTCTCTGCGACGGACGTATCGACGAATCGGCCGGCACTGTAACCATGGTGCTTTATGCCGTAAAAATGCCTGAACAGAGCGGACGGATGAGCAATGACTACCAGCAGGTGGGAGAAGCTTTTGAAGTGAAGATAAACGATTGATTTTATATCAGAGTCACTTTATATTATGACAAAAAGCCAGAGCCTGGGCGCAGACTTTGGCTTTTTGAACATTATGGGCTAATATCAACTTTCACAGCCCGTATCAAAACGCGTAAGACTATATTTTCTGATGTAGTCATTCACCAGAGACTCCGCATAATTTTGCGCCGTGGCATAGCCGCACGCCTGCAGATAACGGGCTGTCAACACGTAATCACTGCAGCCGATCACCGGTGCATACCGAAGCGTTCTTCCGCCGTCAGTACTCCTTCCTGCAATATAATCATTATGATCCTGAATCGACTGTTCCCAGCTGTCATAAGCACGCCACTCCGTCTGCGCTACTGTATAATAACTGCCGTCCTCTCTTTGCTCCGTGGCATCCTTCACATAAATTCTTCCTTTCCAGCCATTCTTTTTGATACCAAATAAGGCGTTGGCCTCCCGCGCCAGCTCCGAAGTGCCCCACGCTGATTCTTTAATAGCCTGTGCTGTCACCACAGAGGGAAGCATGATCTTCCGCTCCTGCCAGTCCCGATAAGCGATCCTGCCCACAAATTCCGCAAACTTTTCTCTCCTGCTCTCCGCTGTCTCCCCATCCTGTTTCATCATCGTTTCACAGACTGCATCAAATATTGCATTGGCGATTCCCCGTTCCGCATCAACACGAAAATAAAGATCTGCATCCATTTCATTGTCACAAAAACATACCTCGATCAGCATTGCCCTTGCTTTTGTTTTGCGAATAACATACAGGCCGCTTCCGTCTTTTACACCACGGTTTATAAATCCCAGCCCGGCTATATGCGCACAGACCGCCAGCGCTTCAGAATGCTTCTTACCCTTGTATGTATACACCTCAACCCCACGCCCCTGATGATCACCGGATGCATTAAAGTGAATACTGATGAACAGATCCGGTTCTGCCTGGTTACAGATTTTGACTGCTTTCGTCAAGTATGCCTCCTGTGACTCTGCCCTGTCCACCGTACAGTTTATTACTTCCACTCCGGCATCAACCAGCTTCCTGATCAAAATATTCCCTACAAGACGCGTATGCTCGGATTCCTTAAATAAGCCTGCCGCGCCGCTCCCCGGACCCTCTATGGTATGTCCGCAGTTTATTCCGATTTTCATACTTATCCCTCCCTTTAAATTGAAAAATCTCTGCTTTTCAACCTTTCGCTTCCTGCTCCATCTGCAATTCCGGTAAACCGGCCAATGATGTCAATGCGGAAAGAATTCCTGCCAGCAGCACTGTAGAAATCACCCTCAGCCATTCCACATCATTTAACATCACCGCCGTTCCGATGGATGCCACACCAGTCTGTGCCATCGTTTTAACTGCTCTTACGCCTGCAGCCTTCAACCATTGCTTCGCTTTTCTGCTTATCATCCTCTGCTTCCCCTTTCTTACAATATGGCAATAACTGCCGTTACAAAAACTCCAATAATACCGCCTGCCAGCGCGGTAATCACCGCTGACCTCAGCGTCTTTCCGTTTTCCACAGGCACATTTTCCAACACGGTCAGACGTTTCCCCTGTTTGTTGATCTCTTTTAACATATTCTCCAGGCTCACCGCCATTCTGTTCACAGAGATCGCCAGATCCTGAAGCGCCATGTTTTGTGTTTCAAGATCCTTGACCCGCTCTTTCACAGAACTGATCTCATGCTCATGTGCCTCCAATTTGACCAGTACTTCCGTCTCATCCATTTTCCAATACCTCCTGACTATGTGATAATCGTGTTATGTATGATAGAGTAAAAAAATTTTAAATTGTAAATACTTCTTTTATAGTTATCTATTTATATAGTTCTTTTGAGTTTTTTTAAAGCACGCAGTTTCATCTGATTAACAGTCTGCCTTGATTTATGCAGTATTCTGGCAATTTCGGCCGACGTATAGCCTTTATTCCGATTTTCATACTTATCCCTCCCTTTAAATTGAAAAATCTCTGCTTTTCAACCTTTCGCTTCCTGCTCCATCTGCAATTCCGGTAAACCGGCCAATGATGTCAATGCGGAAAGAATTCCTGCCAGCAGCACTGTAGAAATCACCCTCAGCCATTCCACATCATTTAACATCACCGCCGTTCCGATGGATGCCACACCAGTCTGTGCCATCGTTTTAACTGCTCTTACGCCTGCAGCCTTCAACCATTGCTTCGCTTTTCTGCTTATCATCCTCTGCTTCCCCTTTCTTACAATATGGCAATAACTGCCGTTACAAAAACTCCAATAATACCGCCTGCCAGCGCGGTAATCACCGCTGACCTCAGCGTCTTTCCGTTTTCCACAGGCACATTTTCCAACACGGTCAGACGTTTCCCCTGTTTGTTGATCTCTTTTAACATATTCTCCAGGCTCACCGCCATTCTGTTCACAGAGATCGCCAGATCCTGAAGCGCCATGTTTTGTGTTTCAAGATCCTTGACCCGCTCTTTCACAGAACTGATCTCATGCTCATGTGCCTCCAATTTGACCAGTACTTCCGTCTCATCCATTTTCCAATACCTCCTGACTATGTGATAATCGTGTTATGTATGATAGAGTAAAAAAATTTTAAATTGTAAATACTTCTTTTATAGTTATCTATTTATATAGTTCTTTTGAGTTTTTTTAAAGCACGCAGTTTCATCTGATTAACAGTCTGCCTTGATTTATGCAGTATTCTGGCAATTTCGGCCGACGTATAGCCTTTCACGTAAACAAGATAAATAACGCTCCTCTCATTTGCATTAAGGAGCCTGTCTATTCCAAGTTCCGTAAAAATGTCTGTTTCTTCCGTTTTGGCCAATTTTGCGTCAATATGATATTTCTGTTCCTGGGATAATTCGGAAAATAAGATTTCTTTCCGGGAGTTAAAAATTTTTTTACTTTTTTTCAGATAAAAATTTGTCACACAGATTTTAATGTACGCTGCTGCCACTGCGTCCGTCCGTTCGTGTAATCTGCACAAGTTAACTGCCCTGATCAATTCGATAAAGAAAAGTTCACAGTCCTCATAAGCATCATCATAATTAAGTTTGCGGGCATACTTTCGCAGCAAAGGCTGAAACAGACTGATCAGTTCTAACAAAGCATCGTCGTCCTTCGCCTGAGCCCTAGTCAGCAATTCACATATCATATTCATTTCCTCCTTTTATTTGAAAGAGGATTTATTCGGGAAAATGTAAATATTGAAATGTAAAAATTTGTATAAATTTGGAAAATGATATTTTTTAGAACTTTTAGAAGCCTGGAGAAAAGAAACTCCATCTGTTTGAATTATATATTATATTTTTATAAATGTCATTTATTTTTATGTAAAAAAGTAAAAAAATTCTGTGTATCAATTAACTGTTAATCCTATTTTGTCACAACCGTCGCATCAGGATAAAGATTTTGTACATACTCTGCCAAATCCTGCCTGACATGAATCGTTATACCGGATGTATCTGCGTCGTAGTTGCCATAAGACTGTTTAAACATATGAGCAGGTACGTCTGAAAGATTGTCAGAAAGCCATACATCCTTTAAAGCCGGACAGTCATAAAATGTCTGATCATCAATCTCCGTAACGCTGTCAGGAAATGTGATTTCTTTCAACACCGGCAGGTTATGAAAAGCGTGCTCGCCGACAAACGCAAGTCCATCTCCCAGCGTGACTTCCTTCAGAACTTCACAGTCTGAAAAAGTATATGCTCCCATTTTGCCTCCGCCGCACCCTCCGGGAATGCAGGCGGATTCCAGCGCCATACAGCCGGCAAACAGACGCTCTGTCGTAGCGGACACATACTCAACATCCTCCGGCAGATCGACGTGCTTCAAACTGCTGCAGCCGACAAAAAGATTGCGTGTCGCAAGTTTTTCCAGAGAATCCGGAAATTCGATGGTTTCTATATTCGTGCAGCGCGAAAATGCACCCTCCGCAACGTACTTCACGTTTGAAGGAAGAGTGATCGTGGAAGAAGCACACCCGTGAAATGCATATAAAGGTATTTCTTCTATCGCATTCGGAATGACCAGATCCTCAGGCGCTTCATACTCCCCGTTTCCACCAAATATGCCGCATGTCACCATGCCATCTGAGTGATTCGCTATTTTGATGACCGCATACTCCTTTCCCTCGTATGTGACAGTATCTGTCAACTGGCAATAAGGATTCAATATGGTATCTATTTCCGCATAGCCGTTTTCATAAAGCTTATAGCGCACGCCCATAATGTCATAAGTCCATGACAACGCTTTTCCCATGTCTGTTCCGTCCTGCAAGGTGTTTTTACTGCCGCAGCCGGTCAGGAATGCTGCAATCAGCATAAGTAAAATAACGATGTTCGAAACCTTTATTCTCTTTCTTTGTTTTGTCTGCACGCTTCTTTCCTCTTTTCTTTCGTATATGCACAATGTGCTGATGATAAGTGCCAATGTATCAGCAAACATTGTATCACGGGCACACTCATCTGGCAAGGCTGATGCCAGGGACTCTCACGGCACGAAAAAGAATAATAAATATTTTGAAACCAAAAGACAATATCTCACGTCTAATGATCGTAAAACAAATAAAGGACGCTTGTTTGTTTTACAATCATACGCGCGTAGGAGAAAGTTAATGAAAAGCATTGAAACAAAGTTTTGTGTAAAAAAGGCGCAGAGGCATGATAAAGACGCATTTACCGAACTCATGCAGTTATATATGAAGGATATGTATAGAACTGCCATTGCGATTCTAATGAATGAAGAAGATGCTGCAGATGCTCTTCAGGATACAATTCTCACCTGTTGGGAAAAGTTATATACACTTAAGAAACCGGAGTTCTTTAAGACATGGATGA
>CAJUJP010000017.1 GCA_910586615.1 uncultured Lachnospiraceae bacterium
TGATTCATATCAACAAAGATTTTTACCCATAGACACAGGATTTTTTACAGCCTCAAAAAGAGTGATACCGTAAAAAGGAAGGAAAAAGTGCTGTACTTTTTCTTTGTGGCCGGGTTGACCGCCATATATGTTACTTATGTCCCGTGTCTGATGGATTATTATATTATCCGCTAGGAGCACTCATACTTTTCTTTTTTTAGTGAAAATTTTTTGAAGGCGCCTTATCTTTTTGAGGGTATTGTTATTGGTATGGCATTGGCAGCGATTTATTGTCTTACCATGCGTGCGGGAGTCAGCATGTTGATCGTATCTGCATTTCTGTTTATTCTGACACATGCCAGCTATATCAAATTCATAAACCGTAAGGAGTTGCTTAAGCTGGATGACTTGAGATTGACAGAGGCAGCAGGCATGGCGCTCGACTATTTTCGCTTTGAGTTGAATTGCCGGCTTGTGATGCTGGCTGGTATGTTTGTCCTTTTTTCCGGAACCGGGTTTGCATTGGATTGGTTCAGAAAAAGAATATGGAAGGTACGTGAAACTGTCAGAAAGGCACATCCGGAGAAAAGTGCAATCGCCGGGGAGACAGGGCGGAAGCAACGTGCAATTGTCGGGGAGACAAGGCGGAAGCAACGTGCAATTGCCGGGGAGACAGGGCGGAAGCAACGTGCAATCGTGGGGGAGACAAGGCGCAAGCAGCGTGTAATCGTGGAGGAGACAAGGCGGAAGAAGCGTGAAGATGTCGGAGAGATGTACACGGAGAGCAAAATTGACAAAGAAGTATGGAAAGAGGATGAGACAGACAGGGAAGGTGCGAAGGGAATTTGCCTGTGTCGATGTCATGGAATTGCGGTCTGTGCGAGAGTACTTGGATGTGTTTGTCTGTGCATCATGCTGGTTCTTTATACAGATCATTTCCTGGGGGAGAGATATGTGATTGATGTGATCGAACCGCTTATTCCAGAGACTGACCGATATGTGTTATACCGTTTTTTACAGAACGACAGCCTTTCTACGATCAATGTAGAGCGGGTGGAGGAAAGCTATGATTTCCTGCTTTCACAGGAGCCTCCGAAAGAGGTCGCAAACAGAGAGGATTATCCAAATGTAATTGTCATTATGAACGAATCATGGTGGAATACGGATAATATACAAACGGATCGGATTACTTTTTCGCAGGATCCAATGGGACCATATAAAGATCTTGCAGACAGATGTAGTACCGGTTATCTGACATCTGTTGTCTTTGGGGGAGGTACGGTGACGCCGGAGATAGAGTTTTTAACTGGACTGAATGCGAAATACTATCGTGCTGATTCCGCATATGCACAAATTCAGGGGCGTAAGATACCTTCGCTGGTGGATTATTTCAATGGTCTGGATTATGAGACTGTGGCGATACATCCCTATTATGGCCGGTTTTATGGTAGGGATGTTGCGTATGCAGCCATGGAGTTTGATAGGGTGATTTTTGAGGAGGATATGCGGTATAAGGATATTTATACGCGTTACATTTCAGACGAATCACTGGCAAAGCAGATCATTATGGAATCAGAAAGGGAGAGTGACGGACCTAAGTTTATATGGGCGTTGTCTATAGGAAATCATACAAGGACACTGGACTATCATGTGGAGTCGGTGTTGGATTTTGGTTATCCGATCACTGTGACAGTTAATAGTGCAGATCTGAGTACAGAGGATTATGATACACTGATCAATTATGTCAATGGCATATATCTGGCGAATCAGGCCTTTTCGCAGCTTGTGGATTATTTTTCTGGAGTGGACCAGCCTACGGTTATACTAATGTTTGGTGATCATTGTCCCAATTTTTCTGCAGAAGTGCTGAAGGCATTTGAACTTAATGAGGCAGATGCTGATGGTGAGGAGGTGGAGCGCCTGTATTCAACGCCGGTCATTTTGTGGAGTAATTTTTCTGGTGAGAAGCTGAATTTTTCGGGAGAAAGTATGTATTATCTGCCGCAGGCGTTGATCGATTATGCAGGACTGCCGGATTCTGATATGACGCGGATTCTGCGTTATGAAAGATCTTATTTTAAAACAAATTCTCCAAAGATAGTGCAGAGCACAGCAGGAGTGGATCTGCACGAGTGCACTATGGAGCAGCTCAGGGTGCTTAATCATTGTAAGGCTGTACAGTACGATATTCTGCATGGAGAAGGGATTGGCGGGGATGTCTGGCAGCCGATTACAGGAGAGCCATGAGAGGTATCGTTTTATAAAGTGATTTTCAGACAGGCGGGAACAACTCGGACAATGTGATTGGCTGAGCAGGTTGTATTTGCTTGTCAATGCGCGTTTTTATGTTGTGAAATGCTGTGTTATGTTAGTTTACAAAAAATTTAGATTTAGATAAATTTATTTACATTTGTTCATATTGTTCTAAAAAGGCATGAAAAGTCTTGAAAAAATTGGCGAAAGTGATACAATATAAAAAAACATAGTTTGTTAATATAATTTGTAATAGAGGAGGTTCCGCATTTAATAGTAAATTATAAGGGTAGTTTGCGGAGGTCATGAAATGGCAGTTTATGGATATGAAGTAATAGACAAGTCCGGGAAGACTTCGAAGGGAAGTGTAGACGCCGACTCCATAGGAGCAGCAAGAGCGGAACTGAAGCGACAGAACCTCACAGTCATCAAGATTTCCGAACAAAATGCATTGACCAAAGAGATTAATATCGACATTGGCGGGAAACCCACCCCCAGAGATCTGAGTATTTTCTGCCGTCAGTTCGTGAGTATGACGCGGGCCGGTGTCAGTATTCTGGAAGCAATGAAGATGCTCTGTGAGCAGACGGAGAATAAGAGGCTGAAGAAATCGCTGGAGGAAGTCCGGGTCAGCATGGAGAAAGGTGAGGCGCTTGCCGAATCTCTTGCTAAGTTCCCGAAGATTTTTCCGGGCATTATGGTGAACATGGTGGCGGCGGGTGAAGCCTCCGGTAGTCTTGACAAGTCGATGGATCGTGTGGCGGCACAGCTTGAGCGGACCAGTAAGACACAGGCGCTTGTCAAGAAAGCGATGATTTACCCGATCGTTCTGCTGGTTGTAGCGATTGCCGTAGTCATTGTTATGCTGGTGTTTGTTATTCCTCAGTATGCATCAATGTTTGAGACGTTGGACACGGAACTGCCGGCGCTCACCAAGGGCGTTTTGGCGGCCAGTGATTTTATCAAAGCCTGGTGGTATCTGCTGATTGCAGGCACTGCAGGTGTAATATTTGGCATCCGGGCTTTTGCAGGGACGGATCCGGGTAAGCATGTATTCGGTAAGCTGGCGATTGTTTTACCCGGTATTAAGGATTTGACAATTAAATCGGCGGCTTCTTCCATGGCTCGTACTATGAGCACTCTGATGGCAGCCGGTGTTCCGATGGTGGAGGCAGTTGAAATCGTTTCCAATACCATGACGAATATATGGTTTAAGGAAGCACTGCAGGATGCGCGGGAACAGATTGGATTGGGTGTGCCGCTTTCCAAACCACTGGAAGACTGCGGGCTGTATCCGCCGATGGTTTATCATATGGTCAGGATTGGTGAAGAATCCGGTGCCATTGAAGACATGCTGGATAAGCTGGCGGATTATTACGATGAAGAGGTAGAGATGGCGGTACAGTCTATGATGGCAGTCATGGAACCGGCGATCATCGTTGTACTGGCAGCAATCGTAAGTGTTCTGATCGCGTCGGTATTGTCGCCGATGATGAAGATGTACGAGGCACTGGACAGCATATAACAGTTTGGTATATGCCAGCAGGTATTAGTTATGAATTAGGCGCTTAAGTAGGGCGAAGCGTTTAAGATATAAATAATTATAAAAGAAGGAGAAAGTAAACATGAAAAGAGAACAGAAATCATTAACAAACAAAGGTTTTTCCCTTGTAGAGTTGATCATCGTTGTTGCGATTATGGCTGTATTGATCGGTGTATTGGCTCCTCAGTATCTGAGATATGTGGAGAAAACCAGATTGCAGAGAGATAACACAGGCATTTCTGATTTTGCAAATGTGCTGAAGATTGCTGCTACAGAAGAAAAAGTTAATGCGGAAATCGGTGCTGCAGGTACAGCTGGACTTACGTATACATTTGATGCATCGGCAACACCTCCGAGTTTGAAAGCACCTGCATCAGGGGCAACAAATCTTGATGGAGAGGTAACATTAACGGTAGACCTTGGAGATGTTACATTGACGTCTAACACTTACACCAAGGGAGCTGCTGGTGCTACACCGACGTTACCTGAAATAACCGTAAAGGTTGACTCTAATGGAATTGTATCTGTTGAGTGCTCAAACTTTAAGGAAACGCCCAATCAGGCGACTGGCACTGTTAAGAAATTCTAATTTACTTTAACACCTTGAAAGGATACACCCTAATGCTACCCACAATACTGCTCTACATAATCATATTCCTCTACGGGATCGTGATCGGCAGTTTCTTAAATGTCTGCATCTACCGCATCCCGAAGCAAGAGAATATCGTCAAGATACGGTCACACTGTATGAACTGTGGGTATCAGCTGAAATGGTACGATCTTGTACCAGTATTCAGCTATTTGTGTCTGGGTGGGAAGTGTCGCAGTTGTAAACAGAAAATCTCCGTTCAGTATCCGCTTATCGAGTTACTGAACGGAGTGTTCTACTGCATCGTGTTCGCGGTGTATGGCATAAGCGTTGAAGCCCTACTTTATGCGTTGCTTGCATCCGCATTGATCACCTTAAGCGTGATTGATTTTCGTACATATGAGATTCCGGTGGGAATTAATTTGTTTATACTGGCATTGGGGCTGATTCGCATAGTGACAGACTATGCTGATTGGCTTGACTATGCAGTCGGCTTCTTTATTGTCAGTGGTTTTCTCTATCTTGTTCATCTGGTCACGAAGGGACGGGGGATCGGCGGCGGTGATATCAAGCTGATGGCGGTATGCGGTCTGCTTCTGGGATGGAAAGAGATTTTGCTGGCTTTTGTGTTAGGCTGTATCATCGGTTCTGTGATCCACACAGCCAGAATGAAAATAAGTGGACAGGGGCATGTACTTGCCTTCGGTCCGTATTTATCCATGGGTGTCATGATTGCTGCTTTGGCAGGAGATCGGATGATTACATGGTATTTATCATGTTTAGGGCTATAGATTAAGCCTGCTTTTGGTTTATTAAATTGGAAAATGACGGATAATTATTTGTTATCCTTTAGAAATATAGATTTTGCAGATGTTTGTACACTCTGTATGAAGGGGTGTTAAGTTGTTAAAAACTGATCTTTGCATGAGGGCATATTAAGCTGGGTGCAGAAAAGGTCAGCGAAAGGGGAACAGTAATGTCGAAGATACTGGGAATTGAAATTGGAGTCTCAAGGATTCGGATCTGCGAGGAGGATTACAAGACCAAGAATCCGAAGGTCTATCGTGCCGTCAATATTAAGACACCGGATGGTGTGGTGCATGACGGTATGCTGGATGTCAATGAGCAGCTGATCACGGCGATCAAGACTGCCTTGACTGAGAATAAGATCAAGACAAAGCAGATCATTTTTTCCATGAATTCTACGAAGATCGCGAATCGAGAAATTGTCATTCCGTTTGTCAAGGAAAATAAAGTCAAGGATTTGATTCAGGCGAATGTTTCTGATTATTTCCCGGTAGATTTACAACAATATGAAATCGGACATAACATTATCAGTACGGTGGAGAATGAGAACGGCACGAAGCAGTACAAGGTTCTTGTGCTGGCGGCGCCGAAGGCTATGGTGGCCGGTTATTTTGAACTGGCAGAGGCTCTGGGCTGTAATGTTGTTTCCATGGATTACAGTGGTAACAGTATTTATCAACTCGTCCGCAGGCAGTGTGATACGGGCGTGCAGATGGTAGTCAAGGTGGATGAGAACACTACGATTGTCACGGTACTTCAGGATCAGGTAGTGGTGCTTCAGAGAACGGTTACATATGGTGTGGAAGATGCCGTTTCCACGATGATGGAGATGGATGAGTTCGGAAGACCGAGTTACGATGAGGCGGTGCGCAGTTTCAAGGATAAAAACTGTATGAACGAGGAAATTTCTCAATCACTCAGTTATCTTGTCAGTGGTATCGCGCGAATCGTGGATTATTATACGAGAAACAACGGAATGCCGGTTGAAAAGGCATATTTAACCGGTCTGGGCGGAGATTTCCAGGGGCTTTTAGAGTTGATTTCCAATGCGCTGGAACTTCCCTTAGAGACGTTGACGGGGATCAAGGGTCTTCCGCTGGATAAATTTTTCAAAGAAGAGAGTTTCGGAGAGTTTCTGACCTGTATCGGTGCGGCGATTGCACCCATCGGCTTCATGGGAGAGAAAGAGAAAAACAAGAAGTCCATGGAACTGCTTCCCAACGAGAAGGACAGATTCCGTGCGGCCGTGCTTGTTGCGGTGGGCGGATTTGTGATCGCAACAGGTTTAGGTGTGGGATCTTATTTGAACCTGAAGTCGGCTAAGGATGAAAATACAAGCTTAAATAATAGGATCACGGAACTGGCGGAAGCGGAGAATATTTATAAGGAATATCTGCAGCAGAAATATAGTTTCGACAAGCTTGCTTTTTTCCAGGGTAATACCATGAATTTGAATGAAGATCTGGTTGCCTTTATAGAGGAGATGGAGTCGAAGATGCCGTCGAGTTTGAACGTCCAGTCATTTTCGGCGGATTTAAACGGTGTGAGCATGTCAGTGTCGGTTGCGGATAAAAAGGATGCAGCGAAGCTGATCCAGCAGTTCCGCAGTTTTGAAAGTATCGGGGCAGTGGAAGTTACCAGTCTGACAGATACCGGGGCAGTGATGGATGGCGAGGTGCTGGAACAGGAGCCTAAGGTAAGCTTTGTGGTTACGGCGGTTTATAAGGGAGGCTTGCTGGAATCCATACAGCCGCCGGAAGTGCCGGAACTGACGGAAAGCAGCAGCGATGCGGCAGCCGATGCCGATGAAGATATTTTAGAGTAGGGGGACGAACAAGATGAAGAAGAGTGAAATACAGTTATTACTGGTCGTGTTCGGAATCCTGATCGCGTTCGCGTCGTGGCAGTTTGCCTATAAGAAAAATATGGAGCAGGCGGAGCAAGTGCGGACGGAAAATGAAGAATTGCAGAAGACGGTAGACAGGCTGGAACTTCTGAATGCTAAGAAACCGGAATATATAGCAGGTACAGAGCAGATGAAAACAGACTGTGATGCCCTGATCAACAGGTTTGCATCGGGTGTTCGTACTGAGGATCAGGTTATGTATCTGTACAATATGGAACTTGTGGATGCCAATGAAGTGAGAGTGCCTTCCGTCAGCATGACGACGGCGCAGGAAGTGGTTTACGGAGGTGCGTTGACAACAGAGGAAGGGTATGAACTGGTGGACGATGGCATCAGAATGTACCGGATGGACAGTACGGTCAATCTTACCACGACCAATAACGGTTTAAAGAATGTGCTTCATTATGTATACGGGATGGATTCCAGAAAGTCCATTGAGACAGTCAGCCTGGTGTCCGGTGAGAACGGATATTTGAGCGGAAGCATGAAGCTGAATTTCTTCTTCCTGGATGGAACGGGGAATCCTTATGTGGATCAGAATATTCCGGGTGTATCTACCGGAACGGGTAACATTTTCGGCGTGCTCAACGGTGCTTATTCACAGGGCGGCGGTGCACAGGATACAGATGGGCAGGCGGCCAATGATACAGGCGGGGCGGAAGAGGACTGAACAGAAGGTAGATAAGGCAGGACATACGTCACATGCGGAAAGGAGGAAACATGGCGAGAAAAGATAACAAAGGCTTTACGCTGCTGGAACTGCTGGTAGCTGTGGTGATTCTGGCGGTCATTATTGTACCTATGCTTAGAAGCTTTGTTTCCTCCTATCGTGTAAATGCAAGGAGCAGAGAGAATATGCGTGCCACTACGCTGGCACAGAACGAAATGGAAATTTTCGAGAAAGAAAAGATCGAAGATCTTCTGGATACGACGAAATTTGGTTATACCGTAACGAAAAAACCCGATGAAACTAATGTGAATGATCCGGGTCTTTATGAATTTACAAAGCTTGGTATTATCAATGATGAGTCGGGCAAAGACTGGTATGATGTGGTGGTGAAGCTGAATCCGGAGCGGGTGACGGCTTCAGATCTCTATTATGCACAGAATACGCAGGATATTCTGTTTATGAATACGATCAGTGGGATAGACAGTGGAAGCTATATCCAGAGAGTCAGAAATGATGTGAATGAGAATGGCGAAGATGAGGAAGTCTATAAACTTTATATGACGAGACAGCATCCGGAAGGGGTAACAGGAAACAAGTGGGATACCCAGAGGTTTGCTGAGGAACTGACGCGGAAGATTACGGTTAAGATCGAACAGGAGGATCAGGGCGGATATAAGACGACTGTGGCAAAAGTGAGGTATGATTATATGATTGATCATATCTGGGGGATCGTACCGGATGAATATGAGAAATATACTACCAAAGACAGGGTGTTTTTTAACAATTCCCAGACTCTGGATGAGGACGGAAAGCCTGTTGAGTTAAAGAGTCTGTATTTATTTTATGCACCCAGATATGATACAACCAATGTGGATGAAATTGTTATAGAGAATGAGAATAAACTTCCGGTCAATATTTATATTATCCGGCAGAATATTCTGGATCCGTCCAGCCCAACAACAGGGGTGGAACTGGATGATGAGATAGTCCAGAATGCGAGGCAGGTTCCGGTAGGGTATCATGCCAGTATTGAGATCAAAGAGGGGTTTGACGCGGACGGAAAGACTTTCGGCAAATATTTTACAAACTTAAATCTTATGGATTCTTCCAGTCTGACGAATCCGGGCACGACGGATCTCAAGCTGTATGATTATGATAATCCGGGAAGAGTTTTTACGAAAAATGAAATCATAGAATATACCAGCCTCAAATCTCTGGAAACAACAGAGGCAAAGGACAGAATATACACGATGGAAGCGTTGGTTTATACTCATGGGGCGGACCGGGATACGGAAGAGCCGCTTGTGAGGCTGACGGGAACGAAGATTGAATAGTATTTTCGCGCGAATTGGAGTTGCAGATGAACCGCAGTATGGAGATTAGGGTAACTTTTCACAGCAACGGAATCGGAAGAAGGTTAGTGGATTATGGGGAACGCAGTTGATAGGAAAAAGTTATATCAGGATAACAGAGGCGGGGCTTTGGCCATGGTTATCGTTATCATTGCGTTTGTTGGGATTCTGGCAGGGGTTCTAATGTTTGTAGCCTTTGCCGGGTATCAGATGCGTGTCATAGATAAACAGGGTAAGGATAACTTTTACACTGCTGAGACTGTATTGGATGAAATCAACGTAGGCCTGCAGAATGAGATTTCCGAATCGCTTACCAAGGCATATGGAGAGGTTATGACGAACTATGCGCTGTATCGCAGTGCCAATGCCAGAAATAAGGCGTTTCATACGATTTATTTTAATGAACTGCAGGACCGGCTGCAGAAGGATGCTGCACATGAGAAATATTATGATGTGGATAAGCTGCGAAGCTGGCTTTCAGATGACTTTGCCGGCGATCGGGCGGATCATAATACAACTAATGTAGGAAAAAGGAAGGGGTTTGGTACATACGGTGCGATCGTGGAGTCTAATGTTGATGACGGATCAGACGACGACAACGAGTACAGCGGCGGAAAGAAGTATGCGCTGGATGTGAATACCGACCGCCTTATTTTGAAAGATCTGAAAGTTACCTATGTAAACGAGAGAGGATTTGTTTCTATTATCAGTACGGATATACGGATCACTTTGCCTTCGTTCAATTTTTCACAGGCATCTGCACTGCCGGATCTGGCGGACTGCAGTATGATAGCCGATGATACGCTTTTGCTGGGGAACAGGACGGCGGGTGGAAATATTACGATCAAAGGCGATGCTTATGGCGGACAGATTTTTCTTGGTACGCCCAAAGGAGATGCCGGGGGAAAGGTTTATTCAGCGCTGGATAAGGAGCAGGAACTGTCGCTCCCAACATTGTTATCCACAAGCGTCAGCTTTGAGAAACCGGATGATGCGGATGATGTCAGCGTTTCCACGGTAGTCAGCAGGAATAATGTGGAGATTGCCGAGGGAAGCAGTCTTAAAATGGACGAGGTGGAACTGTGGGGGCAGAATCTTATATTGACATCTGCGTCCGTGGATCTGAAGGGCAGTGTCAATCTGAAGGATGATATGACGCTGGCGGGCAAAAACAGTAAAGCGGTTCTTGGCGGAGAGTATAACGGGTTTGGTTATCTGGCCGCTTCTGCAGGCGGCGGCACAGAAAGCGGCGGTACAGGAGGCGGCAGCGGTGAGGGTGAGGATGAAAATCCCGCTGGTGATCTCAGCGCCGATTCCAGCAGCGCCATCGTCATCAACGGCAGGGACAGCATTCTTGATTTGTCCGGACTGGAACGTCTGACCATCAACGGTAGAGCATATGTGTCTACTTCATATCATAAAACAACGGATACGTCCGCTACAGAAGATGAGAAGAAAAATCAATATGATATTATGATGGGAGAATCAGTTGCGGTAAAGAGCAACCAGCTTATTTATCTGGTGCCGGGGGAGGCGCTGGGATGCCGTAAGGATGCCACAGGAGCCATCGGAGATTCGGAATTCGGATGCAATCCGCTTACATTGGAACAGTATGAGGAGATCATTAACAATCCGGATCAGTATCTTCTGCTGGACGGTTCAAGGCAGATTCCGGCGTTAGGGTATAAGAGCCTTAATAATTATATAAAAGAAGAGACTGTTGCAGGCGGCGGTTCTGCTTATGTGCCGGAAATCGTCTTCAAACAGACCAATGCTGGACCGTTGGTATACTGTTATCTGCGGTTTCTCGATGAAGACGCGGCCAACAGATATTTCCGGGATTATTATGATATCAACACGGAGAGCGTGGATAAGTATACGAAGCTGTATGCGAAAGAGATCAAGATGAAGGATGCCGACCAGATGCTGTATCTCAACATTGCGGGCAATATGCTTACCTATGAGGGCGATGAGACATGGGCGGTGGTAGGTTCCACAGATTCTTCGGGAAATATTCAACAGGCGAAACGTATTTCTGCGATGAAGGAAGATGTGTTTAAATCGCTGCGTGCGAAGCTGGTAAGAACATCAAATCAGCTTACTGATGAGGAGAAAGAGCAGACGGCATTCAAAAATATCATTGATGAGACGGAGCTGGAGATCATTCTTCATGAAAAAGGGACATCGGAAGCGAAAATAGATACGCTGGGAGGTAGTCCTGAAAGTGCAATCCTTACGAAAAAGGATGAGTATATCGTGGACGGGAGTACGCCTTCTTCTGTAAAAATTATCGTAAGTCTTGGTGACGTGATCGTAAAGAAGGACTTCAAGGGACTGATTCTTGCCAAGGGAAATATTTTTGTGGAGGCGGACGCACCGATTACGCTGGAACCGATTGACACGGATGCATTTGCAAATATACTTCGAACGAAGATTGATGAACTGTCGGCGGGCAAGGATTATTACTTGTTGAATATTTTCAAGGACGGCGTGAATTACATCTATAATGGCAATACGTCAGGTGATATGGGAACAGACAGAGTTTCCATGGTAGACCTGATCAGTTACGAACGGTGGAGCAAGAAATAGGAGCTGTTGAGATGAAGGATGACAGGGGATTTTCCTTAGTTGAATTGATAATCGTTGTTGCAATTATGGCGGTTATGGGTGGTTTCCTTTTCTACGGATTTTCGCTTCTGACCGGCCAGAATGCAAAGGAGTGCGCCAATGATCTGGCGGCGGCACTGAATAAAGAGAAAAACCAGGCGTTGACGAAATCGGCAACGGTGGATTGTTACCTGGAACTTATGCATAAAAGTGATGGTTACTATGTGAGATATTATATACCGGCAAGTGCCATTGCAAAGGGAAGCAGCGATGCTGACTGGGTGCTTGCAGAAGAGGAGAAGATTGGCAAGAATGCTGTGGATGTGACCTGTACGTTGGACGGAGCAGATGTTGTAATTGCAGACAGCAGGTCAGTGAAAATTATTTACGATCGTATTAACGGATCTGTAAAAGGAGCAGTTATATCGGACGGTTCCACCGTAAAAGTGGACAGTATTACAGAATATCAGCAGATAAGCTTCACGATTGACTGTGGAAGAACTTACAAGATAGAATTATTTCCGGCAACCGGTAAACACGTATTGAGCAGATTGTAGGCGGAGAGGAGAACTGCTATGGGGGAGAACAGGGGATTATCATTAGTTGAATTATTGATAACGATTGCTATTTTATCAATTGTACTGGCAATTGCGACCTCGTTTATGATAACGGGAAGCAGGAGTTTTGCCAAGGGAAGCGCTGATGCCAATCTGCAGGGAGAAGCCGAGCTTACCGTTAATCAGGTTGAGGATATGATCATTGATGTAAACGGCGGCATCTCCAAAAAGACAGTACCGGACGGCTCAGCAGATCCGGATTCGGTGGAAGTTACCATGTATCATGCAGAGGATGACGGAAGCGGTACAATGGTCTACACGAAGGAAGTGGTAGAATGGAAGAAGGCAGATCGGAGCATCTACTGCGGAAAGTGGGATGTCAGTTATGATGCTTCTACCGACAGTTATGTGGATGGCGCAGCTGTTTATGAGGATCAGCTTCTTGCAGAAGATGTAGAAGATTTTGATGTGGATCTGAGTGATACGATGACAAAGAAAGCATTGGACGGCTCGGAGAGGATTATCGTAAAATCTGTGCAAATCAGCGTGGGATATGAGGATGGTACCGGAAGAGTGGATTATGCCACAAGCCCGGTGATCACGCTTCGCAACAGAATGCTCTTAAGTGACAATATGGGTGATATTTTCGAAGAGACGACACCTATGGCGGATACGATGAAATTAAGGTATTCCGGTACACTTTATGGCGTGAGTTTTCCAGAGACGGATATTATAAATCAGAGTTCGGAAGTGGAAAGGGGATATCCTTACAATATTTATGCGGTGATTAATTCCGGCTCGAATGTCAATGACCTGGTAGATTGGGAAATTGAAGAGTCTAATACGCTCAGTACCATTGACCAGAATGGTTATCTTAGTGTGAGTGACTATGAACCTAATATGTACCTGACGATCACTGCCAGATATAAATCCAATCCGAATAAAAAGGCGACGGGTGTAGTAAAGGTAGTAGGTGATCTCAGCAAATCACTTAAATCGGTTCATATCAGAACAAAGTCTTTGGAGCCATTTGCACCCAAATATGGCTCAATTGTGGTTACTGAAGGGTTTACTGCCAGTGAGGAAGCTGCAATTATTTATCAATGGACAGTCATACCTGTGGGAACGAACAGGGATATCAAAGATATTGTACAGGATTATTCAGGAAACGGAGATTCTTTAGATCTATCTATAAAGAAGGATCCGGCTAATTTTGGTATTATGCTTGAAATCACGTTGACTGCCCATTCGGATATAACAGGGCAGACAGTATCGGATCGGGTTAATTACAGGATCGATGATAATGGCGCTGTAGATGGTGATTCCAATATGGAGCGTGGCAAGCTTGTATATGGCAGCACATTTTTTAAGATGTCTGATAAATGGGCGGAAGAGTATCAATATAGCTGTTATTTCTGTGACGTATATGGCAACCGTATATCAGAGTATGACAGTTTGCTGGGCTATTTGGAGTTAGTGCCTTCTTCGTGGGATACTTATCGTTTTTCATTTACTTCAGGCCTTCCTCGAAATCGTGATTACTATGTGAAAGTCGTATGTAATTATAAGCATACGGAAAATGGAATTGAGAATAATTGGACATGTGAGCGCATTCATTATATTGCGGCGGTGCAATTGTATGGAAAGACATGGTATTGTAAGACAACATATAAAGCACAGGCTTTTGACTTTGAATATTCGGTAGAAGGATATTGGGAGAATGCATGGGCAGAGAGTAACCCTCCGGTTTATGAGTATAGTATTGAAGAATTTGAATATTCAGCCCCGGCCGGAGTGGTCATTACACCATATATAACGGGAACGGCAACTCATGGAGACGATGTACCCATATATGCGTGGGGAAAGTGGGATGTGCAGGATTGGTCTGTGGCCGATGAAGTGGAATTACAGAGTATGAAGATTAAGATTTCCATGAAAGATAATCCTGAAATCTACACCTATACAACCATTATTTTTGAATAAAGCGTAATATAGCACAATTCATTCTTCGGCTTCAAGCCGGCGGAAATTCCTGGTAACGTGGCGGTTGATTTCGACGAGCGGATAGGAAGTGTCAAAATGAAAAGAACGATGAATCATAAAAACAAATTTAACAGGAAGCGTTTTGCAGCGGCGGCAGTGGCGGGACTGTCCGCTGCCGCTGTTGTTATAACGGCAGTATTTTCACGGCCCATGGAGGTGGAGGCGGCGGATACGCTGCTTGGCATCGAGAAACTGCGCGCCCGTTATAAGGCGAGTGGAAGTGAATTTACGATTCTGGAGATTGTACCTGACCGGGCGGCGGCGGAGATTGGTTTTCTTGTAGACGGATATGAGCCGGTTTTGTCTGAGTGGAATGAAGAGGAGATGACATGGACGAGTTGGCAGAACACTCTCTGTTCTCTTCCAACCGCTGCACGGCGAAAAGAATTTGTAGAGAAAAAGAAGGCTGAACTTCGCGAGTACTATGCTGAGCAGGGGATCAAGAAAAATTTTCCGGTTGAGATTTCGGAAGAAGAATATGAGGAGAGCAGTGAGAAAGCTGAAGGTTTCCAGAAGCTGGTATCGGATGGGGACAAGAGCGAGGGCTGGTTTGTAAAGGGTTCGGCTGACGGCGAGCAGGATAAATATCAGCTTTCTTTTAAGTACAGAGGAAAATATGATCTGGATGATTATCCTATCGACCCCGATTTGCTCTATTATACAGTGAGCAGTTCTATGAAGATCGACAGTGACGTGGCAGGTGGTATCGAGGACGACCGTTTTGTTTATAAGAAAGAGAAGGATGCCTTTGTCTGTCTGGGCACATGGGCGGAGATACGTGAGAAAGCACTTTCTTCTATATTAAATGATACTGCAGAGGAGGAAGTTGATAAAGATAAGGATGACTCCGACGACAGCAGCAATACTGAAGACGAGAAGGACGATGATGACAGCAGCGGATCTGATCATGAGGGCAGTAATGGCGATGGATCCGATGATGAAGAGAGTAACGGCGGTGGTGACGGATCCGATGATGAAGATGGGAATGGTAACGGCGGCGGATCCGGTAATGAAGGCAGTAATGGTGATGGTAACGGGTCCGGTAATGAAGATGGGAATGGTAACAGCGGCGGATCCGGTAATGAAGGCAGTAATGGTGATGGTAACGGGTCCGGTAATGAAGACGGAAATGGTAACGGCGGCGGATCCGGTAATGAAGACGGAAATGGTGACGGTAGCGGGACTGGTAACGAAGGCAGCAATGGTGGTGACAACAGTGAGGGTACTGCTTCCGGTAATGTGAACGAAGACAGCGGCAGCGATGGTGAGGGCAACGGCAGTAATACAGGAGGCAGCAATAGCAGCAACAATGGTAATAACAGTGGAAATACCGGTGGATCAGCGAATGGAAGCGCTGAAAGTGCAAGTATAGCCGGAGCGGCAAAAGCAGTTGTATTTGCAGCGGCTGATTTCCGTCAGGGAAAATGGTTCAGATTAGTTGCTGATAACGAACCAGGTTCTGATAACGGTACAGCTTCCGGCGGACAGCAAGGATCCGGGGATGATGCCAATGCCGGCGGTAAGCCGGGGGCAGATAACGATGTGTCTGTCGGTGGCACAGGTGATGACGGTACAAAACCGGGTGACAATCCGGATTCTGACAGCAGTACAAAACCGGGTGACAACGCAGGTTCTGACGACAGTCAAAATTCTGGTGATAATACGGGTACGGATGACAATACAGGTTCCGGGAATGGAACAGACTCAGATAATGATCCGAATCCTGATGATGGTTCCGGATCAGGCGATCATGAAGATTCTGATGACAGTACAGGTTCTGATGACGAAACAGATTCTGATACTGATACCGATGATGAGTTGAACCCCGATGATCCGGACGGTGACGATACGGATGATACCGATGGTGATGACAAGGCCGATCAGCCGGGTGCGGACGATCCGATAGACGATGAGGATGAAGAGGAAAATAAGAAGGATGTTTTTGCGTCAGAACAGGTTTCCGCGTACTATCTGGTTGCTTTTGAGAAAGTGACGGATTACTCGCAGCTTACTGAAAAGGATTCTATTTACACAGTAGATGCGATGGTACTCAGTGATAACGGTGAATATGTGTTTGTAGAATGGGGCGGTACGGACGAGAGCCAGACCAGACAGGTTTATACATTTCCGGGGAAGGAAATCTGGTGTAAAAATGCTTTCAAGAGCAATGAATGGTTCAGAAAATACGTCATTAACATGGACAAAAAGGACTATGCCGATTTCAAGATCAAAGTACTGACATATACGCCTCAGGAATTGAATGAGATGGAACAGCTGCCGAATTTCCAGTTTCTGTATCTTAATTCCGGCTTGCGGGCGACGGGAATCTGGTCGGGCGGTTCCTCTGACAGCGGGGAAGACGAAGATAAGACAGATGACAGGAAAAGTAATAATAAGCGTAACCCCGGTGATGGCAAAGGCGATGAAGAAGACGAGGAGAACGAAACCGGCGACGGAGATAAAAAAGACGATAAGGACAATGAAAACGGCGACGGGGAAGACGATAACACGGATGACACCACAGGCAGCGGCGACAACGGCAAGGGTGATGACACGGATGACACCACAGGCGGCGGTGATGATGGTAAAGGTGATGGCACGGATGATACCACAGGCAGCGGCGACGATGGCAAAGGTGGTGACGCTGACGAGACCACAGGCAGCGGCGACGACAGCAAGGGTGATAGCACGGATGATGCCTCAGGCGGTGATGACACCGGTAAAGATGATAATACCGATGATACATCAGGCGGCGTAGAAGATGGAAAAGACGACGGCACCGGCGATACTGCAGGCGGCAAAGGTGACAACACCGACAATAGCACAGGCAATGGCGGTTCCGGCCAAGATGACAACACCGGTGATTCCGCAGGCAGTGGAGGAGCCGGCAGACAACCGGTATCCAGTGTTCTTCGGCAGAGCGGCTGGAATATGCTGGTGGCAGATTCGATAACAGGCAGTGATTCTGACAATAATCAGAGTCCGGCAGCGGGCGACAGTTCCAACCAGACTCAAAGTCCGGCAACAGGTGATAATTCTGGCCAGAATCAGGATTCATCAGCGGGTGGCGGTTCTGACAATAATCAGAGTCCGGCAACAGGAAATGATTCCGATGGAAATAATAATCCGGCAACAGATGATGATTCCGACGCAAGCCTGAGCCCGTCAACGGGTAACAATTCTGACGAGGATCAGGGTTCATCAGCAGGTGGTGATTCCGATGGGAACCAGTCTCCGACGGCAGATGACGATTCCCTTCCGGAAATTCCACCGGCAGCAGAAGACGGTGCTGATCAGGGGCAGGATGCGGAAGACGGCTCAGACAGTGGAAGTGATCCCGATGCAGGCGACCATACAGGCGATATATCCGGTAATGATCCGGGGGATATTTCGGGCAATGATGTAGGAAATAAAGAGGTGAAGAAATATTCAGCGCAGGACAATGATCTGTCGGCTGATCTGCTTAAGTATTTCTTTGACAAGACGATCGCAGGTGCCATGCCGTGCCTGGTGGATGGTTCCATTTTGTACGTAAAGGATGACAGCGGAAGTATCGTGGTCAATGAAGAACTTGAGAATACCAATATTTTCAGACTTTCCGCGATGCTTTGTCAGGATAATCTGAGTGAGTGGTATGAAAGCCATCGCAATAATTACAATAAATTGACAACAGAGCAGTTGATGAAGGGAATTGTGGACGACGCAGACAGGAATTTTGTGGAAGAGCAGGTTTACTGCAGGTTCGGCAATGATTCTATTATCAACGATCAGTTTTATTCTCCGACGATTTATCAGGACGGCGGGGAGATCGAACCCGGTTTTCAGTGTGTTCTGGATGAAATCAAGCTGGATAACCTGTACCGTGAATCGGATACATCGGGAAATTATAAACCGCTTTCCACAAGTATTTCGCAGGCCAAAGCGGTGAGGCATATTCTGAATTACAGAGACCGCAGAAAGGTAGAGACCAAGAAAGAGATCAGAGTACTGGAAATCCAGCCTGCCATGGCGGATGAGCCGGAGCTTTCTCTGGATCAGATCAAGGCATGGGCGCCCGGTGTGGAGAAGGCCGATATCACCGTTATGACGACTGCTGAATTTATCGGTAAGATTGAGAAGCTGAACGAGACTTACGATCTGATTTATATCGGTACGAGCAAAGATCATCTGAATATGCGTTACTGGACAGACAATAATTATATTGGCAAGCCTGATGAGAAGCATGTGGCCGCCGGGACGGTGTTCAATGATGCGGATATGGATGGTTTGATCTACTATAATATAGGAGATCTGCGAGTGGTGAATTTGCCAATGGCAGGTCTGCTTACCACGGAATATCGAAATGGCAACAGGAATGACTGGACATGGTTTTATAATTATGTAAGATATGGCGGCAACGATATTTCCAAGGAGAAGAAAAATGCGCTGCTTTCGTTCCTGGACGGATCTTATCCGGTTATCATTGCAGACGATTTCCTGGAACAGCCGGTGACGGTTTTTGCGGAAAGTGAGTATAAAGGTGCGCGCGTCAATCTGACTGAAGGCGAGTACACGAGTAAACAGCTTGCGGCGCTTGGCGTGAAACGGCTGGATATTTCCTCTGTCAAGGTGAAGGAAGGTTACAGGCTGACTGTTTTTGACGGTGATGAATTTACAGGAAACAGAGAGACTTTTACAAAAGATGTGCCTGATTTTACCAAACAGGTAAACGGCGCGGGCAACTGGGATAATAAGACGTTATCTCTGATCATAGAGAGAGAGGAGAATGCATCGCCTGACAGAGCGATTGATGAGGATCATATCGACAACTGTACATATTTATATGAGTTCGTGACAAAGGCAATGAAGGATAAATATCTGAACTTTTATGCAAAGGGAGATATAGCGGATAATTCGGAGCTTTTTAAGTTCTATCTGAACCGTCCCAAGGTAAGTCTGACGAATACGGCAGTGGGCGGTGAGGCAGAAGAAGGCAGCGATATTTACTATATTAATCCGGATGTCAACGGAAGATATAAACTGCAGTATGCGTTCAATATTAAAAATGAAGGAACGGCGTCTTATAATACAAAATATCGCTGTAAGCTCTATATTGACGTGAATTCAGACGGTAAATTCTCCAAACAGGAGGAGGTAGAGGATATTACCATCACCCAGGGAGGTAATCTGGTGTCTGCGGAGGAATTGTATGCTGACACAGGATATCTGCTTACCAGAGATGTTCCCACGGGTTATAAGGGACTTCTGCCCTGGCGCGTGGAGATTACACAGGCGGATAATCCGAATATTTATACTTCGCTGAACGGCTATACGAAGCTTAACGGAATGGACAAGGAAGTGCTGAAAATCTGCCAGATCAACAAAAATGGAGATGATGTGATCAACCTTAACTATGAGGTTAACACAAAGGGCAGACATTTCAATACGTTGGTTTACGGCGGCCAGTATGATGGCGCTGACTATTCCGGAATTGCGGATGAGTTTGATCTGGACATCACGACGATCAACATTGATGAGTTTGAGAGAAATTATTATGCTAATAATGATTATCTGAAAGATTTTAATATGCTGATCTTGGGCTTCTCAGATATGTACGGTGATTTTTCGGGGAATGCCGAGAGCGGGCCGATGGGCGCTATCGTTGATTTTATCAACAGCGGGAAGAGTGTTCTTCTTGGGCATGACACGACATCATTTTTTAATTCTCCGGATCTCGGACAGGGACCACAGGCGATGAAAGGGTATCCATGGAGAAATAATGCAACGCCGTTGGGAAATAAAAGCGACTGGTACTATACCCGAAATGCGGCAACCTTGAATAAATATGTCCGTCCGCTGGTGGGTATGGACCGCTACGGCATACTGAGTTCTGAGATTTTGCAGAGGGGCAATATACTGCGTCAGGGAACCAATGATTATGATACGGTAGTTAATTCTGACAAAGATGTGGCCTATAAGCCAAAGAGCGGCAAAAAAGAGACAGTGCCGGAAGTACACGGGTACACTTATTCTTTGATCAGTGCAAAGGATCAGAAGGTATTGATTGATGAAGGAACCACCTCAAAATACCAATACACCAAGTGGAATATGACATCGGACAATTATCACAGATATCCGGAGATTGTATTTGAGAACAAATACACAAATATACGGTTCGATGCCAGTCATTTCTGGGAGAATTACGATGGTGTTGAAGAGGATCCTGCCAGATACGGTGAATTGGAGAAGGTGAACAACGGAGAGGTATGGAATGTTCATGCGACACAGGTTAACAAGGGACAGATCACGGAGTATCCGTACAAGTTAAAGGAGGAATTTGAAGTGGCCCTGACCCATGCGCAGTATTATGAACTGGACTATACTGCAGATGATGACGGTGACGGGCAGAGTGATCTGGTAGTATGGTATTGCCTCGGCAAAAGAACTTCGCCTACAGGACATTCTGACTGGGTGGATACGATCTATTCCCAGTCGCCCAACGATGTGCGCAACAACTACTATATCTATAACAAAGGAAATATCACATATACGGGTATGGGTCATGCCCGGAAAAATCAGAACGAAGAATGGTATACGTTTGAGGAGGCAAAACTTTTCATCAACACCATGATCGCATCCTATCAGGCAGGCATCAAGTCACCTCAGATTACGGTACTTAAGCAGGGCGTGCCGGAGTCAGAGGAACTGAAGCTGTTATACAGATATTATGACAACGGTGTTAAGAGTGACGGAAGCGATGGATTCTATCTGAGTGATGCGGCAGAAACAGAGGACTATGAAAAGTTATATTTCACGGTGCAGGATATCAACTTCGTCAAGGGAACAAGAGCAATCGCAACCCATGTATACTATAAGGCTGACGGCGGCGCAGAGACCATCAATGTGGACGGAAATGATATTTCCGTGAATCGTCTGGCAGACAGTATGTACAATGCCAAGGATGACAGCCCGGTAGACGCAAACAATCTGACCAGCGGCGGTGTGTACTATATCCGGGTGCCGAGGACGCTCATGAAGCAGTGCGGAGAAGGAGACGGGCTTGAGTTCTACTTTGAGGCACAGAGCACCATCACTACCAATACAACAAATGCCAACGTGTACATCACGGATAAGGTATATGCAAAATTGCAGGTTCTTCAGGCTTACCTGTTTAACCTTGAGTAAATGTAGTGAAAGATTGATCATGAAAGTTTTCAATTACGGAATTTGTGTCTGCGTATTACCGGCCATAAACTTGGCATATGCAGAAAAAAGCGCAGAAATGGAGTAAAGCATGTTTTAACGTGAAAGCCTTCCATGACAGACAGAGTAAAAAGTTTGGGGTGGAAGGCTTGAAACGTCAACCGGGGAAAGAACCAATATGTAAAGGCAAGGAATAACAACCGGGGAAAGAACCAACATGTAAAGGCAAGGTGTAACAACCGGGGAAGAATCTGATATGTAAGGTTCGGAACAGTAGCCTGGGAAGGAATCGGTATGCAGAAACTGGAAGCGTTCAGTGGAAAGATTCGGCATGTTAGACCAGAAGCATCAAATGGAAAAGAGTCCGGCAGTAATGTTATAAAACAATAAACAACAGGGGTAAAAGGGCATGGATTTTAACAGGAAGAAAATACGTCTTGGAGATGTACTTGTAGAAAGAGGTGTCATTACACAGGAGCAGCTTGAGCAGGGACTGCAGTTACAGAAGGGCAGCGGCCGCAAGCTGGGTGAAACACTGATTGACGAGGGATTTACGACAGAGGAGGCAATCGGCAGAGCGCTCAGCAACCAGCTGGGCTATGATATGATCGACCTGCAGAATGTGGCGATCCCGGAGGACGTTCTCGGACTCGTGCCGGGTAATGTACTGGAACGTTACAAAGTGCTGCCTTTTGAGTATGCATCGGATAACATGAATGTAATTCGTGTGGCTATGGCTGATCCCATGGATATGGCGGCAATGGATGATATTGCGATCATCACGAACCTGCAGGTGGAGCCGGTGATTTCCACCACGAGAAGCATTATGCTGGCTCTGGATAAATATTTCGGCAATGTGGAGGTCAACTCTGCGCTGGAAGAATATACGAGAGAAAAAGAGAGCCAGATGGCCGAGCAGGAAGATATGTACAGCGAGGACGTAAACAATTCCCCGATTGTACAGCTTGTCAAGACAATGATCGAACAGGCGGTCAGACAGCGTGCTTCCGATATTCATATTGAGCCGATGGAACGTCAGGTACGTATCAGATACCGTATCGACGGTGCATTGTATGAAAAAGTGACCTACAGTATCAGACTGCTTCCGGCGATGGTGGCCCGTATCAAGATTATCGGCGGAATGGATATTGCGGAAAAAAGAAAGCCTCAGGACGGACGTATCACACAGGTGGTGGACAGACAGGAGTTTGATATCCGTGTTTCTGTTCTTCCCACGGTATACGGTGAGAAGGTGGTTATGCGTCTTACTTCCAAGAACGCGCTGACCAGAGAGAAGAGCCAGCTTGGTTTCAAACCGAGAGAGCTTAAGAAATTTGACCATATACTGCAGAATCCACATGGGATCCTGTTGGTTACGGGGCCTACCGGAAGCGGTAAGTCAACAACGCTTTATACGGCACTCAGCGAATTGAACAGAGAAGACGTGAATATCATCACGGTAGAAGATCCGGTGGAGGCAAATATTGACGGAATCAATCAGGTGCAGGTCAACAATAAGGCGGAACTGACTTTTGCCAGCGCGCTGCGTTCTATTCTGCGACAGGATCCCGATATTATCATGATCGGTGAGATCCGTGACCAGGAGACGGCGTCTATTGCAGTGCAGGCGTCTATCACGGGGCATTTGGTGGTATCTACTCTGCATACCAATTCTGCGGCGGGCACGATCACCCGTCTGATGGATATGGGGATAGAGCCTTATCTGATTGCAGATTCTACGGTGGGTGTTATCGCACAGCGTCTTGTACGCCGGCTCTGCCCGGAGTGCAAGCGGGCGAAGAAACCGGATGCGGAGGAAAGAGAGATGCTTGCTCTGGCACCGGATGCGGATGTCACGATCTATGAGCCATGCGGCTGTTCCAAATGTGACGGGACAGGGTTTAAGGGCAGAATCGGTGTTTATGAAATCATGGAGATCTCACAGGGCCTGAAGAGCATTATCAGCAAGAATGGTGACGCAGAAGCCATCAAGGAAAAGGCGCTGGAAGAAGGCATGAGTACACTGCGCATGTGTGCGACGGAATATGTGCTGGAAGGAATTACCTCTGTCAATGAGATGATGAAGGTTTCCTTTGATTTATAACGAATAGATGAGGAATACCTCTCTGCAAAACAGGCGGAGGGGTATTTTCTGTATTTTTTACAGATTCTTTTTCACATTTTTTTAACTTTTACCCTCTTGCCAGCATAAAGAATATAGTGTATAGTGGTTCACGTTGAAAGACCGAATGAGGAGAAACAGGGGAATATGCTATGGCAAAATATCTGGTAATCGTGGAGTCACCTGCCAAGGTGAAGACGATCAAGAAATTTCTGGGCGCGAATTATGAGGTCGCAGCCAGTAACGGACATGTGCGGGATCTGCCGCGCAGCGTGCTGGGCATTGATGTGGATCATGATTTTGAACCCAGGTATATCACCATACGGGGAAAAGGAGATATTCTGGCAAATCTTCGCAAGGAAGTGAAGAAGGCCGAGAAAGTGTATCTCGCAACGGACCCTGACCGCGAAGGAGAAGCCATTTCGTGGCATCTGCTGGCGGCGCTGAAACTGGAAAATAAGAAAGTATACCGGATCACCTTTAACGAGATCACCAAGACGGCTGTGAAGGAATCCCTGAAACATGCCAGAGAGATCAATATGGATCTGGTGGACGCGCAGCAGGCCAGACGGTGTCTGGACCGTATGGTGGGATACAAGATTTCACCGGTTCTGTGGGCCAAGGTAAAGAGAGGCCTCAGTGCAGGACGGGTACAGTCTGTTGCGCTGCGCATCATCTGTGACAGGGAAGAAGAGATCAATGCTTTTATTCCGGAAGAGTATTGGACTCTGGATGCTTCTTTTAAGGTAGAAGGTGAGAAGAAACCGTTGTCAGCCAAATATTACGGGACAGTGGACGAGAAGAAGACCATCGCGTCAGCGCAGGAACTTCAGAAGATCAGGAAACTGCTGGAAGGCGCAGAATATCAGGTGAGCAGTGTGAAGAACGGTGAGCGTGTCAAGAAAGCGCCGCTGCCGTTTACGACTTCCACGCTCCAACAGGAAGCCAGCAAGGTGCTGAATTTTTCCACCCAGAAGACCATGCGTCTGGCACAGCAGTTATATGAGGGTATTGATATTAAAGGAAACGGAACGGTGGGTGTCATCACTTATCTGCGTACAGATTCCACCAGAGTGTCAGAGGAGGCGGAAGCGGCGGCAAAGGTGTTTGTCACGGAGCGTTATGGTGAAGAGTACGCGGCGGGCACGGAACAGGAGCGCAAGAGCACGCAGAAGATTCAGGATGCCCATGAGGCGATCCGGCCTACCGATATTGGAAGAACGCCTGTGGAACTTAAGGAATCCCTGTCCAGAGATCAGTTCCGGCTTTATCAGCTGATCTGGAAAAGGTTTGTGGCAAGCCGCATGGCACCGGCGGTATACGAGACGACATCGGTGAAGATTGATGCGGCGGGGCAGCGTTTTACGGTGGCTGCTTCCAAGGTGAAGTTTGACGGGTTTATGAGTGTCTATACCGAGGAAGATGAAAAAGAAGAGAATAACACCCTTATGAAAGGGATCACACGTGATACGAAATTATCTCTGCTGGGACTGGAAGAGAAACAGCATTTTACCCAGCCGGCGCCTCACTATACGGAGGCTTCGCTGGTGCGGGCCATGGAGGAACTGGGAATCGGACGCCCCAGTACTTATGCGCCTACCATCACCACAATTCTTGCCAGAAGATATATTGTCAAGGAGAACAAGAACCTTTATGTGACGGAACTTGGTGAAGTGGTCAATAACATGATGAAGGAGGCATTTCCCTCCATCGTGGATGTGAATTTTACCGCCACAATGGAAGCACTCTTAGACGGTGTGGAAGAGGGGAGTGTGAAGTGGAAGACTGTGGTGGCGAACTTCTATCCGGATCTGTCGGAGGCTGTGGAGAAGGCGGAGAAGGAACTGGATGAGGTGGAGATCGCGGATGAATTGTCGGATGAGTTCTGCGATGTCTGCGGCAGGCAGATGGTCATCAAATATGGTCCTCACGGCAGATTCCTGGCTTGTCCCGGTTTTCCGGAGTGCCGCAATACGAAGCCTTATTTCGAGAAGATCGGCGTGGCCTGTCCCAAATGCGGCAAGGATATTGTGCTGAAGAAGACAAAAAAGGGCAGAAAATATTACGGGTGCATCGAAAATCCGGAATGCGATTTTATGGTCTGGCAGAAGCCTGTTGCGGATAAATGTGACAGATGCGGTTCTATCCTTCTGCAAAAGGGCAGCAAGCTGGTTTGCTCTGACGAGAACTGCGGTTTTGTCAAAGATGCGGTAAAGGCGGAAACGTGACAGAAAAGTAAAATTATGGGCTGAATGTCAGAAAATTCTTTGAATCATATATAAATTGAGGACAAACTGAATGAAATGTATTGAAAATACATTGATAATGCTCAAATGTTGTGATAAAATCAACTTATATAGAATTGTGTAACTATTTGAAACTTTTACAACAGCGTACAGTTAAGGAGCATGATTCATGAGTAGCGTTCAGTTGCTGGATAAAACGAGGAAAATCGGAAAACTTCTGCATAATAATAATTCAGGAAAAGTGGTCTTTAATGATATCTGTGATGTGCTGAAGGATATCCTGATCTCCAATGTGCTTGTCATAAGCAGGAAGGGCAAGGTGCTGGGGATCGGAGACATGGATAGTGTGGAGTCCATCACGGAGCTGATTGTAGATCATGTGGGCGGCTTTATCGATCCAATGCTCAATGAGCGGCTTCTGGCGGTTTTGTCTACCAAGGAGAATGTCAATCTGGAGACGCTGGGATTTGAGAGTATTGATACGAAGAAGTTTCGGGCAGTCATTACTCCTATCGAGATATCGGGAGAGCGGCTGGGGACACTTTTTCTTTATAAATGCAACGAGCAGTATGATATTGACGATATCATACTGTGCGAGTACGGCACTACGGTGGTAGGGCTGGAGATGCTCCGGGCGGTGAGCGAGGAGAATGCAGAAGAGAACCGTAAAATCGCGGTGGTGAAGTCTGCCATCAGCACCCTGTCCTTTTCGGAGATGGAAGCGATCACGCACATCTTTGATGAACTCGGGGGCATGGAAGGCATCCTGGTGGCGAGCAAGATCGCGGATAAGGTGGGTATCACCCGTTCTGTGATCGTCAATGCACTGCGCAAGTTCGAGAGTGCAGGTGTCATCGAGTCCCGCTCTTCCGGCATGAAAGGTACTTATATCAAAGTGCTCAACGACGTGGTCTTTGATGAAGTGGAAAGACTGAAAGACCAGGGAAGATACTGAAATGTAAAAGGATTTACACAGCAGCATATAAGTGGTGTGTGAATCCTTTTTTTATGGCATAGGAAATTCCACCGCTTATCCGAGTTTGCGAAGCGAATCTCGCAAAGTTAATTTGCGAAGCAAATTTACTTTTTTATGGTACAGGAAATTCCACCGCTTATCCGAGTTCGCGAAGCGAATCTCGCAAAGTTAATTTGCGAAGCAAATTACTTTTTTTATGGTATAGGTAGTTTTCCGCTTATTCGAGTTTGCGAAGCAAACTCGCAAAGTTATTTGCGAAGCAAATTACTTTTTTTATGACACACAATTGGGAATTTGTGAAAATGAATCGAAAAACCTTGTAATTTTTGATAAATTCTTTATAATGAAATATGGATTCTATTAACGTGGGAGGAGTATGCTTATGAGTACACTTGGAACTACCAATGTGTTTGATTATGTCAATGTTCTGGATAAGGCGGCGGATGCGGCATGGATCCGTAACGAAGTCATTTCGAATAACATTTCAAATGCCGATACGCCGGGATACAAGAGACAGGATGTGAATTTCGAGACACAGCTTGCCAAAGCGCTTCGCAGTTCCAGATACAGGAGTATGGATGCGAAGGTGGCTGATGTGAAGACCAGCCGGCTGAACCCGATTACATATACGGACTATTCAGGTTTTTCATACCGTATCGACGGCAATAATGTGGATCCCGATACAGAGGGAGTGTATCTGGCCAAGAACCAGTTGGTCTATCAGGGTCTGGAATTGTCCATAGATCAGGAATTTAAGAATTTGAAACTTGTTTTGAAGTAGAAGAATAGAAGATAACACAGGCCGGCTTTGAGGCAGATGATTCGGAGACGGCTGATTTCTGTGCGGCCGGCTTTGAAAGGAGCACGCTGCAGGACAGAGCGGTTCGAAGAACATGGAAAAGTTTATTTCATATAGTATAGATAGATTTGTGACAAGGAGATGAGACTATGGGAATGTTTACGGCTTTTGACATCAATGCGACGGGTATGACAGCGGAGCGTTACCGTATGGATATCATCGCCCAGAATGTGGCGAATGCGAATACGACGCGTACTGAGGACGGGACACCATATCGCAGGAAGGTAGTGGTTTTTGAGGAGAAGAATTCCCAGACTCCTTTCCGCCAGGTGCTGAATAAGGCTACAGACCGCTATTCGGGTACAGGTGTTAAGGTGACGGGCGTCTATGAGGATACGTGGACAGAGGGAAATATGGTATACGATCCTTCTCATCCGGACGCTGATGAGAACGGTTATGTGATGTATCCGAATGTCAGCACGATCACGGAGATGACGAACCTGATCGATGCCAGCCGTGCGTACCAGGCGAATGCAACCGCTCTGGATGCCAGCAAGAATATTGCGACCACCGGATTGAATCTGCTCAACGGATGATGATTCAGTGAAGGCACTGATATATTAAGCCGTTTAAGGCGATATATGTTTGAAAATATACTTATCTGTATCTGGAGGAAGAGAGATGGCGTTAGATATTACAGAGCTTTATAATGTGTCTTCGGGGGCAGTCAAAGAAGCCGCTAAGACAGCAGCTACCAACAAGCCCGAGTCCTATGGCGACAAAGGGTTTGACAACCTGTTACATACTGCAATCGACAATTTGAATACGACGAATAATTATCTGTCTGATGCGGAGAACGAGAAGATCAAGTGGGCGCTGGGTGAGACCGAGAATACGCATGATCTGAGTATCGCCCTGCAGAAAGCATCTACAGCGCTGCAGTATACGGTTGCGATCAGGGATAAACTTCTGGACGCTTACAAAGAACTTATCAACATGCAGATCTAGCAGATACGGCAGCTATGGGGAGTAGGGTGTTGTGCAGCATGGAAATTGCATGGATGAGTGTATAAGGGAAGACTGAAGGAGAGTAAGTTGCTGTGGATAAATTGTTAGAGAAGTTAAAGGAATTGGGAAATCGAATATTAGAATGGTGGAATCGGTTCACGGCGAAACAGAAGACTTTGATCATTGTCGGATTTGCTGTGGTCATTCTGGCCATTGTAGCGGTGGTGTCGGTGCTGACACAGCCGAAATATGTTCTTCTGAGGGAGTGTGAGTCCACGAAGGAGACTGCTGAAGTAAGAGACCTGCTGCAAGGAGAGGACATGAAGTTCACGGTTTCGGATGACGGTCTCGTGGTAAAGGTGCTTAAAGAGCAGCTTGGAGATGCGAATCTGCTTCTCGGCGCGAATAATATTCAGGCGGCGAGCTACGGAATCGAAAACGTTACTGATGGAGGATTCTCCACTACGGAGTCTGATAAACAGAAGAAATACGTGGTCTATTTGCAGAAATATCTGGAACAGGATATGCTTGCAAAATTCAAGGCTGTTAAGAGTGCTCATGTGCAGCTTGATATTCCGCAGAATGACGGTACGCTTTTTGCAACGGAGGAAGAAGCACATGCTTGGATCATACTGGATCTGAAAGAGGAGTTTAACCAGGACAGTGCGGCATATCTGGCGCGGGCCGTTGCAACGGCAATCGGTAATGAGACCACGAAAAATATTGTAATCATGGATACCGAGAGTAACATGCTTTATACGGGAGATGATGAGTATACCACTTCGGGTACGGCGAATGCGCAGCTTTCCGTGAAGGCGGAAGCCGAGAAGCAGGTGATTAATGAGGTCCGCAAGGTACTGCTCGGAACTAAGGAATTTGATAATGTGGAAGTGGCAACGAATCTGGTGCTTGATTTTTCCACAACAGATACGACGGTACATAATTATACACCGGCGGATGGACAGAATCAGGGTGTTCTGAGCCATGAGGATATCTTCAATGCAGAGAATACCAGCGCTGCCGGCGGGATACCGGGAACCGATTCCAACGATGACGACAACAATTATGTGCTGGAAGATAACAGCAGTTCTTCTTCGACGCAGTCGGAGGAATCCCGTGATTATCTTCCCAACGAAGAGATCAGAGTTACCAAGACACCCGGAGGCGTGATTAATTACGGGCAGTCTTCTTTGACGGCATCCCTGATCAAATATAATGTGATTCGTGAGGAAGATGTGAGAACACAGGGCGGCCTTGAGGGCGTTACCTGGGAGGAATATAAACTGGCCAATACGGAGCGCACGAAGATGGAAGTTGATGAGGACTTCTATGCGGCAGTGGCAAATGCTACGGGTATTTCATCTGGAAGCATATCTCTGGTGGCGTACAGTGAGAATCTTTTCTTTGATGCGGAAGGCACGAACATTACGGCCACCGATATCATGCAGATCGTGTTGATCATAGTGATTCTTGCATTGCTTGCCTTTGTAGTGCTCAGAAGTATGCGCGGCGAGAAGCACGAAGAGGAAGAAGAAGAGCTGGCGGTGGAGACTTTACTGCAATCCACACCGGAGACACAGCTTGAGGATATTACTTTGGAGAATGAGTCCGAAGAGAGAAGACTTATCAATAAATTCGTTGAAGAGAATCCGGAGGCAGCGGCTAATCTGCTGCGCAACTGGCTGAACGAGGAGTGGGGGTAAGATAAATGGCAAAGGTTGAGGAAAAGGCTACCGGCGGGCTACAGAAGGCGGCTGTACTGCTGATTTCCCTGGGGCCGGAGAAGTCGGCGTCGATCTTTAAACATTTGAAGGATGAAGAAATCGAGGAACTGACGCTTGAGATTGCCAATACGAGAAATATCACGCCGGCGATGAAAGATCAGGTTATCGGTGAGTTTTATCAGATCTGTCTGGCACAGCAGTATATCGCGGAGGGCGGTATCAATTATGCCAAGGAACTTTTGGAGAAATCTTTCGGCTCCGAGAGAGCACTGGATGTGATCGGCAAGCTGACGGCATCCTTGCAGGTAAAACCTTTCGAATTTGTCAGAAAGACAGATGCGTCACAGCTTCTTAACTTTATACAGGATGAGCATCCGCAGACGATCGCTTTGATCCTGTCTTATCTGTCAGCGGCACAGTCGGCGTTGATTCTGTCGGCGCTTCCGCCGGACAGACAGGCGGATGTTGCAAAGCGTATTGCTGTTATGGACAGAACGAGTCCGGATGTGATCAAGGAAGTGGAGAAAGTGCTGGAGTCCAAGTTAGCATCTCTGGTCAACCAGGATTACACGATCATCGGCGGCGTAGATGCAGTCGTAGAGATCTTGAATACGGTAGACCGTGGTACAGAGAAACATATTATGGAGACATTGGAGATCGAGGAGCCGGAACTGGCAGACGAGATCAGAAAGAAGATGTTCGTCTTCGAAGATATCCTTCTTCTGGACGACAGAGCGATCCAGCGTGTGCTGCGTGATGTCGATAATGGTGATCTTGCGATCGCTATGAAGGGTTCCAATGAAGAAGTGCAGACAGCGATCTTTAACAATATGTCCAAACGTCTGAGCGCGATGATCAAGGAAGACATGGAGTTCATGGGTCCTGTTCGTATGAAGGATGTGGAGGAAGCACAGCAGAAGATCGTTAATATCATCAGAAAACTGGAAGACTCTGCAGAAATTGTTATCTCCAGAGGTGGAGGTGACGAGATCATTGTCTAAGCGTAATTTATATAAATCAAACTGGGTTGTTATATCCGGTGAAGAGAAATGTGTGATCGACAGCAATGCCCGCCTGGCGCAGAGGATTGAGGAGCATGAGATACTCAGAAAGCTGCGGGCAAATGCACCGGTCGGCTACGGTGATTCTGAGGACGGAGAGGCAGAATTTGTGAGCGGACTCGGCGGAGAAGAGATTGATGCTCTGATTGCCGGGGACGGAGGCGAGAACGGTATCATCAAGGCAGGTGTCCAGGAGGATATTCCTGATTTAGAGGAGATTCAGGCTCAGGCTCAGGAGATGATCGACGATGCCCAGAGTCAGATCGAAGACATGCAGCGCGCGGCACAGCAGGAGATTGAGATGCAGCGCAGGCAGGCATTGGAGGATGCAAACAGAACAGGCTATGATGAAGGCTACAGACAGGGGCTGTCCGAAGTAGATGATATGAAGCGTGCGCTGGCGGAGGAGAGACGCCAGATGGAGGCGGAATATGATCAGCTGGTTGAGCAGCTTGAGCCGATATTTATTGATACGATTACAGAGATTTACAGCCATATTTTTGGGATAGAACTGGCTGACAATAGGGATATTCTGGTGCATCTGATCGATTCAACACTGAGGCAGGTGGAGAGCAGCAAGACATTTATCGTGCATGTTTCCAGGGAAGATTATCCTTTTGTCAATATACGGAAACAGGAACTTGCAGAGGGAGCCGTTGCCGGAAAAGGTATGGTTGAAATTATTGAGGATATTGCACTGGGCCAGGGCGCTTGTCTGATTGAGACGGACGGCGGCATCTTTGACTGCGGTGTGGATACGCAGCTTCAGGAGCTGACTAATAAATTGCGGGTGTTATCTTTTGAAAAAGCCAATCATTAATTTTAATAAATACAGCAAAATAGCGGACGATACTTTTTTCAAGAGAATGGGCAGAGTCGAGAACGTGGTGGGTCTGACGATCGAATCCGCCGGACCGGAAGCCACTCTCGGGGACTTGTGTAAGATCTACCCGGCAGATGAAGCTTATGAGCCTATTATGGCGGAAGTTGTCGGGTTTAAGGAGCGCAGGACGCTGCTGATGCCTTGCGGTAAGACGGACGGCATCGGACTTGGATGTATCGTCGAGAATACAGGTGAACCCTTGACTGTTCCGGTCAGTGATGATCTGCTGGGAAAAGTTCTGGACGGTCTGGGAAGAATCGACGGTGAGTATATGCCCGGTACGCCATACAGTGTGGAAGCACAGCCGCCTGATGCCATGAGCAGGAAGATCATAGATGAAGTTCTTCCGCTGGGCGTAAAGGCGATTGACGGTCTCATGACAATTGGAAAAGGCCAGCGTATCGGTATTTTTGCGGGATCCGGTGTGGGTAAGTCCACTTTAATGGGTATGTTTGCGCGCAATACCAAGGCTGATATCAACGTAATCGCCTTGATTGGCGAGCGTGGCAGGGAAGTGCGTGAATTTATAGAAAGAGACCTGGGTGAGGAAGGTATGCGCAGGTCGGTAGTGATAGTCGCCACATCTGATAAGGCGGCGCTGGAAAGAAACAAAGCGGCCAAGACGGCTACGGCAGTGGCTGAATATTTCAGGGATCAGGGCAAGGACGTGCTTCTTATGATGGATTCTCTGACGCGATTTTCCATGGCGCAGAGAGAAATCGGGCTTGCCAGCGGAGAACCGCCGGTTTCCAGAGGATATCCGCCCAGTGTGTATTCGGAGATGCCTAAGCTTTTAGAGAGAGCCGGCTGTGCCAGTGAAGGTTCCATAACAGGGCTTTACACGGTGCTGGTAGACGGCGATGATATGAATGAGCCGATTACGGATACAGCCAGAAGCATTCTGGACGGCCATATTATGCTGAACCGTAAACTGGCCCATCAGAACCACTATCCGGCGATTGATGTGCTGCAGAGCATTTCCAGGTGTATGTCCCAGATTGTGAATAAAGAGCACAAGGTTTTGGCTGGAAAGTTGAAAAATGTGCTTGCAACCTATAACGAGGCAGAAGATCTGATCAATATCGGTGCCTATAAGAGCGGAAGCAATCCGAAGATTGATTATGCCATTGCCAAGATCGATGCGGTTAATGAGTTCCTGCTGCAGGATGTAAATGATAAATTTGACTACGAGCAGGCGGTAGATATGCTCAGGACGCTCTTTGCAGAGTAAGGGGTAACCGGCCATGGCGAAGTTTACTTACAGAATGCAGAGTATTCTCAATATCCAGTATCAGCTGGAAAATCAGGCAAAGATGGATCTGGGCAGGGCGCAGATGTATCTGATGGAGGAAGAGGAGAAACTGCAGGGGTTGATTCACAGGAAGGAAGCCTATCTGGAAGAGGGAAGGCAGATGCGCAGCGATATGCTGCGGGTCAATGACCTGAGAGACAACAGAAATGCCATGTTGATCATGGATGGAATGATAGAAGCGCAGAGAGGCCAGGTCGTGCTGGCTGAGCAGGCTGTGGAAGCGGCACGGCTCAGATTACAGGAAGTCATGCAGGAACGTAAGATGCATGAACGGCTTAAGGAGAAGGCTTTTGAGCTGTTCATGAAAGAGGAGAATGCCGCAGAGGGTAAGGCGGTGGACGAATTGACCAGTTATACTTACGGACAGCGTGGAAAAGGGGAGTAAATAAGAGGATGGCAGATGAGCTTTTGAATGTCGAGGTGGATACCAAGGCAGAGAAAAAGAGGTTAAAAGAAGAACGAAAGAAAATAAAGAGCGACCAGAAGGCGCAGAAGAAAGAAGCAAAGAAGCGTGCCAAGGAGATATCCGAACAGGAGGCTAAGCTTTCTGAGGACGAAGAGGCAGGCGGTGTTTCTGTTGCATTGGTAACGATTGTTATTGTTATTATCTGGCTTGCTATTCTGTGTCTGCTGATCAAGCTGGATGTGGGCGGATTTGGTTCCGGCGTGCTGGCTCCGGTGCTTAAGGATGTACCGGTAATCAACAAGATTCTTCCGGAAGACTCGGTGGTGACAACCGACGACGAGGAAGCCTATGGTGGTTATACGAGCCTGCGGGAAGCGGTGGATTATATCAGGGAACTGGAACTGGAACTGGAAAGAGTTCAGTCAGCCAGCAATACAGATTCCGAGGAGATTGAAAGTCTGCGTGCAGAGATTGTAAGATTACAGACCTTCGAGGATTCTCAGGTGGAATTTGACAAAGCCCGGAGAGAATTTTACGAGGAAGTTGTATACGCCGAAAAGGGTCCCGGTGCGGAAGCATATCAGAAATATTATGAGACCATAGATCCCAGTACGGCGGAATATTTGTATAAGCAAGTGGTAGAACAGGTTCAGACTGACAAACAGTTACAGGAATATGCCCAGGCCTATGCGGAGATGAAACCCAAGGAGGCGGCAGGCATTTTTGAGAGTATGACGGATGACCTGGACCTTGCGGCGAAGATCCTGAATCAGATGAGTGTGGATGACAGGGGAAAAATATTGGGCGTTATGGATCCGGAGATTGCAGCCAGACTGACCAAGATCATGGATCCTGACTCATAAAATTACGTGCAAAAGTTTCCAGATACATTTGGGTGTGTATTTTACTTTAGTATCACCGACAAAAAGCCGATATATATTGCAGCGGTACAGTATGCCGGAAGGCTGTCTTGCACTGCGCATTATATATAGATGCCGAGAGGCACAGAACCTTGAAAATTAAAGAAAGGAGGAAAGAGTATGACTGTAAACAATGTGAACGCGCTGCTTACCTATGGGGCAGGCCAGACCGGTTCACAGACACAGCAGACAGGAAACATGCAGAGTGAATCTGCAAAAAGCAACTTTGACCAGGTCATGTCGAAGGTGAACGATGCCATGAGCAGTCTTCGTGCTGAATTAGCCGGGAATGCGTCGGCGGTAAGCCGTCCTTGTGATCCGGTGGCAGATGTCGGAAAAGACGTGTCGACACAGAAGACAGAGAATGATCTTTCGGATTCGGGCAGAGCCGAAGACACGATGCAGCAGGGCAGCGACAACAAAGTAGTAAAAGACACTGATACCGGACAGGTGACAGACAAAACTGCCGAGGAACTGGAAAAGGCTGGTGAAGAACTGGTAAAAGACATTGCCGAAGAGATGGGTGTGACACCGGAAGAGGTGGAGGAAGCCATGGCGGAACTGGGACTTGTTCCGATGCAGCTTTTTGACATCGATAACCTCAAGCAGCTTCTTTTGACCATATCAGGCAGTGTGGATGAACTTTCGCTTGTGACCAACGAAACACTGTATGCAAATCTTCAGAATCTCCTTACAGAGATGGGAGAGACGCTGGAAGGACTGCAGGAGACACTGGGACTGAGTGAAGAAGAGCTTGACACATTAATGCAGCAGGTGATTTCAGGTCAAGGAGAATCAGACATGCAGGATGCACTTTTGACACCGGAAAACGGATTGGAAGGTATGCAGGATTATACGGTATCTGTTCAGAAAGACGGTGAGACGGTTCAGATTAAAGTGACCGTGGATGATGCGAGCGGCAGTAAGAGTGTTCAGGAAGAAGTAACAGATGCTCCTAAGGAGGTAGTACAGGGCAGCCATAAGATGCGGGAGAGAGATGCTTCTGCGGACAGTGGCAGAGGAGAAGGCGGCGCGGCAGGCAATGCTTTGTTCCAGACACCTGATAAGCCTGTGGAGACCGTGGAGACACCGGTGCCTGTAAGTGCGGGTTATCAGTCGGCACAGACACAGGATATCATGAACCAGATCATGGATTACATGAAGATCAACCTGAAAGCCGAGACACAGGAGATGGAGCTTAGGCTGCATCCGGCAAGTCTGGGAACGGTAAATGTGCAGATCGCAGCCAAAGACGGAGCGATCACGGCTCAGTTTACCACACAGAATGAGGCAGTCCGTGCGGTGATCGAGACTCAGCTGATCCAGTTAAAGAACCAGTTCGAAGAACAGGGGATCAAGGTGGATGCAGTGGAAGTCCTGGTCGAGAATCATAATTACGGCGAACAGTTCTCACAGGAGAACCAGGATGGGGATCAGAAACAGGGCAAGGCTTCCAAAGGCACAAGAAGGATCAATCTGGATGAACTTGAGGGAGAAGAAGAGATTGCCGGGATGGAAGATTCCGAACGGATCGCGGTAGAAATGATGCAGGCAAACGGCAGCACGATAGACTACATGGCCTAGACAGAGTGAAAGGAGATACTATATGGGAGTAGTACAACAAGTAAAAGACGGTAAATTTGTTGATAATGCAACAGCAGAATCCCTGGCGAAACGAAATGAAAAGAAGACAGGGAACTCAAGTCTTGACAAAAATGCATTTTTGCAGCTTCTGGTAGCACAGATGAAATATCAGGATCCTTTGGAGCCTACATCTAATACAGAGTATATTTCTCAGTTTGCGACCTTCTCGGAGCTTGAGCAGATGCAGAATATGAGCGCAACACTGGATCTTTCCAGGGCATCATCTCTGGTAGGGCAGACAGTTCTTATGAAGGTAACAGACAGTTCAGGCAGGGAAACAACTGTACAGGGGAATGTGGACTATGTTGTATATGAAAACAACAAGGCATATCTTTCCATCGGCGGGGAATTGTATTCCATGGATGATCTTGATACTGTAGCCGATAAGAAATATCTGGATGCTTATGCACTGGCGGCAGAATTTATGAATATTATCAGAAAGCTTCCGGAGCCGGGTATGCTGATGGATGAACACAGAGATAAAGTTAACAGACTGGAAGAAATTTACAAAGGTATGTCTGATTATGAGAAGAGCTTCCTCACAGATGAATATGTGGAGAAGATGGAAGAGTATGTGGAGAAGATGAAAGACATCGCACCGAGTACGGATGGAGACGGCGCTGGTGATGATGATGGCGACGGTGGTTCTGACGGTGATGGCGATGGCAATTCCGGTACAGATAAGACCTGACAGAGATCGATCAGGGCAGGAGTAATCGCCGGAGGCGGTGACAGTCATCTCAAGGAGGAGAGAGAATATGAAGATTCAAGGCAATCAATTCCTTTCCATGGAGCGGCTGCAGGATCAATATTTAAATGCAGGCAGGCAGCAGACGGAAACTCCTGGCCAGAGCGGCGCCAGTTTTCAGGATATTTTATCCGGTAAGACGGCAGGAATCAGGACAGAAGGCGAGGTTAAGTTTTCGAAACATGCGGCGAACCGCCTGACTGACAGGAATATTGAGTTGACGACAGAACAGGTGAAGCGCCTGAATATGGGTGCAGCAAAAGCGGGAGCGAAAGGGATCAATGAGTCGCTGGTTATCGTTGATTCGCTGGCATTTATTGTGAATGTGCCGAATCAGACGGTCATTACGGCCATGGACCAGACAGAAACAGACGAAAACATATTTACCAACATTGACGGAGCCGTTATTATTTAGCCGGACCTTTATGGAGGCGAATGTCCCTGACTGACAGAGGGGACAGCGAAGAATTGCGGCAGGGCGTGATCCGCTGAAGATCATGGCTGCAGGTGATATCTTCGCACGGTTTCGACACAGATATTAAGGAGGTCATTTCACTATGATGAGATCATTGTTCTCTGGTGTTGCGGGTCTTAAGACACACCAGACAAGAATGGACGTTATCGGTAATAATATTGCCAACGTTAATACAACAGCATATAAATCACAGAATATGGTATTCAGCGATCTGCTGTACCAGACAACACAGGCGGCATCCGGTGCCAGCGCAACGGGGAGAGGCGGCATCAATCCCAGGCAGATCGGTCTGGGATCCAAGACGGGTGCGATTTCCACAGCCATTACGTCACAGGGATCCGCACAGTCTACCAACAATCCATGGGATATTATGATTGAGGGTGATTCTTTCTTTATTGTTAACAATGGTTCCCAGAACTTCTTTACAAGAGACGGTTCCTTCACCGTGGACGGCGCAGGTAATCTGGTTATGGCGAATACGGGCTATATGGTTATGGGCTGGCAGGTTGACCCGGAAACCGGTGATATCAGGCAGGATGTGGTATCTGCACTGACTGTTATGGATGCGAGAAATCTTACATCCGATCCGGAATCTACCACAGCGGGATATGTGACAGGTATTCTGGATAAGACGGATCCGAAGATTAACAGTACGGCAGGTGTGATCCGTACTATGAAATTCTTTGATTCGCAGGGTTACGAATATACGGCAAAATTCAGCTTCCATGGAACAGGGGAGGACGATTATTTCCGTGTACAGCTTGATGACATTCTGGACAGCAACAGTCAGTCACTGGTGAAGAAGTATGGATTAAGTAATATTGAGCAGATTGCTACGTTTGGCTCCACGGAAAATAAGATTACGACCAGTAAATATACAATGGATCCGAATGCAAGCTATGATGCGACAAAGAACGAATTTACTGTCAATCTGGCCATGGAACAGATTCTGAAAGACTTCAGTGCCAATGCAATGGTAGTAGCGGCAGGCAAAAACATAAAAGTTGTGACACCTGCTGCAGCCGGTGCAGTAGCTGCGGACGCAACGGTTACTGTAGAAGGCGAAGTGACTCTGACAAGAGCGCAGCTGGAGGCGGCGCCTTATAACCTGATCTATGATACGGCCACATCTAAATATCATATGAAGGGTGCGGACGGCAAGTCTGTGGAAGTGACTGACTGGGAAGCAGCTTTGAAGGCTATGAAGGGCCTTGATACTGTGAAGAATGTAACGGCAACGCCGGGCGATCCGCCGGAAAATATAACCATTAAATTCCAGGCTGACTTTAAAACTACCCAGGCGTCAAATTATGATGGCAACAGTAATTTCGGTGTAACACTTGCGAATAATGCTGACAACCAGACGGCAATTCTGGATCAGGTATATCATCTTAAAGACGGAGACGGAAAGACATATACGATCGATTATGTAGGGCCTGACGGAACGGCACAGATCAATATGACCGAGAACAACAAGGGGAATATGATCGTGTTCGACCATGAGAGCGGCAAGTTTTCTTATATCGGAAGCCAGGGAAATAATTCTGCAACGCTTGCTTTTAATACGTCAGCATCTTCTCTTGCGGGGGATATTATTGACCTGACACAGTTCAGCAGTATTGACATTGATTTCTCCTCCATCACCAATTTTGGTAACGGTGGAAAGAGCACACTGGAGATGACCAATGGTACGCTGGGCAGCAGTGCCATCGGCGCAGGCCGGGCACCCGGTGAACTGATCGGTATCGAGGTGGGGCAGGACGGCAGGATCACAGCATCCTACAGTAACGGTCTGACCAAGCTTCTGGGACAGATCGCAGTGGCGGAATTTGCTAATGCGTCAGGTCTTTCCAAAGCGGGTAATAACCTGTACTCCGCGACCCAGAACTCCGGTGAGTTCAACGGTGTAGGTGTGGACATCACAGCCAGCGGCGGTTCCATGACTTCCGGCGTGCTGGAAATGAGTAATGTGGATCTGTCATCCGAGTTTACGACAATGATCACCACACAGCGTGGTTTCCAGGCCAACAGCCGTATTATCACGACTTCCGACACCTTACTGGAAGAACTTGTCAATTTGAAGAGATAAGCGCTATAAAATGTGCTAACAGAGGGGCTTTCCGTTTTTACGGAAAGTTCCTCTTCATGTGTTTTCTGTGTTCTGCGATGATATCTTTGGATATTTATTTTGCAGTTTCGGAAGATATGTGATAGAATATAAAAGTTCAATGCAGTGACTATGGAAAGAACTGTAATTGTGGCGGAATCGGCATACAGAACGCCGCCGGAGAATATATACATATTTGCAGACAATATCACGCTGTGAACCCATGCAGCGGAAGAATACGGGAGCTTGTTATGATAGAGGTTACGAAGATCAACGGCGTGAAAATCCTCATTAATCCGGATCTGCTGGAACTGGCTGAGGAGACGCCGGACACCGTTCTGACCTTCACGACGGGACGGAAAATAATTGTAAAAGAAAGTAGACAAGAAGTGAAAAATTTAGTAAAATCGTATAGAAAGGATATTTTTGCAGATTAGTGTAAAGACGGGTGAATACAGATGGATATAGCTTCAATTATCGGCTTATTGGCATGTTTGGCGTTGATGATCTTTGGTATGGTGTTTGGCAAGAGCTTTTCTATGGTGTTGAGCTTCCTTCACGCACCATCAGCGCTTATTACATTCGGCGGCGCTTTTATGTGTATTCTTGCGAGTTACTCATTGCCTAATTTCGTGGGAGGTTTGAAGAGCTTCATGCTGATCTTCAAGGAATCTGCCATGAATGTCCCGGAGATTATACAGAAGATCATTGATCTTTCCAATGTTGCGCGTAAAGAAGGTTTGCTTTCACTGGAAGAAGCTGCAGGAGATATCGAGGACGATTTCCTCAAGAAAGGTATTCTGCTTGTCGTAGACGGTACTGATCCTGAACTGGTACGTGCAATCATGGAAACGGAGTTGGCCAGTGTGGAGGAGAGACATAAAGATAAAATCGGTTTTTGGGAGAATGTAGGAGCCATGGGTCCTGCCTGGGGTATGATCGGTACGCTGATTGGTCTGATTCTCATGTTGAAGGATTTGTCGGATTTCGCATCCATCGGTCCTAATATGGCGACTGCTCTGGTAACTACATTTTATGGTTCTGTCCTGGCGAACTGGATATGTGCTCCGGTAGCTACGAAGCTGAAAGGTAAGAATGCGGAAGAGATGATGGTCAAGGAGATAGAAATCGAAGGGCTGCTGTCTATTCAGGCTGGTGAGAACCCGCGTGTTATTGAGGAGAAACTGAAATCCTTCCTTGCTCCGAGTGACAGAAAACCTTCAAATGATGAACTCGGAGGTGAAGCAGATGGCTAAGAAGAAGCCGGAAGAACCGCCAAAAGGTTCGCCAGCGTGGATGGCCACATTCAGTGATCTGATGAATCTGCTCCTTTGCTTTTTCGTTCTTTTGTTTGCCATGTCTTCCATTGACGAGGCAAAGCAAGAACAGATTGCGGCATCTTTTAACCAGATGTTTTCTGTATTTGAGAGGGGAGCGTCAGCTATCGGCGATGGTATGCTGATCAGCAACGGTGTCAGTCAGTTGAACGAACTGGATGAATTTATAAACAGCACGGGTAAGATGTCCGAGGGTGATGTTGTTGATGATGATGTGGCGGCAGCGAAGGAACAGCTTGATGAGGCTAAGATGGAAGAGTCGGAAGAGCTTTCCGAAAAAATAGAAGAAGCGCTGGAAGAGAAGGACATGGGGAAGGAGATTGATATCGAGATCACATCCCAATATGTACAGCTTACTTTGAAAGGAAGCCTGCTCTTTGATTCGGGCAGCACACTTCTTAAAGATGAGGCAAAACCGGTTCTGGATCAGGTTGGATTGATTCTGGAACGCTATGCCAACGGAATTATCGAGATTGAAGGGCATACAGATAATGTGCCTATGTCCGGCGCCAAGTACTCTAACAATAATGAGTTAAGTTCCGGCCGTGCTTTATCGGTGTTTGATTATCTTTTATCAGTTACAAATCTTGATCCGGCGAATGTCAAGCATTCGGGCAGAGGGGAATATATGCCCGTGGCAGACAATTCTACGGCGGAAGGCAGAACCAAAAACCGTCGGGTTGAGATCAAGATTTATAATACGTTAAGTTCTTATTAGAAACTGCTTTTTGGCATTTTGATAGAACTGACGGATATTCTATATGAATAGAAAGTGTATAAAGGAGAAGATTACAGTCATGAAGAAGAATCTGATTTCGATTGTTATACTGGCATTGCTGATCGTCAATATTGTATTGACGGCAATCATGATGTTCAGTGTGACAAGTGCTTCCAAGAAGACGGCAGCATTGGTAGACAACATTTCGAAGGCGCTTGATCTGGAACTGGCAGCAAACGGGAACGGGGAAGAGCAGGAGAAGGAAGCAGTTCCGATGGCAGACATTGCTACTTACGACATCTCGGAGAAGATGACGATTCCGCTGCAGCTGGATGCTGAGGGCAACCCTCATTTCTTTATTGCATCCATTACATTATCCATGAACACGAAGGATAAGGGATATAAGAAATTCGGCGCGACAGTGGGCGAGAAGGAAAGCCTGATCAAGAGTGAGATCAATGATGCATTTGCCGAATATACGATTGAGCAGGTACGGGAAAATCAGGATCAGATCAGAGAAGAGATACTGACCAGAATTCAGACGATGTTTGATTCAGAGTTTATCTTTAATGTGGCGTTTAGTGATATTATGTACCAGTAATTTCTTAAATAGTGCCACAGGAGGTGAACTTGCGTGGGAGAGGTACTATCTCAAAATGAGATTGACAATCTGCTGGCCGCACTGAGCAGCGGTGAAATTGATGCAGAAGATATGAGCGATACCAGTGATAAACAGGTGAAGAACTATGACTTTAAAAGGCCTACCAAGTTCTCGAAAGAGCATCTGCGTACACTGGAAATTATATATGAGCATTACGGACGGCTGTTATCTACCAGTCTGCCGATCTATCTTAGAAAAAATATACAGATTACAGTGGCGAGTTCCGAAACAGTTATTTTCTCGGAGTTTACCAATGCACTGTCCAATCCGGTTATTCTGGGCGTTGTAAATTTCCAGCCTCTTGGCGGTACGATTATTATCGAGCTGGCGACGCAGCTTGGATATGCGATGATAGACAGAATGCTTGGCGGAGCCGGAGAACCACTGGATAAGAACAGGGACTTTACAGAGATAGAGATGACGATCATCGAGAAGATGATGGTGGTGTGTATGCAGCTTATGCGTGAACCGTGGAAGAATGTGGTGGATCTGAATCCGATGATGGAAAGGATTGAGACCAATTCACAGTTTGCCCAGGTGATTGCACCCAATGACATGATTGCGATCGTAACGCTGAATATGAAAATCGGCGATGTGGAAGGATTCATGAATATCTGTCTTCCGTTCTTTACTTTGGAAACTGTCATGGATAAATTGAATACCAAGTATTGGTATGCCAATATGCAGGAACAGAAAGAAGAGGACTTCGAGGAATATGTGGAAGCGCTCATCAGAAGGGTGGATGTTCCGGTTAAGGCCGTACTTGGCAGAACGCATGTATCTGTGAATGATTTTGTTAATATCCAGGTGGGAGACATCATACGGTTGGATACAGATATAGAAGAAGACTTGAAGATATATGTCGGTAATATTAAGAAATTTACCGCATTACCGGGTTCGAGCAAAGATAAATATGCTGTGCGTGTAACGTCGGTAATAAGAGAGGGGGAGTAAAAGCATGGACGGAATGTTATCACAAGACGAAATAAATGCACTCTTAAGCGGTATGGATGCACCCAGTGCTGCAGCACCGGCATCTGAACCGGAGCCTGCTCCGGCACCAGCTCCCGTACCCGCACCGTCAGGTGATTCGGGCGCGGCTGACAATTCGCTTCTGACAGATATCGAGAAGGATGCGATTGGCGAGGTGGCCAATATCAGTATGGGTTCTTCGGCGACTACATTGTATTCGCTGGTAAACCGCAAGGTGGATATTTCCACTCCTGTTGTTACGCTGGCACAATGGGAGAGTGTACTGGCAGACTATGAGAAACCGTGTGTGTTTATTCAGATCAAGTACACGGTGGGTCTGGACGGTTCCAATATTCTTGTATTGAAAGAGCACGATGTAAAGGTCATTACCGATTTGATGATGGGTGGTGACGGAAGTAATACGGACGGAGAGTTAGGAGAACTGCACCTGAGTGCGATTTCCGAAGCGATGAACCAGATGATGGGTTCCTCCGCAACATCTCTCTCTACCATGCTTGGCAAGATGATTGATATCAGCCCCCCGGAGGCAAGTCTGGTGGACTTGACAGCCTTTAAGTCCGGCGGCGATATCGCTCCTTTTCTGGAAGGAACTTTTGTAAAGATTGCATTCCGTATGCAGATCGGTGATCTGGTTGATTCTACGATCATGCAGCTGTATCCGGTTGATTTTGCGAAGGAATTATGTGATACGTTCCTGAAGAACCAGCTGGGAGATGTATCGGCACCCGCACCTGCAGCACCGCAGGCGGCAGCACCTGCACCTGCAGCACCGCAGATGGCGGCGGCACCTCAGATGGCAGCACCGCAGCAGATGGCGATGCCTCAGATGGGAATGCCCCAGATGCAGATGATGCCTCAAATGCAAATGATGCCTCAGATGCAGATGATGCCCCAGATGCAAATGATGCCTAACGCGAATATTCAGCCGGCACAGTTCCAGAGTTTTTCCAATGATTTTAATCCCGCTCAGACGCAGGAAAACATTGGTTTGATCAAGGATGTACCGTTGGAGGTTACGGTAGAACTGGGACGGACTTCCAAGTCTATATCGGATATTCTGGATTTCTCTCCGGGTACTATCATAGAGTTGGATAAGATTGCAGGTGAACCGATTGATGTGCTGGTCAATGGTAAGTTTGTTGCAAAGGGTGAAGTTGTTGTAATTGAAGAGAGCTTTGGTGTTCGGGTAACCGAAATTATCAAATAAAATATGATAGGAGAAAAGAGATGGCAAAAAATATTTTAATATGCGATGATGCAGCATTCATGCGAATGATGATCAAGGACATCCTGACCAAGAATGGGTATAATGTAGCCGGGGAAGCTGAGAACGGTGCCAAGGCTGTCGAGAAATATAATGAGTTGAAACCCGACTTGGTATTGATGGATATTACCATGCCGGAGATGGATGGTATTCAGGCATTGAAGAAGATCAAAGAGACGGATCCGGGTGCTATGATTATCATGTGTTCCGCGATGGGTCAGCAGGCTATGGTTATCGAGTCTATCCAGTCCGGTGCGAAAGACTTTATTGTTAAGCCTTTTCAGGCAGAACGTGTATTAGAGGCTGTTAAGAAGGTAGTGGGGTAATGCTGCTTTCCGTATCGAAAAGTATTGACTCTTATATGCAGTTTATGACGGTATTGATTCTCTTTCTGTTTGTTCTGCTGGTTACCTACTGGGTTACAAAGTGGACTGCAGGTTATCAGAGAGTGAAGACTGCCAATGTCAATATGGAGATTGTGGAGACGATTTCGCTCTCCAATAATAAATATGTCCAGATCATCCGGGTCGGAAGGAAATATTTGGCTGTGGCAATCTGCAAAGATACTGTTACAATGTTATCAGAGATTCCTGAGCAGGATCTGGTTATTCCGGAAGCTGATAAGTCTGGGACCACAGGATTCAGGGATATATTAGAAAAAATACAGAAAAAGAATATTCTGGAAAAAGAAGATGGGCGAGACGAATGAAGAAATATTTTTCCGGATATCATTTGGCAAAAATAGTATGCCTGCTGTTACTGGCAGGCATATTGTGTCTTAGCCGAAAGACAACGGCGTTTGCTGTTACGGATACTCCCTACAGGGATTCCAATCTTACAGGAACCACGCAGGAGCGGACCAATGAGCGTGCGCCGGGTGCGTCGGAGAATGCCGATGAACTGGCAGAACTGAATATAGCCAATACGGTGACGATCACATATGGCGACGGCAACGGAAGTGTTAACGGAGCTTTGCGTATTCTGGTGATCCTTACGTTGATCGCTATTGCACCGACATTGATCATCATGATGACCTCGTTTACCAGAATTATCATTGTTCTGCATTTTACGAGGCAGGCTCTTAATACACAGACGGCGCCGCCTAACACAGTGTTGATAGGCATTGCGCTCTTTTTGACGTTCTTTATTATGCAGCCTACGCTTACTACGGTTTATACAGAGGCAGTAGCGCCTTATGAAGCCGGTGAGCTGAATGAAGAAGAGGCGCTTGCGAAAGCGGCGGCTCCGATTCGGACTTTTATGTATAAGCAGACGTTAAAGAAGGACGTCAGTCTTTTTATGGACATCAACCGTCTGGAATGGAACGGGGAACTGGATGAGATTCCGATGAGCGTGCTTGTGCCGAGTTTTATTATCAGTGAGCTTCGCACTGCGTTTATTATAGGATTCCTGATCTATATACCTTTTATCGTGATTGATATGGTCGTGGCATCAACATTGATGAGTATGGGTATGATGATGCTGCCGCCGACAACAATTTCCATGCCTTTTAAGATTCTGCTGTTTGTGCTGGCAGACGGATGGTATCTGATCATTAAAGGTCTGGTGGAGAGTTTTTTCTACGGAGGCGGATGAGTCTGATGCCGATATCTCAGTAACGTTTGATGGAAATGGCATGGAACGGGAATATCGGCATTATTTGCGGAAAAGGACTGTACTGCACAGAAAGGGAGGTACACATGACGATAGATGACGTCACTGCCGTTGCATCGACAGCGATTTTTACGATTATAAAATGTGCCGCACCGCTTTTGCTCGTATCTTTGTGCGTGGGTCTGATTGTCAGCATTTTCCAGACGGTCACGTCGATTCAGGAGCAGACGCTTACCTTTGTTCCGAAAATACTGGCCATTTTTTTAGGGCTGATTGTTATGGGACACTGGATCATGAATAACATGGTGGAGTATATGACGATGCTCTGGTCTGATTTCAGTGTATATATCAGGTAAAAGCGAGTGGTGGCATGATAAATTATTCTTTTACTTATGCGGATTTGGAATATTATCTGTTGATCCTGGTAAGGGTCACCTGTTTTGTTCATGTTGCGCCCTTTTTCTCGCTGAACGGTGTGCCCCGAAGGGTTAAAGTGGGCTTCAGCATTTTTCTTGCATATCTGCTTTACACTGCTGTGGAGCGCAATGAAGTTGTATATAATACATTACTGGGATACGCGGTTGTCGTTATGAAAGAAGCTTTGACAGGGTTTCTGATCGGATGGGGAGCTCAGATTTGTACAACAGTCACTTCGCTTGCCGGAAGCATCGCGGATATGGAGATCGGAATTTCCATGGTTTCGCTGATGGATCCGACGACCAGACAGCAGGCTACCTTTACGGGTGTGTTTTATCAATATATTTTTACACTGTTTATGATTATTACCGGCATGTATCAGTATCTGTTACGTGCGCTTATTGACAGCTTTACGCTGATTCCTGTAAACGGGGCGGTTTTCAAGTCTGAGTCTCTGTTAGAATCCGTTGCCATGTTTATGGGGGATTATATAACCATCGGTTTCCGTATTATCCTGCCGATTTTCTGTACCATGCTCCTGCTTAACGCTGTGCTGGGTGTGCTGGCAAAGGTGTCACCACAGCTTAATATGTTTGCGGTAGGTATTCAGTTTAAGGTGCTGCTGGGATTGGGAATCCTGTTCCTGACGATCAGGATGCTTCCAAGTGCGGGAGATTTTATCTTCGGTGAGATGAAGAGAATGGTGGCATCCTTTATGGAGGGGATGACATGACATTAAAATATGATCTCCAATTCTTCGCCAAGGACGGTCCGGGCGGGGAGAAGACTGAGGAGCCTACTTCCAAGAAATTATCGGATGCCCGTAAGGAAGGCCAGGTAGCCAAGAGCAAAGAGATCACGAATGCGTTTGAATTGCTGACGTTTTTCCTGTTAATCTATTTCTGGGCGGAGTACATGGGCACCTTTTTTGTGGGAAATATGTACAATCTGTATTCCCAGATACCGGAATACATTAAGATGTATGACGGCAAAATACAGGAAAAGACTTTTTCCATGCTTTTTACTCAGGGGCTGACCCGCGTACTTTTGATTATGGCGCCGTTTCTGCTGGCAGGAGCGATGGTTTCTTTTTTGACAAATGTGGTGCAGGTTAAGTGGCAGCCAACGTCGAAGCCCTTACAGCCGAAACTTAACAAGTTGAGTCCGGTCAGTGGATTTAAGAGAATTTTTTCTGCAAATTCTCTTGTGGAACTTGTAAAATCACTTTTGAAGATCGGATTGATCGGTTATGTGGTCTATTCCTATCTGAAGAAAAATATGCCGCCGCTGTTTCAGTTTTATGATCTCGGGTTGAACCAGGGAATCGTACAGGTGGGTATGCTGGTGGTAAATCTGGGGATCCGCATTTCGCTTTTTTATATGATCATTGCGCTTCTTGATTATATTTATCAGAAAGTAAAGTTCAAGAAGGATATGAAGATGACCAAGCAGGAAGTGAAGGATGAGTATAAGAATCAGGAAGGTGATCCGCAGATCAAGGGCAAACAGCGTCAGAGGATGGCGGAGGCTTCCAGACGGCGTATGATGCAGCAACTTCCCCAGGCGGATGTGGTCATCACAAACCCGACCCATTACGCTGTGGCGATCAAGTACGATCCGGAACTCTACGATGCTCCTTATGTGGTGGCCAAGGGTGCTGACTATCTGGCACAGAAGATCAGAGAGACGGCAAAGGAGAATCATATTGAGATTGTGGAGAATAAGCCGCTTGCCCGTATGCTTTATGCCAATGTGGATGTGGGCAGTGTGGTTCCGCAGGAACTGTATCAGGCGGTGGCAGAAGTACTCGCTTTCGTATATCATCTGCAGGGCAGAGTTTAAGATATGAAGCAGTATTGAGTCTGCAAAAAAGCAGATTGAGAATTACTTCGTGGCTCAAAAATGCTTTATTTATGAATAAGTAAGAAAGGAGGAAGGGGTTCATGGGGAATCTTAGAAAGGCTGATATCGGCGTTGTCGCATATGTGCTGGCGGCGTTTATTATGCTGATCGTTCCGATCTCGCCAAACCTGCTGGACGTTCTGTTGGCCTGTAATATTGCAGTGGCATTTACAGTTATGTTCGGCTGTATGTTTGCTAATGAAGTTCTGAATATGTCTTATTTCCCGACGATCCTGCTATTCACTACAGTATTCAGGATCGCGTTGAACGTTTCTTCCACCCGGTTGATCTTAACAGAAGGAGATGCCGGTAACGTGGTTCGCACCTTCGGTCAGTATGTGGGCGGTAACGATATCGTGGTAGGTGTCATTGTTTTCGTTATATTGATCCTTGTACAGTTTATGATCATCAATAAGGGTTCTGAGCGTGTGGCCGAGGTTACTGCAAGATTTACACTGGATGCCATGCCCGGTAAACAGATGGCTATTGATGCCGATCTGAATACGGGGGCGATCAGTGATGCAGAGGCGAAGAAACGCCGTGAGAAGATTCAGGAGGAAGCAAGCTTCTTTGGTTCTATGGACGGTGCCGTGAAGTATGTTAAGGGAGATGCTACGGCGGGTCTGCTCATTACGTTTATCAATGTTGTGGGCGGTATCGCGATGGGAGTGCTTCGTCAGAAGATGGAAATCAGCGACGCGTTGATGAAATTTACGGTGCTGACCATCGGTGACGGTCTGGTGAGCCAGATACCTTCTCTGCTGATTTCTTTATCCACCGGTATTCTTGTCACCAAAGGTTCTAAAGATGCGGATTTCGGTTCCGTTTTGTTAAAGCAGCTTTTCGGTGTGCCGAAAGTACTTTATCTGGTTGGCGCGGTGATCGCCGGACTGGGTATCATTACACCGCTTAATACGTTTGTGTTTGTGGGACTCGGCATGGTATTTATTGTGTGCGGCAGGATCATGGCAGGCACGATTGAAACCGCGGAGATCGAACATGAGGCGGATGAGGAGGAAGCGGCGGCGGAGGAGATCCGGCAGCCGGAGAATGTCACCTCGCTTTTGCAGGTGGATCCTATCGAGCTGGAATTTGGTTACGGTATTATACCTCTTGCAGATGTGAACCAGGGCGGTGACCTGTTAGACCGTGTTGTTATGATCAGACGGCAGATTGCCCTGGAACTCGGTACTGTCGTGCCGATCATACGTCTGCGCGATAACATACAGCTGAATCCGAATCAGTATATTATTAAGATAAAAGGTGTACAGGTCAGCGAGGGAGAGATCCTTTTTGACCATTATATGGCGATGAATCCGGGGTATGTGGAGGAAGAGATCACAGGTATTCCTACTTTTGAGCCGTCTTTCCATCTGCCGGCGATCTGGATCACAGAAGGGCAGCGGGAGCGTGCGGAAAGTATGGGGTATACGGTAGTGGATCCGCCGTCCATCATAGCCACCCATCTGACAGAGATCATCAGGCAGTACATAGCGGAATTGCTGACCAGACAGGATGTACAGAATCTGGTCAACAATTTGCGGGAATCCAATCCTTCCCTTGTGGAAGAACTGGTTCCAAAGCTGCTTGGGCTTGGTGAGATTCAGAAAGTATTGCAGAATCTCCTGCGTGAAGGAATTTCTATCAGGGATCTGCTTACGGTTTTTGAGACGCTGGCGGATTATGCGACGACTACAAGAGATACGGATATCCTGACGGAGTATGCGAGACAGAGTCTTAAGAGAGCGATATCAAATAAATTCTTCCCGGCTAATGAGACTACCAGCGTGGTGACGCTTGATCCGAAACTGGAACAGGAGATCATGTCCAGTGTGAAGCAGACGGAGCAGGGCGCTTATCTGACACTTGATCCGAACAAGACCAAAGCAATCATGGAGTCTGTGGGTGTGGAGACAAAGAAACTGGAAGATCTGGGTAAGATGCCGCTTGTGATTACATCTCCGATCGTGAGGGTGTATTTTAAGAAACTGACGGAAGATTATTATAAAGATCTGGTCGTTGTATCTTACAATGAAGTGGAATCCAATATTGAATTACAGTCAGTTGGGATGGTGACGGCATAATGATAATCAAGAAATTTACTGCAAAAACAGAAAGTGACGCATTGGACAATGCCAGAAAGGAACTGGGAGAAGGCGTTGTAGTCATGAATGTCAAGGAAGTCAAGGGAAAAGGTTTCTTTGGCTTGTTGAAGCCGCGCATGTTCGAAGTGACGGTGGCGCTGGAAGAGGAGAGCGAGAAGTATACGGCGGCAGTATCCGCCATCAATAATGTGATCGCTTCCAGCCAGGGCAAAGAGTCCCAGCCCGTACAGACCGGTACGCCGATCCGGGCGGAAGAGCCGGTAAAGAAGGAGAGCAGCGCCATAGAGGAAAAACTGGACAGTCTGCAGTCACTTCTGGAACAGCAGCTTCAGAGACCGGACGAGGAGAAGGAAGAAAAGGAAGAAAAAGCCGGTAAAGAAGAGCAGAAGGAAGAAACCGAGATTGATAAATTCATGAAACTGCTCCATAATACCATGCTGGATAATGAGGTGGATGAGAAGTATGCCAGAGAGATCATAGATGAGATCGAGCAGATCAATAAGCCGAATATGCCTTTTGACTATGCACTGGCAAACATTTATCAGAAGATGATTCTTAAGTTCGGTATGCCGAGTTGTATCACACCGGCGGAAAACGGAACGAAGGTTGTCTTCTTTATTGGACCTACGGGAGTAGGAAAGACGACGACAATTGCCAAAATTGCTTCTATTTTCAGAGTTGACCAGAAGAAAAAGGTTGCATTGCTGACGGCGGATACTTACCGTATTGCGGCGGCAGAACAGTTGCGTACCTATGCCAATATACTTGAGGTACCTTTCCGCATAATATATACGGTAGAGGAGATTGAGAAGGCGCTGGAGGATTTTAAGGATTATGACTATATCCTGGTGGATACGGCGGGGCATTCCCATCAGAATCAGGCGCAGAAGGAAAGTATGAGCACATTCATCCATTCCGTGGATGAGAAGGTGGAGAAGGAAGTCTATCTTGTGCTGAGTGCGACAACGAAATACCGCGACCTGATCAGCATAGCGGACTCCTATAAGGAAATGACGGATTTTAAACTGATCTTTACCAAACTGGATGAGACAACTACTCTTGGAAATCTTTTAAATCTGAAGCTTTACACGAGTGCGGAACTGTCCTATGTGACATATGGCCAGAATGTTCCGGATGATATCGAAGAGTTTAATCCACAGGGTACGGTCAAGAAGCTTCTTGGAGGGAAGAACTGAAACGGATCAACCGGGGAGGAGAGGACTAAGGAGGAAGGCCGATGGATCAGGCTGAACAATTAAGAAATATCATCAAGGCGAGCAGCCCGCGCAAACGCCCCTTAGCGAGAGTGATCACTGTCACCAGCGGTAAGGGCGGCGTAGGTAAGTCTAATACAGCGATCAACCTGGCGATACAGTTTCGGAAAATGGAACAGCGGGTAATCATTCTGGATGCGGATTTCGGATTGGCCAATATTGAGATCATGTTTGGCACAGTGCCAAAACATAACTTGTGTGATTTAATTTATCAGGGGAAAAACATACAGGATATTATAACCTGGGGGCCTATGGATGTGGGATTTATTTCCGGCGGTTCCGGTATTGCCGGCATGTCCAATCTGAGCAGAGATTATTTGAATTATATCATTCAGAACCTGGTGGAACTTGACGAGATGGCTGATATCATCATTGTCGATACGGGAGCGGGTATTTCCGATGCCGTGCTGGAGTTCCTGGTGGCCAGCGGCGAGGTACTGCTGGTGACCACACCGGAACCTACTTCCATCACGGATTCCTATTCGCTTTTAAAGGCATTACACAGGCATTCGCGGTATTCAGCGAAGGAAACACAGATCAAGGTGATTGCAAATAAAGTGTTCGGAGAGGCAGAGGCAGAGGCACTGTATGAGAAGCTTGAGGCAGTGGTGGGGCGTTACCTGAAGGTTCCAATCAGCTATCTTGGCATGATACCTCAGGACGATCAGCTTGCAAGAGCGGTGATGCAGCAGATGCCGGTATCGCTGGACAGTCCCCGTTCCAGATCGGCGGTGGCCTATGAATTGCTGGCGGCAAAACTGATGAATAAGGAGTTAAATAAGAATATACCAAAACGTGGTATGGCGGCTTTTTTTTCTCATATCATATCAAAGAGGTAGGAAAATTCGAAGTTACGATTTGGGTAATGATCATTTATACAGGAGGAAAGCGATATGCCAAATCTTTTGTCTAAATATGTGGTTCCCGGCTGCAGGGTGGATCTTCAGGCAATAGACCGGTCGAAGAAACGCGGCGCTGCGGAGCACAAAATCTATCAAAGCCAGGTGATCGACGTTCTTTCCGAGGACAGGATAGAGATTTCCATGCCTATGGAGAAATCCAAACTGATTCTGCTTCCCATTGACGGCGAGTATGACTTGTATTTTTATAATGACAGCGGGCTTTATCAATGCTATGCCAGAGTGGTTGACCGTTACAAAAATAACAGCCTTTATGTTTTGGTGCTTGATCTGGTCAGTAATCTGCGCAAACATCAGAGACGGGAGTATTACCGCTTCAGCTGCGCGCTGGAAATGAATTCCAGGCGGCTTCAGGAGGAAGAGGTGGAGCTTGCAGGCAGAAAAGAAGATGCCCTGATTCCGGAGCTTCCGCTTAAGAGCAGTGTTATTGTGGATATCAGCGGCGGCGGACTCAGATTTGTCGCCAACTATGCCTATGAGGTTCAGAGCATGATCCTGTGCAGGTACTGTCTGCTGATCAACGGGGAGAATAAAGTATATAATCTGGTAGGCAAAGTGCTCAGTGCAAGAGAATTGGAGAACCGTAAGGGCGTCTTTGAGCACAGGGTGCAGTATGTCAATGTAGATGCCGCAGAGAGAGAAGAGATTATTAAGTATATATTTGATGAGGAGCGCAAGAACCTGAAAAATCATAAGACAGATAAGATTTGACAGTGAAGCAGAATGATAAATTAATATAAAAAGGGATGAATGAAAAATTCCGGCGTATAACAACGAATAAAAAACGAGGAAGGGAAGGAATGACATAATGAAAAAAATATTAGTTGTTGACGACTCTGCACTCATGAGAAGGGTACTATGTGATATAATTAACAGCGATGAACGATTCCAGGTACAGGATCGTGCTGTCAACGGGCTTGAAGCACTGGATCTTTTGAGCAGGAAAAGTTATGACGCTGTTGTGCTTGACGTCAACATGCCGCAGATGAACGGCCTGGAGCTTTTGAAGGAACTGCAGAACCGTAAGATTCCGGCCAAGGTGATGATGGCGAGTACGGATACAAGGGAAGGCGCCAAGACGACGCTGGATGCTCTTGAACTGGGAGCGCTGGATTTTGTCCACAAGCCGAATAATGCGATGGACTGCAGGACGGATGCTTTTAAGAACAGGCTGCTGCGTATTCTGGCAGTGGTATCGGAGTCCAGGGCACCTGTATTTACAAGTGCAAGGACTTTAACGGCGGAAGATACGAAGACTTCTAAGAAAGTTCTGGAATTAGTCGGCAAAAAAGCATCTTCGGTAACGGGCAACAAGATCATTGCTCTGGCAAGTTCTACAGGCGGTCCGAAAGCGCTGCAGTCGGTGATTCCGAAATTGCCGAAGAACCTGAAGGCGCCGATGGTGGTGGTACAGCATATGCCCGCCGGATTTACGGCATCGCTGGCTGAACGTCTGGATTCTCTGAGTGAGATCCGGGTGAAAGAGGCGGCGGAGGGAGATACGCTGGAAGCGGGAACTGTATACATAGCTATGGGAGGCAAACACCTGAATGTCCAGTCTTCCGGCGGGCGGTATAGCATTCACTATACAAATGAGCCTACCAGAGAGGGTGTCAGGCCGTGTGCCAATTATATGTATGAATCCCTGATGGACAGCCGGTTTGACCAGGTCGTCTGTGTTGTCATGACAGGCATGGGTGCCGATGGTACAGAAGGAATCCAACATCTGAAAGCGAAGAAGAAGATTCATGTGATTGCGCAGGAGGCCAGTACATGTGCCGTATACGGAATGCCGAAAAGCGTTGTTACGGCGGGACTGTCGAATCAAATCGTACCGCTGGATCAGATTGCGCAGGAAATTATAATGAACGTGGGGGTAAAATAGTATGGACGTAAGTCAGTATCTCGAAATTTTCCTTGATGAAACAAATGAACATCTTCAGAATCTGAACACACAGATTCTCTCATTGGAACAGGAACCGGATAACGAGGATACGATCAATGAGATTTTCCGTGCGGCACATTCCCTTAAGGGTATGGCAGGAACAATGGGCTATAAGAGAATGCAGAATCTCACCCATGATATGGAGAATGTGTTCTCCGAGGTTCGCAACGGCAATATCACCGTGAAGGCAAATATGATCGATGTACTGTTCCAGTGCCTTGATGCGTTGGAGGAGTATACTACGAACATCCGCGAGAATGCTGACGAAGGCACCAATGATAATGAGCCTTTGATCATGCAGCTTAACGATATTCTGAACGGTGGCGACGATGACGGCGATGCAGATGACGCGGCTGCCGATACGGCAGAGGAGGAAGCTGTTGGTGAAACAGTGTCTTCAGAGGATGTGGGAGACAGGAAATGGCTGAACATATCGTTTGGTGAAAGTGAGCATAATGTACTGAAGGAAGCGATCAAGCAGGGCAAGCATGTATACGGTGTGACAGTTAAGGTACAGGAGTCCTGTATTCTGAAGGCAGCTCGTGCATTTCTTGTATTTAAAGCGATCGAAGAGAGCAGTGAGATCATTGTATCGAACCCTTCTGCTCAGGATATAGAAGACGAGAAGTTTGAACTGGACTTCAGTCTGGTCATTGTTTCGGATGCAACTTTAGAAGATGTACTTAATGCGGCCAGGAGTGTATCTGAGATCGAAGATGTTATAGGTGATGTGGTTGATCCTGATCATACTGTGGCTCCGGCACATGAACCGGCCAAAGAAGCTCCGGCAAAAGAAGAGACGGTTAAGGAAGAACCCGTGGAGAAGCCGGCAGTTCCGGCGGTGGCGGCAGCAGCCCCCGCGGCGAAAGCGCCTGCTAAGGGTAAGAAGAAGGCTGACGATAAGAAACCGGCACAAGGCAAACCGGTGGTAAACAGAACGGTCAGAGTAGATATCGAGAAACTGGATACATTGATGAATCTGGTCAGCGAGCTGATCATTGCAAAGAACTCTCTTGTATCGGCATCTACGGTTTCAGGCACTTCCAGCACGGCAGTGAATGAGCAGATCGAGTATCTGGAAAGCGTAACAACTTCCTTGCATGAATCGGTTATGAAGGTTCGAATGGTTCCTATCGAGAGTACTGTCAGCAAGTTCCCGCGTATGGTACGTGACCTGCAGAAGACTCTGGGCAAGAAGATGGAATTGTACATGTCCGGTGAGGAGACAGAACTTGACCGTACCGTGGTTGACGAGATCGGTGATCCTCTGATGCACCTTCTGCGTAATTCTGCAGACCATGGTCTGGAGTCCGCAGAGATTCGTAAGGAGAGAGGCAAGCCGGAGGTTGGTTCCATTTTCCTTGAGGCATATCAGGATGGTAATAACGTTGTCATCGAAGTAAGGGATGACGGTAACGGTATTGATACGGAAGCTGTAAGAAATAAAGCTATTGAAAAGGGTATCATCACACCCGAACAGGCAGAGAACATGAACGAGAAGGACAGTGTGGATCTGCTGTTCCATGCGGGATTCTCTACGGCTAAAGTAGTGTCTGACGTATCAGGCAGGGGCGTGGGTCTTGATGTTGTAAAATCCAAGATCGAAGCTTTGAGCGGCGAAGTGGAAGTAAAGACAAAGCTTGGAGAGGGAAGTTCCTGGATTATCAGACTGCCGCTTACGCTGGCTATCATCCAGGCGCTCATGGTTGAGATCGGAGACGAGAAATATGCGATTTCTCTTGGATCTATCCAGACGATCGAGGATATTTCACCTAATGATGTGAAGCTTGTTCAGGCGAAAGAAGTTATCCAGATCCGTGATATTGTCATTCCGTTGATCCGTCTGAATGAGATCCTGGATATCGAGAGCAAGAAGGATCCCAGCGAAAATCTTGTCGTTGTTGTTGTGAAGAAGGGTGACAAGATGGCGGGTCTGGTTGTAGATGAACTGATCGGACAGCAGGAGATCGTTATCAAGTCGCTCGGCAAGTACATCAGCAAGTGCAAGATCATCAGCGGTGCAACCGTTCTCGGTGACGGTGAAGTGGCCCTGATCCTTGATGCCAATACATTGATTTAAGCAGAGGGAGGAACAGTGACATGGAAGAATTGAAAGTAGTTGGAGAAACAACACAGTTCATTGTGATCAAACTTGGTGATGAACAGTATGGAATCGATATCAAATATATAGATAATATTGTAAGAATGCAGCATATCACGAGAGTACCTAAAGTAGACGCTTATCTGAAAGGCGTGATCAATCTTCGCGGTGAAGTCATTCCTGTGATGAGCATCCGTATCAAAATGGGTCTGGAACCGGATACGGAGACGAAATCCACCAGAATCATTATCCTGAAGCTTGAGCAGCACGGAACTATCGGTGTGATCGTGGATGAAGTAAAAGAAGTCGTTACACTGGAAAATGACCAGATTGAGAAGGTCGCATATGATTCCAAGGATGAAAAGGACAGTTTCCTGTGCGGAATCGGAAAGTGCGATGGAGGATTGATCTCCCTGCTGGATCTGAATTCCGTTGTGCTTGAAAATGTTTAGGAGGTTTCGTAGTGGGTGAGATTACCTTAGAAAAAATGTCTAACGAATATTTCGATGTTCTGAAAGAACTCGGAAATATCGGGGCAGGCAATGCCACCACTGCGCTGGCGCAGATGATGCAGTGCAAGGTGGATATGGCAGTGCCCCAGGTCAGACTGTTAGAATTTAAAGAAATGGGCGAGATGATGGGCGGTGAGGAAACGATCATGGCCGGCATCTACCTTGGTATTGAAGGAGATATTACCGGCAGTATTATGTTCCTCCTGGAAAAACAGGCTGCCAGACATCTTGTGAATAAGCTGATGGGTATGCAGATTGAAGGGGAAGAATTTTCCGAGATGGAATTTTCGGCGCTCAAGGAAGTGGGAAATATCATCACGGGTGCTTATCTGAATTCCCTGTCCGGTCTGACGAATTTAGTGATTTATCCCTCTGTTCCCGATTTAACTGTGGATATGGCCGGGGCGATCCTCAGTGTTCCGGCGATTCAGTTCGGGGCGCTTGGCGATAAGATGCTGTTGATACAGACACAGTTTTTTGACGATATGGTTCTGGACGGATATTTTATCCTTGTCCCGAATCTGGATTCTTACGGCAAGATCTTGTCGGCATTAGGACTTAGCTAGGGTAGAGCACTGAAAGGTGCAGATTTATAAGTGTAAACAGGAGATATCATATATGGGCAAGGTGATAAAGGTCGGTATGGCCGATTTGAATGTATGCGTCAGTCCTGACAGTATTACGACGTTGGGACTCGGCTCATGTGTCGGAATCGCTATCCGTGATCCGGTGACTAAAATTGGCGGCTTGGCACACGTTATGCTTCCTGACAGCTCTTCCATTCGAAATAATACAAATATCCCGAAGTTTGCGGATACAGGTATAGAGGAATTAGTGAAGCAGGTTGTGGCTAAAGGCGCCAACAGAGGGCGCCTGGTAGCCAAGATCGCGGGCGGTGCGCAGATGTTTGCGTTCCAGAGTAAGAATGAGATGGTTCGCGTGGGAGAGAGGAATGTTGAGGCGACCAGAAAGAAACTGGCGCAGCTCAAGATTCCGGTTCTGGCGGCGGATACAGGTAAGAATTATGGAAGAACCGTTATTTTCTATCCGGAGACAGGTGATTTCGTGATCCGTGCGGTTGGCAAACCCGAAAGCGTGATCTGACGGATATATACGGTGGAAGGATTGTGAAGTGGACAACGAAGCAGTAAACACCAGTGAAGAGAATACAATCGAAGAAAGTATCAGCGAAGAAAATGCTAATGATGAAGAAAATCAGCTTGAAATAGAGACTCCTCAGGAGCGAAAAGCCAGAGAAGAGCGGGAGGCAAGGGAGCGGGCGTTTCGGGCAAAGAAGCGCAGGCTTATTCCGCCGCTTATCATGTTATCTGCAGGTGCCATCACAAGTATTACGATGCGCATCCTGCATTATGATACGAAGACGATGCTGATCATTTTATTATGTGTTTTGATCGGCTTCTATATAGCAGGTTGTGTAATCAAGAGTATGCTGGATAAATTTGAAAAACAGATAGAAGAAGCCGACATGGAAGAGGGCGAAGTCATCGAGAAGGAACTCGCAGAAGAAGATAAACGCAGATAGAATTCGGAAGCGATTGTAAAGGATGAATAGATACGCATATGGATGATACGGGCAAAAAGAAACTTTGGGAGGAATATGCAAAAACAAAATCTCCTGAGGTAAGAGAAAAGATCATATTGGAGTATGCGCCGCTGGTGAAAGTCGTAGCGGGTCGGTTAAGCATGTATCTAGGGTATAATGTGGAGTATGAGGATCTGGTAAGCTACGGGATCTTCGGATTGATAGATGCCATTGATAAATTTGACTTTTTAAAAGACGTAAAATTTGAAACCTATGCCAGTCTGCGGATCCGGGGAGCGATTTTGGATCAGATCCGTAAGATGGACTGGATTCCGCGCACGATCAGACAGAAACAGAAGAAGATTGATGCTGTCATCAGAGAGGTCGAAGCGCGGTGCGGCAGAACTGCAACGGATGAGGAAATTGCTGAAGGACTGGGAATATCGGGAGATGAGTATCTGGACTGGCAGTCACAGATGAAGATTACAAATGTGGTGTCCCTGAATGAATTTCTCGAACAGGGCAGCGAGGTGCCGAACGAGGCAAGTCATACGAGGAGCAGCCAGTTTGACAGTCCGGAACAGGTTCTGGAAAGAGATGAATTGAAAAAAATGCTTGCGGAAGCATTGGAGCTTCTGACAGAAAAGGAACGCAAGGTGATCCTTTTATACTATTATGAAGAACTTACATTAAAAGAAATCAGCAGCATTCTGGAAGTATCGGAATCCAGGATATCACAGCTTCATACAAGAGCACTTCAGAAGATGAAGGTGAAGATGGGGCATTATATCGGTATTTTAACAGAAGCAGGCGGAAGGTAACAGGTGTATCATGAACGGATATTTTAGACTTATAAACGAAGCAAACAGACCCGCTCTGAGATTGATCCCGCCTACTGACGGCGGCAGACCGGTCAATATTAACGATATTGTTGAGTACTTAACAATGAAGGATTGTGCCGGAGATTTACCATCCTTGAAACGTGGACTGGATGCGGCATCGGATAAAGAAGTAATACTGCCTCTGGAGCGAGGCAGCCAGAACGTGGAGCGGGAATGCTACAAGCTCACAGTCACACCGGATAAGATGCAGGTATACGCAAAATTTTTTGCTGCTGCAGAAGGCGGAAAAGAACTTGCTATAGGAGAATTATTACGGGATCTGGAATCCCGTGGCATTAAAAGCGGTATCAAAAAAGAAGAAATACAGAAATTTTTCCAGAATAAGGAATATTGTGAAGATATACTGCTTGCAGAAGGTGTGCAGCCTGTTCAGGGCAAGGATGCCCATATTGAATACAAGTTTAATACGGATAAGAAGGCAAAACCCACATTAAAGGAAGACGGTAGTGTGGATTTCTTCAATTTGAACATACTAAACCATTGTATGGAAGGTGATGTGCTTGCTGTTCTGCATAAGGAGGAGCCGGGAACAGCGGGGATGAATGTCTTTGGTGAACCGATTAAGCCGGCGGATGTCAGGACGGCAGTTTTAAAATACGGCAAGCACATCAATCTGTCAGAAAACGGGCTGGTACTCACATCTCAGGTGAACGGTCACGTGGAACTGGTAGAGGGCTCCGTGTTTGTGTCAAATGTTTTGACAGTTGAGAATGTGGACACATCCACCGGAAATATAGATTACGATGGAAACGTGCAGGTGAACGGCAATGTTTTTATGAATTTTTCTGTTAAAGCAAGCGGTGATATAGAGGTAAAGGGCGTTGTGGAAGGTGCGTTTCTGGAAGCAGGCGGCAATATTATCATAGCGAGAGGCATGAACGGTATGGGAAAGGGAACGCTGTATGCAAAGGGAAATATCATTGCAAAGTTCCTTGAGAATGCCACGGCTCAGGCAGAAGGGTATGTTGCGGCCGAATCTGTTCTTCACAGCAAGATCATGGCCGGCGGTGAAGTAAATGTGGATGGTAAAAGAGGATTTATCATCGGCGGAAGGGTGTGTGCGACGGGAGGCGTTAATGTCAAGACACTCGGTTCGGCGACGGGAGCAGATACCACAATAGAGGTCGGAGCAGACCCCAATATGAAGAACAGGATTGCGGAACTGCAGAAGCTGGTTGCGGAAGACAGAAAGGCTCTGGATTCCATCCAGCCTGTATTGATTGCCGCAAAGCAGAAGATCATGGCGGGAGTGAAACTGACGCCGGATCAGCTTAAGTATGTGCAGTCGCTGACGACGGCAAACCAGCAGAGGACTGAGACATTAAAGATTTATGAGGCTGAACTGGATGAACTTTTGGAGAAGTCTTCCGGCGCAACGGCTGTGATGGTTAAGGTAAGGGGAATGGCATATCCCGGCACAAAGATCTGTATCGGAGATGTTTCTATGACCGTGCAGAAGAATACGCATTACTGCCGTTTTATCAAGGAGCGCGGTGACGTAAAAACCGCACCGCTATAGACAGAACAGAAGGAACAGCCGTATTGCAAATTGGCCAAACAGGGGAGGCGGGTCAGGATGGCAATTGGATTTGTAGAAATGCAGGGACAGATTACGAGAGCCCAGGATTATACGTCAATCAAGCACAATGAAGATTCCAAAGGAATGGTTGAACAGTCAAATTTCGGCCAGCAGATGACGAAGCAGGTGGAACGCCAGGTAAAAAGAGTCAACAAAGGGGATCAGCCGGAGTATCATGAAAAGAAGTTTGATGCCAAGGAAAAGGGCAGCAATGGATATCATGGTGACGGCGGTCGCTCCCGCAAGAAGAAACCGGGACAGAATCCTGACGGAAAAGTGCTTATGAAGAAGGCGGACAGAATCGATTTTACCGTTTAGGCCGGCATGGCAGCGGGTATGAACGGAATTACGAAAGGGAATATAATATAAAATGAGTGCAGCAGAGATTATTCTGATTGTGATCGGAGTGGCAATATTCCTGTTGGGATATCTGATGCCCGCGAGAAAAAAGGATCTGGATGAAGAGGTACGACTGATCAGCGAAGACGAGATCAGAAAAATGGTTGCCGGAGAGATGGAGCACGTTAAGGGAAATATTTCCAATATTGTGGAGGAGACTGTAGAGTATTCCATTGAAAAGGCAGAACGTGCCATGGAACGGGTGACCAATGAGAAAGTCATGGCGGTCAGTGAATATTCAGATACCGTATTGGAGGAAATTAACAAGAATCATAAGGAAGTCGTGTTTCTGTATGATATGCTGAATGATAAACATGATAACCTGATGTCTACTATTAACGAGGCAACGATGGCGGCAGACAGCGTGAAGGAAACTACCAGAGATTCCGAGATCATGGCGCATGAAGCAGCGGAGAAGATCGAAGCGGTTTTTCAGGCATCAGATGAAGCGGCAGATTCGATCAGAGATGCGATGAATGCGGCGGCCAAGGTTCAGAAAGCCGCACAAGAGTCCATGCGCATTGTGATCCGTGCAGTGGAGGGAGCCAAGAGTGAATTGGCGGCATTGCGTGCAGCCAAGACGGAATATATGGCGGAAGCTCAAAAAACGCAGCCGGAGGAAACAGTCCGGGTGCAGGAGAAAACCGTAATAGAGCCGGAAGCAGGACAGATTCGGAAGCAAAAGGCTGATCCGGCACCAGAAGCAGGTTATCCACAGACAGAACAGGAAAGCATGGAAAATGCAGCTTACGGTTCAGGCACAGAACTGCCTGAGGCAGAACCGGAGCGTCCGCAGAGAACAGGGGCAGAAGCAGAGGAAGGTCGTCCGCAGAGAGTAGAGTCGGAAGCAGGAGCAGGATATTCACGGAGAGCGGAGGCAGGACGTCCGCGCACAGTAGAGTCAGAAGCAGGAACAGATCGTCTGCAGGAGCAGCCGGAAGCATGGAGTAGCTATTCCCGTGAGATGTCGGGCGGCGGATTTGTGTCAGAGCCTACAGGTCAGATAGATGCCGGCCGCAGCACAGCTGTGCCGAAGACAGAACGGGAGCGCTTCCAGAGAACAGAGATGGAAGCGCCGGACTATACGCCGGATTTTCCGGAAGAAACCGAAACTGTGGAAGAAGAGGTGGATTTCACACCTATTTCGCCAAGAAGGGTGGAGATCATTCATCAGCCGGACGGAGATTATGTGGCTGAGGATATAGATGATATGTCCACAAGCGAAGCTTTTGCCAGTATGGGATTTTTTGCACCCAGGGAAGAGGCAAAAAGAAAGCCACGGGCTCGAAAAGCGCCAAGAAGAGAGAGACCGCAGGATGCGGCACCTGCAGTGGATCTTCAGTTTGCCCAGGGGAAAGATAACGGGCGTAATAGTAATGAGAGGATTCTGGAGCTGCACAAGGCAGGCAAGTCCAACATGGCCATTGCAAGAGAGCTTGGACTGGGACTTGGCGAGGTGAAACTGGTCATAGATCTCTTTGAGGGTCTGTAGAAAGATAAGAATTGTTAAAAAGGTGACAATGCATGGAACGGAAATATTATTTGCGCGGCCTTGGACTTGGCATCACGGTGACAGCGATCATCATGGGAATGGCGATGTCGCATAATAAGACGATGACCGATGAAGAGGTAAAAGCCAGAGCCAGGGAACTGGGGATGGTGGAGAATACGGTCTTGTCTGATATGGAAGACGATGAAGCCGAAGATGATGATCCTGACAGTGAGCTCCCCGGCGGGGAAGATACGCCGGGGCAGGCTGATGATAACGGAAAATCCGGAGAAAGCGGCCGCAAGCAGGACGCAGAAGCGGATGTAAAAGCGGAGAAAGAAACTTTGGACAAGGCTTCAGGTGAAGCAGAGGATGCGGATGTACAGGCGGCTCAGACAGGGGCGGATGCCGGAAGCGGGGAAATCAGGACCGGGAACAGTACCCAGGCCAAAGCCGATGCCGACAGCCCGCAGACAAAAGCTGATGCCGGGAGTGCACCGGTGAAAGGCAATACAGACACCGAAACGGCAAAAGCGGATAATGCAGCAGAAAAAGTGCAGTCACAGCCTGAGGAGAAGGAGAACACACAGCCGAAGAAAGATGCCGGGAGTACGCCTGCGAAAAACAACGCAGACACCGGAACGGCGAAAGCAAATGATGCGGCAGGAAAAGCAGGTTCGCAGTCCGATCGGAAAGTAAAGACGATTACGGTCAATTCCGGTGACGGTTCCTATACCGTGGCGAGAAAGCTGGCAGATGCGGGTGTGGTTACTTCTGCAGAGAATTTTGATGAATATCTCTGCAGTAATGGGTATGACAAAAGACTTAGAACAGGTACTTTTTCGATTCCGGCAGATGCAGGCGACGAGCAGATCGCAAGAATTGTGACCGGTGCCGAATAATTTTATCTTAATTACCATAAGACATTTTGGAGACTTCAAAATACGTTTTAAAAGAAAAACTTCAGCTGAGTGAAAATACATGATAACCCCTTGCATAAAGGGGGTTTTTATGTTATTGTATTTTAGTGTGCGTGAGCATACAGTAACAAGTAATCACATAGGCCAGTGTGCTGCGTTTTACGACGGCACCTATGACTGCCGGTGCTTCCTTACGCAGAAGTGGCAGTGAAGTCATGGCATATGGAAGAACAACCAAACGGAGGTATAAACATGAGCGTAATTTCAATGAAACAGTTATTAGAAGCAGGTGTTCATTTCGGACATCAGACAAGAAGATGGAATCCTAAGATGGCTCCTTACATCTTCACAGAGAGAAACGGCATCCACATCATTGACCTGCAGAAATCTGTAGGTAAAGTTGACGAGGCTTACAAAGCTGTTTTTGATGTGGCATCCCAGGGAGGAACCATTCTTTTTGTAGGTACGAAGAAACAGGCTCAGGATGCTGTCAAGACAGAGGCAGAGCGCTGCGGTATGTACTATGTAAATGAGAGATGGCTGGGTGGTATGCTCACCAACTTTAAGACAATTCAGTCCAGAATTGACAGACTGAAAGCAATTGAAACTATGTCTGAGGACGGCACTTTTGATGTGCTGCCTAAGAAGGAAGTTATCCAGATCAAAAAAGAGTGGGAGAAGTTAGAGAAGAATCTGGGCGGAATCAAGAACATGACAAGAATTCCCGACTGTATCTTTGTAGTTGATCCCAAGAAGGAAAGAATCTGTGTACAGGAGGCGCATACACTGGGTATTACGCTGATCGGTATCGGTGATACAAACTGTGATCCGGAAGAACTGGATTACATCATTCCCGGTAATGATGACGCGATCAGAGCCGTTAAGCTGATCGTTGCCAAGATGGCAGATGCCGTAATCGAGGCGAACCAGGGTGCAGAAGAGTATGTTGAGGAAGCAGAAGCTGCGAAAGTGGAAGAAGCTGACGGAGACAACGAGTAATTACGACGGGACAGGTTGAAGAATCCTGGATTTTCAACTTTTTATTTAAGGGTATCACAGGCGGGCTTGTGATATGCCGGAGATCAGATGGATCAATATAAGCAGATATAGGAGGAAAGATAGATGGCTATTACAGCAGCAATGGTAAAAGAGTTAAGAGAGATGACCGGTGCGGGCATGATGGATTGTAAGAAAGCCCTTGGCGAGACTGACGGCGACATGGAGGCAGCGGTTGAGTATCTGAGAAAGAACGGACAGGCTAAGGCAGAGAAGAAAGCCGGAAGAATTGCGGCAGAAGGTCTTTGCCGCGTATCGGTTAAAGATGAGAAGACTGTAGCAGTTGTGGAAGTAAACTCTGAGACAGACTTCGTTGCTAAAAATGAAGATTTCCAGGCATATGTTGAGGCAGTTGCAAAGCAGGCAGTTGAGTCTGATGCAGCAGATATGGAGGCTTTCCTTGCAGAAAACTGGCATCTGGATTCTTCCAAGACAGTAAAAGATGCGCTTGTTGACAAGATCGCAGTGATTGGTGAGAATCTGACCATCAGAAGATTTGAGAAAGTAGTTGCAAACGATGGCTGTGCTGTATCTTATGTACACGGCGGCGGCAGAATCGGCGTTATCGTAGAAGCGGTAACTGACGTGGTAAACGATGCGGTTAAAGAAGCGCTGAACAATGTCGCTATGCAGGTTGCAGCTTTATATCCGAAATATGTGTCCACAGATGAGATTTCTGAGGAATACAAGGCACATGAGAAAGAGATTCTGGCAGAGCAGATCAAGAATGATCCCAAGATGGCCGGCAAGCCGGAGAAGGTAATTGAAGGCGCAGTCATCGGTCGTCTGAATAAGGAATTGAAAGAAATCTGTCTGTTAGAGCAGGTATATGTAAAGGCTGAGGATGGCAAGCAGACTGTAGCAAAGTATATCGAGCAGGTTGCTAAAGAGAACAATGCAAATCTTTCCGTTAAGAGATTCGTTCGTTTTGAGACCGGTGAGGGCCTTGAGAAGAAGGAAGAAAACTTTGCCGAGGAAGTTGCAAAGCAGATGGGCATGTAAAGAAAGCGTAAAAAGCAACTTCCTCGAAGGAAGCTTGCAAAGCAGATGGGGGCTATGTAAGATAGTCGATATAAATTTAATTATAAGAATCAAAGGGCTTCAGAGAAATCTGAGGCTCTTTTTTATGAAATTGGAATTTGGATTGTAGCATAAGAATTTATTTGTGAAAAATAGTTTAAAAACAAACTGTTTTGATTAATTTTTAAACTTGACAGAAAGAAAAAATTATTATAGTATAAATTAAGAATGTAGCTAAACAGTTTGAAAACAAACAATTTTCTTCTTTAAAAATAAATGGTGAAGTGGTATGAAATTATATTTTGAATTACTAAAATATCCAGTATTCACAATGGAACATGTTAGTCAATACTATGATAATATTGAAAGTGCGCGTTCGGCGGTAAAACGGTTAATAAAGAGTGGTCTTGCAGTAAAAATACGAAATAATCTTTACACATGCATTAGTGGAGAAACAGATGCTCCATTGGCGAACCGTTATCAAATTGCAGGAGCGATCACACCTACATCTTATCTTTCTCATCATTCGGCAATGGAATATTATGGAATTAGTGACCAAATTTTTTATGAGGTTTATGTGTCTTCCAGTACTATGTTTCGAGATTTTGAATTTGATGGATACACATTTTGCTATGTATGTTCCAAATGTAATGAGGGAGTTGAAACAGTAAAATACAGCGGGGGTGTACGGATAACAGATAAAGAACGGGCTGTGATTGACAGTATTAAGGATTTGGATAAAATAGCCGGACTGGAAGAAGTGATTGATAATATTCAAGCGGTATCTATTCTTAGAGAAAAACGTATGCTTGCATATTTAGAATGTTATGATAATCAGTTTTTATATCAAAAAGTTGGTTTTTTACTGAAAAGTCAACAGGAACGCATCGGATTATCAAATGAGTTCTTTCAAATATGCAAAGATAAGATTGGGCGCAGTAAACGTTATTTGACGAGAGATTACAATGAAGGAAAATATGATGCTATATGGCGGCTTGTAGTTCCAGACCAGATGTATTATTTGAAAAATGAAGGAGGCAGGTGTGAATTATAATAAGGGACAACTTGGACAAATGGCAAAGCAATATGGATTTGTTCGGGACATATTTGAAAAAGTGTTGAGACTGAAAGAAATATTGACATATTTGAATGCAGATGAATATCTGCATGAACATCTGGCTTTAAAAGGTGGAACAGCAATCAATATGACCATTTTCAATCTGCCAAGGCTATCTGTTGACTTAGACCTGGATTTTACACCCAATTTGCCATTGGAAGAGATGGAAAAAGCCAGGGAGAAAATTATAAAAATGGTGGAAAACTATATGACAGAGGAAGGATATTTTCTGTCAGGGTCTTCCAGGTATAGTCATAGCCTGGATTCTATGCTGTTCCAATATCAAAATACTGGCGGTAACAGGGACAATATAAAGTTGGAGTTTAATTATTCCCTGCGCTCTCATATTTTTGCGCCAGTAGAGAGAAGGATGGTAACGGATATTTTTGAAGAAAAAGTTATAGTACGGACCTTGGAACCGATAGAGATATTTGCTGCAAAAGCAAATGCGCTTATGAACCGAGCGGCAGCCAGAGATTTATATGACTTCAATAATATGATTTGTTTTGGTCTGTTTGATGAATCGGAGTATGAATTGTTCCGCAAATGCATTATTTTTTATGCATCCATATCAGCAGATAAGATCAATAAGATTTTTGATACATCCGCAATTGATGGTCTGGAGTTTTCAAAGATTAGGCGTGATTTGTTTCCGGTGCTTCGAAAAAAAGATAATTTTAATTTGGATGAACGTAAGAAGAAAGCAAAGAAGTTTATTGAGGAACTTATGGTTTTGACGGGGGAGGAAAAAGAGTATTTGGATATGTTTGAGAAAGGTGAATATATGCCTTCGCTTCTATTTTCTGATAATCAGATTTTGGAAAATATTATAGAACATCCGATGGCCATTTGGAAGGTGCAGTCGGCACAAAAATTGAGATAAAATTATAAAATGCGAGGAGTTTTTAAAATGGAGAAAAATGAGATTGTTAAGTCCGAAATTGGGTCAGAAGCTGCTTGGAGAGGATTTTCTACTCAGACATTATATATAGCAAAACGGCTTTTGACAGCAGAAAATGATGATCAGCTATATCCAGAACAAGTCGAGGATTTGATGATTACGAGAAAAGAGAGGATTATAGAACTTGTCCAAGTCAAAAACTTATCTGATGATTTATCTCTTTCAGATTTATCTCCTAAAAAGAATGATTCATTTTTTAGAAGATGTCTGAAGTTTAAAAAGAGTGAAGAAATATGCTTGAAAATCGTATCATTTGGAAATATTGGTTCTGAGTTACAAAACATGATAAAAGAAAAGGAAAAAGAAAAAAGTAGTATTTACAATAAGTTATTATCGTATGGTTATAGTGAGAATGACACATTATGGTTGCTAAATCATTTAGAGATAGAAGAGATACGAGAGTCTGAAATCGAAAATAGTATTAAAGAAATTATGAAGAAATATGTTGAAATAGTAGCATATAACTTGGTGAAAGATAATCTGATTTATTATATATACAAACTTTCACGGGAAAAAGGATATACATCAAAGAAATGCTGGGAAGAAAAAGTAAATAATATAGCAAAGGATCTTATGGCAATAGATTCGATGCAAAGACAATATCAAAGAACAATTATTCCGCTTTATGACTATAAATTAAATAAAACAGGTGAAGAGTTATTAAATGATTATAGGATGGGGGTTAACGCTAGTCCAGATCATATTAGAAGTGGTTGCGATTTACGAAGAGAAAGATGGCTTGACGAAATTAAAGGTAGATTTTTGAAAAATAATATTGTTTTGATAAAAGGAGCATCTGGGCAAGGAAAAACCACCTTGGCTTACAGATACCTTATTGATAATTATCCAGAACTAAATATTATGTGTATTCAAAAGGTTACTTCAGAGAATCAGGCAATAGATATATTAAGTGTTCTTAGAGGCTTGAATGCTAGGAAAGATATTGTTGTATATATAGATGTGGAGCCTTATGATATCCAATGGCTGTGGATTTGCGAAAAAGCATTGGAATTGGCAAAAGATATAAAAATACTTATTTCTATTAGAGAAGAGGATTTTCAACGAAGTCCTATAGATTATTCAAAACATAATTTTGAAGAAATATCGATTGAGTTTTCAAAGGATGAGGCTATAGAATTATACGAAATGTATCCAAATACTACATATTTGTCATTTGAAAATGCTTGGAAGTCTTTTGGCGAAAATGGGCCATTAATGGAATACATTTTTATGCTTAATGAATCCAGAACTTTAGCTGATAGGATTAAGGCTCAAATTGAGAATATAATAAATCATGAAAAGGAAGCGGATTCATGGCTTGAAAGTTTGATGATTATATCTTTGGCAGGAATTCATAACAACAGTGTTTCTGTTAACGGTTTGTTTCAGATAGTGCAATGTAAACAAAAACTTAAAATGATTAAACATTTTGAAAAGGAATACTTTGTTAAAATTACGCAAAATTCTTCATATGTTGAAAGTTTGCATGTGCTAAGGGCAAGGATTATATATAATATACTAATGGAAATGGGGATTTTCAATAAAGAAGATATTCTGATAAATACATTAGGGATAATAGAACATAACGCAACACAAATGCTTATAGAATATGTGTACGAGGTAGGAATAACACATGAATTAGTTGGTCGGATCGCAAAGATAAGATGTTTAAGTGCTGAAATATATGCAGATATATTGAAAGCTCTGCTGTGGTGTGAAATCTATTATTATTTTGAGATAAATCGGAAGGTTATTGAGGAAGGAGATATACTGTTTAATAAACATTTTATGTTTTTGGGGAATACAGATATTACAGGATTATTGCAAATGGATTTATTGCATGATATATCTAAAGTTTTTAATGAGGTAAATCCACATTTTGAAGAACAAATGACAGATCAATTGAATAAGCTTCCTCTGCTGAAGTTGGAATACAAATTTTTAGATGCATATTTAATTAACACATATAAGGAATTGAATACATGGTTTCAGATTAGAGAAAATGCTCTGACTGCTTGGGGGTATATATTATTTTGGATGTCTTACAGAAAGATTTATTTAAATGAGTTTTCTGCAAATGATCTTGATTGGAATTTAAACATAGAAGGAACATTGAATTATGTGCTGGGCATTAGTAAGCAAGGATGGTTTAATGCACGGAATAGAATTGCTGAAAACATATTGCCTGCTGTTTTGCAGGAAAATGGAGTTATATATTTTGAGGTTACAGATAATGAAGTCTTTGCTTTGATTAATGTACTTTTAGGGAATGAGCAAGGGGAACCACATTCACGAGTCATGAAAATGGTAAGTATTTGTCAACGTTTATTCCCGGAAAAGAAAAAGTACCATGTTAAAATCAGTGGGTATCAGTTGTTGGAGGGAATAGAAGTTCCGGATACTCAAAAGAATATTTCACAGGAACATCTACCATATGTTTGGATTACTCAATTAAATAATTGCTTTGGTAATATGCATAAATATGATACTCTTCCTGAAAATTGGGAGGATGTTTATAAAAACATAGCTGATGCGAGGAATGCTGCTTTGGAATATTTAGAAATTTTGCTTAAGGGGGTAGAAAAATTTTATCGTAATGAAAATGTTGAGGTTTTTAAAAGGGATACTTACAACCAAAAGAAAGAATATGTATTAAAACTTACAAAATTAACGCCGTATATTGAGCCTAAATGTGCAGTAGACAAATACGGAATTCGTGATAATAATTATGTGGTGGAAGACAATAGTGAAAAATATTCAAATAGAAGCAGAATAGAAAGTGACAAAGAGCATATATCATATTCATGTCGAGAATATTTTTCATGCATTCATGCTTTTTGCGAGAATGGTGAAAATATATTAATAGATGCTAAATTAAAAAAGCAGCAGGGGCAACAATCCAGGATTGCATATTATAGCTTAGTTCAGGCATTAATGAAATTAGAGGTCTTTCAAAAAAGATTTGATGATTATTTTAAAGAGTTCGGTAACTATCAAAAAAATGGTTTAGAAACTGAACTTCTAGAAAAAGCAACGGCAACATTTACAATCGCTTTTTTTAATCGCTTTGTGCGGGAAAAATCAATTAATTATAAAGCAAAAGAAAGTATACGAGTAACAGAACGTAAGATAATACACTTTATGGAATGTGAAATAAAGACATTGCCAGGAGTAAAAAATGTAATACGAAAAGAAAAAATAGTAGAAATTGATGTGGATGTTTTTGAGTATGAGGAATTTCTTTCGCAGTTTTATCATTCAATAAAAAGATTAGCTAAAAATGTGGATAATGTATCTTTTCCGGGATATTTATTGCAAAAGAATTTTAGCAAGTTGAACGTGAAAATTATGTACGATGAGAAATGTGTTTTTCATCGAATTAGTATTCCAGTGAAAAATATCCTTATATACCAGGAATATAAAAAGTTTTGTTGTACATTATTGCCAAATGAAGAAGAAATGGAGATGCAAATTATAAATCCATCCCAAGCAGCAGTGCAGGGTATAGCTTTACTAACCTCATTAAAAAAGATGTTTATGTATACAACAGAAATAGAACAAGAATTATTTGGTAAGTCAGGAAAGTTTATTGTAAAGCAAGTATATTGTCAATATCAGAATAAGGTAATTAACTCAAACTTCCCACATTAAAAATGGGATTTTCTCCTTGAAAAATCAATAC
>CAJUJP010000018.1 GCA_910586615.1 uncultured Lachnospiraceae bacterium
GGGCGGATTGGGGACTTGCACCCGTTAGAAACGTGCGCCGCAAGGCGCACCATAACGAACGGGCATACCGCCGTTTAGACGATACGCCCGTTTTGCTTTGTACCTGTTACATCATGCCCATACCCGGACCGCCTGCCGGCATAGCGGGTTCTGCTTCCTTGATATTAGCCACAACAGACTCTGTGGTCAGCAGTGTGGAAGCTACACTGGTTGCATTCTGCAGTGCACTTCTTGTCACCTTGGCAGGATCAAGGATACCTGCGTCTACCATGTTCACATACTCTTCTTTCAGAGCGTCAAATCCGATGCCCACCTCAGATTCTTTTACCTTATTGATGATCACGGAGCCTTCCAGGCCGGCATTCGCCGCAATGTGATACAACGGAGCTTCCAGTGCTTTCAATACGATCTGTGCACCTGTCTTCTCATCACCCTCTAATGTGTCTGCAAGCTTCGTTACTTCCTTGGATGCATGGATATATGCAGAACCACCGCCGGAAATAATGCCTTCTTCCACTGCTGCTCTTGTTGCTGCCAATGCATCCTCAAGACGGAGCTTAGCCTCTTTCATCTCTGTCTCTGTTGCAGCGCCTACGCGGATCACCGCTACACCGCCTGCCAGTTTTGCAAGACGCTCCTGCAGTTTCTCTTTATCAAAATCGGAAGTAGTCTCCTCGATCTGTTTCTTGATCTGGCCGATTCTTGCCTGGATTGCTTCCTTATCGCCCTCACCGTCTACGATCACGGTATTTTCTTTCTGAACCTTAACGGACTTCGCATGGCCTAACTGATCCATCGTAGCATCCTTAAGTTCCAGACCAAGCTCGGAACTGATCACCTGGCCGCCTGTGAGGATCGCAATATCCTCAAGCATTGCTTTTCTTCTGTCGCCGTAGCCGGGAGCTTTCACTGCAACTACATTGAATGTACCGCGCAGCTTGTTGACGATCAATGTGGTGAGCGCCTCGCCTTCCACATCCTCTGCAATGATCAGCAGCTTAGCGCCGGACTGTACAATCTGCTCTAAGATCGGCAGAATCTCCTGAATATTGGAAATCTTCTTATCTGTGATCAGAATGTACGGATTGTCGAGCACTGCCTCCATCTTATCCATATCAGTAGCCATATATGCGGAAATATAACCTCTGTCAAACTGCATACCTTCTACCAGATCAAGCTCTGTCAGCATGGTCTTGCTCTCTTCGATGGTGATAACGCCGTCGCCGGATACCTTCTCCATAGCGTCTGCCACCAGCTGTCCTACTTCCTCGTCACCTGATGAAACCGCTGCAACTCTGGCGATATGCTCCTTGCCTTTTACTTTGGAGCTCATCTTTGCGATGGCATCCACTGCACAGTCCGTTGCCTTCTTCATACCTTTTCTGAGGATGATCGGGTTAGCGCCTGCTGCCAGATTCTTCATGCCTGCGTTCACCATAGCCTGTGCCAGCACAGTAGCTGTTGTAGTACCGTCACCTGCCACGTCATTGGTCTTGGTTGCCACTTCTTTGACAAGCTGTGCGCCCATGTTCTCGAATGCATCCGCCAGTTCGATCTCTTTTGCAATGGTAACACCGTCATTGGTGATCAGCGGAGCGCCGTATGACTTATCCAGCACTACGTTTCTTCCCTTCGGTCCGAGTGTCACCCTTACGGTATCTGTCAACTGATTTACGCCTGATTCCAAGGCCGCTCTGGCCTCTGCACCATATTTGATTTCCTTTGCCATGATAATTTTCCTCCTGGATTTCTGCTTGTTTCATTTACTGTTATTTCATAGTATTCACGGATCTGCATTCCCTGAATGCAATAATTACGCTGTTTCAGAATGATTTCTCTGATGCTGTTCCTTATTCAATGACAGCAAGAATATCGCTCTGTCTCACGATGATATACTCATCCTCATCCAGCTTCACTTCTGTTCCTGAATATTTGGAATAGATCACCTGATCGCCGGCTTTCACTTCCATCTTTACTTCCTTGCCGTCTACAACGCCGCCGGGGCCGACTGCGATAACTTCTGCCTGCTGCGGTTTCTCTTTACTCTGTCCCGGTAATACGATTCCGGATTTGGTCGTCTCTTCTGCAACCAACTGTTTTAATACAACTCTGTCGCCAAGTGGTGTTAATTTCATCTTTACTCCTCCTTATTGCTGACGCATTTTTACTTTTTTCATCATATTATTAGCACTCTGCATTGTTGAGTGCTAATCACTAAAACATATATTATCTACATATGCATGTGTTTGCAAACCGGTTTATTGTCATTTTACTCATTATATCTCTCATTATCTTATATTTTCTTTTATTTACTCTCTTTATCTCGTTTTCTTCTATAATGAAAGGATTTAATTTTTATTTTAGAATTTGGACTTGTGATCCGGCCTTTCCTGACAGCAGATCTGATAATACTCTCCCGGCGTCATCTGAAACTCTTTCTTAAAGGCACGGAAAAAATGATTATATCCTCCGAAACCTGCTTTTGTATAAACGTCACTGATGGGCATTCCTTCCGCAATGTATCTGGCGCAGAGCGCAAGCTTCGTTTTGATGATATAGCTGTGCACGGTCTGGCCTGTTCCTTTTTTAAATTCCCGCAGGATATGCCGCTGACTGATATTAAATTCCCGTTCCAGCCGTGCCAGCGGGATTTCTTCCGTAATATGTTCCTTGATGTAGAACATAAGCGAATCTAACAGCATTTCTTTCATCTCCGGCTCTCTTCTTCCTTCTTTTTCCATCTTCCGGAAAGCCCGCGCAAGAAAGACCGCTATCAGAGAAAGGAGGCTGAATCTGTAGATGGAATCGCCGAGTTCCGGCACATTTTCCTGTTTTGCCAGATCCACAATCAGATTTTTCGTAATCATCATCAGACTGTTTTCGGCGGTAACTGATATACATTCCGAAGGAAGGGCCTCAAAATACTCCTTAAAGTTCATTTCCTCACCGGAAAGTTCTTCTAAGAGCCCGTCGGAAAGCTGAATGGAAAGTAATTCCAGCGGAAAAGTGCCCGATGTACTGCTCAGTACCAGTGAAGTTCCCGGCTTGAGCATCAGAAACTCATGGACACCGCAGCGGAATTGCTCCTCTTTGTATTTACATGTAAAACTGCCTGTTTTTGTGAGAATAAACCGGTAATATCCTCCGGAAGATACAGAAACTTTTTCAGAACCTTCACAAATTCTTTCAGAAATGAGATATGCTTTTTTCTCCACGCCTGTCTCCTTTTATGCTGTACTTTCAATTTCCTGCATTATATATTCTATTTGTGTCATGATCAACAGTATCGACGGCATGATGTCGCTTTTTGTCTGCAGGATGTCCGAATATGTATATGAGCCTCCTGATCAATTGTCTATAATCAGTCTTACAAAGGAGGTATTTTATTATGGAAGCAAAAAATCAAAAGAGGGTTGCTCCTCAAAAAGCACTTGTAATTTCTCTGATCTTTACTCTCTTCTTTACCACATTATCCGGTGCCATTCTTCGCGACTTTGGAAATATCAGTATTTCTACCGTAAGCTTAAGTACCCAAAACGGAAACCGGATATCGGCACGGATTTTCAAACCTCACTCCGCTACAGCACAGAATCCGGCCCCCGCAGTGATTCTTACCCATGGACTGACCGTCAACAAAGAGAGCTATTCCCAGTATGGACTGGAACTTGCGCGCAGAGGTTTCGTCGTTATCCTGCCCGACATGCTCAATCATGGGGATTCCGACGTCACGGGGCCGGAGGTCTACTTTGCACCGGCTAAGGTAAATGAAGCATATGGTTCTTATGCGGCAGTGAGATACGCCGGAACTTTGGATTATGTGGACAAGTCCCAGATCGGTGTTGCCGGGCATTCCGCAGGCGGACAGGCGGCGAATAACTGCGTCAGAATAGACAACCAGGCAGACAGTCAACTGATTTCCGCGATTTATCTGATCTCTTCCGATCCTGTATTTATGGACGAAACAGGATCCTGGGCCAATATTTATGGTTCCAGAGACCTGGGAGTTTATTATACCGTTTATGATCATGTCTACTTCCGGGGAAGTGATGCCGAAGGACAGCCAATGAATGTACAAGAATGGCTGAGTTCCGACAGCGCCAAATCTCTGTTTGCCTTCGGACAGGCTCCTTCTGCTTTTGAGGGTGACCATGTGGTTCCCGGACACAGTTACGTTGCTGATATAGATGGCGTCAAGGCTCTGCGCCGGGTCAATTCCGCCGAGGAAATTCATGCAAAACCCCAGGGTGGACCCAATGCCCTTGCCGCAGTATGTGACTTTTTCCAGGATTGTTTCAAAGCACCCAATTACATCGTCGGTCAGAATCAGCATTTTGTGCTTTTGACCATCAGCAATCTGCTCGGACTCTCAGGCGTTCTTATGTGCTGTGTATTCGTTCTGGGATGTCTTACGCGTATCCGGTTTTTCGCCTGTCTGCAGGAAGGTGAGACGGCAGTGCTGCGACCGGCTCCGAATAAAACCGGCAAACGGTGGTTCTGGGTACTGACAGCCGCGAACTGCGCATTTGCCTTCTTCAGCATCAGCATGATCTTCAGGCTGGGATTCGGCTATTGCTGCTCCACTGTTTTCGCCCAGCAGCCTTCGAATATTTATGCTCTCTGGGCACTGCTTAACGGTACTTTTATGTTGATCACTTCTTTTGTATCTTATGCACTGTACGGAAAAAAGAACGGGGATTCCATGACAAGCTGGGGACTGAAGATTCCGACCGGAAGACTTTTGAAAAGCATACTGGTTTCTTTGCTCGCCTGCACGGCAGTATTCCTGCTGGTGGCGGCTGCAAACAATCTATTTGACGTGGATTACCATTATTATCTGTGGGGACTCAAAAACATCCCTGTAAAAAATCTGGGTGTGTTCTTTGCCTATCTTCCCGCCTACCTGCTCTTTGGCATTGCCGTATCCATCGCACTCAACAGCGCTTACCACTGTAAAATCGCCAGAGAACCGGAGTGGGTCAATGATCTGTTTTTTGCAGTCATGAATATGCTGCCGGCTCTTGTGATCACTCTGACCGGCTACTATCTCTATGCGAAAAGCGGCGTGAAACCTTTTGTTTTCGGCTCTACCTATACATATACCTATACGATCAATGCCATCCCGGTATTCCCGGTGGCTGTCATTCTGATCCGCCGGTTGTTTAAACGCTGCAATAACCCGTATATTCCCGGTATCATAGCAGGTATTCTTTTGTGCTGGCTGCAGGTATCCTGTTCCTTCACCTTCCATGCGAATATGTACTATGGACCGATGGCTGCATATCTGCCCTGATAAACTCTACAATTACCCGGTGCACCTAAAAAGACGGAAGCAATGCTGTAACACATTGCTTCCGTCTGTCTGTAATTTATTACTTCACGCCATGCGCAAGACGCTCCCGGTATCCGGGCGCATTCTTGATCTCAAACTTATTGTCAAACATCTCATATTCCGCATCCGGCAGCTTATCCTTTAACTGCTCTTCCACGTTCGTCTTATAGACAAGCCCGCAGGCCACAGAAGGCGCCAGAACAGGATCCTCGTAATCCAGACATGCTTTCTGTACATTGGCACAGAACTGCTCCGCCTCCCCGTCCTCAGCCATGGGGATCAGCGTGATAAACACATCCCCGTCCACACGCCCGATGACATAACCCGGCTTCGCCTGCTGTTTGAGGATATCGGCAATGATACGGATCAATCTGTCGCTCTCCTCATCACCGAAATGATCATTGGCAAATTTCCAGTCATTGATATTAACATTGACCACCGCCACCGGAACGATCTCGGCACGGTCAATCGTGTGCATACGCTCTTCAAAGTAACTCTTGTGATATACACCTGTCAGCACATCTTCTTTCTCACCTCTGGCCGTCTGGACATGCTGTACACCAACCTTCTCTTCCAGTTCATCCATATAAATAGAAGATTCCATATGTAAATATGCCTCTTCTCCCCACTGGGAAAGCATTACGGCAAAACCGTCCAGCATATGCTCCACCGCCTGCCGCTTCTCTTCCGGCACCTGATCCGTCTCCGCATACAGATGCGCGATCGTTCTTCCGCAGACTCTGACTTTACGGCCGGGCTCGCCGACTACATCCGGTGTAAAACCGGCAAATCCGCCCACCGACACCACTTTCTCTCCATGCCGCTCCGTGATCAGAAGCGCCACATCCATCGCCGTGTGGAGTGCCTTGCAGTACTCCGTCAGTGTATCAAGCGCATACAAATTATCCAGCTTATAATTTCTGATATTCTCTTTGATTCTTTTTTCAAAAGGAACTGCCTTATAGTTCATACTCTGTAATCTCCTGTCCCCGTCTCTTATAATTCAGTATAACTTTTTTATGATGTTTTGTCCAGTAACTGACGCGTTCATTTTCAGACTTCAGACAAGTTAATGAAAGAGGTAGGAAGACGTCAGTGCGCCGCATGATTCTGCTTTGCCAGAAGCTCATAAAACTCATCTTTCGGCATGGGCTTTGCATAGTAGTAGCCCTGTACCTGATCGCAGCCGATCTTTTGCAGCAGTTCTACCTGTTCTCTTGTCTCCACGCCTTCCGCAAGCAGTCCCAGCCCAAGCTTATCAGACATGGAAACCACCTGTTCCAGTATGACTCTCCCCTTATCGGAAACCATCATGTTCTCTATAAATTTCTTATCCAGTTTGATCACGTCAAAAGGTGTTTCCAGAAGAATATTCAGGGAGGAATATCCACTTCCGAAATCGTCCATCAAAAGCGTATAACCTTCGCTTTTTAATTCAAACGCTTTCATGCTGACCTGCCGGTCATCCACCGTCTCTGTGATTTCCAGTTCCAGCAGTTCCCTGGGAATATCCATATCCCTGATCAGCCCGTCAAGCACTTTGATACACGCATCATCTGTCAGATGGACTCTGGATACATTTACGGAAACCGGGCAGGATGCAATCCCCTCATCTTCACACTTCCTGATGAAACGGCATGCCTCCTCCCATATATAGTAATCCACTTTTCTGATAAACCCGTTCTCCTCTATGATGGGAATAAACTGATCCGGATAGATCATGCCCCGTTCCGGATGCCGCCATCTCACAAGCGCCTCTGCACCGATGATTTCATTTCTTGCTATGCTGTACTTCGGCTGAAGATACATCATAAACTGATGCTCGGTAATCGCCGCCTGCATGTTCTCCTCAATAAATTTCCTGTTATACAGAGATTCCTTAAACTGCTCTTTATAGAAAACAATATTGGTCATGCTGTTTTTCTTTGCGGCTCTTCTCGCCATAGCCGCACGGTCTTCCATCTGACGCAGTTCCATGCTTTTGTCTTCAACTGTATACACACCGTAAAACATCCGGAGTTTCACATCCTTAAAACTTTCCGTCACACCGTCCAGTCTCTGTATAAACTCCACCAGTTCTGCTTCTCTGTCATACTCCATCACAACCATGAACACATCACTGCGCAGATTGACAAAATACTTATTATCTCCGCACATCTCCTGCAGCCGTCCCGCCACAAAATCCAGTATCTCATCGCCGAATTTCTCACCGTACAGGTCATTGACAATCTTGAACCTGCTTATGTCAAACTGTATAAACCCTATATTTCTCGTGGAAGAAAATATAAGATTAATAACATTTCTTCTGAACTGCCGGATCCTGCCCACCGTCTTGAGCACAATCTGCATCTCATCATTCCTGGGAATATCTTCCAGATTAATACTGCTCTCCGTGATATCCTGAAAATACTCTTTCAGCATATCTTCCAATATTTCAATACTGATATGGATCGCCTTCGGACACTTCTGCAGGATCAGCCCTTCACTGCGGATCGCCGCTATTCCTTCCGGCTTCGAGATATCCCTTCCAAGAATGTCCCGACAGTTAACCGCGCCGTCCATGCGTTCTGTAAACAGTCTGATAAATTCCTCTGTTTTCTTATTTCCGTAGACTTCCCGTTCCTGATCCTGCGCATCATAAAATCCCAGCGCCATTCCAATCACCAGCAGTGCAGCCGTGATACAGCCGCAGGTTCCGCCCTGGCGCATCCCGCCTCCGAAACAGGTACTGATCTTGAACGCCGTCTTCAGATCCAGACCGAAATCTTCCGCAAATGCCCCGAACAGTGCCTGGGAACAGTGATATTTCTGGTGTAAAAGCTGTTCTGCCTTTTCTTTATGTGTCATGCTTAGCCCTCACTTCCGTTGACCATAACGCCGGCCATGCCGGCCGCACATCATGGTGCTCTGATACTGCACTATATTCTAGCAAATATCCCTGAAATTGTGAAGTTAAAAAAACGTTAATCGAATCGGACACCATACACGGCAAAACTCACCCCAGTTATGCCAAGACCATAAATTGAAGTGAGTTTCCCGATACAATATATTCAGATATTCCTTAAAAATAACCGTTTAGTCCACCTGCATGACCTTAACCGTTACAACTTCATAAGGCTTCAAGATTACATCGATCACATTTCCGTCTGCCCCGGCCTCATACTCTGTCTCTTCTAACAGGTTACAGATATATGCCCTGGAAAAATTCGTATTGACTGTCAGCTTCGCCTTCGTATATGCATTTTCTGATTCATAAAGACGGATAACCGTACCTTTTCCGTCCTCTGCCCGCTTGACAGTCTCAATCATTACATTGTCACGATCCACAGACGCAAAGGAATACTCTTTTCCGGCTTCTGTTCCCGTCTGTACTACAAGCGGCTGATTCAACTTATATGCCTCTGCCACCGTACCTGCCGTGCGCCATCCTTCCGCATGAGGATAAAGAGCGTAGGTAAAGACATGCTCTTCCTGATCCGCCACCGGATTCGGTTCTATTCCGGATTTGACCAGCGTAAGCGCCATATCGGAATCCTTCACGGAATGTCCGTACTTACAGTCATTCAGAAGAGATACGCCGTAATGTCCTTCCGAAAGATCGATCCATTTCTGTCCGCAGCTTTCGAAACGTGCCTCATCCCAGCTTGTATTCTGATGTGTCTTCCTCGTCAGACTGCCAAACTGCACGTCAAACGCCGCCTCATCCGTATGCACCGCCACCGGAAAATGTACTTTCAACAGAGTCTGGTGCTCTTTCCAGTCCACATGTGTCACAAATTCAATTCTTCGGCTGTGGGCATAAAACAGGATCTTTTGCTTTACCGTAGAATTTGATTCTTTTCTGGTGATCTCAAGGGCTGCCCGCACCGGTCCGAGTTCTGTCCATTCCAGCCGCTCCACGTTCTCCAAATCCCAGGATTTTTCCGTATAATACATATCAATATCCCAGTTATCATAATAAATAGGCTTATCCTCATACATGCGCAGCAGATTTCCGCGTTTCCCGGCCTGTATCACCTCTCTGTCATTTTCCTTGTCATAGAGGCTGGTAAACATCCCCTGTTCATCCAGCTTAACCTTATAAAAGGGCGTCTCAAGTTCATAGTTTCCCGCCAGAACAAAAGACACCGGTGCATCGGCATTTTCAAAAGCCTTTGCTGCGGCAAACGACTTATATCCCTTGGAGGGCAGCCCGGTTACAAACGTTATGTTTCCATCCTTTGTCTTTTGAACCGGATAGAGCGTCCCGGTATGATCTGTAAGCGCCTCCGCCTCGAAGAAGCCAAGGTTCACAATATCGTCCCTTGTCTTTCCCGCCGTATTAAAGACCGTAACCGCATCGCCCTCACCTGCCGCCGCCTTTTGACGCTCCGCCGTCATCGCCGCAGTCTGCTCTGCAAGCTGCTCATATTCTTTCTTCGTCACCTCATATACTTCGTGAATAGCAGAACCGGGAAGAATATCATGGAACTGATTCAGCAATACTGTCTTCCACATATCGTCCAGTTCCTTCTCCGGATACGGAATCTTGTCCATCGCCATGACAGATAAAAGCTCAAGATCCATAAGACCGAATTCCGCTTTACGGTTGGCACGTTTATTCCGCGCCATAGAAGTCAGCGTACCTCTGTGATACTCAAAATAAAGTTCTCCTTCCCAGACCGGAAGTCTCTTATGCCCTCCGACACGTTCCTGCAGTTCGTCAAAATATGTGCGCGCAAAGGCCTGCCGGACTGTGGGGATTCCCTTAACCCCTTTCTCCATGCGGATTGAAGTTTCCAGCATTTCCCTGGTAGGACCGCCGCCTCCGTCACCATAACCGTAAGAAATTAAAATATCATGGTTGATGTTCTTATTCTGATAACGCTGCCAGCCACCCATAATAGCATCCGGGTGGAGCATACCGTTGTATGTGGTAAAATAGTTGCTCACCGGCTGCCCTACGCCCAGCGTCGTGATCAGATGTGTCAACACCTCCGATCCGTCAATTCCCCGCCAGATCATGGTATCATAGGGAACTTTATTGATCTGGTTCCAGGCAAGCTTCGTAGTCATAAAGTAATCGATTCCGCATTTTTTCATAATCTGAGGCAGCGCTCCCGAATACCCGAATACATCGGGAAGCCACAGAATCCTGTTATCCACGCCGAATTCTTCTTTGAAAAAGCGTTTACCGTATATAAACTGACGGACAAGTGACTCTCCCGAAGTCAGATTACAGTCAGCTTCCACCCACATACCGCCTTCCGGCTCCCAGCGCTTCTCGCGGATCCGCTCTTTCACCTTTGCATACAGCTCCGGATAACGCTCCTTGAGGAAAGCATAAAGCTGAGGCTGGCTGGACATGAACTTATACCCCGGATATTCCTCCATCAGCTTTAAGACTGTGGCAAAGCTCCGTCCCACCTTTTCCCTTGTCTGCTCCACCGTCCACCACCATGCCACATCAATATGTGTATGTCCGATGCATGTTGCAATGACATCTCTGTATCCTGCCATGTCCGAATATAATTTGCTGTCAAGATAATCCGATGCCTGCTTTAACGTGCGGTAAAACTCCTCCGAATACGGCGTGCGCAGATCCAGAAAATTCACGGCTGAATTCAGAATCTCCTCAATATCCTTACGGTTTCTGTCGTCTTCCTCCATTCTGGGAAATGCCGCAAGCGGTACCCACAGGTCATAGTACAGCTTTTCAATCTCTGCATCGATCTCCTGCATCTGTGCAACAAGATTAAATTCCGTATGCAGTATTCCTGTGTACGCCTGCAGTTCAATAGTCAGTTCCTCTCCCGCCTTTGCCGCCGGACACAGAAAAACCTCCCGGTGATTCATATCAATCCCCTGTACCGCCTCCCCGTTCACAAACAGAAGAAACTGAGGATTTTTGGCATCATCCCATTCGTCGATCTGGGTGGATACGTGAAACCACATCGGTTTTTGATCCAGACCTTCGGGTATCTGCCATACTGTCTTAAACCAATAATGGCGGTCTTTTCCATACCAGTGCATGTTCCGGCAGTCAAACGTCTGCCACTGCACCTGATCTGCCTGCGCATCCTCCGGATGTATATAATTTCCTTCCTTATATTCCCATTCTTCAATCGGAAATCTCTGCTTTATCTTAAGCTTTTTCAGTTCTTCACATATTACGCCTACTCTCTTATCTAAAAACCGCATGTCTTCTCTCCTTTTCCATATTTGATCATATTTCAATCCTGCCCCGTATGCAGTCCGCATACCAGATTACGATCTTCGCAATACGATGCAGATCTCCTTCCCGGTTCAGGCGGCGCCACTGTTTCTTGTAGGCCATAAACCATCGTTCCAGTCTTTCGGCCAGTCGAAAGGCATCTTCCTGCGGTGCTGTGTTCCCGCATTCTTTCGCACACATAAAAACACCCACAGCATTCCACACACTCACCGCCTCGCCTGCCAGATCCAGATCCTCTGTCAGCGGTCTTGCCTCCCCATCCATATGCACTGCCGTCCGTTTTATCTGCTGTATAATACTGCGCAGCTTTTGTTCCGCCCTGTCAGCTGCCGCCGGCTCTTCCAATGCTTCCGGCAAAATCCGTCCGCCTTCCGGCTCATAATCCAGTACCTTTTTTTCATAATATGTATTTGCCGCCCACCAGTCAAACAGCGAATTTTCCTCAATCTGTGCCATAAGTCCGGTCAGGCTTTCCGAGTGGTCCCCGTATTCCAGGAGCGATATCTGCCTGTTCATCTCATCAAATCCTATCTCCTCATGATTCCAGGAAAAGGCTGCCCCGTATATCATTCCCGGCACTGAAAAGGCCGGAAAATTCACATGCCCGAAATCACCCCAGTCCGTATTCAGAATCCCTTCCGCATGATATTTCTGTGCATACGCACACATTTTTGTAATATTTCGATAGGAATCTTCCAGGCTGTTGATCCATTTGTTCCATCCGCATACACCGGGGCACAGATACTGCTTCGCACCCGCCTGTGCCATGGAGCGGCATTCATCTTCTCTCTGCTCCGGGTCATATCCCCAGGTCAGGCACAGGGTATTTTCCGGCAGCCTCCTGATATAATCAGGATTTCTGCAGATAATATCCCCGAAAAACATAGGCTGCCTGCCATGCTCTGTCAAAAATGTGCAAAGCTCATTCACAAAACGGATATACATTTGAGAAGTACCTTCCCGCTCTGCTGTTTCCTTTGACTTTTCACATCCCAGATCAAAAGTTTCATCTGCACAGATATTAAACTTATCGGAAGAAAAAAGTGCGCCGTATTCACCGATCATTTCCTTAACCAGCGTCAGTGCGCGCTCATCTGTCGCATTCAGCGTATGGCGGTGCATCCTGTCACGGAAGGAAAAAGGCGCCGTCCATGATTCACTGCGCTCACACAGTTCTCCGTAACTTCTTGTGGAAAGCAGCGTATACAGATGTCCGAAGCTTGCCATCGCCGGTATCAGTTCCACATGGCGCTGACGACAGTATTCATCCAGTTCCAGTATATCTTCCGCCGTCAGCGGCGTCTCATCCCGCCACATTTCACTCAGCCCGCGGAACAGATAGGTATGCTCAACATATAACTGAAACTGATTGATTTTGTACCGGCTGATTGTGTCAACCATTTTCTTCAGTGCCGGCAGCGTCAGCACTCTTCCTCTTGTCTCATCGAAAAAATAGCCACGCTGCATTACATCCGGCCAGTCCTCAATCTTTACGCCGGGAATCATGCCGCCATACTGTGCCGCAATCTGACAAAACGTCTGTACACCGTAAAATACTGCCGCTCCGTCGCCCCCCGCAATCATGATCCCGTCCTTCGTCACATTCAGGCAGTATTCCTGTTCCCTGAGTTCCCGGCTTATTGTAAGATAAATATCTCCGGGTTTGTTCCTGCCCCTGACAAACGCACATTCTATTCCCGTACTTTTCTTCAGGCTGTCCCGCAATGTGACCGCATAAGTGATGCCGTTTTCACAAATCGTCTCATCAATGACAATCACACTCTGGAAACCAAGTTCATAAAACCCTTCTTTTTCCTCCACCTTTTTTGGTCTGGGTAATAATTTCATATTTCTCTCCCTTCGTCTGATCACACCTTGCCCTTCCGCTCCGGTTATGTCACTGCAGTCTCTATTCCATCGCTTCCATCAAACGATCCACCGTCGTAAATGCCAGACCTGTCACCGTATCCGCACATCCGTAATAGATCGCGATTCTTCCTGTTGCTGCATCGGTCAATGCCGCACAGGGGAATACCACATTAGGCACATCACCCACACATTCATACAACTCATGCGGCGCAAGGATATAATTTCTTGTTCTCCTGATCACTTTCCAGGGTTCTTCCAGATCAAGCAGCGCACAGCCGGCACGGTAGACAAATCCATTGCAGGTATTGATCACGCCGTGATAGATCAAAAGCCACCCTTCGTCCGTCTCAACCGGTACGCAGCCGGCACCGATCTTCGTGCACTGCCATGCCGAATAATCACCTTTTACAGCCCCCATAACATAGCGGTGGCAGCCCCAGTATTTCATGTCCGGACTTTCGCTTAAGAAAATATCCCCGAAAGGCGTATGCCCGTTATCGCTGGGGCGGCTCAGCATATAATATTTTCCGCCGATTTTCCTCGGAAACAGAACTCCGTTCCGGTTAAACGGAAGAAAAGCATTTTCCATCTGGTAAAAGGTCTTAAAGTCAAACGTATATCCTACTCCTATCGTCGGAAATTCATGATATCCGTTACACCATGTCAGATAATATCTGTCTTCCAGAAAGCAGACTCTCGGATCATACCTGTAATCTCTTTTCGCAATCTCCGGATGTGCCCCCTGAAACAAAATCGGCTCATCCGAAATCTCCCAATGGATGCCGTCCCTGCTGAACCCTGAAAAGATGTCCATGCTGATGGATCTGCTGTCACACCGGAATACTCCTGCAAACCCGTCTTCATAAGGCACCACCGCACTGTTAAAAATACTGTTTGAATTTTTCGCTGCAAATCTCCCTATAATCGGATTCGCATCATAACGCCATACCGGCATCCTCTCTTCCTTCGCCGGTTCCTGCCACGGCATATTCGGCAGATCCTTTCCGATAATCTTTGCCATACCATATCCTCCTCATACTGTTTTCAGTTATCTTTCTGTTCCGGATCTTTCTTCTGATCCATATCTTCACCGCTCTCTCCCATACGCATCCTGAGTGGTGAAATTCCATAATATTGATGGAAGTGCTGATGGAAATAATTCATATTGGTATAACCCACTTCATTCGCAACCTCCGCTATCTTACTGTCCGTCTCCATAATCCGGCTGCGGGCTGCATACATGCGGTACGCCATCAGATATTCCGAAAACTTCATATTGGTTTCCTTGATAAATATCTGCCCCAGATAAGTAGGATTCATTCGAAAACGGTCTGCAATGCTCTTCAGAGAAATATGTTGTCCGTATTCCATTCCAACAATCATGACAATCTTACGGATGAGCGGGGACAGTTCCTGATAAGGGCGCTTCAGAATCGGATCAGACTCCTCCCCGATTTCCTCAGGAAGTGTCCCGTGCAGCTTTTCCACGATAATCTGCCTGACCCTCTGCAACAGTTTTCCGCCGTCAATAGGCTTTAACAAATAATCCAGTGCCCCGCAGCGCAGCGCCTCACAGGCATATGTAAATTCGTCATACCCGCTCATCATAATATAGTTTGAGCGCACCCCCATCTCACCAAGCCGGCTGATCAGTTCATACCCGTACTCGTTGCCGATGCATACATCCATCAGACAAATATCCGGTTTCCAGTCCACCACATGAGAAATCACCTCAAAACTGCTCTTCGCCGTCCTGATCTGATCAAATCCCAGTGCCTTCCAGTCTAACAATCTGCTGATTCCTTCCAAAATAGCCGATTCGTCATCCACAATCATCAGTGTGTACATCTCTCACCCTTTCCTGCGCCGGCATCTTCATCCCCAGCGGGAAGAAAAATGGAAACGCGAAATCCGCCTTCTGCATTGTTGTCTACATCCATCTTAAATCTGCTGCCATAGAAGTAATTCAGCCGCATATATACATTGCGCAGACCGATATCTCCCTCTGCCTCATCATTTCCCTCCATCATATTGCGCCGGATATCCTTAAGCCTCGACGGTTCCGCGCCGCTTCCGTTATCACTGATAACAATCTCGGCTCCGTCCTCCCTCGCACATCCACTCACGATCAGCAGATTATATTCGTTTTCCTGATGGAATCCGTGGGCAAAAAAGTTTTCCGCCAAAGGCTGCATCCAGAAATTGACTGTAGGAATCCCGCCTATTTTCTCCTCCATCTCCATCCGGTATACAAAACAGTTGCCAAACCGCAGCGACATGATCTTAAGATACATCTCAAGAAAGCTGAACTCTTCTTTTAAAGTAATGGAATCCGACTTTCGGACTCTTACCCGGTACAAAGAACCCAGCATTGAAATAGCGTCTGCCATATCCCTGTCCCCGTGAACCAGTGCTTTTGACTGAAGCATCTCTAACGAATTGTATAAAAAATGCGGATTGATCTGATGCTGCAATGCGCGCATCTGGCTTTCCTGTTCCTTCAGCTTCAGAATGTACTCCGTCTCGATATAGCCTTTCAGCTTCATTCCCACATCTTTCAATGCTTCCGCAATGATATTATATTCGTTTTCCCTGTGCCTTACAGGCAGCGTCAGTTCCTGCATCCGGCTGAAATTACCATGTTCCATGGCAGAGAGCATCTTCATAATCATGGTCAGAAATGCGGCATCTGACCGGACAGCCGCATAGTAACTGGCCAAAACACCCAGCGTTATCAGCACAAAAGCCGCAAGCATCACAATTACCACATAACGGTTGTCCGACAATGTCGTGCTGATATCCTGCATCACAAGAAAAGAATATCCGTTTTCCTCAGAAACCTGTTTGATAAAAAACACCGGCATCCTGTCTTTTGCAAAAATCCATCCCGCCGGCCTCGCTTCATCAGCAAGCTTCACAAGCCATGAACTATACCGTTCTGTCAAACCGTTGTCCAACAGAATACTCCCCTCTTCATCCAGAAGCATCCAACTGGCGGGAACTGAATTTCCCCCGTAAATATCATAACTGTTTACCCAGAAATTCAGCCGGCCCAGAGTCTGTTCCATATGATCGGGATTCCGGATCGGACAGGCTGCCACCATAATATCACCGCCGCATAACGCCATCAGTCCTTTCGGATCCTCTATCCCGTACTCCAGCCTGATATTACCATATTCCAGCCAAAGTGCCTTCGTACCGCTGTTCGAATCCAGTGTGGCTCCTGTGATCTGGTTCTTACGATCCAGGAGCTTTTTCTTGATGTTTGCAGGAAAATATCCGATCTGTGCAGTGCTGCTGAGACTGTTGTGCCTCCGTGCCTGTATATATTCCTCTTCAGTGCGCGCATCAAAAAGCGCCACTGTGTCCTCCATCAGCCTCATATCTTCGTACATCCCGTTTGCATAATCCAGCGTCCGCAGACGGATATCCCCCAGAATCCTCTCTTTTGTCGTAAACACATCCTGGGTCTGTTTCCACAGATCGTTCATCCATGTATTCATCAAAAAAACAAGCACACCGGCAAAAACAATTGTACTTATGAAAGCCGCAAAACCCACGATCTTCAGGAATTTAATCCTGTACATCCTGTATTCGAAAAAAACAGGCCGGTATTTCCTCATCTTTACATCCTCTGCCTTATCATATTTTCATCACTATATGGATTATTATATCGGCTTTGTCCCGCAGGTGCAAGGCTGGTTCTCCGTCTCCTGAATTCCCCAAAAACCCCAGGCAGTACTTCTGCCCGGGGTCCTTAGGCGTTCCTTATCACATATCCTGAAAATTGTTTGTCAGATTATGTTACTCTGCCTTTTTATTTGTAAAATTCATCTATCTGCTTCTGTGCTTCCGCAATGATCGTATCAAGTCCTGCCGCCTTTAAATCTTCGATACACTTAGGCACTGCAGTAGCCGGATCGGAAGCTCCCGTCAGCATATCGTATTTATACTTATCCCATGTCGTATTGACATTCGATACCTCGTTCTGAATGTTGGTAACATCAAGCGCGAATCCGAGACATGTGGATGCCGAAGCCTGTTCATTCTGCTGTTTTACTTCTTCCCACTGATTCGGGTCGGAACCTTCCTGATTACTCATGACAAAGAATGTTCCCTGAGTATATGCCGGCCATGTCCAGTCGTCTCTTAATCTCTTTACACTGCCGTCTTCCAGATACTCAAAATGATCACCTTCCACGCCAAATGCACACAAATCACGGAATGTCTGATCTGTATTGATAAGCTGCAATACTTTAAGCGCCTCTTCCTTATAATTGGAATTAACGGAAACAGCGTTCATGGAACCCTGAATGGTCTCTGTTGTATATAAAGGTCCGAATACTTTTACAGCATCATATTTGTCCACGCCCTGCAGTGTCTCCCACTGTACTACCGCGCTCGGCCATCCCTGTGCATTGCCGAAAGCATTACCCTTGCTGTCTTCCGTCACAACGTTTGCATCCGGATTGATAATACCGTCCACATACCATGAATGCAGCAGTTCCAGATTCTTTACAACATCTTCCTGCTCCAGCGTACACACTACCTTACGCTCCGGATCATCTATCCTGACGCCGATGGGCTGAATACCACTCGTCAATCCGTCGTAATCATTGAAAAAGCCATTCCACAGCGCACCCTGATTCAGCATAAGCGGATAGAAAGATTTTCCTTCCCCTTCTTTGATCGTCCGCACAATCGGATCAAGCGTCTGCAGGTCCTTCAGGCTTCCCATATCAATATTGTATTTCTGCACGTACTGGTCATCCAGGTAATAGAATTGTGTCAGGGAAGAATCCTTGTAAGTAGGCACCGCATATACATTTCCGTGAATCTGCACGCCGCTCCAAAGCAGTTCCGGAATGAAACTGTACAGTTCCGGTGTTACATTCTGCACCATGTCACTGATATTTTCAAAAGCTCCCAGGTTTACGAACTTACTGTAATTTGTATTGTTCGTAAACATGATGTCGAAATACTCTCCGGCATTGACAATCGTATTCATCTTCGTGTCATAGTCACTCCAGCCGGCAATTTTCACATCCAGCCTCACACCTATTTTTTCTTCACTGTAATCGCTGATCTTCGCAATCGCATCGTCAAAATCGTTAGCCGGCGTTCCACCTACCGTCCACCATATCAGAGTCGGCACTTCACCTGACGCCTGTTCGGAATCTGCCGCTCCCGCATCATCCGCCGCCGTATCCGCATTTCCATCTTCGGTGGTGGAAGTGGTCTGTACCGTATCATTTGTCGACGCTCCGTCCTTTGAGCCGCCGCAACCTGTCAATAATCCTGCGGTCATGACAGCCGTCATTCCCAATGCAAGTAACTTGTTTAAACTTTTCCTTTTCATAGTTATCCTCCTTCATAATAAAGATTATGGTTCATTGACCACCATCTATATCCTCCGCCGCATTTTATACGGCAGCCTGATACCGCTTTGTACCCCGGTGTCGTTTCACATTATCCCTTAACTGCTCCCAGCGTAAGTCCGGATATAAAATATTTCTGGAAAAAGGGATATGCACACGCAATAGGTGCCACAATAATCACCACAATTGCCATACGTGCCGCCTCCTGCGGCATCTGTGCCAGCATCTCCGCCGCGCCAAGACCCATAGTGGCTGCGTTCTTCGCCAGCATTTGAATATTTGTCAGGATTGCGTTTAGCAGCGCCTGTAAAGAATAAAGTTTTGCATCCTCTATATAGAGCATGGACTGATACCAGTCATTCCAATAGGAAAAGCAGAGAAACAGTCCGATGGTCGCCAATACCGGTTTGGAAATGGGCAGCACAATTCTGGAAAAAATTATAAGCTGGCTGGCGCCATCCATCTTTGCCGATTCAATCAATGATTCCGGCACCGTAGTCGTAAAAAACGTTCTGCAGATTACCACATTGAAAGAAGAAACACACAGCGGCAGTATCAGCGCCCAAACCGAATTTTTCAATCCAAGGAGCTGGCTGATCACATAATATGTAGACACCAGACCGCCGTTAAATACCATCGGGATGAACACTACCATGGTCAAAAATCCGTTTAATTTATATCCCGGACGGGAAAGCACATAACCCATCAGCGTGGTCAGCAGAACACCCAACGCTGTTCCCACAACTGTAACAAAAAGTGATACACCGAGCGCACGGACAATCATTTTACTCTGGGAGATCAGGAATGTATAACCTTCCAGTGAAAAAATTTTCGGTATAAAATGATAACCGTATTCCGTAATAGATGTCTCCGCCGAGAAAGAAATCGCCACCACCAGAAGCACCGGTACGATACAGGCCAGCGCCATCAATATAAAAATCAGGTTCAGGACTATATTGGCCGATTTGGAAATCCGGTTAAAACGGTCAAATCCGGTTAATTCGTTCTTATTCATTTTCTGTATCTGTTTTGCACTATTCATATCTCCCTCCATATCAAAGCAGCCTGTTGTGCCGGCACATCTCTTTCCTCATCGCCGCGCTGCTTTTTTACATGACGAGTCTGCGGTCCAATACAATTTTTGTCTGCTAGATCATGGCACTCTCTTTGTCAAGCTTTCTGACAATGGCATTTGCCGTCAGAATGGTAATGCATCCCGCAACCGACTGGACAAATGCCGCTGCAGCCGACATACCCGTAGTTGACGACCTTAACTGTTTGTATACATAGACATCCAGCGTGTACACTACATCGTAAAGAGAGTTCGAATCTCTGGGCACCTGATAGAACAGACCGAAATCTGAATAAAAAATACGTCCCACACTCATAATGAACATCAGAATAATAACCGTCTTCATCAGGGGCAGTGTTATGTAACGGATCTGCTGCCATATTGTGGCACCGTCAATACCTGCCGCTTCATAATAACTCTTGTCAATCCCCGTAATGGTTGCAAGATATACAACCATCCCGTAACCGACTCCCTTCCAAAGATTCATAAATACAAGAAACGGCGGCCACATCTCCGGCTTCATATACCACTGCTGTCTTTCCATTCCCATAGCTTCCAGCATATTATTTACAAGCCCTTTATCGTAACTTAAGAATGCCCAGACCAGCGCGGTTACAACGACCCATGACAGGAAATATGGCATAAACATCGCCGTCTGATAAACCTTCGTCAGCTTTTTGGAATGAAGCTGTCCGATCGCAATCGCTGCCGCCACCGGCACTACAATGCCCAAGATAATAAATACAATATTGTATGCCAATGTATTTTTGATAATCATCCAGATATCTTTCGTGGAAAACAGAAACTTGAAGTTTTCAAACCCCACCCATTCACTGGTGAGAAAGCTTTTCAGAAAACCACCGTTAATCTTAAACTTTTTAAAGGCGATTATAATGCCGAACATCGGCATGAAGCAAAACAGAAAATACCAGATTGTAGTCGGCAGCGCCAGCAGAGTCAATTCCGTATCATCCTTGTTCCAGCGCCTCTTTTTGGGTTTTACGTTCTTTTTCTCTTGAGCCATACCTTCTCCTCTCCCTCTCCGTTCACCGGAACATCGTATACTGTCATTCCGATTAACAATTTTTCATGTAATTATTATATATTAGACATTTTGCTGATAATATCCATATTTCTTTAGAAAATAGTATAGAAATATTAGTTTCTATTTATAATTTTCATATTAATTATTGTGCATTTTTTATATATTCTCTGTATTTACGCTGTATTATTAGGCTTTTTGTATAGTTGTGTATGTTATTATCTTCAAAAACTCTGCTTCCTGCACCCGAAAACCCGTGGTGTCTGCCTGTCCCCACTCAGGTTTCAAAAGGCGTTCTGTTCATATTGTGCAAACTACCCTGCCGGTTCCATAAACACCTTCTGATCTCCAGCCTCTGTACCAAAAAAAAAGTAAATTTGCTTCGCAAATTAACTTTGCGAGATTCGCTTCGCGAACTCGGATATGCGGAGGAATTTCCTGTATCGTAAAAAAATTAATTTGCTTCGCAAATAACTTCGCCAACTCGGATATGCGGAGGAATTTCCTATACCAAAAAAACTCACCTCAATCTATGAAATACACATAGTTTGAAGTGAGTCTTTCACCTGATATATTTTATTAATATTCTTTACAGCAATAAAATTTTTGCTGAAAACCTGCTGTTATGCATTCACGATCTGTCCAAAGTCAGGCTTTAAGGAAGCGCCGCCGATCAGACCGCCGTCGATGTCAGGTTTTGAAAGAAGCTCTGCCGCATTGGATGCGTTCATGGAGCCGCCGTACTGAATGCGGACAGCTTCTGCAGTAGCCTCGTCATACATCTCTGCGATGCAGTCGCGGATGCCCTTGCAGACCTCCTGCGCCTGATCGGAAGTAGCAGTCTTGCCGGTTCCGATCGCCCAGATCGGCTCATAAGCGATTACCATGCCCTTTACCTGATCTGCGCTAACACCTGCCAGATCGGACTTGATCTGCAGTCTGATCCAGTCCATGGTCACGTTCATCTCTCTCTGCTCTAAGGACTCGCCGCAGCAGAGAATCGGAACAAGACCTGCCTCAAGAGCTTTCAGCACCTTCTTGTTCAGGAAAGCGTCGTCCTCCTTGAAGTATTCTCTTCTCTCGGAATGGCCGATGATCACATACTCTACGCCTGCATCCTTTAACATGGGCGCGGAAATCTCACCTGTGTATGCGCCCTTGTCCTCGATATAGAAGTTCTCAGCGCCTACATGTACGTTAGTGCCTTTAACAGCCTGTGCCACAGGCACAATGTCGATCGCCGGTACACAGTAAACCACATCCACTGCATCGTTCACTACCAGATCCTTTAATGTCGCGCAAAGCGCAACTGCCTCGCTGGGAGTCATGTTCATCTTCCAGTTTCCGGCAATAATTCTTCTTCTAGCCATTGCTGTAATCTCCTTTATGATATTCAATATTTTTTTTGCGTAAGAATGCCCTGAAACACCCTCTGCATGAATCTGCCATTTTCTCCTGGCATATCGTCACAGCCAGGTGCTCAGGCACGCTTTATTCTATTTTGGCATTACTGCTGTTCCTGCTTGATCAGCCGTTTATTTGTCATCCGCAGCCACTACGCCGGGAAGCTCCTTACCCTCTAAGAACTCAAGGGAAGCACCGCCGCCTGTGGAAATATGGGACATTTTGTCTGCAAAACCAAGCTGGTTAACCGCTGCTGCACTGTCACCACCGCCGATGATCGTCGTTGCGGAAGTCTCAGCCAGAGATTTTGCTACAGCAATCGTACCTTTTGCAAGGATAGGATTCTCGAATACACCCATGGGTCCGTTCCATACTACCGTCTTAGCGGACTTCACAGCATCCGCATACATCTCAGCCGTCTTCGTACCGATGTCAAGACCTTCCTTGTCTGCCGGAATCTTGTCAGCATCAACTACTTCTACTTCGATCTCAGCATCGATCGGGTTCGGGAAACCTGCCGCTACAGTTGTGTCGATCGGAAGAAGCAGCTTCTTGCCAAGCTTCTCAGCCTTAGCCATCATCTCTTTACAGTAATCAAGCTTCTCATCATCCACTAAGGAGTTACCGATCTCCATGCCCTGTGCTTTCAGGAATGTGAATGCCATACCGCCGCCGATGATCAGTGTATCGCACTTCTCAAGCAGGTTGTTGATAACGTTTAACTTATCAGCTACTTTAGCACCGCCAAGGATTGCTACGAAAGGTCTTACCGGATTCTCAACCGCATTGCCCAGGAAATCAATCTCCTTCTGCATTAAGTAGCCTACTGCGTTCTCGCCGCCTTTTTCGGTGATATACTTTGTAACAACTGCTACGGAAGCATGTGCTCTGTGTGCGGAGCCGAAAGCGTCACATACATATACGTCTGCCAGATCAGCCAGTTCTTTTGCGAAAGCTTCGCCTGCATCCGAAGGTTTGGTCTCCTCTTTACCACGGAAACGGGTATTCTGAAGCAGAACCACATCTCCCTCATTCATTGCTGCAACCGCTGCAGTAGCAGCTTCGCCGGTTACATTGTAGTCTGCCACGAAATTAACGGGCTTGCCAAGCTTCTCGGAAAGTCTCTCTGCAACAGGTGCAAGAGACTCGCCTTCGTTGGGGCCGTTCTTAACTTTGCCCAGGTGGGAGCAAAGAATAACCTTGCCGCCGTCAGCGATCAGTTTGTTGATCGTCGGAAGCGCCGCAACGATACGGGTCTCGTCAGTGATCTTACCCTCTTTGAGCGGTACGTTAAAGTCACATCTTACAAGAACGCGTTTGCCTTTCACATTAATATCATCTACTGATTTCTTATTTAGTGCCATTGTTCTCTCCATTTCTGCGCCGCTTTGCTTCAAGTTTGTGGCAAGCAGCGCGCAAACACAAACCCCGCAGTCGGAAATTTCATTCCGATCCTGCACTCTCACAGTTAAACCATATCTGTTTCAGAAAAAAGAGACCCGGCCCAACGGCCGAGCCTCTCAAATTTACATCTCGTATTGTATTAACTTTCTTATGCCAGTTCTGAGAAGTACTTGATTGTACGAACCATCTGAGATGTGTAGCTGTTCTCATTGTCGTACCAGGAAACAACCTGTACCAGATTGTCTTCGCCAACCATGGTCTGTGTTGCATCAAAGATAGAACCGTATGTGCTTCCAACGATATCGGAAGATACGATCTCATCCTCATTGTATGCGAAGGACTCTGTAGCTGCTGCCTTCATAGCTGCATTGATCTCATCCTTGGTTACGGACTTCTCAACAGTTGCTACAAGGATTGTTGTAGAACCTGTAGGAGTAGGAACACGCTGAGCGGAGCCGATCAGCTTGCCGTTCAACTCAGGAATAACCAGACCGATTGCCTTAGCAGCGCCTGTGCTGTTAGGAACGATATTGATAGCGCCTGCACGGGATCTTCTTAAGTCACCCTTTCTCTGAGGACCGTCAAGGATCATCTGATCGCCTGTGTAAGCATGGATTGTGCTCATGATACCGGACTTGATACCTGCTAAATCATTCAGTGCTTTTGCCATAGGAGCCAGACAGTTTGTTGTACAGGAAGCTGCAGAAATGATTGTATCCTCAGCCTTCAGTGTCTCATGATTTACATTGTAAACGATGGTAGGAAGGTCGTTACCTGCGGGAGCAGAAATAACAACTTTTCTAGCGCCGGCATTGATGTGTGCCTGTGCTTTGTCTTTGCTTGTATAGAAGCCGGAGCACTCTAATACAACGTCAACCTTTAACTCACCCCAAGGGCAGTTATTTGCGTCGGGCTCTTTGTAGATCTTAAGTGTCTTGCCATCAACTGTGATTGTATCTTCGCCTGCGGATACAGTATCTGCCAGAGCATATTTACCCTGAGAGGAATCATATTTTAACAAGTGTGCCAGCATCTTCGGGCTTGTTAAATCGTTGATTGCCACTACTTCATATCCTTCTGCACCAAACATCTGTCTGAATGCAAGACGACCGATACGGCCAAAACCATTAATTGCTACTCTTACTGCCATTTTTTAGTCCCTCCTAAATAATGTTTTTTATATAATTTTACCCTGCTGTATGTGTACCATACACATAAGACTGGTAAAATTTAGTCAGCAGATTCATTTTACCCAATTTGTCCTAAAAATTCAAGACGTAAATCAAAAATAATTTGGTAAAATCACAAACATAACAATGAAGATCTCTGAACTATTGTATTTTGCATCCGGATCAACTATACTGAACCGGATGACTTAATCTGAAAGTCCGCATAAACCCTTGCACAAAGGGCTGAAACAAGAGCTTTTTTGTGGAAAATAAATAAGAAAGTATAGAGAGACTACCATGCCGATTACAGCTGACTATCATCTGCATTCTTCATTTTCCGGCGATTCAGACGCTCCCATGGAAAAGATGATCCAAAGGGGAATAGAAGCAGGCCTGACGCATATGTGCTTCACGGAACACAACGATTTCGATTATCCCGTCACCGAAATGGATTCTGCCGGGAAATTCGAAGTGGATCCCGATGCATATCTGCACGATTTTATAAAATTAAAGGATAAGTACGCCGGTCAGATTTCACTCTGCTTCGGTGTGGAACTGGGGCTGCAGCCTCATTTATGCCGCAGAAATTCCGTTTTTGCAAAAGACCATGACTATGATTTTATCATAGCCTCTTCCCATATCTGCAACCGGAAAGATCCCTACTACCCTTCTTTTTACGAAGGAAGAACACAATATGAAGCCTATCTGGAATACTTCGAGTCCATTCCTGCCAATCTGGAATGCTTCCACGATTTTGATGTGTACGGCCATCTGGATTACGTAGTGCGTTACGGTCCGCAAAGGGATGAGGGATATTCTTACGAAGCATACCGGGACATTTTCGACGACATTTTGACAAAGCTTATTTCTATGGGAAAAGGCATCGAGATCAATAGCGCAGGACTGGCAAAAGGCTTACAGAACCCAAATCCCTGTGCAGACGTACTGAAACGTTACCGCGAACTGGGCGGTGAGATCATCACAACCGGCTCAGACGCACACATGCCGGAGCAGATTGCCGGTGCCTTTGACAAAGTCTCCGGCATATTAAAAGACTGCGGTTTCCGGTATTATACCACCTTCGAAAAACGCAGCCCTTCCTTCCATAAATTATAGATTTATCAGCCTTTCAAAATGTAATCCTCCGGCGTCTGCGCTTCCACACTTCCGCCCGGACGCCGGACAATTCTGCTCCCTGTCTTAGCAGGATCTTCTTATATCACAAACTGATCCATCAGCCCCACCATAGTCTCAACCTGGGTCTTCTGCTCTTCGCTGACTGCAGCCGTCTCCTGTGATGCCGCGGAATTATTATCGACCACAGCAGAAACCTGCTCCACGCTTGCGTTGACATCGCGCATACGTTCCGTATCCTGCTTGAGCATCTCCACAATCTGTTCCATCTTCTGTGTCGCTTCCTTTGCCTCCGTCATAACCTCATTCATGTTTGACACAGTCTCATCCGCGATCAGAATGCCCTTGTCCATTGCCGTAATGGTAGACTCGATCAATTCCGTGGTCTTGCCCGCCGCCCTTGCCGACTCATTGGCCAGATTCTTCACCTGCTCCGCCACCACCGCGAACCCTCTTCCGGCTTCACCTGCTCTTGCAGCCTCGATCGCCGCATTTAACGCCAGAAGATTGGTCTGGGATGCAATATCCTCAATGGCACCTATAATCGTACCGATCTGCTCCGAACATCTGCTGATCTCCTGAATTGCCTCCTTCAGATCCAGCATCATCTTATTTCCGTTTGCCAGCGTAATACCGGCCTTGGTCGCAAGTCTTGCGGATTCTTCCGCCTCTCTGGTATTATATTCCATACTCTTGGTCATATCCTCAAAAACCGACAAAAGATCGGCCACCTGGCTGGCCTGTGCGGTACATCCCTGCGCCATATCTTCCGCTGCATACGCAAGCTGCCCGGAACCGCTGTCGATCTGTCTGGAAACATTGAGAATCGTTGACAGAGTCTCCCGCATCTTCTCTCCGATCTTCTGGAAAGACTCCTTGATCGTCACAAATTCGCCTACATACTCCTGTTCTATCCGGATATTATAATTACCGTTGCCCATCTGCTCCAATATCTTCGTGATCTCTTCCACCATGGCAAGCAGATTTTTCTTCATAAAGGCAATCGCGCCGACCATTCTCCCGACTTCACTCTCATCCGCCTGAAGATCCAGTTCCGTGCGGAAATTGCCTTCCGCCAGTACACCCATCTGATCAGAAACTTTCTGGATCGGCTCAAGAAGTTCTTTCTCAGCAAATTTAATGATCCTGAAAAACTGCATCACAACATAGACAAAAGCGCACGCAAACAAAGCACCAAAGAAAAGCTGCAATATTTGCATAACTGCCTGCTTTTTATCTTTCCGGCCAAGAATCTCCTGAATGATCTCATCTGTCAGTGAATTAATCCTTTTGACCGTTTCTCCGTACTGGTCGCTGAACACACACGCCTGAGCCGCCTCAAGCTCCCCCGCCTGTACATGGGCAATTGCCTCTTCCTCCAGCGGAACCAGTCCTTCCGACAGATCGGAAATCCCGTTCAGGCTGTCCCACTCCGCATCCGTGAGACTGCACTTATGCAGCATTTCCACGGCATTCTCACGATTCCTGTCTGTGTTCAGTTCTTTCATGTAATCATCGTAATATGCCTGCTCGCCCGTAGCCGCATAGGACTGTATTTCATAAGTCAATGTCCTGGATCCTACCCTGTACTGGTTCAGTGCCGCCATGGTGTTGATCTGCGCGGTATGTACCCGTGATGTGCCCAGATTCAGTATAATAAATCCGAGCAGCAGCAGCGAGCCTGCCCCTACCGCCAGAAAAGCCTGATGTACTAGCTGCCTGAGCATTGCTGACTGGCTCTTTTTCCCTGATACTATAGCTTCCCCTTTTCCCATTGTCTTTCTCCCAACATTATAAAATTATTTGCAGTACCCGGACATGCCGCCAAAGTTTCTCACGCGGCAATCTCCTGCCTGTATTTCTATTATATCGGTAACTTAAAATAACATCAACCCTTAATCCGAAATATGGAAAAAGCAGGCGCCGCAACGCTTTCTTTCTGCGTTGCAGCGCCTGCACCTGTTCATTTTGAAAAGACAAAAACTTTAGCCATCAGCCGGATCCGGATCACTCATATAATCCTGTCAGATACTCGATCACCGCCTGACGCATCTCATTCTGTGCAAGATATGCTTCTCCGTAATTCTCTTTCAGGCTGTCAACATATTCCTCTCCGCTCTCTCCAGCCATCTCGTCAAAATATGCCTGGACATCAAAGCTGAGGCCTGCATCTTCAAAGACTGCCTGATAGACCATGGCCTCTTTTACCTCTTCTTTGGCCCGCTGGGTAAGTTCTTTCTCATATGCGATCTCGTCGTCAATGTCTTCCCCGTTATTATCGCTGTATTTAAGAAGTGATTTCGCCGCCTTTAAATATTTCTTCGGATAAGTGTTTATCACAGAGTTTTCTACCACATATTCAGTAATGTACTCCTCCACATGGCCTGCGCGGAATTCATTTTCCACCTGGGCACGATATTCCTCTGCCGTAGATACCCCTTCCGTTTCCGCAAGATTTTCAGCCACGAATTCATCCGTAAGCTCCGGCACCTTCTGAATACCGTGGATGGTCACCGCAAAGCTGGCATCCTTACCTCCCAGCTCTTCGTTATAATCCTCCGGGAATGTAACCTCAACCGTCACCTCTTCACCGGGTTTATGGCCGATCAGCTGCTGCTCAAAATCATCCACAAACGAACCGGAACCGATGACCAGATCAGATCCTGCCCCGCCGCTGTTGCCGCCTTCAAATTCAACACCGTCCACAGTTCCCACATAATCAATATTTACTTCATCTCCGTCAGCGATCACAAGATCTCCGTCCGTCTTAAGCTCTTTGTAAGAGGAAAGCATCGAATCGATCTCACCTTCCACCTCTTCCGCCGTAGCCGCCACCTCGTCCTCCGGGATCGTTATATTCTTATAATCAGCCAATGTAACCGCCGACTTCATGTCTGCATTTTCAATTTTACCGTCAGCGGTAAGCCCCGCGCTGAAATCCCTGTGGGGAGTCGTGCGGATAGCCATGATGTAAAGCTGTCTTCCCACAAGTGCCGCAAACGCCAGTACAAGAACCGTCGTCACCAGAATACCGGTTGTCCTGGAAACCCGCTTCTGGCGTCTCTCCTTCTCCACCTGTTTTCTGCGCGCCTCGCGCTTTGCCTTACTCTTGCTTACGTCTGTTTTCTCATCAACTCTGGTTGTTTTCTTTGCTGCCATTTTATTCGACCTTCACTTTCCGTAAATTTATATCTCTAAAAAGATAATTTAGCATATTTGGCCGATAAATGAAATACCCAGATAAAAGTTCACAAATAATGCACAATTTTACCGTAACAATTCATTCTGCCCGATAGACTTTTACGCCGTGAGCCGGAATCCCCGCCTCAATCCGGCCGGATACCACGGTGGTCTCTTTTTGTTCCCATAATTCAAACAATACCGTATCCTCCGATATCAAAGCGTCCTCTCCCAATTTCTCAATATCGACAGAAACAGTCTGCTCCTCATCACTAAGATTGAAAAGCGCCACACAAAGTCTGCCGGCAGCTTCATCCTTGTTTTTCCAGACTGCCAGATCCTCTGTCCTCAAAATCTGGGTGCCTTTACAGCTTTCTTTCATCAACGCAAGTATATCCCTGTTGGTCAAAAGGGACAATGTCCAGTCATCCAGCAAAGTCAGTTCCGCGCCGATCATAAGCGGCGAGCGGAACATGCACCATAATGTCATCATGGTCTTCTGCTCTTCCCTTGAAAAGCGTGTCTCCCACTCATTGCCGAATCCCTTGCCCAGTTTTCCAAGAGGAAGCATGTCGCAGTCCGGAAAGCAGCCCGCACGCACATGATCCTGCCACATCTCACATCGCACAAACATGCCTTTGAGCAGTTCCCATTCATCCCAGAAGTCGTCAGTGATCCGCCACATATTCGCATATCTGCAGTACTCCCATGCCCTGTCAATATGCGCCGGCCCAGGAGAAAGACTGAGCACAATGGGCCTGCCGCACTTTTCTATGGCCCGATGGATCATTCTGGTCTCCTCCCATCCCAGAAAAGGTTCCGTTCTGTACAGCCTGCTGTCGCATATATCGTCACATTTGACAAAATCCACGCCCCACTGGGCATACAGGGAAAAGACAGAATCATAGTATGCCTGTCCGTCCGGGGTGTTCCTCACACCATACATATCCGGATTCCAGATGCAGATCGAAGAAGGATCCGCAATCCGGTCGGCTTTCTCCTGCGCTCCCAGAACCGGACATGCCTCATGGGCAGCTTTCCGGGGAATGCCGCGCATGATATGAATTCCGAACTTTAACCCCAGTCCGTGCACATAATCCGCCAGCGGCCCGAACCCCTTTCCTCCGGCTGAGGAAGGAAATCTTGCCGGTGCCGGCAAAAACCTGCCGTAAGCGTCCATCTCCACATCTCCGAAAGGAATATACTGATACCTGTCTCTGAGCGTTCCTGCGTCATTGGAATACCATTCGATGTCCACCACCACATATTCCCATCCGAATTCTTTCAAATGTTCCGCCATGTAATCCGCATTGGCTTTCACCTGTGCCTCGTTTACGGTGGTGTCATAATAGTCATAGCTGTTCCATCCCATAGGCGGGGTTGGTGCAAAACTGTTTTTGTCTGCTGTCTTTTTTAATCGTTCCGTCATGATGATCTGACCGCCTTTCCTGCTTTTATACTCAAATCATACATGATACAGGCAGTTCTGTCACGAAACTCTTCTGTTTAAAAGTCAATGTCCGGAAAGTCAATGTCTTATTCGATCTGGGCGATCAGATTCCAAAAAGGGGAACAGTCCTCTCTCTTTCTCCCCGGTTCGTCGTAAAACAGAATCCTGTCATGATGATCAGGAACCACTCTCTTGATGGAATTGCGCGCGATCTGCTCCTGACTCCTGTTCACGCAGATTATGTAGATACCCTCTTTCCGCTCCGGCACCGTCTCCATTCTGGCCTGTACATCCGCACCCGCAAGATTCATCGCCCCGAAGCCCGTCATGCCGAATTTTTTCCTGAACTTAATAAAGAAGGATATCCCCTCCCTGAAAAAAACCTTCTTGATCCTTTCTTTTGTAGCGTTATCATATACTTCGCACAATGCGATCTCATTATTTACTTTTACTTTTGACAGTTTTGATTCTACCATAATAACCTCTCTTCCACTACAGGTCTAAGAGCTTCTCTCCTCAGTAAGCTTATGCTTACAAGTACCTATCCTATCACACGGGTTGTGAAAATGTCGTGAAGGAAAGCGGTAGAATTTCTTAAGATTTTCTTATTATGGTCCCCCCGCCCAGCACGCAGCCGTCCTCATAAAAAACCACTGCCTGTCCCGGTGTAATGGCACGCACCGGCTCCCGGAAAGTACATTTTATGACATCCTTTTCCACACGCTCAATAACACATTTTTCACCCCTGTGGGCATAGCGGATCTTAGCCGTCACTTCTCTTTGTCCCGGCAGGTCTGCCATTCCCATATAGTTAATCCGGTCACAGTACAGCGTATCTCCGAACACGTCCTGCGCTTCGCCGATCACCACCTCATCCGTCTCCGGTCTGATCTGCGTCACAAACACAGGCCGTCCCATGGCCAGATTCAGCCCCTTGCGCTGTCCCACCGTATAGTGTGTGATCCCCAGATGCCTTCCCAGCACCTCTCCGTCTTCTGTCACGAAATTCCCCGGCCCCGGAACTCTCTCTCCCGCCGCCCGTTCGATATAGGCCGCATAATCATGATCCGGAATAAAGCAGATCTCCTGGCTGTCCGGCTTATGCGCTACAGGAAGTCCGGCCTGTTCTGCGATGGCCCGGATCTGGTCCTTCGTATACTCCCCCACCGGCATCAGTGTACGGGCAAGCTGCTCCTGGGTCAGACTGTATAAAGCATAAGTCTGGTCTTTCCCGGCTGTGACGGAATTTCTGACCGCATACCTGCCGTCAGCCATCTGTGCGATCCGCGCATAATGTCCTGTGGCAATATAATCGGCACCGATGGCCAGACTCCTTTGCAGCATGGATTCCCATTTCACATAGCGGTTGCAGGCAATACACGGATTCGGCGTCCTGCCGGCCAGATACTCTTCCACAAAATAATCCATGACGCTGCACTTGAATGCTTCCCTGAAATTCATCACATAATAGGGGATGTCCAGCTTCTGCGCCACCCTTCTGGCGTCGTCCACCGCGCTCAGGCCGCAGCAGCCTCCGTTTTTCTCCTGCACATCCCGCTCCACATCCTGCCAGATCTGCATGGTGGCTCCGATCACTTCATATCCCTGTTCTTTTAAAAGATATGCCGCCACGGAAGAATCCACTCCGCCGGACATACCTACCACTACTTTCTTTTTTGTCATATTGATACCCCTTGTCCGCTTCAGCGGACGCAAAATCAATCGTTGTTTCTTCTTTTTCAAAAATGAAATATGTTCCGCCCGGTTCTTCTCTTCTTCACCCACGCATAGATTTAAACCATATCCAACATGAAGACGGTGCTCTATGACATTACAGAAATGGAAAAACCCTTTAGTAACCGGAACTGTCATTCTTACACTGACCGGTCTCCTCAGCCGTTTTATCGGCTTTTTCTATCGCATTTTCCTGTCAAATATATTCGGCGCTGAAGGCATGGGAATCTATCAGCTGATCTCCCCTGTGCTGGCGCTCTCCTTCTCGCTGACCGTATCCGGCATCCAGACTGCCATCTCAAAATATGTGGCCAGTGAAACAAGCACCCGTGACTATAAGACCTCTTTCCGCACGCTCTGGGCAGGCTTCCTTCTTGCCATGGCGCTGTCCGCGGCCTGCGCGCTGTACATTTATCTGTATGCGGACTGGATCGCCGTCACCCTTTTGCTGGAAGCACGAACTGCACCGTTACTGCGCATCATCGCCCTGTCCATCCCTATGGCTACCGTGCATTCCTGTATTAACGGCTACTTCTACGGCATCCGCAAAACCGCCATTCCGGCCGTATCCCAACTGGCGGAACAGCTTTGCCGTGTGGGCTCTGTCTATCTGATCTACTACTTCTGCAGACAGCATAACATGAAACCTACCATCAGTTTTGCCGTAGCAGGTCTGGTTATCGGTGAAGGTGCCTCCATGATTGTCTCTGTCGTTGCAATTCTGGCACGGGCGCATCAGGTATTTCCGGTTCGGGATTATGAATCCGGCACTTCACATACACCCGGCCGTGCTTTTTGCAATGGAGGATTTTTTCGTTCTGCCCGCAGATCTCAGACTCCTCTGCGTACAGCGCCGGTCTGGAGCATATACAGAGGGATCATGGGACAGCTTCTGCGGCTGGCAGTGCCTCTGTCCGCCAACCGGCTGGTTATCAACCTGCTGCAAAGCATCGAGGCGATCTATATCCCCAACAGGCTTATGGCCCACGGATTGAACAATGCCGATGCCCTGGGCGTGTACGGTGTGCTGACGGGAATGAGCCTGCCGTTGATCCTTTTTCCGTCGGCCATCACCAATTCCATATCCGTACTGCTGCTGCCCATCGTGTCCGAAGCAGACGCCGCCGGCAACAAAGCCGCTGTCAGACGGGCCATCATGACTTCCATACGCTACTGCCTGCTGCTGGGTTTCGGCTGTACTGCCATGTTTCTTCTTCTGGGACGTCCCGCAGGACGCCTGTTGTTTCACTCGGAACTGGCCGGCAGCTTTATCTTGACCTTAAGCTTTATCTGCCCTTTCATGTATATCGCCAGTACACTGAACAGCATTCTGAACGGACTGGGAAAAACGGCCCAGACTTTCCTGTTCAGCGTGGTCAGCCTTCTGCTGCGCCTGCTCTTTGTGTTCATCGCCATTCCGGTCTACGGGATCAAAGGCTACCTCTGGGGCACACTGGCAAGCCAGATGCTGCAGACGTTTCTGTGCACGGTATCGGCGCTTCATATTTCCCATAAGGCACACCGGGCGTAAACCGCCTGCCGAAGCGTCTTGTCTACACAGACTTTTCTCCTGAGGCAGGTTGTGCAAGCGCCAAAATGCGGCTTTGGAGCATTTTGTGTGCATAAAAGTACGCAGACACGCAAAAACGTTTCTTGCGATTCACACCCTAATATACTATAATATATGTGCTTTTGCCAGAAAAATCGATTCCATCTGTGTATCCAACGTAACTGTTTTGTCTGGCACTGAGTATACATTTTAAGAGGAGTGTGAAAAAATGTCTTTTCATTATGTAGCAAAATTACCAACCCCGGAAGAAATCCGTAAACAGTTTCCGGTGCCCGAACATCTCGTGAAGCTCAAACAGGCCCGGGATGCCGAGATCCGTGATGTCATTACCGGAAAAAGCAGCAAATTTCTGCTGATCATCGGGCCCTGTTCCGCAGATAACGAGGAAGCGGTTTGTGATTATGTAAACCGGCTTGCCCGCATCAACGAACAGGTCAAAGATAAATTAATTCTGATACCCAGAATCTATACAAACAAGCCCCGTACTACCGGCGAGGGATACAAAGGCATCGTCAGTCAGCCCGACCCGGAGAAAAAACCGGATTTCACAAGCGGCCTGATTGCCATGCGCAAGATGCATATCCGCGCCATCGAAGAATCCAGACTGACCGCCGCGGATGAAATGCTCTATCCCGACAACTGGGGCTATGTGGAGGACATCCTTTCCTATGTTGCCATCGGGGCACGTTCCGTAGAGGATCAGCAGCACCGCATGACCGTCAGCGGTTTCGACGTTCCCGCCGGCATGAAGAACCCTACCAGCGGCACACTGTCCGTCATGCTGAACTCGATCTATGCCGCACAGCATCCCCATGAATTTATCTACAGAGGATTTGAAGTGAGTACAGGCGGCAATCCGCTGGCACACGCTGTCCTGCGCGGTTCCGTCAACAAGCACGGCCGGAGCCTGCCAAACTACCACTATGAAGATCTGGCCATGCTCTGCTCCCTGTACCATGAATATGACCTTGTGAATCCGGCCTGCATCATCGATGCCAACCACAATAACTCCGATAAGAAGTACGAGCAGCAGATTCGTATTGTCAAGGAAGTAATGCACAGCCGGAAACTGAACAGCGATATTCACCGCATGGTAAAAGGCGTTATGGTGGAAAGCTATATTGAAGAAGGCAGCCAGAAAATCGGCGAAGGCATCTACGGTAAATCCATTACCGATCCCTGTCTGGGCTGGAAAGCATCGGAACGGCTGATCTATGATATTGCAGAATACGAGTAAAAAACACCAGAAAATCAACCACTGAAGCAGCCATTCCGGCTGCTTTTTTGGTACTTCAGTTTATTCTCTTTCTCAGAAATCTCTTCCTGTGATATTTTCCTCTTGACCCAAGTATGAAATCGTACTATACTAGCTTTTAGTATGAAATCATACCATTGTAAAGGAAACTGAACTTATGAACATACATTCCTCAAAAGAACTGAAACGCCACAACTATCTGGTCAATGAAATCGAGGCCGCCTACCACGACATCGCCCTCAAATTAGGACTGCCTGACAGTTCCATGATTGTCCTGTATGCAATTTTTGACAATGGGGATTCCTGCCCGCTCAGAGATATCATAAACAATTCCGGCATCAGCAAACAGACTGCCAATTCCGCACTGCGCAAACTGGAATCGGAAGGTGTAATCTATCTTGAATCTGCCGGACCAAAAAACAAAACAGTCTGTCTCACCGAATACGGCAGACATCTGGCTGAGCGGACTGCCGGAAAAATCATCAAAATTGAAAATGATCTCTTTTCCTCCTGGCCGCAGGCTGATGTGGAAAAATATCTGGAACTGACTGAACGCTATCTGCGCGATTTCAGAAACAGAATCGGTGAATTACTGTGAATACATAACATATATCAATTTACAAAAGGAGTGTGTTTAACAATGAAAACAGCAATACAGTTATCAGACCACTTTACCTACAATAAATTACTGCGCTTTACCTTACCTTCCATCACCATGATGGTGTTTACATCAATTTACGGTGTTGTGGACGGTTTCTTCGTATCCAATTTTGCAGGAAAAACCGCTTTTGCCGCGGTCAATCTTATCATGCCCTTCGTCATGATCCTGGGCGGCATGGGATTCATGATCGGCACCGGCGGGACAGCCCTCACGGCACTTATTCTGGGGACAGGTGACCGTGAAAAAGCAAACCGCTGCTTTTCCATGATGATCTGCCTGACACTGGGGCTTGGGCTTACGCTGTCTGTCCTGGGTATCCTTTTCATGCGCCCTGTCGCCGCGCTCCTTGGCGCCACGCCGGAAATGATGGAGCATTGTGTCCTTTACGGCAGAATCGTGACCGGATTCACTTTCACATTCATGCTGCAGAATGTATTTCAAAGTTTCCTGATCGCTGCCGAACGGCCCAAACTCGGTCTGGTGGTAACCATTGCCGCGGGTGTCACAAACATGATTCTTGATGCTCTCTTTGTGGGTGTATTCCGATGGGGTGTGGCTGGCGCGGCTTTCGCCACCGGTTTAAGCCAGTGTATCGGGGGACTTCTGCCCTTTATATATTTTGCCAGACCGAATACCAGCCTTCTCAGGCTTATTCCGGCGAAGCCGGAGTTTAGGCCCATGCTGCTGGCCTGCGCTAACGGTTCTTCGGAGTTGATGAGCAACATCTCCACTTCCGTTGTCAGCATAATCTACAACTTTCAGCTTATGAAATATATAGGTGAAAACGGGGTCTCGGCATACGGGGTGCTGATGTATGTGCAGTTTATTTTTATTGCCATTTTCATCGGCTATTCCATCGGTTCCGCGCCTGTGATCAGTTACCATTATGGTGCCGGAAACGATGCCGAATTGAAAAACATGCTCAAAAAAAGTGTTACGCTCTCCGGTATCGCCGGCATTGTCCTGACTGCATCCGCATTCCTGCTGGCAGACCCGCTGGCCGGAATATTTGTGGGCTATGATGCCGAACTGTTTGCACTGACCAGCCACGCATTCAGGCTGTTTTCATTTTCTTTTCTGTTAGCAGGCTTTAATATTTTTATATCCTCGCTTTTTACCGCACTCAACAACGGAGCAGTTTCAGCCGCCATATCCTTCATGCGGACACTGATCTTCCAGACCGCATCCGTGCTGCTGCTTCCCGTTCTTATGGGGATCGACGGAATCTGGTGGGCCATCACGGCAGCGGAAATCTGTGCCTGTATCCTCTCCATCGTTTTTTTGTCTGTCAAACGCGGAAAATATCATTATTTTTAAAAGATCAGGCCAAACCGCAGCGGGGACCGGAAAAGACACTTCTGTACTTTCCCGGTCCCCGCTTTTCTGTTATTCCTGCTTCACGATCCGGTAATATTTCTTCGCCGTAATCAGATAGCTCACACCGTACACCACCACAAACACCGCCGCTGTCCCGGCTATGCTTCCCACAAAGATTCTCATGTCAAACAGAGAGATCGTCGCAAACAATCCTTTTACCATGAACATTCCCGCCATCGTATGCAGCAGTGCTCCTGCAAGCGGCAGACCAAAAAACATCAGTATCTGTCTGTGCACTGTACTGTGAATCTCCCGTTCACTCATGCCGACCTTCTGCATAATGCCGAAATTATTCCGATCCTCATATCCTTCCGAAATCTGCTTGTAATACATAATCAGAAGCAGACACATAAAAAAGATCAGTCCGAATATAATGCCCACAAACAGCAGCGCGCCATACATAATCTGCGTATTTTCTCTCCACTCCACACCATTCTCAAGACCATTGAATCCCGGCCGGCTCTCTCCCCATGCACTGAATTCACTCAAAAACGCTGTTTTCTTTTCATCTGCGCCTTCCAGCAGAAGCAGAATCCGCTGCGACACATCACTTTTGATAAATCCTGCCGCATCTTCCACTCCATACGCCTCGCACCATGCCCGGACACATGCTTCCCGAACCTCTTCATCCCTGACGATCATCACATATCGCGCCTGATACACATTCTCGTCTGCCTTCGGGTACGGAAAAAATCCGTCAAGCTCCTCCTTCACCTGCAGCTTTTTGTTAAAAAAGTCGATTGAATCATATCCGAAATCACTGCCGCTGCAATAAATGAGGGCTTCCTCCTCTGCCAGACTGAAGGCACGATTTTCTACACGGTTGTAGTCATCCTGCATGATCAGATCAAGCTGATACTCATCTTCGTAATCCTCTCCCGTCTGCATCTCAAACCTGTTTTCAACTTTTCTGACATGAAGCGTCACTTTATCGTATATATCTAATCTTGCCGCCGAAATACCATATTTTTCTTCCAGCGCAGTCTCCTTCTGTATCACGGCATCCGGATCGACTTTTTCTCCCCTGTAAGACATGGTCAGATCGTAAGGGTATATAAAATGCATACATCCTTCCAGACCAACGCTCAGTGCCACCGTACAGATCAGCGTAATAAGCACCATGGTAGAAAAAATACAGATATTGGAAAGACTCGCCGCACTCTTTTTCATGCGGTAAAGCATTCCTGAAACGGTGATAAAATTTTTCGGCCTGTAATAAATCCTCTTCCTTGTCTTCATCCACTTCAGAAACGCGATGCTTCCCGACGTAAATAAAAGATATGTTCCAATGATCACCAGAAAAACCGCCAGGAAAAAGTTGATAAAGATCATGGAGTCAACCTTGGCAGTAATGGAGCAATAATAGCCTGCACCCAGCGATGCCGCACCGAGTATGGCATACAGCCATAAAAACCGCGGCTCTTTCTCACCTTTTTTGCTGCCGCTCATTAGTTCAACAGGCCTTGCTTTGCCCACCTCCCATAAGCCCCACACATAATTGACCAAAAACACAACGGCAAAATAGGCCAGTGTCTCCCGAAATGCCAACGGTTCAAACACAAAACTTATGTCTGCCGAAAGCCTGCAGATCCGGAGCAGCAAAAGAAACATAAGCTTGGATAGCACAACGCCGAAAATGATTCCTCCTGCTATCGTCCACACATAAAGGATCACCGTCTCAAAAAGCATCATGACTCCGATATGCTTTTTCTCCAATCCCAGAATATGATACAGCCCGAATTCCTTTCTGCGCCTTTTGATCAAAAACCCGTTGGCATAGATCAGAAAACATACAAGTATGATCGATAAAAGGCCCTGTCCCATCTGCATCAAAATCCACATGTATGCACTTTTGGGAATTAATTTCACAATATCATTGTGCAGGATCGATGCAAATACAAAATAGATAAACACCGAAAAAATACCTGCTGCAAGATAAGGATAATATACGCTTCCGTTGCTCACAATGCCCTTCCAGGCAAGCTGTGGCAGCAGTTTTATCCGCAGTCTGTCTGTTTTGTTGTTTGTCCTGCCGGTTGATGTGTTCATGCCGGATACACCTCTTTTCTCTCCTCAGATTCTTCTGCCTTCCCGCTCTGCTTTTCTATGCACATCCTTCTGTCAGTGCAGTTCTGTCCAGCCTTACAGTTTCGGACGCTGTCTTTTTCTATGACAGATGCTTCTGTTTTCTGCTCCGTGTCTGCACCGTCTTCCTTTTGCGTCTGCAATACCGTCAACGCATCGGATATCATCTTATACATAGCCTCATTGCTCTGATTCCCCTTATAGATCTGGTGAAATACACAGCCGTCCTTGATAAAAAGCACCCGTCCTGCATGGCTGGCCGCCTGAATACTGTGAGTCACCATCAGAATTGTCTGCCCCTCCCTGTTCACTTCACTGAACAGTCGAAGCAGCTTTCCTGCCGCCTTGGAATCCAACGCCCCGGTAGGCTCGTCCGCCAGAATAATATCCGGTTCCGTGATCAGTGCCCTGCATACCGCTGCACGCTGCTTCTGACCGCCTGACACCTCATACGGAAATTTTTCCAGAATTTCTCCGATGTCCAGTTTCCTTGCCAGCGGAAGAAGCCTCTTCTCCATTTCCCGGTAGTCCGCACCTGCCAGTACAAGGGGCAGATAAATATTGTCTTTCAGGGACAGCGTATCCAGCAGATTGAAGTCCTGGAACACAAATCCCAGATGTTCTCTTCGAAAAGCACAGATCTCACGATGCCTGATCTCTGTAAGATCCCGTCCGTCCAGCAGCACCTGACCGCTGGTCGCCTTATCCAGAGAAGCCAGAATATTAAGAAGCGTCGTCTTCCCGGAACCGGATTCACCCATGACCGCCACATACTCCCCTTCCTCTACAGAAAAGTTCACATCGCATAAAGCCTGCACTTTGGCCGCTCCGAATCTTGTGGTATATACTTTTTTGACATTTTTAACCTCTAGCAGTGACATATTATGTTAACCTCCTTCTGTTATACCTGTTTTACGAAAGGGATTTTTTTATTCCACCAGACCATTCTTTCCCGACTTGCAATTTTCTCTCCCTTACATAAAGCAATTATATAAAAAGAAGAAATGTACTGCCATTCATCAGGCTTACATTTCTTTTCTCCGACCTTACATTTTTGTCACACATACTACATATATTCCATACTTTCGCTTCGCAGCGTCTCAAATTGCGGCAAATATCCTTCAGTCTCAAGTCAGCCTCAAACAAAAACAAGACTGACTTGAGACCAGAAATGAGACTTGCCGGCATTCATTCCTGTACAAATCCGAGAATGACCTTCGTCCCCTCTCCCGGAACAGACACCACCCTCATGGAATGCGCCATCCTGCCCATGATCCGGTCACAAAGATACAGGCCGATCCCGGTAGACTTTCGATCCAGCCGTCCGTTGTAACCCGTAAACCCTCTCTCAAAGATTCTTGGCAGATCGCTTTCCCTGATTCCGATTCCCGTATCCTCAATGACCAGATAAGATGCCTTGCCAGACCTCATACTGCCATCCGCATCCGCTCCGTAGATCGCGATACCGCCCTGATAAGTATATTTCAATGCATTTGAGAACACCTGCTCCACCACGAATCCCAGCCATTTTTCATCGGTCACTGCCCGGATCTCAAATTCCTCCATCCGAAAAGAAAGGCCGCTTCCCAGAAACAGCACAGAGTATTTGCGCACCGCCTGCTTTACGATCTCATATACATCGTAATCTTTAAAAAGGAAATCCGAAGACGGACTGTCCAGCCGGGCAAAGCATAAAGCCATCTGGGCATACTGCTCAATCTTAAACAGTTCCTCCTGACATCGCCGCTCCTGCCCCTCTTTACGCTCCTCATTGCCGCTTCTTTGCTGTTCACCCGCCGACATGATATCCTCATTTTGAAGCAGCAGCCTGAGCGCCGCAATCGGCGTCTTGATCTGATGCGTCCACAGGGTATAATAATCTGCCATCTCTTTCTGCTTCTCATCATATTTCGTGACAGACTTCCTCTTCGCCTGCTCTTCCTCCACAAGAAGCTGCAGAAACAGAGAATCAGGAAAGTTCTTCGCCTCCGGCAGAAACCGTGTTCTCTCCTCTTCTTTTTGCAGCGAAAAAAGCAGTCCGCGGCATTTTATGTGATAGCTTCTGTAATCAGCCAGCACCGCCAGAATGCCGAAAAAGACTGTTATTTCCACGGCGTACACCATATTTCTCCGTACCTGATCATAATGATACAAAAAAGCGACCGCATAAAATACCGTTACGATAAGGATGTATAATCCCATGGCCTTCCATTTATCCCGGATATATGCCCGGCATATCTGCATGTTCATTTCTTTTTGATTCATCATAACTTGTTACACTCCTGAACTTTTATGATACCCTGTACAGAATTATTCCGCTTCTTCCGCTGACAACTGGTATCCTACTCCTTTCTTCGTGAGAATAAAATCGTGGATTCCCGCATCCTCCAGTTTCTTCCGAAGCCGGTTCATATTCACGGTCAGCGTATTATCGTCTACGAAGCATTCATTGTCCCACAGCCTCTTCATGATATTCTCACGGCTTACCGTGTTCCCGTCATACTCATAAAGAAGCTGCAGAATGCGAAATTCATTCTTGGAAAGTTCGATCCTTGCTCCCTGATAGAGAAGACTCATATCCGCCAGATTCAGGATTACCTTACCATGTTCCATGACTGACGACTGCTTCTGAAAAGAATAAGTTCTCCTCAGAATTGCCTGTACCTTAGCCGATAATACGTCCAGATCGAAGGGTTTCGTAATAAAATCGTCCCCGCCCATGTTCATTGCCATTACAATATTCATATTGTCAGCGGCGGAAGAAATAAACACCACCGGAACCTGTGAGATCTTCCGAATCTCCCCGCACCAGTAATATCCGTTATAAAATGGCAGTCCGATGTCCAGAAGAACAAGATGCGGGTCAAAGGCGACAAACTGCGGCAGTATATTTTCAAAATCTGTCACACAGGCTGTCTCATGCCCCCATTTCCCCAGAAATTTTCCGATCTGTTCCGAGATCGTACTGTCATCTTCAACAATCAGAATCCTGTACATGTTATCTGCTCCTTTTCCACCCTGAAGTCTGATTTTCCGTCATCCTTTGCGCAAATGCACTGCCTGAATCCATCCAGGGCTGTATCCCTAAAACAATATTATAAAAAAAAGCACAGGATGTTTCAACTGTAAACATTCCTGTGCATTGTTCCCGTCAATCAATATAATTGTTGCAAGCTGCCCCGTACCCTATTCCTTCTGCTTCAATTCCTGCTCTCCAAACCGGAGCCTGTTTTCTGATTCCTATACTTTTACATAACAAACACAGAACATCCTGCCTCTGCAAACGTGCCCGCTTCTCAAATCTCTGCCGGGTAAAAGCTTCTACCCTCTGGGATGAGCTTTCGCATATACTTCCCGGATATGACTGTGATTCAGATTGGCGTAAATCTGCGTAGTGGAGATATCAGAATGCCCCAGCATCTCCTGCACACTTCTCAGATCAGCTCCGTTCTCCACCAGATGCGCCGCAAAAGAATGTCTGAGCGTATGTGGCGTGATATCCGCCTTAATATCCGCTTTCTTCGCATAATATTTGATCAGCTTCCAAAAACCCTGTCGGCTCATCGGCTGTCCCGAACAATTGGCGAACAGTACATCCGATGTCTTGTTCTCAAGCATCTCGTCTCTCGTACCGTTCAAATATCTTGCCAGAGCACTCTTGGCCTCGGTGCCGAAAGGAATGACTCTCTCTTTATTACGGTCACGGCACAGAATAAATCCCATAGGCATATTGACATCTGAAATTCTGAGCGTGATCAGTTCCGTCACCCTGATCCCTGTAGCATAAAGAAGTTCCAGCATTGCCTTATCCCGGATTTCTTTATGGGTATTTCCTGAAGGCTGTTCCAGAAGCCTTACCACCTCATCGGGTGACATGATCTCCGGAATCTTCTTCTCAATCTTCGGTGCCTTCAATTCCTCGGAAATATCTTCTGCTATAATGTTCTCATGAACCATATAATGGTAAAACGCTTTTATTGATGCTATATTTCTCGAAACCGTAGCCGCCGCAAACTTACTATCTTCCAGATATTTTACATATCCCTCCAAATCATGCTTTGATACCTCAGCCGTCTCATGGATCCCGCGTTCCGCCATAAAGTGCTGTACTTTTTCCAGATCTCTCTTATATGACATCTCTGTATTAGTCGAAGTATTCTTCACATTATGTAAATATGCTATGAATGCTTTAATCTCTTTTTCCATGTAACCGGAAATCCTTCCCTGAGCGACCCCTCTTATGTAAATCAACTCATCGTCTGCCTACCATTATAAGCAGAATTTCAAAGAAAAGCAAATGGATTTTTCCCCGATTTTATGGGCATTTCAGCCTATATAGCACGCAAAGCACAACATATCGTCAACGCCAGAATTTATGTCTACTATATGTGGTTAAAAGTGCAAAATAAAATTTTTTTAAAATATTTTCAGCGCAAAATGCAGCATTTTAGGATTAACATAACTCTCCAACATGCATCCCATTATGACAACTACAACAATCGCCGCAATCTGCATCCCTTTTTTCAGATAAACCTGTCTTCCGGGCATTAAGCCATACTCACGATAGGCCCCCCGCGCATAGAGCATCCTGTTAACGCCGACAGCCCATACAAACAGGGCCATATACCCCGGAATCAGAAGAATCCCCTGAGGAAGAATGCCCGCCGCCATGAGAAAAAGTCCGCGGATTCCATACCGGATTACTGCCACCGAAAGCAGGCAGCCTGCCGACAGACCAATATAGCACACATAGCCGCATACTGCCGGAAGCCCGATCATCGTAGTGGCCAGAATCCCCAAAATACAGACCGTGGAAAGCCTGTGTCTCAAAATATAAGTCAGGAGCCCGGCACTGTCAGGTATGCTGTTTTTCAGACGGATGATCATCTCCGTCCCCAGCAGACTGCCGTCCTTGATCCACGTGTCATATCCCACATTTACAGCCAGTATTCCAAGAAATAACCCGATCATATACAGATATACGATATAATAACAGTTTTTTGCCGGTGATTGTTGCTGCAACGCCCATCCCCTCTTCCACGGTATGTCCTGTCTTCCTATATGTATGACCGTGTTACAGGGTACATGCAAAAAAAAGAAAATTTGCCTGGCAAATTTTCTTTTTAATAAAACATCAATATAAATCTTTCAAAATCTCATTGTCCATGACCGCGTCATAGAATCTTTTGTTGATTTCCGCAAATTTGTCTACCACATTGGGAATATTATCCAGCAGGGGATTGCTTAACATATTCTTCTCCCTGACATATTCCATCGCCAGCTCGTGCGCCAGTTCCTTCGCCGTACTTTCATTCATAGATAAGCTCTCCTTTGCATTTATCCTGTAGCTCTGTTATCTTCGATACTTATTGTAATATGCCAGAATTGCGGAAACCGTCTTTCCATCCTGGATCTTGCAGTCATAGATCATCTTCAAAAGTTCTTCCACATCATAACTTGCCACATCCAGAAACTCGTCTTCATCAAGATGCTGTCTGCTTCTCTTCAAGTCTGTCGCCACATAGACATCAATCTTTTCATCACAAAAAGCAACTGTAGTGCGCAGAGACAGCAGCAATTCGATCCTGCCTGCCGTATATCCGGTCTCTTCTTCCAGTTCTCTTGCCGCAGCAAGCTCCGTAGGTTCCTCCGCCCCGTCCAGTCCGCCTGCCGGAATCTCAAGAGTTTCTCTGTCCAGCGCATTTCTGTACTGTCTGACCATCAGAAGCTTTCCGTCGTCTTGCACAGCAACCACCGCCGCCGCGCCTTTATGCTTGATATAATCCCATTTGGCAATATTGCCGTTGGGGATCCTGATGGTATCCTGATAATAATCTATAATGGCGCCTTTATGCACCAGTTCCCTGTCGATACGCTCGTATTTCTCCATACACACCTCGCTGACATACACAATTCAGTGATATTATATTACATCATATAACACTTCCCGGTTCTTGTCCAGCATACAATATCCGTAATCTCCACACAATCTCACCCACAATTTCCATTTTAGAACCGTTCTTGCCGAAGCTTTCATTACACGGACAGAGCAGGCATAAACCTGAATTTACATCCCGCTGCTGCTTTTACACTGTTTCCAGCAGCTTTTCTACGCTGACCAGTTTAACACAAAGCACAAACAGATCCGTCGCCGCAGCCATCTCTTCCGATGTGGGATAAGACGGTGCTATACGGATATTACTGTCCTTCGGGTCAATTCCGTAGGGGAATGTTGCACCGGCGCCTGTCAATACAACGCCTGCTTCCTTACACTTTGCCACGATCGCTTTTGCACAGCCTTCCATCGCATCAAAAGAAATGAAATAGCCGCCCCGCGGTCTGGTCCATTCACCTATTCCACGTCCACCCAGTTCCTGATCCAATACTCGAAGAACCGCCTCAAATTTCGGTCTCATGATATCTGCATGTTTCCGCATGTGTTCCAGCATACCGTCCAGATTCTTAAAAAATCTCACATGCCGAAGTTGATTAACTTTATCATATCCGATGGTCTGGATCGTTAAAAACTTTTTAACCTCTTCCACATTTGCCTTGGAGGATGCAAATGCTGCAACACCTGCTCCCGAAAAGCTGACCTTGGAAGTAGATACAAATTCATATACCATGTCCGGATTGCCGGCTTTCTCACACTCACTCAGGATTTCCAGAATCTGATCCTGCTCATCTTCGTACAGATGATGGATCGCATATGCATTATCCCAGTAAATACGGAAATCTTCCGCCGCAGGCTTAAGAGCCGCAAATCTTCTCACCGTCTCATCCGAATAAGAAATACCTTGCGGATTAGAATATTTCGGCACACACCAGATTCCTTTGACTGCAGGATCTTCCGAAACATATTTCTCCACCAGATCCATATCCGGTCCTTCAGAAGTCATGGGAATCGTTATCATCTCTATTCCAAAAAGCTGTGTGATTGCAAAATGTCTGTCATATCCCGGCGCAGGACACAGAAACTTGACCTTATCAAGCTTACACCATGGTGTACTTCCCAATACGCCGTGTGTCATACAACGTGAAACAGTATCATACATAATAGACAGACTGGCATTACCATACACGATCACATTTTCAGCCGGAACGCCTCCCATCATATCGCCAAAGAGACGCTTTGCTTCCGGGATGCCGTCCATCAGTCCATAGTTTCTCGTATCCATACCGTTCTCGGCATTCATATCCGATTCTGCATCCAAAGCATCCATAATACCCATTGTCATATCAAGCTGTACGGTGGTAGGTTTTCCCCTGGACATATCCAATTTTAACCCTTTCCCTTTAGCATCTTCAAATTCCTTTTCAAGTTCTGCCTTCAGTGATAAAAGCTCTTCCTTGCTCATCTCTTTGTACGGTTTCATACCTATCACAATACTCCTTTCAGTCTGATCCTGCGTACCGGAAACATTTTTATTATGACATATAACGGCTCATTCTATAAACCTGTTTTCATGTCCGGTATATTCCGGTTTTAGCATTGAATAATTGTATACAATCATACACTTCTAAATATTCTACTACAGAATTTCTAATTTCACAAGTATATAGATAAGACAATTTTCCGCTGGTTTTTCCGGCGTTTATGGTAATTGTGTACAGATCTTAATGCGGCCTAACTCTTCCGGCGCACAAATCTCATGACGTGAAAAAACCCTGTAGATTTCTCTACAGGGTTATCAATACTATTTAGCATAGTCAATGACACGGCTCTCACGGATCACATTTATTTTGATCTGTCCAGGATACTCTAACTCAGCTTCGATCTGCTTAGAAATATCTCTGGCGAGTAATACCATATCAGAATCATTGATCTGTTCTGGAACTACCATAACACGAATCTCTCTACCTGCCTGAATAGCAAAAGATTTATCAACACCTTTGAAATTGTTTGTAATGTCTTCTAATTGTTTTAGTCTTGTTGTATATGTTTCTAATGTCTCTCTTCTCGCACCCGGTCTTGCCGCGGAAATCGTATCAGCAGCCTGTACAATGCACGCAATCAGAGTCTGAGGTTCCACATCGCCGTGATGAGACTCAACGGCATTTATTACAGTCGGTGATTCTTTGTATTTTCTGCAAAGATCAACACCCAATTGAATATGTGAGCCTTCCATCTCATGGTCTACAGCCTTGCCGATATCATGTAATAAACCTGCACGTTTCGCCATTCTGACATCCAATCCCATCTCAGCGGCAAGCAGACCTGACAGCTGAGCAACCTCGATTGAATGCTTCAATGCGTTCTGACCATAACTGGTTCTGAATTTCATCTTACCGAGTAATCTTACGAGTTCAGGATGAATACCGTGTACGCCTACTTCCAGAGTAGCGGCTTCACCTTCCTCTTTGATCATCACTTCTACTTCTCTTTGCGCCTTCTCAACCATCTCTTCGATTCTGGCCGGATGGATACGTCCGTCTACGATCAGTTTCTCAAGCGCAATTCTCGCCACTTCTCTGCGAATGGGGTCAAATCCGGATAAAATAACAGCTTCCGGCGTATCATCAATAATCAGATCAACGCCCGTCATCGTCTCAAGAGTTCTGATATTACGTCCCTCTCTACCGATGATCCTGCCTTTCATCTCGTCATTCGGAAGCTGTACAACAGATATCGTTGTCTCGGATACGTGATCAGCAGCACACTTCTGTATTGCCGTGACAACATACTCCTTAGCCTTCTTCTCGGCCTCTTCCTTTGCCCTGCTCTCCATCTCCTTGATCATGACAGCAGTTTCATGTTTCACTTCATCTTCAACAATTTTCAACAAATAATCTTTTGCTTGTTCGGAGGTCAATCCTGAGATTCGTTCTAGTTCCTGTAATCTCTGCTCGTTTAGTTTGGAAATCTCTTCGCGCTGTTTCGCAAGGGATTCTTCCCTCTGCGCCAAACTTGCTTCCTTCTTCTCGATCGCATCAGCTTTCTTATCAATGTTCTCTTCCTTCTGCTGCACACGCCGCTCATAGCGCTGCGCTTCCGCACGCCGTTCCTTGATCTCCTTGTCCAACTCATTTTTTGTACGAATGGACTCTTCTTTGACCTCAAGCAATGACTCACGCTTCTTCGCTTCAGCAGTTTTGAGAGCTTCATCAATAATTTCCCTGGCCTTCTCATCCGCATTACCCAGCTTGGCTTCCACAACCTGTTTACGATAGTTGATCGCAGCTAAGGCAGATACCGGAATGGCGATTACCAGTGTGATGAGTACCGCTACCACAACTTGCCACATTACAGGAGCACCTCCTTATTTAGTTTTCATTGTACATAATCTATTCTAGAATGTTTCAGCTGTTTAGGCATTTATATAAATCAACATTCTATACTAAGCAAAATTACAACACTTAAATTCTATACTGAATTTGATGTTATGTCAAGTAGATTTCCCGTCGGACAATCATTGACGGACAATCATTGAAAACTAAACTTCATGCACCATAAGTGCCCTGTTGATCGTATCAGTGCGGAAACCCTTCCTGTATAGGAATCCGTACATTTTCTGCTGTTCCTGTCTGCTGGCAGTATCTGCACAATATTTTTTCTTTCTGAGAAGGTCGCAGACTATGGTCATCTCGTTCTGTTCTACTCCTTCGTCTTCCAGTTCTTCAAAGGCTTTCCTGATCTGTTCTTTATCTATTCCCTTCCGCATCAGATCCGTTTCCATGCGGACTCTGCTCTTGTTCTGCAGGTTATATTCAATGAAATCACGGGCGTACCGCATATCGTCTATATAACCATAGGATTCCACATATCCGATTGCCTCATTGATACATTCCTGCGGATACTCACCCTGCTTCAATTTATCCTCAAGCTGCTTCCTGGTATAATCCTTTGACTGCAGCAGGTTCATGCTGCGCAGCTTTGCCCGTTTCGGCAGAATCTGCGTCATAATCTCGTGATAGCTTTCCGCCGAAAGTTCTGATCCTTCCTTCATTTGAAACCGGCGCAGTTCGCCTTTGTACAAGACAAAAGCAAACTGTCCGTCCAAATAAATCCGACAGCGTGCCCTTGACACTTCGGATATCTGTGTCACAAGCATTCTGGTTCTCTCCTATTCCTTAGCTGCTTTCTTATCAGCCTTTTTGTCTGTTGTTGTCTGCACATCCCGGGCAGGCTGCTCAGCAGCTTCCGGCTGGTCCGTATCCAGATTAAACAGTTCTCTGACCTTACGCTCCACCTCCGCGCATACAGCCGGGTTATCGCGCAGATACTGCTTCGCGTTCTCTCTGCCCTGTCCGATCTTATTTCCTTCATACGCATACCATGCGCCACTCTTATTAACGATATTATTGCCGGCAGCCAGATCAAGAATATCCCCTACGACAGAAATTCCCTCACCGAACATAATGTCAAATTCAGCTTCTTTGAAGGGCGGCGCAATCTTATTCTTGACAACCTTGACTCTCGTCCGGTTACCGATCACTTCCCCGCCCTGTTTCAGCGATTCGATCCTTCTGACATCCAGACGGACGGAGGAATAAAATTTCAGTGCACGGCCTCCCGTCGTGGTCTCCGGATTGCCGAACATGACGCCGACCTTCTCACGAAGCTGGTTGATAAAGATGACCGTACAGTTGGACTTGCTGATCACAGCAGTCAGTTTACGAAGCGCCTGGGACATCAGACGCGCCTGCAGACCCACATGGCTGTCTCCCATGTCTCCATCAATCTCTGCTTTCGGTACCAGTGCCGCAACAGAGTCCACTACAATAATATCCACCGCACCGGAACGTACCATAGTCTCTGTAATTTCCAGTGCCTGCTCGCCGCAGTCCGGCTGGGAAATATATAAATTATCAATATCCACGCCTATATTTTTCGCATATACAGGATCCAGCGCATGTTCCGCATCAATAAATCCAGCGATTCCGCCCCTTTTCTGTACCTCTGCTATCATATGTAAAGTGACGGTCGTCTTACCGCTGGACTCCGGCCCGTAGATTTCCACGATTCTTCCCTTCGGAATACCACCGAGACCTAATGCCAGATCAAGACTCAGGGAGCCTGTGGGAATCGTCTCCACGTTCATCTGTACCGAGGGATCGCCAAGTTTCATGACAGCACCTTTACCAAACTGCCTCTCTATCTGCCCTAAAGCCGCATCCAATGCTTTTAATTTCTCTTCTCTTTCCATGATCTGTTCTCCTTTTCTATAGAACATCCGTTCTTTTATCAGATTAAAACGGATGTTCGGTTTTGTCAATACATTTTTATTAGTGTTAGTAAAAATCCATTTGCAAAGCAAATTTTGCATGGATTTTTACCTGTTACTGAAACGAACTGAACAGTAACATTGTACCTATTCTAGCACTTTAAATGTCCAATAAATGACACTTCTACCCTCCTTTCTCAAATAAATCACATAAAATTGAAATAATGGAAATCACGGCGAAATGCCCGATGTGTAATAACAGATATCCATTCTTCAGATAAGAACAGCTTAACAAAAAAGCCTGTGCCATGCAAGTGTTCCACAAAAATTTTACAGTTTTTCTATTTTCACGGGTAGAAAAACTGTTTTCGATTTAAAAAGTGCAGAGCAGCTTTGCCAAAGCCGCCCATGCAGACATCCGGTATTTTCTCACTTCACTCTTATTCTAAACGATATTCCAGCTGACAGTCGCAGGGTTCTCTTTCCACATGCTCCTGATGGTACATCTGCGCTTCCACACATCCCATGGCCTGATAAAAAGCCTGTGTCTCCACTGCCGAATGGGCTGAAATATACAGTTTTGCGGCACCTTTCTGCCGTGCCCACATACATGCCGCCCGAAAAAGCGCCCTTCCGATTCCTCTGCCGCGCATATCCTCAGACACATGGATGCTCGACAGGTCAAGATACTTATGCTCACCGCCGAACATTTCGGCTTCCACAGACACAAAGCCTTTTAACGACTCTTGATAAAATGCGCCGTACACAAACCCGCCTGCCGCCACTGTATTTTTAAGGCAGACCGTCAGAAAACGATAATCTTCCTCCGTCCAGTCATCCACAAAAGGATCATCTCTGATGACCCATTCGTCCTTTTCCCTGCGGCGGCATCTGGTTACATTCTGACGGCGGATAAACCGGTCGAACAGTTTCCTGCATATTTCTTCTTCCTCCAGCCGCCTGTAACAGATTTCATCCTCAAGATAAGCCTGTGTCTGTTTCATGACATCCTCTAAAATTCCGAGGCTTCTCCGAAGATCTCCCTGTACCTCAAGAGAATGCCCGGCATCCTCAAATGTATGAAGTAAAAGTCCACGCTCTCCGCACATTGCCGCGATCTTCTCCGTCCGCGCCCAGGAATCCTTTGTTCCGTGAAAAACAATGCCGGGCCGGGGATCATAATCAAAAGTCTGTTCCAGCGGTGTGTAATAAATATTTCTGCATGATATCCGGTGCTTCCCGGCATAGGCACAGGCCACCGCCGTTCCAATACTTTTGGACACAAAAAGAATGTCCTCATACTGCTCCCAGACAATCTCCTCCAAAGATTTCTCCGCCTGAATCCCGGCTTCCTGAAAAGCCTCCTCAACAACTCTGCTCAAGCCTGTAAAAGACAGCCTGACTACTTTATAATCGTACTGCTCTGCAAGCCTGCCGCAAAATACAATAACGGCTTATCGCAGTGATATCCTATTCCCGGAAATAAAACAGCAATCTTCATAATGTTCTCACTCATCCTTTGTCATAATTCTTATTTGTTCTGTCTGATTCACGGCTTCACAAAAGAATCCCGCTCTCCGGCACAAAATCGGTACGGGAAATATTTTAATCCCCATTTTCCTGATATAACATCTCAATCAGGTCAAAAAAATTCTCAAAAGTCTTCCTGCAGCACAGCGGATCAAGAATCGTGATTTTTCCCGTTTTCAGACCGATCAGCGTAAAAGCCATGGCCATCCGGTGGTCTTCGTATGTCTCTACCCTACACTCCTGCACCGCTCCGGGCATGATTCTGATTCCGTCGGCTTCCGGAACTTCCCCGCACCTGATCCCCATACGGGAAAGTTCCGTAAGGATCGCATGGATCCGGTCCGTCTCCTGAAAACGGATATGACCAACATTGCGAATGACCGTAGGTTCCTTTGCAAAAGGCGCCAGTGCCGCCATTGTCATAGTCTGATCAGAAAAATCTTTCATGGAAACATCCATGCCGGGATAATCCGCCAGACCACTGCCTGTAATTCTCACTCCCTCGGCCTCGTCGGAAAGCCCGCATCCCATATCCTGCAGAACCTTTAAAAATCTGATATCGCCCTGCAGGGAATCCATATGGACGTTCCGCACCGTCACATCCGCCTGCAGCAAGGGCGCCATCGCATAAAAATAACATGCGCCGGACACGTCCGGTTCTATTCTGTACTCTTCCTGTCCGAAATCCTTTGTATAAGGAATCTGATAACCGTTGTCTGTTTTCACGGGTCTGATCCCGAACTGTTCCATCATGGCAAGGGTCATTTTAATGTAAGAGCCTTCCGCCCTGTCACCGGAAAGATGCACCATCAGCCCGTTTTCCAGCAGCACCGCCGACATCAGAAGCGCACTGGCAAACTGACTGCTGATCCCTGTGTCCACCGAAACCTCCTTCAGCGACACGGCCCGGGAACGCATCACAAAGGGAAAATGGTCTTCCTCTCCAAGAAAAGTAAAGCTGACACCGGCACTTTTCAGAATATCCAGAAGGGGTTTCATGGGCCGCCTGCACATCTGGGGAGATGCCTGAAGTTCATACTCTCCGCCTGCCAGCGCCAGCATAACCGTCAGAAATCTGGCCGCCGTGCCTGCACTTCTCACGTTGACAGATGCATGGGTGTTGGGAATCCTGCCGCCCGTCCCAAGAATCGTAACATCCTTCGTCTCCTCATCTGCCTCCACCTCAAATCCCAGCTTTTCAAGACTGTCCAGAAAAGCGCGGGAATCGTCGCTGAACAAAACCCCTTTCAGCCTGCATCGCCGGGAAGATAAGGCCGCCAGCAGCAATGCCCTGTTGGTGATACTCTTGGAGCCGGGCACCTGCACTTCTATCCGTCTGTTGTTTTCCAGTTTTTTTACATAATATTGATCCATAAACATGATATCCTCATTCTATCTTTCTTATCCTGTCCGGCGGCCTGGATCTATTACACTCCTGCATACGGGCCGGACGTATCCTTCCCATGCCCGTAATAAATCCTGGAAGCATTGAGTTCCTGTATCCGCCCCACGCTCAAAACCGCCGCAAACATTATATCACATATTTTCCGGATACAAAATATATGCGTCAACGTAATTGACAATTGATAATCCGTTATCTTTTTTTGAACGGTCTTATAAAGAAAATTTCCGGTTAATAAAATCAGTGGCCGGATAAGATATGCCGCCTGATCAATAGCGTTTATATATTACAATATATAATCAGACTAAGTTAGGTGTTTAATTTAACCACATAAAATTTAAATAAAAGAAACCAATAATCTTACCATCTCTTCCCTCTGCCGGGATGCTCTTTTCCGTCTTCCTTCTGATCAGCCAGCGACTCTTTTATCTTCTCAAAAAGCTGCGTATATCTTTCTGCCGTCTCTTTCGACTCGATCTGGTTACGGTTAAAGGCAATCTCATAATACAGTTTCAGCATCAGAAGTTCCTTTTCCATATCATGAAGGGCTAACGTCCGGTTCCACACTTCCGCAAACGCCTCAGTTTCCCCGAACAGCAGATAATCCGTTGAAAAGTTGAGCTTCTCTTTCATCTTCTTCAAAGTACTGATCGACACATTGTTCTCTCCGTTTTCCATCTTCTTATAAAGCTGTGTCGAAATATCAAGCATTTCCGCAAACCGCTCCTGGGTTAAATTTAACCTCTTGCGCATTTCTTTCAGTCTTTTTCCGACTTCTCTTTTAGAATATATCTCGCCCATAGACCACACCTTCCCCAATTTAAATCATATTGTATCGGATATAGATAATCCTCTCCATATATGCATTGGGTATGCAAGGTGTATAAATTATACCCGGTAAAACTATTTTTCATCCAAAACAAAAATCTGTGACGGATACCCCTGTTCGATGCAAAGCTCACCGGGCCGGAATCCCAAAGAACGGTAAAGTGCCCGCGGCGCTGTTCCCTTCGGATCTTCCTCCCGGAAGGTGGTAACTACGATCTCCCGGCTTCTATCCAGTTCATTCAGCATAAGTCCGATCATGTCTTTTGCGATTCCACGCCGGCGGTAATCAGGATGAACCGCCATACACGCCAGCATATTATGTTTTACTGAAAAAAGCAGAATGCCGACGACCATATTCCCCCGCAGCGCACATATGGCACTCCGGCGCTCTATGTTCTTTATAACCGTTTCTTTATAGCCGTCAAGTTCTTCTTCCGTTTCCAGTCCGGGAAAGCCATCCCTGACGATCTCCACCAGGTTCATCCACGAGGTAAGATTGTCCATGGACGCAAATCCTGTCTTTATATCGCGTTTTGAATTTCCGTGGGCACCACACATGTTCCGCACTTCAAAAAGCCTGTCCAGAAACCAGTACGGGATCATTGTACCCTGCTTCTGCATGGCAAGCACTTCTTCTCTGTCAGCCCAGCGGACTTCCTGCACCTCTTCCTCCTGCAGACAAAGCTGTGAAAGATCCACCTCCCGCTCCAGAAGATAATAATCATCAAATCCCTCATCAAAACCAATGCTGAAATCAGCCCGCACATCTGACAGATCAAGTTTCAGCCCGATCTCTTCAAACACTTCTCTTTCCGCGGCCTGCCTGCTGTTCTCACCTTGCAGCGCGGAACCGCCCGCGGTCAGATCCCACATATTGGGCCATCCTCTTTTGAAAGGCTGCCTGTGCTGGATCAGCAGCTGGTTTCTGCTGTTAAAAATACAGACATGGACAACAATATGAAATTCTCCCTCTTTCATCTCGTCTCCGCGTCTGTGCAATCTTCCAGTCTTTTCTCTGTCCTTCGTGTAAATATCCCAGAATTCCTCTTCTCCTGTACCTGTCATATTGCTTTCTCCGTTTCTGCCTGATTGCAATCGTCAAAACCTTTCACTGCCGGGACATCCATGTGTGTCCACGCCGCAGTAGTGTTCCTCATCATGGTGTCCATGTCTGCTATGGTCACAATGAACATTCGCATCATAGGCAAGCGTTCCTGAAAGCAATGCATCCACCGCCTCATCCGCGCTGCCGGACACACCGCCGTAAAACCTGATCCCGGCTTCCATAAGAGCCGACTGCGCGCCCGCGCCGATCCCGCCGCAGATCAGAATATCCACATTCCATCCCGCAAGCATCCCTGCCAGCGCCCCGTGACCGTTGCCGTCCGTGCCGACCACCTGTGCGTCAGCTACTTTCCCACCCGTAATATCGTAGATTTTAAACTGTTCTGTGCGTCCGAAATGCGTAAATACGTTTCCGTCTTCATAAGTTACCGCAATTTTCATATCTTCCTCCATTCCGAAGCGCATATTGCTGAAAGATACAATCAACAGCATTTTTGACACCCCGGCACAAATCCAAACTGAATGCCATCGCATTAAATGTAGCATAAAATGTCAGGCTCTACAAGTCAGGCACATTGCTCCGGCGCCCCTATTGCTCTAAAACAAGGTTTACCAGCCTGCTGATATGGATCTGCATGATATCCAGACAGTCTGTCGGACAATTCTCCGCATTCAATATGAGCGGAAGCTCCGTGCACCCCAGAATAACAGCCTCGATTCCGTCCTGATCCCGCATCCTTGTGATAATGCTCACAAGCTCCGCCCTCGTGGAATCTTTCACAATTCCGCATTCCAGCTCTTTGGCAATTCTCTCATTAATCAGCGTCATCTCTTCCTCCGACGGGATAACATATCCGTTTTCCGGACGGCCTGAACTTCTCCTGTTCCGCAACAGGGAAATTATAACACATGAGAAATCAGACCACAATATCATCAAAATAAATACCGGTAAAGGAGCAGCGGAAAAGCTATTACAAAATGACATAAAAGTAATGGAAATGATATTTCCTTGCAGCAAAAAAATGGTATGATAATAAAATACTATGACTATTTATTCGGAGGAAAAGCACATGAAAAGTAAACTCATATCCATTGTATGCCTGCTCGGCTGTATCGCGCTTACTTCCTGCGGCAGTGGCGGGTCGAAAGAAAATACCCCGCCCGAACTGGACGGCTATCAGCTGCTCTGGCATGACGAGTTTGACGGCAAAACATTAAATGAAGAAATCTGGACAAAGGAACTTAGAAACCCCGGATGGACCAACAGCGAACTGCAGGAATACACAGATTCTGAAGACAATATTTATGTGGCGGACGGCAATCTTGTGCTGAAAGCAGTCAAGACGCAGACCGATGCCGGCAAGGATTATTATACCTCGGGTAAGGTCAACTCCAAGAACAAGGCTGATTTCATGTACGGCAAGGTCATCGTGCGCGCTAAAGTGCCCGAAGGTCAGGGGCTGTGGCCCGCCGCATGGATGATGCCCACCAGAGAAAGCTATTACGGCAACTGGCCTAAATGCGGTGAGATCGATATCATGGAGGTTCTGGGCCACGCTCCCGACACGGCATACTCCACCATCCACTACGGCGAACCCCACGGCCAGCAGCAGGGGAAGCGCGTGTTGGAAGAGGGTTCTTTTGCAGATGATTTCCATGAGTATTCCGTGGAGTGGGAACCGGGTGAAATCCGCTTCTACATTGATGAAGAACCGGTGCTCACCTGCAATGACTGGTTCACTGCCGCGCCCGGCGGCGAGGAAAAAGAATACCCCGCTCCCTTTAACCAGACCTTCTTCGTGCAGATGAACCTGGCTGTGGGCGGCACCTGGCCGGGCAATCCCGACGAGACCACCGACTTCGACCATGCCGAATTTCTGATCGACTATGTCCGTGTCTATCAGAAAGAAAGTTATGACACAAATGTCAAGAAACCTGAAATTATAGTAAGAGAAGCCGATGAAACCGGCAACTACATTACCAACTGGGATTTCGGAGATACTTCTGTAGATCTGACAACGCCCCAGGACTGGGAATTTCTGTTAGCGGAAAACGGTAAAGGCACCGCGAAGATCTCAGATAACATGATCACAATCACCACCGAGGCAGCGGGAGATGCAGACTACTCGGTGCAGCTTGTCCACTGGGATATTCCCTTCTACAAGGGACATACCTACCGGGTCTCCTTCGACGCAAAGGCTTCCGAAGAGCGACAGATCATTACCTCTGTGACCGCTCCCTATGCAGACTGGGTACGCTACCTTCCTGATACCAAGCTGACAGTCACGAAAGAATGGCATAGCTTCGGATTTGAATTTGACATGAAACAGCGTGACGATTTAAAAGGCAGACTGGAATTTAATCTGGGGAACTGCGGCTCCACGGCAGACGTTGACATTACAAATGTACGTGTGGAAGATGTAACGGAATAGAATATGTATCACAAAAAGAGCCAACAAACTATGATTTCTCACAAGTTTGTTGGCTCTGGGCGTATTTTTCTGCCCGGCAAATTGGGAATCCATTAGAAATATCGGGCAAACATTCTATTCGCATACAAATTATGCTCTATTGAATTAATAGTGTTTTATTTTTTGTGTCTCTATTCTTTGGTATTAGCCATATTTTTCATAGGTTCTCCCCATTTTCCAAGATATCTTCCATCAATGGAAGAATAGGTTTCATCGCCCGGAGCTAATACCGGAGCAGCCTGCATCAATCTTTCTGTAAAGGGAATCGTTGTATCCAGCAGTTGTTCATCCTGGGTTACATTACGGATTAAACAAAGAAAAATATCTGATCCATCTCCCATAGGGATTTCTTTTTTCACTTCCAGTTCAAAACTGACAGGGCTTTCTGCAATGGTTGGCACATCTAACACTTGTCCCCACTCTACAGTAGGCAGGCACTTCATCTTATCAGGTGTGGTTCTGCCGCAGGTACAACCATAATAATCTGCCAAAGGCAGCAGCTGTTCAGATACGAGGTTAGCTGAAAATACACCATTTTTGCGTATCAAATCCTTGGTCTGTTTTTCCTCACCTATACAAGCCATTACCCCGAGTCCCTCTGAAGAACAATAATATCCAAACCAACAGAAAAGACCAAAATGGGGCTGCCCATCTTCCTGTTTTGTGCCATAAAGAAATAACGCTTGCGGACAGTAATCATTACCAATCTTAGTTTTTACCTTTGCCATCATATATATCCTTTCCTTTTTTTAATGCTTGTTCCGCTCGCTCCAAGTTGGAAACAATACGGTCAAGATACTGTTCTAATTCCTCGATTTCTACCTTTTCAAAATCCTTAAAAAACAGGCTATTCATTTGCTGAGAGACTTGCTTGTAACGTTTCTCCAATGCACGGGCCTGGGGTGTCAGGCTAATTATGCTTTGACGCCGATCAGAAGCTGAAATTTCTCGACAGATCAAGCCCTTTTCTTCCATTCTACAAAGCATTGCAGTAAGTGTATTTTTTGCCAATCCCGTCTTTTGGGCAAGTTCCACAATAGGAATGCCTTCGCTTTCCCATAACACATAAAGAATATTCCCTTGTGGTCCATTAAATTCATCCACACCACATGTCTGCAAAAGCCGATCAAAAACTCTCCCTTGAACCTGTTTAATACGAGAAACCAAAAAACCTGCTCGTGTTTCCAGTGATATCACACCTTTCCTTGTTCCACCGCTTCGCAAAATAACAAATCGAACAAGTTCGATTGCGAGATCCGCTTCGCGGACTCGGATAAGCGTAGAAATTTCCTATACCATAAAAAGGACGTCTCCTTTTCGTTGCCTTAATAGTACTATATAGAACTTTTTCTGTCAAGGTGCAGCTTTTAAAAAAAGGGCAATCCTAAGACCGCCCACTCTCTACACATATATCAACACATTCAACATCCATTATTTCCAGCTAATTCCTACTGGCTGCATTTTGCAAGCTCCGTCCAATAATGGCGGTCTGTTGTTTCATAGACCGCATACAGTTTCTACTTCCACACATTAAGGCACACCTACACAACAAACCTGTTATCAAACGGGGCACCGGAATTCATCATTTTATTGGATAAGAGTTTTGACCCACTCCACCAATGGGCTGTCCCCGTGGATATCTATGTATCTCTTGAATAACGCCTTGCTTTCAGATTTTAAAATTCCCGATGTAATTTCCGGTAGACAAAAAGATGATGTAACGTGATAATCATTCCAGGATTTCACAGCCCATTTAGCCGCACCATCGGAAGGTGCGTCAAGTGAATAGTATACCTTGCCAACAAATGATGATATTGACGCACCCAAACACATCATACAAGGTTCTAAATTCGTGAACAATTCCATTTGCCTCTTTTCTTTTGCTCCAATTTTTTTCTGATCCAGTTCCATCAGAGCTTTTAACTCTGCGTGAACCAATAATCTGTTATCTTCACTTTCAGATGTATAACTTTGAGCCACTATTGTATCATTGTGGAATATAATGCAGGCTATCGGTAATTCATTTTTCTCTAATGCCCGCTCTGCCAGATCAATTACGAGTTTCATTTTCTCATTTACAGTCATAGTTTGTGATCCTCACTTTCGCCATTTGTCAAATCCCGGTTTTTCTATTTGTCAGTCAATCCTCAAGAAGCTTCCGTTTCCTCTCAATCATTACATCGATTCTGTCTATGAAAGAAGCCACATCCTTGACATTTTCGCATCTTTCGATCCGCCCGTCCGGATACACCCTTTTACTGATGGAGCCGGCTCCGCAGGCGACTATGGTCTGCACTTCCTCCATAATGAGAATATTATAGATTCCATACTTATCTTTCACGGAGTAGCCTACGTTCTCAAAATTACCGGACATGTTTTTCTGGCGGTACAGATAATAAGGCTCCATGCCCATAGCCCGCGCGCCGGACGCCGCGATCCGCATGGTCTCTTCTGTATTGTTATAAGCTGTGACGCCGTTTTCCTCGATCCACTTATGGAGACCGGAAGCCCTTTTTACCGCAAGGGAATGCACCGTCAGGGAATCCGGCGCCAGCGCCGCGATCGCTTCTATGGTCGCTTCCACATCTTCCTTCGTCTCCTCCGGAAGTCCTAATATGATATCCATATTGATGTTGTCAAAGCCCACTTTACGGGCAATCCGGAAAGCGCTGACCACCTGCGCTACCGTATGCTGCCTGCCGATCAGACGAAGCGTCTCATCCTTCATCGTCTGGGGATTGACGGATATCCTGGTCACGCCATGTCTGTACAGCACCCGCAATTTATCTTCCGTGATACTGTCTGCCCGCCCGGCTTCCACCGTAAATTCCTGTACGGTACAAAAATCAAAGGTGCTTTTCAGTTTTGTGATCAGCCTGTCCAGTTCTTCCGCCGACAAAGAGCTTGGCGTGCCGCCGCCGATATAGACCGTATCCAGTATTTTTCCGCGCTGAATCTTTGCCACTGCCTCCATCTCCTGTTCCAACGCCGTCAGATACTCCGCCACTCTCTCTTTCCACAAGCTGATCGGATAAGATGTAAAAGAACAGTACAGACATGTGGTTGGGCAGAAAGGAATCCCGATATAGAGACTGTACCCTTCCTCATAATGGAGCCTGCCGAGAATCTCCCGCTCCCGCTTCGCAATATCGATTCCCAGTTCGATCTTTTCCTCGCTGACAAAATGCTTCTCTCTGAGGAACGCCGCCACATCCTGCTCACTCCCGCCGTTTTCCAGCATTGTCATGGCGATCTTCGTGGGACGGATGCCCGTCAGGTTTCCCCACGGAAGCGAAATGCCCGTCTCTTCCTGTAACGCGGTATAGAGAAAACGCTTGAATGCGTCTTTATATTCGGATGCGTCCACCTGATCGGTATTGCACCAGGTATATGTGTGAAAATCGTCTGCGGTATCATTCTCCGTCATTGATCCATCTGCACCGCTGTCGATCTCTGCTTCTTTCTGTGCCGCGACGCTGCCACAGCCTGAACTTCCCTTTATGCTGTCGGAAACATTTTCGGTGTTATGTAAACCTGACTGCACTGTAAATTTTACTTCCTTGGCACCAAATTCCAGTTCCATCACCGGAATGATCTCACGTATCCTCCTGTCCTTCACCACGGATTCCGGCGTCAGGACTTTCAGTTCCCATGCGGGATAAAACGCTTTTACCAGCGCGTGAATGTCATATTCGTATTGTGCTTTATTACTCTTGAGAATCTTCAAAATGTTACCTTGCCTTTCTAAAACATTACGCTTTGCCACGATCCCGATTTTCTCTTTTCACCGTAATAAACAGTATAACACAGCCGGACACTCCGGGAAAACGTAGTGTGCAGTGTGTTCATGAAAAAATGCAATTTGTCTTAGACTTTTCCGGCACAATTCTTTAATTTGACAGCATTTTCACATACTCTGTCACCACATCGCTGGTCTTACTCAGAAAAATGCAGTCTTTTGCCAGCATCCCCCAGAAGAGCGGTGTGAAGACTGTCATGGATATCATTTTGTATAAAATTTCAAAACCCGCCATGGTCCGCCAGTTGACCCGGATCAAAGTCAGAACCTTTTTCATTTTTTTCATAAGTTAAAACTCCGTTCTGCTGCCTTTTCTTTCTGTTATATCCTTAAACTTCGACACTTCCTGTACAATGCAGCGCCCTGTTCTACTGTCTCATCCCGTTTGGATAGATCCGTTTTGCTAATATTGATACCGCTTCCTGTATTTTACAAACATGGCCGCCGATAACACAAGCGCCATCAGCTCCGCCGCAGGCGTAGCCAGCCAGATTCCGTTCACACCCAGGAGTGCAGGAAGCACGAGCATGGTGATCAGCATAAAGACAAAGGATCTTGAAAAAGCCAGAACCGCCGAAACCACTCCGTTTGACAGCGCTGTGAACATTCCGCTGGCAAAAATATTAAAACCGATAAAAAACAGCGCTACAGTACAGATCCTGTTGCCGGTAACCGCCAGATCATACACCGGATTGTCCGGTCGTGCAAACACCGATACGAGCGGTCTGGTCAGCATAAAGGACGCTGCTGCCGTCATCAGCGAGATGGCTGTGATTACTCTCAGACTGATCGAAATCAGTTTTTTTAGTTTCTCATGATTCTGCTCTCCGTAATAATAGCTGGTCATGGGCGCCACACCATAAGAATACCCTGTATACAAAGAACTTGCAAACATTAATACATACATGATAATAGTGACCGCGGCAATGCCGTCCTCACCAACATAGTGAAGCATAGTCCAGTTAAACATCATCGTAATGATTCCCGTAACAAGAGCCGTAGCCATCTCCGAACAGCCGTTGGCTGCGGCATTCATAAGAACCTTCAGGCGAAACGCCGGTTTCGTGAAATGCAGCAGGCTCTTTTTTCTGCTGAAAACAAACAGGCCGGCCACCGCCGTGACGGAATACCCCAATCCCGTTGCGATTGCCGCTCCGCTGATTCCCATATCAAAAACAGCGATAAACACATAATCAAGCACCATGTTCAACACGCCGCCCGACACGGAACATACAAGAGAAAGGGTGGCTTTCTCGCTGGCGATCATGTACAGGGTAAAGTTATTCATCAACAGGATCGGCACGGTAAACAGCAGATACCTGCTCAGGTATTCCACGCAGTATCCCGCCACATCCGCTGACAGATTCATGCCCGCAAAGATCCGTTCCATGAGCAGATAACCCAGACCGCACATCACAACTCCGACAACCACATTTACCAGAATCAGAAAGGTAAAGTCCTCCTTCGCCTCCTCCCTCTTCTGCTCCCCCATTTTCTTCATAATGACCGCACTGCCTCCTGTTGCCAGCATGGTGGAAATGGCTGTGACAAGCTGGATGACAGGCGCTGTCAGGTTGATTGCCGACAGTGCGTTCGTGCCGATCAGATTGGACACAAACAGACCGTCAACCATGGTGTAGAAAGACATGAATACACTCATGGCTATGGTCGGAACTGCGAATTTTAAGATGTTTTTCAATGTGACCGGTTTTAAATAGGCATTTTGATTTTCCATATGATTTCCTCCCTGTCGGAGCAGCCGCTGCGGTCTTCCCCACTGTCTGTATACTTTTTTCAGGCAGTGCATAATGCGCTGTGCTGATAGAAATATCATAAACCGTACAGTAACTGTACGGTCAATACCTAAAAAAAGTTAAACATTTTTACCATGTCATATGCGGTAGCATTTGGTGAAGCAGAACAAACATTCTATCCTTTAAGAAAAGCATTCTGAGTTAAATTCTTTGCCATATTTTTTGTCCTTCCGTTTCCATACAAAAATATCGCCCTGCATGCATACAAGACGATATCTTCAAAATGAACAGGCGCATGATATTTATTTTCTCTCTACCATGCACCTAAAGTTACTATTACTATAAAATTTTCTATGCCTTAATATATTTTTGGTTCTTGCTGTTCGGCTTATTTGGAAATGTCATCTTAATCTTTCCTGCTTCCAACAGTGGTTTTAATATCATTTTGCGAAAGTGTTCCCGGCTTGTTATTCCGATAAATTCCTGCATTTCCTGACGTGTTCTTGCTTCTGAACAAAATTCTATCAGATTATTAATACGTTCATCTTGCGCTCTATCTTGCACTGTGCAAGTATGCAAGTTAAAATTCACATTCCAGTTCTGCATCTCCTGTTGAAAATACCAAATATGTAACCGATTGCTGTTTTTTGGCAAATTCAACAGACTGTTTCTTAATAAATCTTTCAACATCCGGATTTATCTCACATGAAAACTCGGAAAGAACCTGAAGCAGTGTGTCCTCTTCGAGCCCATGACTTCCGTAATCCAAATATTCACGAATGTTGAAAACTGTATATTTACTTGTTTCCTGCATTCGCTTTCTTCCGTTTCTCCATAAATTTTGCTATATCTTTCGGGTCAGTTAAAAAAGTCGCACTGACATTGATAGGAGGTGTAGGATTATTAGCAGACGCTTCAATCGCATCGGCAAACCTCTCCACCTGCTTCTGTCCTGATATAACAAAATTCTTTGTAATACTTGAAGCTGCCATAAGAAACACCTCCTTTATCAGTATGGCGCTTTTTACGCTTCGCATACTTTTGTACTTAATTGTTCGGTTTTACAATCGCTTTTGCAACAAAATCTTTGTGAATATTTTGTGCCAAGCAACTTGATTAGTACCAAAATATCTCCCCAAATAAAACCTCATTAAATATGCAGTTCTTTATCATCCAATATAATTTTTACATCATATTTTGTATACCAGTCAGGATTCTCGGTATGCACTGGTATTATGTACTTCGGTCTTGCAACCTCTACCAATGCATTGATTGCATTAACATCTGCGTGTCCACTTGTATGTAAAATATGTATCTTTACTCCTATGTTTTCCATAAAAGCAATAAACTCTTGCATATCCTCTCTTTCCAGATATCCCTTCCACATACCGTAAAATAAAACTCCATCATTAAATGGACAAATTTCATTCAACTTCTTTAAATAATTCTTCATTGAAGGACGAATGCACATGAGAAACTTCTCTTTTGCTATTGCGGCTTTACCAATCTTCGAATCTGGATATCGTTGTATTAATTCATATTGCCGGTCTCCACCTGTCATGAATACACGGATTCCATTTTCTTTTTCCGGTACCGGAACATTGCCATCAATTGCACTCATTATGCCGGCAGTATATAAATCCTCCAGAAATATACGATTAGCAGCACGTGAAGCATTATATCCGGTGATAATTCTCTCAACATTCATTGCTGATGTCATTAAAAATGCAGGACCAGAATATCTATTGAGCACATCTTCAGCTATATCCTCAAGCAGCTCCTCTTGAATATTTTCCATATACGTCTCTCTTGTAAGAGTTGTTCCTTCAATAACCAGTACATCTACCATAGAAATTCTTTTAAGTAAGTTGGCAAATTCCATTCTTCCATTTGAACGAAAATCTCCGGAATACAAGATCTTCTTATCATCCGCTTCAATCAAAAACATGAAAGAATCATAGGCACTATGGTCACACATAATAGGTGTAACACTCAGTTCACCAATCTGCAATTCTTGTCCATCTTCAAAGCATCTATAATAATATTCGATATTCTTACCTCTATATTCAGATGCCGCTTTCACAATGTTGGCAGCCTGCCTCCCCATATATATTGGAATTTCCTCTAAAACATATGGCAATAAGCCTACATGATCTCCGTGATAATGCGATACAAATACTGCATCATACAATGCCTCTCCGCAAAACAAGCCATCTATCTGCGGAACTTCTATCTCATCCTCATCAGATTCATCAAGATTTACACCGGCATCAAAAATAACTTTCGTATTATCCGTAGATATTTCAATAATAGAACCACCTATTTGATTTTGACCCCTATGTATTTGAATTTTCATGCTACATCACAACCTTTACCAAGGACACTATATAATCAATTAACTCAATAAATCTCTGTATTTCCTTATCCGTACCAATACTCTTTATGGAAACTGTAAAAGATAAGGATTTCCCAATTTGAACCGCCTCAAATTCATTAGCATATCGAGCATTGATTGAAGAAATAATATCCTGAAGTATTTCTTCAATTCTTTCTTTTTTAGAAAAATGAGATTGCTTCATGGTAATCCTGATTTTAAAGTTGCTACTTGCCATGGTTTTATAACCGGGCATATCAATAAACTTACCTGTTTTTTTACTTTCATAGCGTGCATACTCACTCCACATAGAAGATTCTGGTGTTAGGTTTGATAATTTCATGTAATCTTCTGGTTTTTGCAGCAATACAAACCCTTGTGCATACTCGCCACTCTGTTCTGCCACATATCCCTCAGCCTTAAAAATCAAGGGAGAATTTTTCTTTCCCCATTCCTCAACCTCATTTTCCAACGTTTCAAGTAAATTCTTAGGTTTACGTGGCAATTGCTTTATAAATGTAATCAGCAGCACAGCAACTATCAGTGTTCCTGATACATCCTTAATAGCTGCAAAAACAGTTGCTGCTGAAATACCATTTGCTATCGCTTCTGCTATCGCAGCAACAATAGCAATAATCCCGAAAATTCCTCCCCAAAACTTTTCTTGAAATTCCATCTTATCCATTTTCATTTTCCTCCAATACATTATATTTATCATCAATCTTTTCTAAGTAAAATGCCTTACTATTCAACATCTTCATAAGCATTTTTAGTTTTGGTCTTTCTTCCTGCATTTCCTGCCACTGAAATCCACCTTTAAAAACTAATGGACATGATAGCAGCTTAGCATCTTCAGAAAGTTCAAAATCTTTTATTAAGCGCCTGCCATGCACTGTCTTCATGTATGTGTACCCTTCAAGAACACAACGCAACATCGTTTCATCACTATCTGGCTCTTTCAATTCTAAAATGCGCACACTCATCCCATCATATGTAAGAATGTCTATTTTACCTGCCTTATCACGCCTTCGATTCTTAAGTGGAGTTTGATAATCAATTACTTGCCCTAGACTAGCCAGAAATCCTTGTCGAAAGATTTCCATTGCAATGAGTTCTTCTTCCCTGTTGGAATTTGTGCTTTTGGGAATTCCATCATGCGACTCTATCTTATATGTCGACTCTCTTGTTATCATTGGTATTAACTCAAAACGTTCAATATTTTCTATACACCATTCTGCAACGACTTCACTATACAGTTCTTCTGTATCTTTTGTTTTGCCACGATAATTTATAAAATCCTGCTTATAAAATAAATTTATTTCACGACTTGCAGATTCTATCCTTTCCAATAATTCTGCTTTTGTGTATCCCATCGAAACTTCTCCAAAATTCTATTTTCTTTATATTTTATCATATCCATATCAGATATTGTATCGACATCTTATAAAAATAATAGACCCCATCATCACCACACATCCAAACTATCAACCGCATCATACTGTGGATATATTTGTCTGTGGTGCTGTAATAATCCCAAATCTGCTGTTCCTGCTTTTTACCTCTGTCTGCCACGTTTCCAGTACCATGGACAGACATTCATAATTCCTTATTATCCTGCACCTTTCCTTGCATTTGCATACCATATGGGATATTATAAACCATACAGTATCTGTACGATAAAGGAGCTTCTCATGAACGGAAAGAACAAACTGCTCACCATCGGACAATTTGCCAGAATGCACGGTATCAATAAGAAAACACTGATGTGGTATGACGAGATCGGGCTGTTTAAGCCTGCCGTCGTCAACCCCGAAAACGGCTATCGCTGCTACAATTACCACCAGAGTCCCATTCTGGAAACAATTCTGCTTCTGCGGGATCTGGACGTATCCATCGAAGAAATCCAGACTTTCATGAAAAACCGCTCCGCCGCCAGCCTGAAACAGCTTCTGGATGAAAAAATATCAGAACTGGATCACAGAATCACACACTTGAAAGCAGTCAGAAAGACCCTGTGCAGTCACCGCCAGAACATGGAAACGCTGCTGACGATAGATCTGTCCGAAATCAGTATCATTGAAAAGGAAGAACGCTGTCTTGTAACGGTAGATATCACAGAGAAAACCTCTTTTGAAGAAGAGGTGGAAATGATCACTGCTGAAACAGAAAAATACCGTCTAGGCCGCCTCCACGACGCTTCCTACGGTTCCATGATTCCTGTTTCCAGCCTGCTCAAAGGCAGTTTTGACGATTATACCGGACTGTTTATCGAGATTCCTTTCCTGACACAGAAAACCGGGCTGCATATACACCCCGGCGGTAAATATCTGAGAGCCTTCCACAAAGGCGACTGGTCAGGAATCCCCGCAAAATACCGTGAACTCATGGATTATGCCGCGGTGCATGGTCTCACCCTGTCCGGCTTTGCCTATGAGATGGGTATTAACGAGAACGTGATCGACCGGATCGAGGATTATATCGTGCAGATTGAGATTCCGGTCAGGAAATAGAAACAATATTTAAACGACGCACGGCGGCAAACCTTTCCGCTATCAATCCAAATATTCCCCCAGCATCGTCTCCACGCACTCCCGAATCTCCGAAGCGATCCTCCGGGCCTGCACTTCCTGTATACCGGCCTGGGCCGCCACCGCCAATATATCGTCCATGCCCGGATCTGCGCCGTTGCCATTTACAGTCGTTGCATGTTCACCGTTCAACGAACTGCTGTAAGTCAGATCATAGGCCGGCGCCAGCCGGTAACGGGCATTCTGTTCATCATACAAATAAGAAAAATTCTTGGAATGATCATCCCTGTTATGCGCAAACACATTGAAGCACATCAGGCGGTACAGCTTCAGTAATTCCGAAAAATCCTTTGTGAGTTCCAGTGTAAGCTTCATCAGCAGATGATAGTCCAGATTAGGGATTCGGTGCGATATCTCCAAAACCGCACTGACAGACAGCATATGAATTTTTGTCATGCCGCCTCTCACACTCTTCCGGTCAAAACGTTTCGTACCAAAATAACCGGCACATCTCTCTGATGGAAAAAGCTTTGTTTCCGCCATTTCAACGCCACATTCTTTGGCACATAGAGAGTACTCATACTCCTGTCTGCCAATGTCTCTTCGGTCATCGTAAGCGGGAAATTTAATAATCCATTCTTCACCGTCCGATTCCGTCAGGATTTTGGGTCTCGCACCTCCCGAAGAACCGCCTAATTGAAACAATTCATCGAGATTCTTAGAATATTCTGTCCGCAGCATACACTCACATTCTTCCGCGATCCTGTCAAGCCCCATCACCGGCTGCACTGCGCCCAACCGTATGTCCGGCCTGTATGAAAGCGCGCCCATACCCGAATCCCCGACAATCGCAAGCCTGTTCAGATTTCCCACTGCCGCCGGATCTATCCGGTTTCTGAGCATAAGTCGATCCACCAGAAAGCGTCCCCATCCGTCCGGCAGACTGTCCGCAAATACCCCGAACAGGCCGCCAAAAGGATCGACTTTCGGAATGAAAACCCTTTTTTCCAGGGGAAGAGAAAAAGGACTGATCGTAAATCCGTCTTCAAGCCATTCCTGATCATATTCAAAAGCTGCCAGGCGCTCTTTATACAAGGCGAGGGTTCCTACCTTTCTCTTGTGATAAAACACATTCAGCTGTCTAATCCTGTCCACGTATGATCTCCTCTATCGACAACGGTGCAACATCCTCAAACAAATGCTCCACTTCATCCTTCAGTCCCATTGCTGTTGCAATTTTGATCAGAGAAAGAAAAGAAATCTCGCCGCACTGCTCAAATCTTTTCACAGAACCTAAGCTTACTCCCGATAATTCGCTCAATCTCTTCTGTGATATTTTCCGCCTTCTGCGGATTGTACGAATGCGCTCCGCGACAAGCTTCTGTATCTCTCCCGGTGTTTTTGATAAAAATGAAAAATTTGTATTCATAGCTAATATATTAGCTTATATTTAACTTTTTTGCAAGAAATAGCTAATATATTATCCAAAAAGTAATTTGCTTCGCAAATAACTTTGCGAGATTCGCTTCGCGAACTCGGAATAAGTGGAGAAATTTTCCTGTACCGGTTAGCGTGTCAAAAGGTGTTTACCAAAGGCTGAGAGGGCAGATTACACAAAATATTCGTTTGTGCCGGCTCTGTCGAATGGATTTTCTAAATATTCCGGTAAGGTAATGGCAAGCGGACG
>CAJUJP010000019.1:0-67099 GCA_910586615.1 uncultured Lachnospiraceae bacterium
CTCTATCCGATTGAGCGGTGCTTTTTAGGAACCGGGGAAAGATTTGAGGACGGTTCGCACATACTGTATGTAAATGGCGCTTACCGTGGAGATACGCCAATCGGGAAGTTAATGCATGACTTCTCCTGCACAGACGCAGCGGATATGTACTATGGGACACTGGCGGACAGGGTGAGATTTTTCAAAGAGAGCAAGGAGGGAATCGAGATTATGTGCCGTGCTATGGAAGATATGAGGAATCAAACATTGAAAGAAGGAATGAAAGAGGTTGCGCTTCGTATGCTGGCAGCTGGCAAATATGCTTTAGAGGAAATCGTTAATATTTCAGGACTTTCTCTTGAAGAAGTAAAGCAACTTAAAGCTGATAGAAGTGCATAAGCAGAGTTATAGAACCGGGAAACTAAAAATGGTTTTCCGGTTCAATTTGAAAGAATCAACTTTCTTATAGATTATTATAAAAAGGGATACTAATATACTACAACTGTTTTTTGTAAAATAGAATGGAGTACAAGATGAATCAAATTGATATTATAGAATATGAAGAAGGCATTAAGCAATTAGTAAAATATGCAATAAGAAAAAAACTCATTCCTGTATTTGGTGCAGGATTCACCGCTGGATGTCAATCTATAAATGGGATTGTTCCTAATGGGAAAAGGGCTACAGAAAGTATGTGTGACATGATATTAAATTCTGGCTAAAAGGAGCATTGCATATTTTTCGGAATGCATTGCGTGACATACAACGTGAATTAAATGCATCTTCGTTTGTGCTGTTAAAAGGTCGTCGCTTTAGTGGCAAAACTTATATAATGTGTAGTTTTGGAAATAATAAGTTGTAATGGAGGTACTCCTAATAGCAGTAATCCAGAGATATCTTCTGGAATATGGACAAGTATTTTTGAACGGTTTAATGGTAACGTAATAGTATGTAGGTGGAGAGTTCCAACAAAAGATACAGTCAGTATGATGGATAAAATGCATGATAATCTTCTGAATGAGAAAATGAGTTTTGGAGAAGCGTTGCTCAAAGCGCAGAAAGATATGAAGAATAGTGGAGAAAATCAATTAAGCTGGGCAGGTGTAGAATGTTGGATAAACTAAGTAAATTGGTGTGGAATAATGTTTAAGTTAAAAAAACTGAATAGAGTTGTATGATAATGGAATAACCCGTAACTCTGCGGCATGTAGGTTTTGTTAATGCCGGTGGAGCGCGGGGGGCTACCGACGTTCTGCTATATTGGAACCAGAGCAGTTATCTGTATAAGTCAGGCTAATTTGATGAACTTGTCAAGTGTTTTTACGAGTGAATAACCGGTATCACAAGGAGATGTTTATGTTGTTGGAAAAACTGGAACAGGGAGTCAATTTTACCAATCATGAAAAAGATGTGGCGCGATACATACTGGATCATCCGGAGAAAGCGCCCGGAATGTCTTCTGCGGAAATAGCAGAGGCTTCCTTTACGAGCAAGGCAACGGTGGTACGCCTTTGTAAAAAGCTGGGGCTTTCGGGTTATCAGGAATTCCGGCTGAAGCTGGTGGAGGAAATTAACCAGAAAAACAGGCTCGCCCGGATGCTTGCGGGAGAGCCGATCCATGATAAAAGCACCTATATGGATATTATCAATACGCTGCCGGGTATCTATGATAAGGCTGTAACCAATACCAGGCTTTCACTGGATAAAAACAGTATGAACCGGATACATAATATGCTGCGGCGGGCGGAGTGCATTGATATTTACGGTGCCGGAGTCAGCTATATTCTGGCACAGTCGGCGGCGTTCAAGTTTGCCACATTGGGTGTGGAATGCTCCGCATATGAGAGCATCAACGGGCACTATCTGGCGGCGCGGAAAAACAAGAGGACAATTGCATTTTTAATCAGTTTCACTGGGGCGAATCGGACGATGATCCGGACGGCAAAATATCTGCGCAAAGCCACGAATAATTTTGTGGTGGGAATCGTGGGGCCTCACAATGAAGTGATCAGGAGAGAGTGCCATGAGATCGTGGAGATCCCGAATCGGGATTCGCTGGTCAGCCTGGATGTGATCACGTCTTTTTCCGCGGTGAATTATGTGATCGATATAGTTTTTTCTCTCCTCCTGTCGGGATGCTATCATGAACATGCGAAATCTTCACTGGAAATGTTGCAGCATATGGATTTGCTGCTGGACAGAGAGGGAGCAGGCGGTGAAGAAGTTTGAGCGTGGTGAGACAACAGGTTTGGAAGAGATTTTAGGGTAGGGCGAAAGTGAAAGTCAAAAAAATCGGATAAGAGATGGGATTTTGTACCGCTGTTACAGAAACAGCGGTATTTTTTCGTCCCATTTTGGAACGGCGGATCTATCCTGTCGGAACATATTGAGAGGAAAATACCGGTGTGATATAGTTGCGATAACAAGACAGGAGCGGAACGAAATACGCGCTGCCTGTACACGGAATTTACAATAACGGCAGAATCCCCAGAAGAATATGCGGAAGGGGATTTGGCGGAACAGGAGGGAAAACAGATGGGAAAATATGAAGCGCTGGCAAAAGACATCGTGAAAAATGTCGGCGGCAAAGACAATGTTGCGGGACTGGTTCACTGCATTACGAGGCTTCGGTTTACGCTGAAAGATGAGGGTATCGCGAAGGATCAGGTATTAAAGGAGATGGAAGGTGTTGTGACTGTGATGAAGAGCGGCGGTCAGTATCAGGTGGTGATCGGAAACCATGTGCCGGAAGTGTTTGAGGATGTGATGCAGCTTCTCGATCTGAAGGCGGGAGCAGAGGAGACGGATGAAAAGAAATCCGGAAAGTTTTTTGATAAGGCAATTGACATGGTATCGGGCATCTTTCAGCCGATCCTCGGCATTATGGCGGCGTGCGGTATGCTGAAGGGCTTAAATACGCTGTTTGTCACCCTGGGGCTCTACGGTGCGGACTGCGGCGGCTATCTAATCATAAATGCGGCGGGGGATGCGTTGTTTACCTTTTTGCCGCTGTTTCTTGGATATACGGCGGCGCAGAAGTTTAAATTGAAGCCGATGCTGGGGCTTGCTATTGGTGCGGCGATGTGTTATCCGGGCATACAGGCGGGGGCGCTGTCCGCAGGAGCGGAGCCGCTGTACTACCTGCTGGAAGGCACCATGTTCCGCTCGCCGGTGTATATTAACTTCTTCGGTATACCGGTGATCTCGGTGGATTATACCGGAACGGTGATACCGGTGATCCTTGCGGTGTGGTTTGCTTCAAAATGTGAGAAATTTTTCAGCAAATATATACCGGATCTGGTGAAGTTCTTCTTTGTGCCGATGCTGACGCTGCTTGTGACGATACCGGTTTCCATGCTGTTTCTGGGGCCTGTGGCAACCTTCGGTTCCACTTTAATATCGGAGTTTACACTGGCGATCCGCGGTTTCAGCCCGACGCTGGCAGGAGCGGTCGTGGGACTGACCTGGCAGATCCTCGTGATTTTCGGTATGCACTGGGGTTTTATACCGGTTTATATCAACAATGTGCAGACGTTGGGATATGACAACGTGATGATGCCGTTTTTCGCCTGCACCTTTGCGACATCGGCAGTGGTACTGGCAATGTTTTTCAAGACAAAGGACAAAAAGCTGAAGGAGATGGCGATTCCGAATTTTATCTCTGGTATCTTCGGTGTGACGGAACCGGCAATATACGGTATTTTGCTGCCGAAGAAGAAGCCTTTTATCATTAGCTGCATCGCGGGCGGTATCGGCGGTGCGTTTTACGGTTACTTTAACTTCAAGAAGTTTATTCTGGGAGGCATGGGAATCTTTGAACTGCCCAATATGATGAATCCGGACGGCAGCATGGGAAATATACTGGTAGCTTTTGCGGGAATCGGGATTTCCATGGCGGCAGGATTTTTACTGACCATGTTCTTTTATAAAGAGGATGGGGTTGAAAAAGCAGAGATGGGGGAATCTGCTATAACGCAGCAGGCGGATTCCGCCGCCCCGATAACGATCGCAAGCCCCCTGGTGGGAAAGACGATCAGACTGGAAGATGTAGAGGATGAAGCATTTTCCTCCGGCATTCTCGGAAAAGGAATTGCCGTTATGCCGGAAGTGGGCGTGTTGTACGCACCGGCGGACGGTACCATTTCAGCCTTCTTTCCCACCGGCCACGCCATCGGCATGACAACGGATAAGGGCGCCGAACTGCTGATGCATGTGGGCATGGATACGGTACAGCTTAACGGAAAAGGTTTTACGCCTCTTGCAGCTGCCGGCGACAGGGTGAAAAAAGGACAGAAGCTTCTGGAGTTTGACATGGATCTGATCAAAGCGGCGGGATATTCGCTGGTTACGCCGGTGCTTGTGACAAATGCCGATGAGATCGGCGAGGTGTTCCCGGCAGAGGCCGGAAAACAGATTCAGGCAGGAGATGGACTGATCGGTGTGGGCGCATGTATGTAAAGATGGAAATGAAAGGAAAGGATAGAAGATCATGCGAAGAGATTTTTTATGGGGCGGCGCTACGGCGGCGAATCAGTGTGAAGGTGGTTTTCGGGAAGGCGGACGGGGCATGGCGATCGTGGATGTCATTCCTCACGGCGTATATCGCATGCCGGTCATGAACGGAACCATGGATTACAGAGATCTGCCTGAGGATACCCATTATCCGGGCAGGGAAGCCATAGATATGTATGGACACTATAAAGAGGATATTGCGCTGTTTGCGGAGATGGGATTTCAGTGTTACCGGTTTTCCTTTTCCTGGTCAAGACTCTTTCCGACAGGAGAGGAGGCGGAGCCGAACCGGGAAGGGCTGCGGTTTTATGATGATATGGTGAACGAGCTTTTGCACTATGGGATCGAGCCGGTAGTGACGCTCTGCCATTTCGATGCACCGCTTTTTCTTGTGGAGAAATACGGTTCCTGGAAGAGCCGGAAGATGATAGACAGCTTTTTAAGATACTGTGATACGGTGTTCCGGCATTTTAAGGGAAGAGTTCGATACTGGATCACTTTTAACGAGATCAATATGCTGATGCATCTGCCCTTTATGGGGGCGGGGATCCGTTTAAAAGAAGGGGAAGACGAACTGCAGGTGAAATATCAGGCGGCGCACCATGAACTGGTGGCTTCGGCGCTGGCGGTAAAGCTGGCGCGGGAGATCAGTCCGGAATTTCAGGTAGGCTGTATGCTGGCGGCGGGCAGTGTGTATCCCTATAGCTGTAATCCCACGGATGTCTGGGAGAGTATGAAAAAGGACAGGGCAAACTACTTTTTCATCGATGTGCAGGCCAGGGGGGAATATCCCGAGTATGCAAAAAAATACATGATACGGCAGGGCATAGAACTTGAGATAACGGTTGAAGATACGGAGATTTTAAAAGAAAATACAGTGGACTTTATCTCTCTTTCTTACTATAACAGCCGATGTGTGCGATCAGACGGCAAAGGGGAGGCATCAGGCGGAAATGTCTTCGCTTCGGCAAAAAATCCTTATCTGGAATGCAGCCAGTGGGGATGGCCCATTGATCCCATGGGATTCCGCATTACCCTGAACGCGTTGTACGACCGCTATCAAAAGCCCCTGTTTGTGGTGGAAAACGGGATTGGTGCAGTGGATGCGGTAAAAGAGGATGGAAGTATTGACGACGATTACCGGATCGATTACTTAAGGTCCCATATCCGGGCAATGATGGAGGCGGCGGATGAGGATGGCGTGGATATCATGGGTTATACTCCATGGGGCTGTATCGATCTGGTCAGCGCAACGACGGGGGAGATGTCCAAGCGCTACGGGCTCATTTATGTGGATAAGGATGATGATGGAAAAGGGACGTTAAACCGCGTGCGGAAGAAATCTTTCTATTGGTATAAAGAAGTGATCGCCTCGAATGGGGAGAGACTTTGAGGAGAGAAGGGATAGGGCATCGCATTATAAGTAAACGACGAAGCGGAAGTACAAAACAGCAGCTTTGCTAAAATCAAAGCTGCTATATTTTGCAGAATCAGAGCAGTTTTCTTACGGCATTGTCATAAAAGCGGAAATAATCCGGGCGGTGCCGCGACTGGGTATACTCGAACATGACGCTGTCGCTGTTATAGGTCTGGCTGCTGACAACGGCCATGCAGTTATAGTCTTCCGGGGAATTATGAAGGCAGGCAGTGACTTCCCAGAGAGGAGCGCTGCAGAATGGAACCATATGAAGTTCTGGTTCTGGGAAATATAAAATGGCAGGCAGGGTCAAAAGTCATGAAACGCGGAACGGGACGAGCGGGGAAGTTTTCTTAGAGCCTGCGTTGGAGCAGAAGGTGTCAAAATTAACCTTGTCTTTTTCGTCTACTCTTGCGGCTAAGGTAGAAAGTGCCATAGATATGTCTTCTTTATTATATAATTTTTCTCTCAATTTTACCGATATAAATTCTGCAACGGTATGTTTGTGAGGAAAGGTTATGCGGGCGCGAAAATCAAAGTGTATGGATTTGTAAATAATACCGTGATGCCGCGTTATAATCAGCCGTCACGGTATTACATAATAAGGAGGTATGGTATGGATACGGGGAATAACATCAAAAATATTCAGGAGATACGTTTCTATCGGTATGATGAATTGTCGCCGGAAATGAAAGAGAAAGCGGATCGGATTTTGCAGGATGCGAAGCCTGGATTTACAGACACTTTTACCAGAAGTGACCTTTCACAGGTTGCTTATGAAAATTATGTTGATTGCCGCATTGTTACAGGAATGCCCAAAAGTGTATTTGGGGATCAGTTCGGATATGACATGCAGCATGAAATTGGGGACTGTATGTCAGATTTCTATGCCGGGAAGATCAGTCAGGATGATGTGCGGGCATTCTTCGAGAAGTGCTGCTCCTCTATGCGCTCTTACAGAACACAACGAAATCAAACTACCGGGATGAATCCAGAGGCTAACCGACAGATTGTAGGACAGGTGTATGAAATATTTGCAAAAGAGAACCAGAGAGCAGCGCGCCATGCGAATTATCAGGAAGGGGAAGCGCTCAACAGTAAGTATGGCGGGAAACGGCTGGACTGGGTTTATTATAATTCGGATTATTATTATAAATGTGTCGACGGAAATAATATGCTGAGAGGGATACTGAGTGATTTCGCAGAGCAGTGGGAACTTCCGGCGCTTGACCCGGATGAAATCGAGGCCAATTCTTGTTTTACTGTGGATGGTGGATTTGATTTTAACAGTGGGTGGAATTTTCAGTTTCGAAATCAGGCGGGAAGGGCAAGCATGGCAGATGAGTCAGTGGAACCTCCCAGAGATTTTAAGCTTTTTTATAAAGAGAATTTTTCCATGGATATGGTCTATTCCGGAGAGAAGGGATATTTGTCAGTCACGATGGACGGGCGGGAATATGTCAGAGAAATTCCTTTTTATGTATCCAAGGACGGGAGTCTTAAGGGACAGATCTATTCTCTGCAGGATTTACTGACGGAAAGCCTAAAGGACTCGGGCAATGGTCAGGACTATGGTCGCTTTCTGAACAGTATCGCTCTGTTTACAAGGTGGTATTCAACTTGTAGCGGCATCAATAATATATTTGGAAATTATATACCCAGATGGGAGTAGGAGTATATTATTATTTGATGGTTACGGAGTATAAACACTGTATTCACCCGGCTTGTTTTTCGGATATGTTCTGCAATCAGGCCGGGTGGTTTGATTTTTATGGCGTTAGCTCATTTGGTAAAAATTTCATGATGTACGAAACGCTTTCTTCAGTTATAGTCAGCAAAAATGCCATGTATCTGCATTTTTGATAGCGTTCCTGGTCCATGATGAAGTCATAGCCCATAACACATTTAGGATTGCAGTCATCGGGATTCACAAGGCGTTTGCAGACAGACGCTTTTGCAATTTCCTTTTTCATCTTTGTCGGAAGCGTGTCCAAAAATTCCATATACTCATTAAGACGCTGCGGGTGAATTCTGATCTTTATTCCCGTTTTTCTGCAGACAAAAGTAGCCAGGGTCCTTTTTGCATCTTGAAAAAGGTAGGAAACTGTGAAGCCGCTTTTGGCAGTTTTTATTTCACGTTTGCAGTTATGATCTAAAAGAAAGTTGTTTATATCTTCAATAAAATTTCTGCTTGAACCTGTAATTTCTAAAAATTCATCATAATATTGATCTGTCATATGAATCCCCCGGCAGGGGTTTCGGTCGGAAGCCATTCTCTGATAATGCGTTGTTCTAATTCCTGGATTGAAATACCTGTACCAGCGCCGCTAAAAACAGCCCATGTGCAGGCAGGAATAACATATTCATCTAAGGAACTGTCGGCATCAATAGATGAAGATACAGCTATGAAATATCGCCAGTCTTCGTTGTCATTGCAAACACTTACGCCCAGAACGCCCATAGGCTGATTATTCATCAACGGTGTAATTTTTTCAAATGTGCCGTTCATTGCAGCGTTTTGCCACATTTGCGGCACGGTTTTGAAATTATTTTCCAGTTCTTTATCCAACGGGCAGGATACACCCACAATACGAAAGGAATCTTTAACTTCAATTCGATAATTCAATTCCTCTGCACCTGTGATCGTTATTTTAAAGCTGATGGGGGATAAGACTAAGATGTTCCTCAATATAGGAAATTGTTTTATCCAGTCTTTCGATCCATTCCATTTCTTTTGCCTCCTTTTTGGTGACTATTATACTTTTTCAGATTGCTTACGGCCTCTCTTTTCATGCACAAAAAAGAGAGTATGAGAAGTTATATTTGCTTTTTGTTTGATTGTATAAACGGGTCTTGTATTACTGGTGCAATTATACTCGTATATCCGAACAAAATCAAGCGTCATATTATGAATTGTTCTGGCAGGCTATATAGATGATTTGAATTTGAAAATCTATATAGTCTGTATGGCCATCGCATTATAAAAATATTCGGTACTCTTTTTTCTAATATAAATATGCACAGATTATGTGTATAAAAAATATTGCCATACCAAACATACGTAGCTTATATGTATAAAAAATGTTGACACACTGTAGTCGATATGATAAAGTGTAAATGACTATTAAAAATAGTCTACAAACAAATTATTTTACAACAGAAGATGTATCTAGTACAACGAATAATTAATTTCTGATACATTGGCGCAGAATGATTATTTCATATGCAAGGCGGAGGAATGAGGCGTAGCGGTGGCTACGTCGATTGACAACAACGAAGCAGATGAAAAATCAGGCAAGTCAATGTGTCAGTTAATTAATATTCATTGTACTAGCATTGAAAAACGGTAAGAGGAAAGGATGCAGGCAAATGGGAAAACGATGGAAGAGGATACTTATGTCGTATATTATCATGATGGGTCTTTTTTGTATTACGTTAGCGGTCAGCGCCAAAGACAGGGGGATCGGTTTAGGCATTCCGGCAGAAAAGGGGCTGGCCGTTGTGAACACTGATTTTCATCATGCCAGAATCATACCGGTCAATTCTACGGCCGATGACGTGCTTGAAGAAGCGGGGCAGCAGAGGTGGTATGCATTCGCATCAGACGAGGGCAGGCTGACGCTGGAATTAAGTTTTGATGATTCACGGGAAGTTGATTATGCCATGTATTTATATCGATATGACAGTGAGCGGGGGCGTATTACGATGATTGACCGGATGTCATCATCTGAAAATGCAAAGAATGTTGTATGCGCGGTCGAGACGGGGATTTATTTTGCGGCAGTCAGCGGTGCTTTCGAGTATGATGCGGAGCATCCCTACACGCTGGAAGTCACTTTATCTGATAACGAAAAATATGGAGCGGTCGATGAAATACAGGATACATATGCCTGGACTTCCTTAAACTTTAACATAACGGGTACGGTGGATCTTAATTTGGTCTTGCTGGCCTGCGGGCTTATCATACAGAGGCAGGAGGACAAAAAAGCAGCCACGCGGTAAGGCTGGCTGCTTTTCTGTCAATCTAGCTTCCTATAGTATGCCGGTAGTATACCGGACATTTTACTTTTCACAACGGATCCGGCCTGCAATACGAGGAGTGCCAGCATATTACAAATTGCGCCGGCAGTAGGTGCGTACCGTCAGCCAGAGGAAAAGCGGGATCTCCACAGCCGGAACGGTGAGAAGCAGCCAGGGAGTCCACACCGTGGCGGGTCCTATTTTCAGAAATTCAAAATAGCTGGTCAGGGCGTAGACAAAAGCATTGGTGCCGCCCAGGCCGCCGGAGGGCAGCAAAATTCGCAAGTAGGCTGAGAAACTGCTTCCGGTCATGGTGTACAGGATGGAGGGCAGCAGGCAGAACATGATGGAAAGTCCTGTGGCGATAGTCGTGTTTTTGCAGGCAGATGACAGGAACAGGGTAAAGCTCACACATGAGAGCAGTGCCACGAAACCCGCAAGCATGATCAGATTCTGCATTCCGCCGACGTCAAGGGGCAGCAGAGTGGCTGCCGAGAAGAGGATCTGGATGGAAGTACGCCGGCATTCCCACCCGAAAAGGCTGTTGGAAATGACCATAAAGACAGTCATGCACAGCGTAAATGCGGCAATGCTGATGGGGATGGCACAGAGGATTTTTATGAATGCCAGTGTACGTCTGCCGTATTTCGTGCTGCGCAGGATGTCATCGGCTCCGGTCTGGTATTCACTGCAGAATAGCGGTGTTGTGACCATGACACACAGGAACATGAGGAGAAAAAGATACATCCCTACATACTCTGTCATATTCGTATTGTAGCCCGGATAATAGTAAAAAGGCCCCTGTACCTTGTCATACATTTTGCCGGCAATCTTCTTTACTGCCGGATTGTCTCTGTATTCCAGATTCATCAGATCGGTCACATGGGTGCGGCAGCGGTCATAAAAATTCAAGGCATCCGCTTCTGTGATCTGCGCATATTCAGGCGCTATTCCGGTTTCGGAATCCGCCATGATTTCAAGCAGTCTGGTGACCATCGCCATCCAGGGTAGAATTTCGTTGTTATGCACATTGAGCGGGAATTCGCCGCTGTAGAAATCTCCGTAGGCTGTAAGACAGCGCTGATAAACGGCCAGCCCGGCAGCCAGTTTTTCAGGAGTAACCTCTCCGGCGTTAGGACTTTGCAGGTCTTTTTTGACAGCCAGTGCTTCTCTGCCGTTCAGGGTGATTTTCTGTCCGTTTTCTTCATAGGAAAAACGTTCGAAAGTGACGGGCACATAGGCCATAAACACAGACAGGATCAAAGCGCCTGCCAGAAAAAGCAGGGAACTTCTGGTCTGCAGGATCCGTTTCATTTCTTTTTTCCATAATCTGAACATAGTGTGTAATGCTCCTTTACTGAATATTGTTGACAGGATGTAAATACTTTCAAATGCAGTACTGCCAGGTTAACGACATAAAAAACTCGCTTAATGACTTGCAAAAGCTCCCGTATATGACTTTTCAGGAGTCGGAAGCAGAAATTTGTCATGGCGTTTACTATAAGTTCATGCTTTTACAATTTCACGCTTTAGGAAATAAATGTAAATACAGGTCTTCCAGACAGGGTGGCTGAGGTTCGGCACCGGGAATATCTTCCTGCCGGCCCATATATCTGAGGCAGACGGTGCCGTCTTCTTCGTTGCGCAGATTGACAACCTGCACTCTGGATTCCAGCCGGCTGAGTTCCTGCGGACAAATGGCAGCCTGGAATACTTTTCCATGCATTTGGGCCACTAATTCCTGTGTGGTACCGGTCTGCAGGATGCTGCCGTTTTTCATGATGGCGTTCTGTGTTGCGATGTATTCCACATCCGAGACAATGTGGGTGGAGATCAGCACGATGCGATCTTTGGCAAATTCTGAGAGTAGATTGCGGAAACGCACCCGTTCTCCCGGATCCAGTCCGCTGGTAGGTTCATCCAGTACGAGGAACTGCGGGTCATTTAACAGTGCCTGCCCGATGCCCACGCGCCGTTTCATGCCGCCGGAGAGTTTGATAATCTTCTTTTTGCGGACATCTTCCAGGGAAAGCAGAGAGAGCAGTTCATCAATTTTGTCTTTTGCCTGTCTGTCTGTCAAACCTTTGAGGGCGGAGATATATTCCAGATACTGCTGTACCGTAAACTCCGGATAAAAACCGAATTCCTGCGGAAGATAGCCTATGATCTCCCGATAGCAGTCGCCAAGCTGCCTGATATCAACGCCGTCATAACAGATCCGTCCGGAGGTGGGGGTCATGATACCGCAGATCATGCGCATCAGGGTGGTCTTGCCTGAGCCGTTGGCGCCCAGAAGTCCCCAGACACCGGGTGTAAAGTGCAGATTTACGTTTTCCACTGCTTTTTTGGTCTGGTTTTTGTTCTGTTTGTCCTTAAAATGTTTTGATACATTTTCCAAAGTGATTTCCATAAAATCCTCCATTCCGAAGCGTTTTCGCGACAGGTGACATGACCTTGCTAACGCAAAGCCGCAAAAGGATCCATGCTTCTCACGGAAGCATATTTTCCGTATTGTTTCTGGTATACAGGTTTCGGCAGCCGTAAAACAAGATACCCACACAAAGGGCAGCGTAGAGATATTGATAGATTGACTCAATATCAAAAAAAGCGGTTTCATATTTTTCTATGACTAAAATGGTCAATAGCGGCGGTAAAATGCAGAACAGGATTACAGCACGTTCAAAAAACTGCGGCGTGGAGCGTATCCACAGCATCAGGCAGGCTGACGCGGACGTCAGAAACGGAATGACGAGGGATAAGAAGATGACCTTATGGGTCAAATCGTAACTCCGGGCGGTAACCGCAAGAATAGACAGCATTCCCAGATCTCCGATACCGATGAAAAGAAGCTGGGACAGCAGGCAGCCTTTCACGGAATAGAGGGTGGACTGTTCCAGTTCTGCCATGTGGTATCGTTTGGCCCTTTTCGATACAGGAACGGCACAGAAAACGATGATGCCGCTGCAGCAGCACAGGAATTTCGAAAGTGCGGTGCTGCTCCAATAGCGGACTTCGAAGGTATGGATGAACAGGCAGCACAGGACAGCCAGTGTCATGCCCTGTACCATCCAGATCTTCCAGGCCAGAAACTTAAGCTGCTTCATGATCAGCCGGCCGAAAGAAAGGGTAGGACGGCGGTTTTGAAAGCGGTCCTGAGCCAGCCGGATGGTTTCCTGCATATGAGATGCATAGGGAATGTCCTGCTCGATTGCAAAAGCGTTGTTTTGATAGATTCTGTTCCTCATAGCGACTCCTTGCTTTTATGGGTGCTCGTTTATGACAGGGTTTTCGGGTTGTGGTGTCTGACAGCAGCCGGGGTGTCTATACCGGCCTGTCCGGGGAATGCTGACGCATTTTTGCCAGTGCACGGCGGAGCTTTGTCTGTATGGTGCGCAGAGGCATTCCGGTAATGGAGGCAATTTCACGGTGAGTCAGTTCCTGCCCGTATTTTAAAAGAACAAGTTCCCTGGTTTCGCTGTCCAGACAGGTCAACATTGCCGTCAACTGCTGCCGCTTTTCGATGATTTCATAGGCAGCATCGGAAACACCGGCCGTTTGAGATAATTCTTCGGTCAGGGGCTCTGCTGCCGGAGAGCGCCGCAGCATGTCAATGCATGTATTGGAGGCGATCCGGTAGAGAAAAGCCCGGAATTGACCTTTATGGTCATAGCGGTGTATAAACCGGATCAGCTTAAGAAATGTTTCCTGGGTGGCATCCAGTGCGCTTTCCCTGTCCGGCATGTGCCACAGGCAGTAGCGCAGAATCGCCGGATAGTACAGTGCTATCAGTTCATCCAGGCATTCCCGCCGGCCGTTATGAATTTCTCTGATCAATTCGTCCTCACGTGCCAAAATGTTTTCCTTTTCCCCGGCCTCATTGCATAATCTGGCGGATAGATGTACCGTGCGATACAGGCAGGCTTTCTACATGAGTGTCCTGCAAAAACCTGTTACAAACCCCGGACATAAATCCGACCATGTACAAAATACGGTGCAGATCTTATAGAAGATATTAATAAAACGCTGTACAGAAACAGAATGATTCACTTTTTTGAAAAATTTATCACTGCACATAAATCACTGAATATAAACCAAAACATATAGGTTGTATATGACTGCATACAAAAAACCGGCTGACAGAGGTATCTTCCATGCCAAAAAGACAGGAAACATACCGGACTGTCCGAGCCGGTCTTCTTATTATTTTGAGTTTATTCGAGTCCGCGAAGCGGATCTCGCAAAGTTAATTTGCGAAGCAAATTACTTTTTTTATCGGGTCTTGGCATCTTTATCCATCGGGCGCACCAGGAAGATACTCATCAGCAGTGCTACGATATAGAGCACGATGGTCAGGTATAATACGTTCTGGTATCCCACAGGATTGATGCTGTTGCCGTGTGAGTCGGTCATAAACTCACCGGTTTTGTTTACGATCAGGTTTGCCACCTGGTTACCTGTCAGTCCCGCAAATGCCCATGCCGACAAAGTGATTCCGTGCAGTGCGCTGATGCTGCCCATGCCGTAATGGTCGGAGAGAAGCGTCGGTACATTGGAGAAGCCGCCGCCGTAACCTGCATTGACAACGAAGATCAGACCGAGAACGAGAACGATCAGAAGGATATTTCCCTGGCCGTTCTTGATGCCGCCTGTCAGCATTACCAGCGCGGTAAAGATGATGGAGAGCACGAAAATAATCTTGTAAATCGTGTTACGGTCTTTCATGGTGTCCGCCCATGCGGAGAAGCCCAGACGTCCGCCGGCATTGAAAACAGCGGAAACGGTGGAGATAACGCCTACAACACCTGCCAGACCGATACATTTCACGATCATTTTCTCCTGGGAGATCAGTGCAAGACCGCAGGTGATGTTGATGTAGAACATCAGCCAGATACCGATATAGTTGGCAACGGGTCTTGTCTTGATGACAGACATAATGCCCTGGCCTTTTTCTTTCTTCTGAGGCTCATGCCAGCCTTCGGGTTTCTTGAGCAGGATATGTCCCGCAAACATCATGATGAAGTATACTACTGCCAGGATCAGGAACATCTTGTAGATGCCGCCGTCACCAAGGTTATCCAGCATTGCCTGCATGATGGGGCTTGCGATGGCCTTGGCAGCGCCGAAGCCTGCAACGGCGAGTCCGGTTGCGAGGCCCTTACGATCCTCAAACCAGAGCATCAGTGTTTTTACCGGTGACAAGTATCCGGTTCCCAGACCCACGCCCATGATGAAACCGTAACATATGTAAATACCGATCAGTGCTACCGGACTCTGGGGATTCTGTCCGCCATAATAGATGAAAAATCCGGTGCCTGCCATACCTGCCGCAAAACAGATTGCGGCGATCAGAGAGGATTTGTGAATATCCTTCTCAACAACGTTTCCTAAAAATGCCGCTGACATTCCTAAAAAGAAGATCGCGAAGCTGAACGCCCACTCGGTTGCACCCTTGCTGAAACCGATATAGTCTGCGATCTCCTGGCTGAAGATGGACCAGCAGTAGACTGTACCGATACTGCAGTGGAGCAGGAGTGCCGGGATTGCGGCACATACCCATTTGTTTTGATTCTTTTTCATTGTGCAAAGTGTCCTTTCTTTGGTTATAGAGAATTACTGCCGGAAGGGTCATACCCCGTCGCAGAATAGTAAAATCCCACTACATTTTACTCCTATCGTATGAAAAATTCAAGGTGCGTTTTCATAATGAAGAAAGCCAGGTTACTGTCCGCACAGAACTTGGCATTTACGGCTAAGTCTGTACGAAAACGTATATATTGCAAAGTCATACAATGTCCGGCCGGTATAAAGATGCAGCTTTATGTACATGATTAACAGGAAAGGAAAACGATTCGGGGTTTTAAGTTTGAGGTGCGGATGCACCGGTTACATGCAAAGAGAAGAGCGGGAAGAGTTTTCTGGTAAAATGCAGGAAAGGGCCAGGGTATTTTTGATGGAATCTGTTTGGAGTAAAACGGCGGAACTTCCGCAGTTTCAGAGGCTGGAAGGAAATGTGAAAACTGACGTACTGATCATCGGCGGCGGGATTACGGGCATTTTGTGTGCACACTTTTTACAGGAGAGGGGCATTGACTATGTACTGGTGGAAGGGGAAAGAATCTGTCATGGTGTGACCGGTAATACAACGGCCAAGATCACGGCACAGCACGGGCTGACTTATGCAAAGCTGATCAGGCGGGCGGGGCTTGAGCGGGCGAAGCTTTATCTGGAAGCCAATCAGGAAGCGGTGGCGAAGTACGCTGAGCTGGCGGCGGAGATACCCTGTGACTTTGCGGAGAAAACGGCCTATGTGTATTCCGTGGATAACCGGAGGAAACTGGAACAGGAGGCGGAGGCCTACGGAATGCTGGGGCTGGACGATAAGGTGGTGGACCCGGTGGAACTTCCTTTTTCCACGGTAGGAGCAGTCAGAATGCAGCGGCAGGCCCAGTTTCATCCGCTCAGGTTTCTTGCCGGGATAGCAGGCGGACTGAATATCTTTGAGCATTCTTTTGTCACACAGCTGCTGCCTGGAAAGGCGCTCACGAAGGAGGGCAGCATTGCTTATCAGAAAGTTATTTTTGCCACTCATTTTCCTGTTGATAATAAGCATGGATGGTATTTTCTCAAACTGTATCAGCACCGTTCCTACGTGATCGCGCTGGAACAGGCGGCACAGCTTAAGGGAATGTATGTGGATGAGGCAAAGAAAGGCATGTCTTTCAGAGGATATAAGGATCTGCTTCTGGTGGGCGGCGGCAGTCACAGAACCGGCAAAAAAGGAGGAAACTGGCAGGAACTGAGGGATTTTGCCGAGCGGTACTATCCCCGTGCCGTAGAGCGGTATCACTGGGCGGCCCAGGACTGTATGCCTCTGGATGAAGCACCCTATATCGGCGTTTATTCTCCGGCCATGCCGGATTGTTACGTTGCCACCGGTTTTCGGAAATGGGGAATAACATCTGCTATGGTATCTGCCATGGTGCTGACTGATCTGGTACAGGGCATTGAGAATCCCTATGCGGAACTGTTTCATCCGGCCAGGAGCATCTGGACGAAACAGTTAGCCTGTAACGGTGCAGAAGCTGTCCTTAATATGCTTACGCCCACGGTGCCCAGATGTCCCCATCTGGGATGTGCCCTGAAGTGGAACAGGGCGGAACATTCATGGGACTGCCCCTGTCACGGTTCGCGGTTTTCTGAGGAGGGGGAACTACTGGATAATCCGGCGGCCGGCGGTCTGAAGAAAATCGGCCGGAAGGGTAATTAAACTGTCTGTTCACGGTGAAACAGGTATATAGTAATAGAAGACACGGGTAAGATCCCTGCGCCGCCGCGGTAAAAAAACGAGCTCTGCTCGTTTTTTTGTGCTCATGGGCAAGGATCCGGCCGGGTCTGTATAAAAAAGGAGGAGGTTCTGCAAATGATGAAAGAAAGCCGAAGTGACAACAGAAAAAGAAGGGAAATGACGGAAAGCTTTACGGTTCGGCTCACGGATCCGATGGTCTATGACAAACTGAGCATTCTCTGTGCGGAGTATTCTGTATCTGCAGAACTGCTGATCAATGAGGCAGTCAGGCGGCTGCTCGATGACATTGCTTTTGTGAGAAGCCTGCGAACCGGTACATCAGGCCTGCGGCAGCCCGCTAACTGTCTTCCTGATCCAGACAGGTAAAAATCATGCGTAAGATACTGATAGCCATCTGCTTGCGCCTCAGCGGCTGACAGTCAATAATCTGCTTAAACTGTTCTGTTATATTGGCATTGTTGTCTTCCACTGAATCGGTGAGCATGTAGTCAACAGTCACGCCGAGTCTGTTAACGAGCCTTACCAGTGTGTCCAGGGTAAGGCTTCGTTCTCCTCGTTCGATAGCGCCCATGTATGTATCTGAAATATCGATATCTTCTGCAAGTTCAGCCTGGGTAAGCCCCAGATTCTGACGCTCTTCCCGGATTCTTCTTCCTAATTTTTTATAATCCATATGATTACCCTCCAACATGAGTATTCCCATCTTTATTGTACAGAGAGCATGGGAATAGAAAAAACATCTAAAAGGGGTATTTATATTGACTAAAGGAGGTATTGCGTGATATATTTAGCTGAGTTATGTTGGGGAATCCAGAAAAACAGATATTTCAGTGTTGTGTAAAGAGAGGGACAGACGGGGGATTAGGAATCTCTACGGAAGAGGAAACAGAGATGGAAAAGACGGTTATTGTGATGCCTGTGGCAAATGAAGAGGAATCCATGGAGCAGGTTTTAGAGGGAATCCTTGGGCTGCCCTATGACTCTTTGTATTTGTATGTTGTGATGGATGGCTATTCCAGAGATCGGACGGCGGACATTGTGAAAGAGTATGAAAAAAAGACGGAAGGAAAAATCCGGTATATTTATCATGAAAAATCCTACGGGGTTATCAGTTGTTATCTGGAGGGTTTCAGGCGTGCCCTGGAGGATGGCGCCGGGTGGATCATAGAAATGGACGGCGGGGGAAGCCATCTGCCCTCCCAGGTGCCGGAATTTATTGAGAAGCTGGAACAGGGCTATGAGTGCGTGTGGGGATCCAGGTTCATAAAAGGCGGGAAGGTCACAGACGACCCGGTCTACAGGAGAATGCTGAGTAAAGGCGGGACCGTTCTGGCCAATCTGGTGCTGGGCACGAGATTACAGGATATGACAAGCGGGTTTGAGGGATTTCAGCGGAATGTGCTGGAAGAAATGAAGCTGGGAGAATTTTTGTCCAGGGGGCATATGTACCAGACGGAGATGAGATATTATTGCCGGGACAAAAAAGCGGTGGAGGTTCCGATTCATTACCGGGGGTCAAAATCCGGGCTTCATGCGGGATCGGTGACAGAGGCGCTGCGGATTTTATTCCGGTTAAAAGAGCATGAGAAAAACATTAAAAACACCGGAAATACGTGAATTTCTGCAGAAATCTGAGATTTTGCAGTTTTCTGTTTAAGCAGTACCGCAAGCAGGCTTGTGATATACATGGAGGTTAAAATGAAAGAACTTATGACAAAGATAAAGACATTTTTTTTAAGTACAAAAGCGCCGAAGCCGTGGGAGTGGATCATTCTGGGAATCCTGATTGCCATTCCCTTTCTGAGTTATTTTTACGGTGATACCATGTCGATTGTGAATTATGAAGTGGGATTTATGGGAGCGGTCAAAAATTATGGTGGATGGACATCCTACTATGAATATATGAAGTATCTGGTGGAGAGTGATCCCTTTGGTTTTGGCTCACATAATTATGCCTATGCCACCTATGATTTTCCGATGTATATCGTGTTGGGCATCTGGGGGATTCCGCTTTGGATTTTCTGCGGTTCCAAAGGGCTTGACGTCAATGCCTTTTATCTGGCCAGAATCTATGGAAAATCAGTTCTGCCGGCTGCGCTCGCTGTCAGTGCGGTTCTTATCTATTCCATTTGTAAAGAACTCAAATTATCCCGGCAGCAGGCCGGATGGGGAGCCTTTTTGTTTGCGTCTTCCATGTGCGTCTTTACGGCGATCGGGATAAACGGGCAGACGGATATATTGGGCATACCCTTTATATTACTGGGTCTGCGGGCGTATATCAGACACCGACGGATCCCGTTTGTGCTCTGGTTTATGATTGCCGTGATGTTTAAAATGTATGCCTTTTTTATTTTTGCACCGCTGCTTTTGCTGGCGGAAAAGAAATTATGGAAGATCGGCGGTTCTGTGGCTGCTGTCTGGGCGCTTAAAGTTGTACAGGCTGTCATCTTTTCTCCCCATTCACCGGCAATGGCCATTAAGCAGCAGTTTGAACTTGAAATCTACAACCGGCTGACGGTCAATCGCTTTCCTTTTGTGAACGGCGATGTTCCGACTGTGCTGGTGCTGATTATACTGCTTTGCGTGTACTGTTATCTGCACAAAGAGATTGAGGATGTGGAAGAATTTCACAAATACGCGGTCTGGGTGCCGATGACGGCTATGGTCGGTCTTTTTATTTCTTTCGAAAGCTCTTCCTACTGGTATCTGCATCTGTGCCCGTATTTATCGCTTATGCTGGTATACAATACGGCAAACCTGAAAAACAATGTTTTGTTTGAAACGGCAGGTCTGATCGCAGTCACATTGTCTAATTACGGAAGCCGCCCGTGGGCCTTTGAGATATACGGATGCCACAACATGCTGCTGGAAAAGTTTTTCGGTAATTACAATGCGGTGGAGGAAGCTTATCTGCTGGAACAGTTTGCCCACCGGGTATCCATCGTAAAATACGTGGGAGCATTGAATGCCGTATTTGTCGTGACAATGCTTGCTTTTGTGTGGATGAACCTGCCGGAAAAAACAGGCCATGAAACGGAAAAGTCTATCAGAGGCTATGCTTATGCCAGACTGTTTCTCAATGCGGCAGTGGCATATATCCCGTTGGCTCTTTTTGTATACAATCTGCTGTTTCTGGCGTAGCAGAGCGGACTTGCGGCAGGCAGCATTCTTTGGATTTTGAGATTTGGGAAAGAGAAATCATGGGGGACAGGATCGATGAATGAGAGGACAGCGACAGGGGTTACGGTGGCAGAAAGCGGAAGGCAGTCTGCAGGAGCTTCAGGGATACATGGTACAGGGCAAAGATCAGAGGCAGCCGGAAAGACGGTATTTTTTCTGTGTGTGCTGCTGGTGGTCCTGTCCTCAGCGCCTGTTCTGAGCTTTTATCTGGGCGCGGGTGGTGACCTGCAGTTTCATCTGTGCCGGATCGAGGCGATCAGACAGGCGCTTTCCACGGGGCAGTTTCCGGTGCGGATTTCCGGGTATTGGTGCGGCGGTTACGGGTATGCGTCGTCGGTTCTTTACGGGGAGTTGTTTCTGTATGCGCCGGCAGTCTTGAGAATCATTGGGTTTTCTCCGCAGGATGCGTATAAGTTTTATCTGCTGGCGGTCAATATTTTTACCTGCTTTTCAGCTTATTATTGTTTGAAAAAGATGCTTGGAGAACGGCTGTCCGCGTTTGTCGGGACGGCAGTTTACATGCTTGCGCCGTACAGGCTGTCTACCTTGCATCTGCGTGCTGCGGTGGGAGAATATACGGCGATGGCGTTTATGCCTTTTATTATCTACGGACTGTATTTGATCTATGGCAGGCGCCGGGGCTGGCAGTGGCTTGCGCTGGGTTTTTCGGGTCTGATTCAATGTCATGTAATCAGCACTTTTATGGCAGGCATATTCACCGCGCTGATCTGTCTGGTCAGGATCAGGCAGACGCTGTCCAAAGAGGTGCTGCTGCAGTTTGTAAGAGCAGTGGTCTGCACGGTGCTGATCAATGCCTGGTTTCTGCTGCCGTTTCTGGAATATATCGGGTTTGATTATAACGTGAGCGGGCTTGGGGTGCACAGCAGAGGGCGGTTTGCTTCCCATGCCGTTTTTGTCAGCCAGCTTATTTCTTTTTTTCCTCAGGGTGAGGGTGCATCCATCGTTACCGGAAAGATGTGGGATACGGACAATGGTATGGAAATGTCCTATACGCTGGGCGGCGGCATGATGCTGGTATTGGTTTTCTTTGCTGTGTATCGTTTGTATGACAAAAGAAGAGGGAAAAGGACAGTCTGTGGAAGTGATGCCTCTAAAAAGGCCGGCCGTCAGATGTCAAGACTGCTGACGGGAGCATGTCTGCTGTCCATGCTTATGGCAACCACATGGTTTCCCTGGGACTTTCTGCAGCAGAGAAACGACTTATTTGCATGGGTCACGGGAAGTATCCAGTTTCCCTGGCGCTTTCTTACGATTTCTACCGTGGCGGGGGCTTTTGCGGCGGCCTTTTTTATCTTTGAGCTGAGGCGCGGCGTGCAGAATCACCTGGTTTTTTACGGAGTATTGCTTTCTGTCGGATTTCTGACGCTTCTGTCGGCGGATTATTTTTTACAGGATTATGAGAAAAAAAGCGAGCCTGGGTACACCACGGCCTATGAGATCGACAGCTGGTGGCTGGGCTGTGCGGAGTACATGCCCACGGGGACGGATGAGACTACTTTCTACGGAGACGGGCTTCAGGGCGGAGAGGGACTTTCGATAGAAGGGTTTGAACGGGCACAGGGAAGGGTAAGGGTGTGTTGTGAAAATGCGGCAGACCGTGAGATCAGTCTGGATGTACCTGTTTTATATTATAAAGGCTATGCCGCACGGGATGTAGATACGGGACAGCGGCTGGATGCTCTGCCTGCAGATAATATGCGGGTACGGGTCATGGTTCCGGCCGGGTATCGGGGAACTTTTGACGTGAGGTTCGAGCCGCCCTGGTATTGGAGGGCAGGTGAAGTCATTTCATGTATGACGGCAATTCTTCTGATATTGTTTGGGGTAAAAAATAAGAGAGGACAAAAGAAAGTATGGATGCAGGAAAGATAACAAAAGGGAAAATATTATCCGGACGGTTTTTTGCGGGGCTTCTGATATTGGAGGCGGTTTTGACGGCAGCAGCAGTATGGCTGTGTATGACGCCGGAGAAAGAATATGCTTTTACGGGGCAGGAACTGGAGTCGGAGAACGGGATTTATCTGGAAGATTTCCTGGGAGAATACGGAGATGGTTATTATCTGGACAATTCTTTGTATCCGGACGGGGAACAGGATCTGGAGGATTTAAAAGTTGATTCTCCGAAAACGGATCTTTCCAGAGGAACTTACGAGATAACCATTCAGTATGCGGAAAATGAAAACCTGAATACTTATACGAGCGGCGCGAAATACAATACATACCAGATTATTTACGGGAAACAGCACGTGGGTCTGCCAAAAGAGAAAAACAGCGTTACGGTCTGGATGTATTCGCCTTTAAAGGTTACCGACTACCAGATGAGCGTGCGCTACGGCGGCAGTGGTTATTTGCTGGTGAACAGCATTGTGATCAGGGAGACAAAGGATTGGAAGTGTGTCACTCTGTTCTTTATCATCAGTATTTCATGTATCATAGACGGCTTGCTTTTGTGGCGGAAGAGAAGAAAGAACGGCCTGGATCCGTCTGCGAAGACGATTATGTTTCTCTGTGCCCTGTTGATCCTGCTTGCGTCGGGTCCGGTCTTAAGCTTCTACTTAAACGGAGAAGGAGATCTGGATTTTCATCTTGCCCGGATCGAGGCCTTGACCCATGCCCTTCAGGACGGACAGTTTCCGGTCCGCCTTCCGGGGTATTGGTGCAGCGGCTATGGTTATGCCTCGTCTGTTTTTTATGGCGAACTTTTTCTGTATTTTCCGGCGGCCTTAAGGATCATCGGATTTTCACCTCAGAGCGCTTATAAGTTTTATCTTCTGGGGGTCAATTTTTTTACCTGCCTGATCACATATCATTGTCTGAAAAAGATCTGCAGGGAGCGACTGGCTGCGTTTATGGGAATGGCAGTCTATATGCTTGCGCCCCAGCGGCTGATCACGATGCATTTGTTCGGTGCAGTCGGGATGTACACGGCGATGATGTTTCTGCCGGCAGTCCTGTACGGGCTTTATGAGATCTTTTCCGGAGGGGAAGAGGAGAAACATGGGACAGGGAGCGGATGGATCTGGCTCTTTATCGGTTTTTCGGGCCTGATTCAATGTCATGTGATCAATACTTTTATCGTTTTTATGTTTACACTGCTGGTTTGTGTGATCAAGATCAAAACCACACTGCGCAGGAAAGTGCTGCTTCAGTTTGTAAAGGCGGTGGTATGTACGGTTTTGGTAAACCTCTGGTTTTTACTGCCGTTTCTGGACTTCCTCCGGTTTGATTACAAAATGAGTGCGCTGGGCACTCATACCAGAGGCAGGTTTGCGGCAAATGGTACCTTTATCAGCCAGCTGATTTCTTTTTTTCCACATGCGGAGGGCGCGTCCATCAGTGCGGGAATGGAGTGGGGAATCGATACGCCTGGCGTGGAGATGTCTTATACCCTTGGCGGGGGGATTATGCTGGCGCTTGTCCTGTATGTGGTATACGGCTTTTATCATAAAGGGGAAACGTCGAGGCTTCGAAAGACATCAGCTATGACGATGGGAATCTGCATTTTGTCTCTATGTATGACTACGATATGGTTTCCGTGGGATTTTCTGCAGCAAAGGAGCGATTTGATTGCATGGGTCACGGGAAGCATCCAGTTTCCCTGGCGTTTTCTGAATATTGCTTCCGTGACGGGTGCGTTTGTGGCGGCTTTTCTTGTCTGGGAGTTGAGGCGCAGTGAGAAGAAAGAATTTTTATATGGAGCAATCCTGTCCATCGGTCTTCTGACGCTGATATCTGGCAATTTTTTTCTGCAGGATTACGAAAAACGCAGCGTATCAAGGTATATTACAAGTGACGAGGTTAACAGCTGGGCGATCGAGGTGGGGGAATATCTGCCGGCGGGAACGGACGGCACCACCTTTGCCTATGACGCGCTGCAGGAGGGCGGCGGCCTGGAGGTTCAGGATTATGAGAGAGGGGAAGGCATGGTGCGTCTGACCTGCAGGAATACGGGTGCAGAAGAGACGTATGTGGATGTGCCTGTTTTATTTTATAAAGGCTATGCGGCCAGAGATCTGGAAACAGGACAAAAACTTACGGTCGTCCCGGCGGATAATAAGCGGATCCGGGTGATTCTGCCTACGGGTTATGAGGGAAGTTTCTGCGTGAAATTTGAGCCGCCCGGGTATTGGAGGGTGTGTGAGCTGATTTCTCTGGCGACGGCTGCCGGTATGATTGTTTTTGCATGGAAAAGAAGGAAAGGCAGGGTGACAGCTTGAAATATCTGATTTTAGGCGCAGGACCGGCGGGGCTGTCCATGGGCAATTCGTTATTGAACCTTGGGAAAGATGATTTTATAGTGTTGGAAAAAGAAGCTTCTGCGGGCGGCCTGTGCCGTTCCGTGGAGGTGGACGGCGCCGCTTTTGATATCGGGGGCGGACATTTTCTCGATGTGAGAGACCGGAAAGTAAACGAGTTTCTGTTCCGGTATATGCCGGAAAGTGAGTGGAACCGGTACCACAGGGACAGCAGGATCGACCTGTGCGGTACTATGATCCAGCATCCCATAGAGTCCAATATCTGGCAGATGGATGTGAACGAGCAGGTACAGTATCTGAAATCCATCGCCACGGCAGGATGCAATACGGGAACCGCAAAACCGGAAGGTTTCGTGGACTGGATCTATTGGAAACTGGGTACGCGGATCGCGGCGGATTATATGCTGCCTTATAACCGGAAAATGTTCGGGGAGGATCTGGATCTGCTGGGGACATATTGGATGGAAAAGCTTCCCAGTGTGAGCTTTGAGGAAACTTTGCTGAGTTGTCTTACCGGAAAGGCTTATGGAAACCAGCCGGGACATGCGAGATTTTATTATCCGAAACGCTTCGGGTACGGAGAATTGTGGAATAGAATGGCGGATGCGCTGGGAGAGAGGATCGAGTACGGAAAACAGATCAGGAAAATTGATTTTAACAATAAAAAGGTTACGACACGGGACGGAAGCATCTACCAGGCGGACATTATCGTCACGACCATACCGTGGCGGGAATTGGAGATTATGGAGGGGATGCCGGAAAAAATCAGGGAATCAGTCAGAGAACTGCGGCATACATCTGTCAGAACGGCGTATTTTGCTGAAAAACTGGATACAGAGGCTCACTGGATCTATGAACCGGATCCGGTTCTTGCGTATCACCGGATTCTGGTGCGGCATAATTTTCTTCCGGGAAGCAGAGGATACTGGACGGAAACCAACACGGAACGGGTGGGAATGGCGGGGGATGCCGGAGGCAGTTTCCAATATGTCAATACATACGCATATCCGCTGAATACCATTGGAAAACCAGACGTTATGAAGCGGCTGCTGGTATGGTGCAGTGAGAGAGGGGTATACGGGCTGGGCAGATGGGGCGAACACCAGCATTACAATTCGGACACGGCAGTGCGCCGGGCAATGGAACTGGCGGAGAAAATAGCCGCAGGCTGATGGCCCGGGCAGGCGTATCAGTCTTCATCCTTGTCCAGCGCCTCTTCGGCCGGATCCGGCACATTCTGTTCTACGTCATTTTCCTGTTCACCTTCAACCGGTTTCCACGCCTGGCCGAAGTTGATGTCTTTAAAGAGTGCAGCAAGACCGCTGATCTGCTTAAGTCTCAGGATTTCATCCTTGTCCATACCCAGATGCTTTGCGATCCAGGCGTCGCTTCTTCCCAGTTCATGCAGTTCTTTGACGATATTGCTCATGAGATCCACGTCGTGGGAGCCCCGGGCACGATTGTGCCTGACTGTACTGGCCATACGGTTTGATAAAGGCTTATCAATCACTGTGACGGGCATCATTCCGTTCTCGCGCTCGTAGATGTCGATATTTTCCTTCATCACCCGCCAGCGGTGAAAACCGTCCACGATTGCGTATACATCCTGCCTTGGATAGTGATAACACACGATGGGCATGGTGTAGCCGTCCTCTTTGATGCTGTCGTAAAGCAGCTTCATCTCCGGGGGTGCAACGCTGTTCGGATTGTAGGTGTTGGGCACGATCTTCTCAAAAGGAACCGCGACCACATGGTAAACCGGGCTTTTAAACATATCATTTGGCATTGATCATTTCTCCGTATTTTCGCTTGATTTTATCGATTCGTATCTGTTCCTGCCTTGTCAGGCCGAAGCCCATAAAGCGGCAGGTATGGTCGTTTTTCAAAATGCAGTAGCACATCCGTTTCCAGCTGGGGATGTCCTTTGTGGATTTGATGTCGTCTGTGTTGTCGGGAATGTTTCCGACGAAAACGATCCTTGAGTTTTTCATCAGTGTGTAGTTTGACACACCGTTCCGGCGGATATTGTATCCGTGGTCGATCAGCTCCTGGATCACATTTTCATCCAGGCCGCCGCCGGTCTTGTGCCAGAAATTGATGGAGGTGTTGAACTTTTTAACATAGTTGTTGCGCAGTCTTGCGGGAAGCGTATCCAGCAGGAATTTTGTATACGATTCCCATGTATGGCCTTCGGGCAGTGTGATATTGCGGTAGCCCATGGCCTTGGTTCTTCCGTAGATGCAGCCGAAGTTTGCTCCGCGTACACGGCCCACAAGCTTCGTCCAGATTTCGGGATCGATCACCCGGTACAGGTTAAGAGCGTCCTTGGAATAGTCGTTAAAAGGCGATGCCACACGCATCTGGTTGATCTTAAGTCCCGCCTTGTGATACAGGTCATAGAGAGCGTTGTAGTCGTAGTTGAATTTGTAGTTTGCCACCCAGATATCCTGATTGGACCAGTCATAGAGTGGTGAGGCGCACCACACATCTTTAAATTGCTTGGATATCCAGCATTCTCCGTTGTAGCCGTATTTCTTGTTCACGATTCCGCTGTATCGCTGAAGCGATTCGTCGGCCCGGATACCCAGCAGGCATACCGTCTTATGATAGTCGTGGGTTTCCCTGTAAAACCGTCCGAACTGCTTTGCAAGGTCTTCCTGATGCATCCGGTAGCGGTAATGGGTAAAAGGATTGTCCAATGTGATCACATAAGACTGTCTCGGTCTGGGGCGGATCCAGAGTTCCTCTTTCTTATCGTCCCATGGATACCAGTACATTTCATAACTGCTGAGCGCTGTTCTGGTGGCCATGGGCAGGCAGACCCAGTACAGATCGCACTCCCCTTCTAACGCTTTAAAGGTTCTTGTAACATATTCCGTAGTCATGCTGTACTGTGCCTCAAAGTCCTGATGGAAGACACCGATACGGCGTTCGGGGTAATACCGGCGTTTAAAGTCCATCAGAAGGTTCAGTAAAACACCGCTGTCCTTGCCGCCGCTGAATGACACGTAGATATTCTCAAATTCGCGGAACAGGTAATGGAAACGTTCCTGTACGGCCTCATAAACATTCTTTTCCTCATATCCTTTTATCATCATGGAGCGTTCCTCCCGGAGCTGTATGATCAGCATGTTTTCGTTTGACAACAGGAACAAACATTGTTATTGTAGCACATAATTTCCAATTTTTTCCAATTTCTGGCAAAAATTTAGTTTTTTTTAAGAAGAGTATTACGTAAAATCTCAGCGCGGGGAGTGAAGAAGGGAAAGCCGGGGCAGATCATGCGACAGCCCCGTACAAAAACGTATATATTGCAAGAGAGGGAAAGAATACTTAAGATATCATTAAGGTTATTGAGATTCAGGCTGAAATGTGATAGTTTTAAGGCAGGAAACATAAGAATAATTCTCAGAATGACAGTAAGAATAATTTTCAGGCTGACTGTAAAAATTATTCTTAACAGAAAACGGCCGGAATCGGCAGATAAGTATCAGCAGAGAAAAGGATGGGGCACGGATGAAGAGTAAACTGTATTATGTACTGTATTTTTTGTATGCCATTGTTATTGTATTTGTACTGTATTTGAACGGGGTGTTTACCGGAGAAGAGATTTCCATTGTAAATCTGGCGATCAACGTTGGTTTCCTGATTATAATCGGGGTTCTTTTTGTGATATCTTCCATCAGCTTCGGCAGGCTGAACAGGATCACCTATGAACTGGAAGAAGTGGGGATCCGTCTGCAGAAGGAATACAGGGAAGCAGAGGGAAAGAATCTCTGGGGAAAATACAGGGATAATGACAAAGTTTTTGAAGAAGAAGTACTGCAGGATGCGTTTGACAAGTACCGGATGCGCATAAAAGGTGCGAAGACGAAGCGGGGTACGGGTGCATCCTGTGATCTGGAAGAATATATCAATGAGGATCTGGTGGACAAAGTCGGCATGAATTTCTTTAATTCCGGGGTTTCCGGTACGCTGACGGGTCTGGGGATTCTGGGAACGTTTCTCGGATTGTCCATGGGGCTGGGAGCGTTTAGCGGGGACGATATTTTTACCATATCCGATAATGTAGGTTCTCTGCTTTCCGGTATGAAAGTGGCGTTTCACACTTCGGTGTACGGTATCTTTTTCTCGCTGGTGTTCAATCTTGCCTATCGGAGCATTATGTCGGATGCCTATGAGACACTGCATGAATTTCTGAATGTGTTCCGTCAGACCGCCCAGCCGTACACTGTGAAAGATGATGAAAGCACCGCGACCATGCTTGTTTATCAGGCAGGAATGGCTAATTCCTTAAAACAGATGCTGGAATTGATGAAAGGCAGTGCGGCGGAACAGACCACAGGGGTGGAGCGCATTGTAGATAAATTTACGGAACAGATGCAGGCCGCTCTGGATACGGACTTTAAGAAAATCGGAAATGCGTTGAAAAATGCGGGAGAGTCGCAGGCAGTCAGCGCAAGAAACGCGGCGGAGATGGTGGAGGCGGTTACCGCTCTGGTAGAAGTAAACCGCAATGTGCAGGATGCGCTTGCAAAGGTCATGGAAAGGCAGGAACATTTTGCAAAAGGACTTGAGGATCAGAAGAAAATGCTGGCAGATGCGTGCAGTGATATGAACGATGAGATCAGCAGTCAGATATACACATTCGGGCAGATGAGGAATTTATATGAGAAATAAGCGAAAGAACAGGGAAGCTTTTGCGGAGCACAGCTACTGGCAGTCCTATTCGGACATGATGGCGGCGCTTCTGCTGATTTTTATTCTGATGATAGCAATTACCCTTGCCATATACAGACAGAAAACCAATGATCTGGATCAGACCAGGCTGGAACTTAGCACGGCCCAGAGTCAGCTGGATGAGACGATAGAGGATCTGGAACTTTCCAAGGCAGAGCTGGAGAAATCCAATGAGGATCTTGCGGCCTCTCTGGCACAGCTGCAGGAGGCATATGATCAGGCGGCTCTGACCCAGGAAGAATTAAATAACGCTTATCTGGAAATCGAAAATGCCAGACAGGAGTTGACTACCACCAGACAGGAACTGCAGGATATCGTCGGTATCCGCACGGATATCATCGGGGCGCTGCAGTCGGCGTTCAGCAATTCTACAATGAAAGTGGATGCCCAGACAGGTTCCATCACGTTTTCATCCGACGTGCTTTTTAGATATAACAGTTCCTCGCTGACAGCGGACAGTAAGGAAACATTGAAGACTATTATTCCGATGTATCTGGATGTGCTGCTGCAGGATCAGTTCCGCGGTTATATCGCCGAGATCATTATCGAGGGCCATACGGATACAGACGGCAGCTATCAAGGCAACATGGAACTGTCTTATGCTCGTGCCAATGCCGTGGCGGATTTTTGTCTGAATAAGAAAAACGGACTGAGCGAGACCGAGATCGAACAGCTTCAAAAGATTCTTACCGTCAACGGCAAGTCATGGAGCAGCCCGGTTTATCAAAAGGATGCGTCCGGCAACCTGACAGAAGAGGTGGATATGCCTTCTTCCAGAAGGGTGGAGATTAAGTTCCGGCTGAAGGAAGATGAGATGATCGAGAAGATCTCCGGGATATTGGAACAGAGATAATTAAAATGCCATATTTGACATATTAGAAGATAAAATGTGTTATATGTGTCAAATATGGCATTTTACTGCCCCATTTTTTCAGCTGGTCGACAGTATCTCATCAATCCTGCGGCGCTCTTCCTCGCTGAAATGCATATTATGAAGCATCCCCACATTATCTGTGATCTGCGAAGGTCTGGAAGCGCCAATCAGAACACTTGTTATGTCTCCATCCCGCAGAATCCATGAAAGCGCCATCTGGGCAAGACTCTGACCCCGTTCTTTGGCAATCTCATTCAGAGACTGTATTTTTCTTAAAGTATCCTCATTCACAGCATTTTCCTGTAAAAATCTTCCGTCGGTCCTGATCCGGCTGTCGGAAGGAATACCGTTCAGATAACGGTCTGTCAGAAGACCCTGTGCCAGCGGGCAGAAAGTTATGATGCCGATTCCGTTTCGGGCGGCATAGTCTTTTAAGCCGTCTTTCTCGATATCACGGACGAACATGGAATAATTTCTCTGATTGATGATAAACGGTGTTCCCATGCTGCGGAATAATTCCGCAATGGCAACGGTCTGCTCCTTATTGTAGTTGGAGATACCGACATATAAAGCCTTACCGCTTCTGACGATACCGTCTAAGGCGGCGGCTGTTTCATAGAGCGGCGTGTCGGGATCGGGTCTGTGATGATAATAGATATCTACATAGTCAAGCCCCATTCGTGCCAGGCTCTGGTCAAGACTGGCAACCAGATATTTTTTGCTGCCTCTGTCACCGTAAGGGCCGGGCCACATTTCATAGCCTGCCTTGGTGGAGATGATCAGTTCATCCCGGTAGATACCGAGGCTTTTCTTTAAAATGCGTCCGAAGTTTTCCTCTGCCGCGCCGGGAACGGGGCCGTAGTTATTTGCCAGATCAAAATGCGTGATTCCGTGATCAAAAGCGGTCTGACACATGGCGGTCATATTGTCGAAATTGCCGTTTGAGCCGAAGTTATGCCACAAACCCAGCGATACTGCGGGCAGCAGCAGGCCGCTTGCGCCGCAGCGGTTGTATTTCATCTTGTCATAGCGTGTTTCTTGTGCCTGATACATAGGAACCTCCATTTCGAAATATTTCTTGATTTTTTTTTCATTAATAGAACATAACCGGTCCGTCAACTTTTCTGTTCTCTTTATCCATCAGATCCATGTGATGGATCGCAAATCCCAGATACAGGCAGGCTACCGCGAATGCAAGGACAGAGTAACCGAAGAAACTTAAACCAATCAGTTTAAGCAATCCCTTGATAAAGAGCGGCAGTGTTTTTGCATACAGGGAGAGCAGATAGAGCTGCCCGTATGTCAATTTCTGGTTCATAAAAGAACAAATGATCATACCCACAAGTGCGACAAACAGAGCGCCCAGCAGATATCCCGCCAGGGAGAACAGCCAGGAAAATAGCAGGAAGATTACCATAAACACGTAAATATAGTTAATTTTCTCATACACCCAGTCTCTTGAAAGATCCCAGTCATCGGGATAGTCATAAAGATTGAGTTCTCCGTTAGTCTTGATCAATACCGTTGTCTCGTCCGCAATGAATACCAGATCCATATCAGATGTTACGTCCCGCCACTCTGCTTCAGAGAAGTCTCTTAGATAAGAACCGAATTCTGATTCCATCATGATCTGGACACCGTCTTCACTATAGTAGAAGGATTCTTCTATCTGCAGTTTTCCCGCGTGCAGCTCAAAATCAGGAAACATCATCACTGCTTCCCGCACCTCAGATACCATGTTCGCTGTAGAAGGGATGGTTCTCAGGTTGGCCAGTGCGAAATACAGCAGAAGAAGCACAGTCACGTATAAGACAACTTTTCCTGCCTTGTTCTTTAAAAAATCAGGATAATGTTTAACGCCCGCAACAGAAAAAAACATTTCTTTAAATATATTCATAGTTTCCTCCAAATCTACTTGATTAATACATGAGTGAAGCGATGCCGACTGCCAGAATAAACTGCGCAATGGTTGATAACAGCCAGATTCCTATGCAGACCAGTACGCGCACACCCGTTGACTTTTTCCGGTTGGAAGATACCGCCGCTATGGCAGTGACGATGAATACCTGTAAGATGCCGCCGATTGCCCCGCCGATCAGGAAGAAGAAATCTATTGCGTGCAGGACAATAAAGACCCATGCCCAGCCGGGCATTTTGGCAGGAATATATTCTTCGCCCGTAGCGCAGTCCCGGCCGTCATAACTTAAGACTACAGCGCCGAACTGCCTGACATGCAGGATGGCCTCTTTTCCTTCGATCATCATAGAATAATGTGTTTCCGTAAGACTTGATTTTTTTGCCAGTTTGTTCAGCTTCACAGGTTCAGCGCCGTTTACTGATATTGCATTCTTTTTCAGTTCTACCCTGTATGGAATACCTTGTACTTCAAAATTCCAGACCATTTCTTTTGCTGCCATTTTTCCCCTCATCTCTTTTCTTTGAATTTTGTACCGGTAGTGGCACAATTATTTTATATTTTATCATGATTTCTTATGTAGATTCAAGTGTGGATCATTGTAATCATGCGGATATGACAGAGCATGAAATGTATATTAGTACATCAGATGATCAAATCAGAATTGAACTTACAGAAGAAAAAACTGATAGTGGCAGTTCGCTGGCATATCTTTATGTCGATCATGGACTGTGTCATGAAGCATTTGAGGAAAATCCGGGAGGCGCATTAACTGAAAATTACGGGATTTGCGGCATGTTCTATCATCTGTCTTGATTCATCAAAAGTCGTCATTTTGTGGAGAAATGATGTAGTAAATAGTGTACTGGATGGATGGCAGGAGGGTGTTTGGGGTGTAAGTGATTTTCGATTTTAATCCATGTTTTGAATGTTGAGATTTCCGAAAAATCAGATTGTGAGTCCTTGCACGATGGGATATAATAATAGTAACTTAACGATGAGATGGTAAAAGAAAAGACAGTCAAAAAAGGCGGTGATCAGGTGGCTGGAGAAGAAATACGACAGGATACCAGAACTGTAGATCAAATTGTCGATGGAATGAGTTTATTCGATGATGATCTGATGTCAATGGTATTTGACGGTAATATAGAAGCAACGGAGCTTCTGTTAAAGATTATACTGAAAAAGGACGATATTCAAGTTATAAGCGTTGTAGGGCAGAGAGAATTGCAGAGTCCTGTAGTTGGCGGGCGGGATATCCGTCTGGATATTCTGGCAAAAGACAGTACGGGAAAGCACTATAATGTTGAAGTGCAGAAGAAACCGGAAGGGGCGCATATCCGTCGTGCCAGATATAATAGCAGTATGATGGATTCACGGATGCTGAAAGCAGGGCAGGAGTTTTCGGAGCTTCAGGATTCGTATATGATGTTCATCACCCAGACGGATATCTTTGGGCATGGGATACCGATTTATACGATTAATCGGTATTTTGAGGAAATTGACGATATCTTTGATGATGGCTCTCATATTGTTTATGTGAATGGAAATTATAAGGGAGATGATACAGTCGGAAGACTGATGCATGACTTTGGCTGTAAGCAAGCGAAGGATATGTATTATCCGGAACTGGCTAAAGGGGTAAAGCATTTTAAGGAAGAAGGAGGTCGAGAGAGAATGTGTGAAGCGGTTGAGAAATATGGGGATAGAAGAGCAGAAAGTGCAAGGCTAAATAATCTACTTGAAAATGTGAGAAATTTGATGGAATCCATGAAATGGTCAGCAGAACAAGCAATGTCGGCGATGAAAGTATCGGATGCAGATAAGGCTGTGCTTTTGAAGGAATTGTGAATTAGTGTAGATCAAAGTGGAATGGAGAGCAAGAAAGAGTGTGTGAAGCAGTTGAGAAATATGCGGAAAATGTAAGATTGAATAGTCTGTTTAAGTCCATAAGAAAGCTTATAGCAAATATGAAGTTGGGGCAGAACAGGCAATGAATGTGCTTGAGGTTAATGAGCATGACAGAGAGATTTTACTGAAAAAGTTATAAAGATACGGGTTTAAATTGTGGTAAACAGGGAGTATTCTGATCGAAAGGAGTGCTCCTTGTTTTGCATTTGCTGATTATGACATATCGGTTTAAATATGTAGTGTAGTAGTAAGGAGGTGTAAGAAGCTATATATCGGCAGCAATGGATTATGCAAAGGGTATGGATTTATAAGGAAAAGGAGTTTTTCAAAAAATCGCAAATATAATTTGTTTATCCTAAAGCGTATGAGATATTCCCGTAACTATATATTATCTTCATGACACTATAAAGAATCCCGTGCCGATTATGGTACGGAGTTCTTGTTGTAAAGATCTGAAAAAGGAAGGAGCATGAGTTTAGGAAAAAGATCCAGACAGAAACACAGCTGGACTCGTCACAAAGCTGAACCGCTACAGACATTTTGCGTTTTCGGCATACAGAAGAGAAAGAACTGCATATCTGCAATCAAATGAAACAGATATATTACATTCTGGATCTATTGCATTACCTTGATCCGAATGAGAGATTTAACAAGATGACATTGTGATCCCTGTGCCATTTGAGGCATGGGGATTTTTTGTTGCCCGTCCCGGAGGTTACGAGGGCAGATCGGAGGAAGAGATGATGTAGCTAAAAAGGAACTTATAAAGGCGAATATAAAGATCCTTTATAAGTTCCTTTTAACGACTGGATTTAAGGAAGAAGATGTTGCTAAGATTTTGGCAGACAAGGAGGCGATACTGTGATCAACATCGATCTGGACAATATAAATGAAGAGATGATCTATGAGGCATTCAATGTTGACGGTAATGAGGCAGAGGCATTAAATGACAGTTATTTGGAGTTGTTTGAACTGGTCGGCCGTGATGCCATGCTGAAATTGTTCAAGTATTTTCGCGGGGACAAGATCGACTGTCCTATGAGACTGTACCGTCCTGAATTTATAGCGGATCTGGCAAAGCAGGAGACAGACAGGCGTAAGCGCGCAAAGATCGCCAGAGCCGGAGGATATACGGTGAAATTTATTGAAGGTGTGTTGAGCAAGCGGCGAAAAGAAAATGAGGCAGAATAATAAAATGGAAAACGACAGTGCTTGGTCCTTCTGCTTTCCAGCATTATCTTTTATATATGGGCCGTGTGATGAATGGAGGAAATATGATTGTTGGAACAAAGGAAGAATATGAAAACAATGGGTTTGATCTATTGCGTTATACGGCGGCGTTCAGTGTAATGATGCTTCATTATTCCAGTTATTGTATGATTTTATCACAAAATCTGCCGGCGCAGGCTTCGACTGTTATGAGCAGGGTCAGGCACATCGCCCTGATGTTTCCGGGAGTAGTCATATTGTTTACCATGAGCGGTTTTCTGGTAGCAGCCTCCTTTGAACGGGCAAAGACAAGAAAAGAGTTTTTCCTGAGACGTGCGCTGCGAATTTACCCGGAATTGTGGATCTGTACGATCATCAATCTGGCAGTAGTCTGTATTCTGGTTCCACAATTGTTGGACAGAGGTATGATTTTATGGGTGATGACACAGATTTTTGGAATAGCCAATACGCCGGCCTGTCTGAAAGCATTACCTACCGGAAGCATCAATGGCACACTTTGGACGATTTTTACGGAAGTGCAGTTGTATATTGTACTGGGGATTATTTATCCTTTTCTGCAAAAGATGAAAGAGAAGCATTGGATGGCATTCCTGTCGCTGCTTGCTGCTGTGAATCTGGTTTGTGCCGTATTGGTGCGGGATGGCAGCGGCGTTTTGACGAAAGTGATTGAGAGGATATTTGCTCCGTATGCGTTGTGGTTCTTTATTGGCGTTTTTTGTTTTCAAAAAAGACAGAGGATGCTTCCTGTTTTGAAAAAGGCATTTTGGCCGTTGCTGATTATCTATCTTATTATGGAATCCGTAATTATGCAGATGCCCGGATATTATACAGGCATAGTAACGAGTGTTTTGCTTCCGTTTATGGTGATTGGATGCGCATATTGTCTGCCCAAAATCCGCCTGAAATATGATTTTTCCTACGGCATGTTTTTGTATCACTGGATTATCCTGAACATTATTGTTCATTTTGATCTCATGAACAGGATGCCGTGGTATGTGGGATTATTTTTATTTATCACAGGAACAATGACGGCGTCAGTAATATCATGGGCTTTGAAAGGCGGATGTTATAGAGTAGTCAAAAGGATAGAGAGAAAAGCGTACAGGGAAAACAGTTACAGGAGAATCGGATCATGATATACATATCTTTTCGTTATTATCTGTTTGTGGCAGCTATGCTGATTTTGTTCTATGCTCTTCCGCTGAAGCGGCGCTGGTGCGTGCTGCTTGCGGCGAATGTGGGATTCTGGCTGGTTTTCTGCAGGACAGGCTGGCAGTTTCTGCTGGGGACGATCATGGTAAGTTATCTGGCAGCGGTATGGATAGACATAAGCAGCGGCGTGAAGAAAAAAGTTCTGCTTGCGGGAGCGGTCATACTGGTTATCGGGATCTGGCTCTTCCTGCGAAATGAAGGTTTTATGCGGCAGGCGATACCGGGGGCGGAGTCGTTGCGGCTGCTTGCCCCGCTTGGCATATCATTTTATACGATGCAGATCATTGCATATCTTACGGACGTTTACAGAGGGGATATTGCCCCGCAGAAAAATCCGGCAAAATATGTGTTGTTCATCACCTTTTTTCCGCAGCTTTTACAGGGACCGATTCCGAGATACCGGCAGTTGGGAGAGCAGCTTTTTTGCGGGCATTTATTTGACGAAAGAAAATTTACCAGAGGTTTTTATCTGATCATTTGGGGATTTTTTCTGAAACTGGTCATTGCAGATAAGGCTTCTGTTGTTGTTGACACGGTTTTTGATAATTATCCGGCCTACAGTGGGGGATATCTGTGGTTTGCATCCATTTTATACAGCATACAGCTTTATGCGGATTTTCTGGCATGTACGACGCTGGCGCAGGGTGTTTCATTCCTGTTTGGCATAGAACTGGCCGGAAATTTTAAGCGGCCGTATTTTGCTGTGTCGGTGAAGGATTTCTGGCAGAGATGGCATATTTCTCTCAGCAGCTGGTTGCGGGATTATGTCTATATCCCGCTGGGAGGGAACCGGAAGGGAAAGGGGCGTAAGTACCTGAATCTGGCAGTAACCTTTCTGGCAAGCGGTATCTGGCATGGGGCTGGTTTAACGTATCTGCTGTGGGGAGGCATTCACGGCTGCTGTCAGATTATGGGGGAGTGTCTGGACGGTCCAAAAGAAAAGATATATGCCCGTCTGAACATCCGCCCGGATGGGAAAGGAAAGCGTATCATAAAACAGACGGGGACATTTCTGATCGTCAGCCTTGCGTGGGTCATTTTCAGAGCCGGTACGCCGGGCACAGGGATCAGCATGATTGTACATATGGTTTCGGATTTTAATCCGTGGATATTTTTTAATGACAGGATATTTACGATCGGGCTTTCGTGGAAGGAAATGCTGGTACTCTTATTTGCGGTTTTACTTCTGTTTGCCGTAGAGAGAAAACAGGAGGAGGGAATCCGGATCTCTGAATGTATCGGCAGGCAGAAGCTTCCGGTCAGATGGCTGATCTGCATGGCGGGAATCTGTGCGGTGATGATTTTTGGGACATATGGATATGGATTTGAGGCACAGGATTTTATATATGGAGGATTTTGAGAGTGAAGCACAAAAGATATCTGTGTAACATGTTTGCTTTTGGCATGGCGGCCTGTCTGGTAGTGTTGACAGTCAACCGGATTCTGATTCCCAAATGCTATTATGATGACAGTTGGCCGACTACCTCCACTTATCAGGGATTTTATCAGATGGAGAAGGACTCCGTGGATGTTCTGTTTCTGGGGAGCAGTTGTGCGGCGGCCGGATTGAACCCGCAGGAGTTCTATGACAGCTATGGTATCAGAAGCTATAATCTCGGATGCGAAGGGCAGAGCCTTCTGACGAGCTATTACTGGCTGGAAGAAGCTCTGCGGTTCCAGTCGCCAAAGGTGGTGGTGCTGGAAGTCTTTTTTACATTCCTGTATAACAGGGACGAACCGCTTAATACTGCCGAGAGCAGTACAAGAAAAGCGTTTGACTATATGCGCTGGTCGCCTGTAAAATGGGAAGCCGTGCACGACATTTGTAACTATGATAAGAAGCAGACTCTGAGCAGCTATTACTTCCCCAATATCAGATACCATGCCAGATGGAAGGAACTTGAGGAAAATGATTTTATTTCCGGGGAAATGTCAGAGCATTATGAACTGAAGGGGTACGCCCCACTTGCCAAAAGGCGGGGAAACGACGGCTATGTGCCGTTTAGTCCGGCAGATTCCAGCGACAGGGCCGGTATGGCGCCGCTGATGAGAGAGTATCTGGACAGGATTGTCATGCTGTGCCGGGAAAACGGGATTTCTCTGATCCTGACAAAAATGCCCGATACAGACTGTAATGTTTCCAAATATAATACCATGTCTGATTATGCACAGGAACAGGGCATTCCTTATTGGGACTTCAATGAGGAATCTTTGTATCAGGCAAGCGGATTTGTACATATGGAAGATATGAACGATGACTGGCATGTAAATCTCTGGGGTGCGAAGAAAATTTCGCGCTGTATCGCTGAAAAACTGTATGATGCGTATGGCATCACAGGGATACAGGACAGCCAGTGGGAGGACACGAAAACATATTATGACATGGTCTGCCGGGACTGCGAACTGAAACAGATTACGGATATAGGTCAATATATGGATGCGGTCAGTCGGGAGGATTATACCGTGTTGATTGCGGTCAAAGGGAATGGCATGACTTTTATGGAAGAAAGCGTTAAAGAGGATTTCAGGCAGATGGGGCTTTTTATGGATTATACAGAGAACAGCAGTTATTTTGCGGTGATCCATGAGGGAAAAATTGAGGAAGGAACTTCAAAAGAAATTCTGGTACACCATGGAAGTACAGGGAACAGACTGACGGATTATGAGATAAAGAGTGCGGGATGGGACAGTACCTATGATGTGTACGCTTCTATCAAAATAAATGACAAGGAATGGGCGAGAAACGGAAATGGAATCAATGTGGTCATTTATAGCAATGAGAGGAAGCAGGTGGTGGATTCTGTCAGTTACGACGGGGAGCTTAAGAGATAAACATGGGGTATTCATATTGCACGATCAAGCTGATACATACGCTCATAAATCCAGCGTTGGAGATGGCAGCAGACGATGATATTATACGGAAAAACCCGGCCCAAAATGCATTGTCCAATATGTCTGATCATGAGACAGGACGGAGCAAAGAAAAAATCGTATATTTAGAGGTCTGCCGTATCATAGCGGTTTTCTGTATTATGTACCAGCACACAGGCGGACGGGGAGCGGATGCATGGGTGTATACAGAGAGCGCATGGGTGTACGCATCATCTTTGATCGGAACAATTATCAGCAGTATCGGCGTACCCCTGTTCTGGATGGTCTCTGGCGCGCTTTTACTGCCCAAAAGGGAGTCATGGAGGAACGTGTATGGAAAGAGAATCCCCCGGTTTGCCGGTGTTCTGATCCTGTTTTCTGTGATCAGATATTTTTATCTGTGTACAGTGGAAGAATGGGATGGCCATGTGGGAGAATTTTTCTGGCACTTTTATACACAGGAGATCTTTCTTCCATATTGGTTTCTGTATGAATATCTGGGAGTATTGTTTGTTTTGCCATTCCTGAGGAAGATGATGCAGCATCTGACAGAACAGGAAGAGATGATGCTGGTTGTCTTAGTGACAGGATGGAACATTTTAAATGATATTTCCCATACATATCTGGGAGTGGGTTTTGTGCTCAATCTACATTTTCAAAGCTCCATATCTTATTTTATGTTGGGATATTTAATGGAGAACTGCCGGATGTTGAGGCAGAGAGGGAAAGATGGAGTGAGATTTGATACAGGCCTGGCAGTATTTACGATGGCAGTTCTATACAGATGGGGATGCGGGCAGCACGGATTGGAAGAATTGGGAAGTCTGACCATGCTGCTGACAATAGCTGTGTATGATCTGATCCGCTGTGTAAGTGAAAAAAGTATCTGGAACAATACGGTTTTACATCGTCTGATATTGTGGTGTGGAAGCAATGTGTTCGGCATCTATCTGATAGAGGATTATCTGCGTAATGCAACAGCTTTTATATGGGAGCGGAGCGCGCCGTATATCGGTGCAGTACCGGCCTGCGGTATCTGGCTTCTGGCAGTGTTTTTACTGGGAAATGTTCTGGTGTCAGGCTTACACAGGTTACCGGTTTTAAGAAAAATGTTATAAAAGGAAAATGTATGATTTTTAAGGGAAAATTTGTACGATCCTTATTGGAAAAAGACTCACTATTATTCGCAAGTAAAAGATCTCATGTACTCGGAGATATTGATACCGGAGGAAGCACCATGTCAATTTCATGAACTTGGCACACTTTTAAAGGCAATTGAGATGGCAGAAAAACGATATGATGCTCGTATTGGCAGAGTGGTTAGGCTTACACCGCCTAATGATGCAGAAATTTCAGATGAGGAAAGGATTAAGCTGGCGAAGAACTTTATTAATTGTAATATCATCTGTTATCTGGAATGGTTCTGTGCTATACTATCTATATGAAGCAAGCCGGAACCATTCCTATTGGAAAGAAAGGAGCGCAGAGAAGAAAGGAGTGGCTTTATGGCAAAGAAGGATAATAAAGGTCGAAATCTTCACACAGGTGAATCACAGCGCAATGACGGAATCTATATGTATCGCTATACCGCCTGTACAAATATGGCAAAGCAGGGGATGAATGTTAAGGTGTTACAATATATCATGGGACACGCTCACAGTGATGTGACAATGGATGTGTATAACCATATCGCAAACAAGCAGGATATCAGAGAAGAAGTGGAGCGTTATGCGAGAGTGGCAGGGAATTAGTACACCAAAAATTTGAAAAAATGGTGTAGTAATGGTGTAGTAGAGCATAAAACATCTGTTATTTTAAAAACATATAGCCGCAAACCCGCATAAACACAGGGTTTGCAAAATTTTAATAAATTTATTAGCACTCACCTCTTGACAGCGCTAACAATCCGCTGTATTGTGATAGTATCAGTAGAACAGATTTGACGGAAAGGGAGGCTGTTATGAACTTAACAAAATTTACCCAGAAATCAATACAATCGGTAGAACAGTGCGAGAAACTGGCATATGAATACGGCAATCAGGAGATCGAGCAGGAGCATCTGCTCTACAGTCTGCTCACCATTGATGATAGTCTGATCTTGAAATTAATTGAAAAAATGGAAATACAGAAGGAGTACTTCGTTAATCGTGTGGAGCAGGGACTGCGTAAGCGGACGAAGGTGCAGGGCGGGCAGATCTATATCGGACAGGATCTGAATAAAGCGCTGATCGGGGCGGAGGACGAAGCCAAAGCGCTGGGTGACGAGTATGTGTCCGTAGAGCACTTATTCCTGGCGATGTTAAAGCATTCGAACAGGGAGATCAAGGAGATCTTCCGGGAGTTCGGCATTACGAAGGAACGTTTCCTGCAGGCTTTGTCTACGGTGCGGGGGAACCAGAGGGTAACTTCCGACAATCCGGAGGCGACTTATGACACGCTGGAGAAGTACGGACAGGATCTGGTGGAAAAAGCCAGAAGCCAGAAGCTTGATCCGGTCATCGGCAGAGACAATGAGATCCGCAACGTGATCCGGATCCTGTCCCGCAAGACGAAAAACAATCCGGTGCTCATCGGCGAGCCCGGTGTCGGTAAAACCGCAGTGGCGGAAGGACTTGCACAGCGTATTGTCAGAGGAGACGTGCCGGAAGGACTCAAAGACAAGAAGATTTTTGCGCTGGATATGGGCGCGCTGGTTGCCGGCGCGAAATACCGCGGCGAGTTTGAGGAACGTCTGAAGGCGGTGCTGGATGATGTGAAGAACAGCGACGGACAGATCATTCTTTTCATAGATGAACTGCACACGATCGTGGGTGCGGGAAAGACGGACGGCGCCATGGACGCGGGCAATATGCTCAAACCTATGCTTGCCAGGGGCGAACTGCACTGTATCGGCGCAACCACACTGGACGAGTACCGCCAGTATATCGAGAAGGATGCGGCCCTTGAGCGGCGTTTTCAGCCTGTCATGGTGGAGGAGCCGACGGTGGAAGACACGATTTCCATCCTGCGCGGCTTAAAAGAGCGATATGAGGTATTTCACGGCGTGAAGATCATGGACAATGCGCTGGTCAGCGCAGCGGTGCTGTCCAACCGGTATATTTCCGACAGATTCCTGCCGGACAAGGCGATCGACCTGGTGGATGAGGCGTGTGCGCTGATTAAGACGGAACTGGATTCCATGCCCACGGAACTGGATGAACTGCAGCGTAAGGTTATGCAGTTAGAGATCGAAGAGACCGCGCTGAAAAAAGAGGACGATAATCTGAGCAGAGAACGTCTGGCCAACCTGCAAAGAGAACTGGCGGAATTAAAAGAAGAACTGAAAAACCGCATGGCGCAGTGGGAGAATGAGAAGGCTTCCGTGGAGAAGCTGTCTAAGATCCGTGAGGAGATCGACGAGGTCAACAGCCAGATTCAGATTGCCCAGCGGGACGGGGATTATGAGAAAGCGGCAGAATTAAGTTACGGCAGGCTGCCGTCCTTAAAACAGCAGTTGGAGATCGAGGAGGATAAAGTCAGCAAGGAAGATTTGTCGCTTGTGCATGAGAGTGTAAGCGATGAGGAGATTGCGAAGATCATTTCCAGATGGACGGGAATCCCGGTATCGAAGCTGACGGAGAGCGAGCGGAATAAGACGCTGCATCTGGACGACGAACTGCACAAGCGGGTGATCGGCCAGGACGAGGGCGTGACGAAGGTGACGGAAGCCATCATCCGTTCCAAGGCGGGTATCAAAGACCCGACGAAGCCGATCGGTTCCTTCTTATTCTTAGGGCCCACCGGTGTGGGTAAGACAGAGCTTGCCAAGGCGCTGGCGGCATCCCTGTTTGACGATGAGACGAACATGGTTCGCATCGACATGAGTGAATATATGGAGAAGTACTCGGTTTCCAGACTGATCGGGGCGCCTCCGGGATATGTGGGATACGAGGAAGGCGGGCAGTTGACCGAAACAGTCAGAAGAAAACCGTATTCGGTAGTACTTTTTGATGAAATTGAAAAAGCACATCCGGACGTATTCAATGTACTTTTGCAGGTGCTGGATGACGGACGGATCACGGATTCTCAGGGCAGGACTGTGGATTTCAAGAATACGATTCTGATCATGACCTCAAACATCGGTGCAAATTACCTGCTGGACGGTATTGATGCCGGTGGTGCGATTACGCCGGAGGCGGAGGAAATGGTCATGGGTGATCTGCGGAATCATTTCCGGCCGGAGTTTTTGAACAGGCTGGACGAGACGATCCTCTTTAAGCCGCTCACCCGGGATAACATCGGAGGGATTATCCGGCTGATCATAGACGATCTGAACAGGCGGCTTGCAGATCGGGAACTGCAGATCGAACTGACGCCGGAGGCGGCACAGTTTATCGCGGACAATGCTTACGATCCGGTTTACGGCGCAAGACCGTTAAAGAGATATATCCAGAAATATGTGGAAACCTTATCCGCGAAGCTGATTCTGGCAGATCAGGTATCGTCCAGGGATACGATTCAGATCGTGCTGCGGGACGGACAGCTGGCAGCAGTGCGGAAATGACAGTTGTTTCAGATAAAATAACAGGATTCAGAAAACAGCAGGCTGCTTATAAAGAGTACTGCTGTTTTTTTCAAATTTGTTGAAGTGATGAGGAACGGATGCTATGATAAAAAGGAAATGACAAATTGTCGGAAAGGCCTGACAGGATGAGCAGGCACAGGAGGAAAATAACATGCGGTATCCTAAGTTTTTACAGACAGGCGGAAAGATTGCTTTTGTGGCGCCATCTTTCGGGTGTGCAACGGAACCATACAAAAGCGGATTTCAGCGTGCTCAGAAGAGATTGCAGGAACAGGGGTTTGGCCTGGAGCTTGGCCCGAACTGTTATGCAGGAACAGGGGTGGGAATCAGCAATGCGCCGGACAAATGCGGTGAGGAACTGACGGAATATTATTGTAACAAAACGGGTGATTGCATTATTTCCTGCGGCGGCGGAGAGCTGATGTGTGAAATATTGGATCATGTGGATTTTGGACGGATCGGGGAAGCAGATCCAAAATGGTACATGGGATATTCAGATAATACGAATATGACCTTTCTTTTGGCGACGTTGTGTGATACAGCTTCGATCTATGGCCCATGCGCTTCATCTTTCGGCATGGAACCGCTTCATCAGTCGCTGGCGGATGCACTGGCGCTATTACAGGGAAAGAAGCTGGTGATGGAAGGCTATGGTGAATGGGAACTGGAATCCCTGAAAGACGAGGAGCATCCTTTTGTCCCCTACAATCTTACAGAAACGAGCGTTATTAAATATATTCTTCCTGACGGAAGGACGAATATAGAAAGTTTGGCACAGAAGCGACAGGAGGCCGAGGCAGAAGAAGTGCATTCAGGAAAGGGACGGAGTACCGGGACAGAAGTAGTGCGTTCAGAAGAGAGACAGCGCGCAGAGACTGAGGCGAATCCGGCAGGACATGATCAGAATGTGGAAATAGATTTTTCCGGCAGACTGCTTGGCGGCTGTGTGGACTGTCTTATAAATCTGCTCGGCACAGAGTATGACAGAGTGAGAGAATTCACGGAACGGTATAAGGATGACGGAATCATCTGGTTTCTGGAAGCCTGTGATCTGAACCTGATGGGAATCCGTCGTGCTATGTGGCAGATGGAACATGCCGGATGGTTTCAGCATTGCAAAGGATTTCTGATCGGCAGACCGCGCACAGGCATGAAGGCGGAAGAATTCGGGATCGATCACTATCAGGCGGCCTGTGAGATGATCAGGAAATATAATGTGCCTGTGATGATGGATCTTGACATCGGACATCTGCCGCCGATGATGCCTTTGATTTGTGGCAGTATGGCGCAGGTTGTAAGTGATGGAAGAAAATACCGTGTGGAGATGAATTTACGGTAATGGATAGAAATACTATTTAACAGTTGTGATGGTGAAAAATAAAACGAAAAACATATCTTGAGAAAGGTGGTATCGTATATGCTCCCGAACGACCCTGTTATGCTGTTAAGCTTTATCAATTTGAAATTACGTGATTACTATGGAAGTCTGGATGCCCTCTGTGACGATTTGGATGCAGACTGTGCAGCAATAGAGGATAAGCTGTCTGCTATTGATTATCATTACGATAAGGAGAAAAACCAGTTTGTCTAAAACGATTAAAGTTACGGTTGTTACGGATAACGGAAAACAGAATACAGAATTTGAAGCTGGAAGAGAAGACCCGGTTATTGTGACGCATGATTCATCTGTGACGCTGATGTCAACTTTATTGCAAAATCATTTCATCAGCGGCAGTTTCTGTGGCGGGAGAGGGGATTGCGGAAGATGCAGAGTGCAGTTTCTGAAAGGGGCAGCCATGCCGACAGCCATAGAAAGAAGTGTGATGGAGCCGGAAGAACTGCGTCAGGGTTATCGACTTGCATGTCTTACAAGGCCGAAAGACAACTGTGTCATTAAATTGGCATTGACAGATGCTCCTCAAGTTGCAATTGTCTCGGAAATGATAGATGTGACAGAAAGTAGTGACTATATCAGTCAACAAAAGAAAGAGTCTGAATATCGTAAAACAGATGTTACTGAACCGATCAGCAGCGGAAGGGAGCTTATCATCGCTGTTGATCTCGGAACCACTACCATAGCCATGCAGCTTATGGAACTTGAAACCGGAAAAGTCATGGATACTTACTGCGAGATGAATCCTCAGAGATGTTATGGCGCGGATGTGCTGTCCAGGATCAAGGCTTCCTGTGAGGGATGCAGAGATGAATTGCAGCGTCTGGTGACAGAAATACTGGTGCGGGGTGCGGCCCGGTTTGAGGAATCGGCTTTAAAGAGGCAGGCAGTGATCAGGGGCATGTGTATTGCGGGCAATACCACGATGGAACATCTTCTTATGGGATACGACGTATCGGCACTGGGGTGCAGCCCCTTTGTACCGGTGGAGAACGGTCTGCAGGAATACAAGCATCCGGCATGGGATTTTAAGGCATGGCTGGCTCCCGGTATCAGCGCTTTTGTGGGCGGCGACATTGTGGCCGGCCTTTATGCACTGCATATGCTTTCCTGTTTCGAAGAAAATCAGGCACAATCCGGACAGGTAAAACTTTTGATTGATCTTGGCACAAACGGCGAGATGGCTATAACTGACGGAAAGCGGATGATTGTCACGGCCACTGCCGCCGGCCCGGCGTTTGAAGGCGGAGCGGGTGCGGGGATCATAGGAAGTGATATGATCGCCTGCACTGCTGCTCTTTTGCAAAAAGGGGTATTGGATGAGACGGGTCTTCTGGCGGAGCCTTATTTTACAGATGGAGTTATCGCAGGCAGTCCGGCGGTGCGACTGTGCAGTAAAGATATCAGGGATCTTCAGATGGCCAAGGCGGCAGTGCGTGCAGGTGTGGAGATTTTGTGGGATAAGATGGGAAAACCAGAGATCGGGTGTGTCTATCTGGCAGGCGGGTTCGGCTATTATCTGGATGTGGAAGCGGCTTTTCGCACAGGTCTTTTACCGGAGCAGATGCGGGGAAGGGTACAGGCGGCAGGCAACACATCGCTGGCGGGCGCCTTTCGGATGGGACGCGATTTATACCGGAACAGGATTGATGGACAGCGTCTGGATCAATGTCTTTCTTCTATAGAAAATATTAATCTCGCCAAAGAGGAGCAATTTGAGGCGTTATATATGAAATACATTAATTTTCCGCAATCATTTTCGAAGCCTCCGTATGACGGTGTATGGCATAAGTGAATATTTGTGCAGGTTTGCTTTTACACCGGCAGAAGAAATGACGGCTTTTGAAACTGCAGATCAGTGCCGGATCAGTGCAGAGAATACAGCTTTGCAGAATCTATTGAATGTTTCAGCTTCTCATGATAAACTTGCAATAATTGCTATTTCAGCCAGGAACTGCACAGGGGTGCAGGAAGGGAGAACAGAATAAGGAGAGAGGGTAAAATGAAATACAAAATTTTGCTGACGGGTAAGAATGAATCTATCATTGATGATTTTTTTGTACAGATGGACGAAGCTTTTGAAGCTATGACTACATCGCCGCGGTATGAAGATGTAATCAGACATGTGACTTGTTTTGCACCGGAGGTGTTTGTGTACTGCCTTAGCAATGAGTCGCGGGATGATATTATTCAGATGGTGAGCGTCAAATCCAAGCTGGACAGGATCAGTCAGGTTCCCATGGTGATCATCGGTACGCAGGAGGATTGTGAGGAGTTTGAAGCCATTGCCGTCAATACGGCGGATCTGGCTCTGCACAGGCCGGTGTCCGTGAGCACGATTCAGGAAAAGATCATCAGGCTGTTAAAAGAACGCCGGTTTCAGGAAGCGGTGGATGTACAGGGCACACAGGCGGCAGAGAGGGCATCTGTGCCGGGCATAAGGGAAAGTGGAAGGCATCCGGCGCAGGCAGGCGGGAGTTCCCAGCGCAGGCACGTGCTGGTAGTGGACGATAATACCATGATGCTGAAGACCATCAAAGATCATTTGCAAGGTCAATATGACGTGGCGACTGCCATCAATGGCAAAGCTGCCTTGAAATTCCTTATGAAAAAGAAGACAGATCTGATCCTGCTGGATTATGAGATGCCGGGAGAAAACGGTGTTGCGGTTATGGAAAAACTCCGTTCCATCAACGGTGCAAAGGATATACCGATTGTTTTTATAACAGGCGTTACTGATATGAACAAAATTAAGGAGGCGCTTGTTTTAAAGCCCCAGGGTTATCTGCTCAAACCCATCGACCGCGATAAACTGCTGGAAAAGATTGCCAGGGTACTGGACAAAACAGAAGCAGGAGAGTAAGCCGTAAAACTGCATGGATTTGAGCATCTGCGGCGCGGACAAATGAGGAGACAACGGGAAAATAGAGGACAGCATATGGATATAGACAATGATGTAAAATTGACAGACCTGATTGAACGGCAGGTTTTACAGAGAGTGCAGGATAATTTTGCAGATATGACCGGCATGGCGGCGCTGATCACGGATGCGGATGGAGTGGCGGTAACAGAGGGATCTAATTTTTCCGAGTTCTGCGGCGCCTGTACACGAACTACAAAGACAGGCGGTGCACGCTGCAGGCAATGTAATGAAAAAGCTGTGCAGATGGCGCGGGAAAAAGGCGGAGCAGTTACTTACTTATGCCATGCGGGAATTATGCATTATGCAGCCCCTATTATGCTGGACAATACGCTGGTGGGGTGCTTTTTAAGCGGGCAGTTTCTTACACAGGAGCCGGATTACGATAAAATAAGGGAAATGGCAGTTCAGATCGGCGTGGATGAGGAGCAGTATATTGCGGCAGCGGAAAACCTGCCGGTCAGGGAACAGGGAACGCTTGACAGCCTTGCGGGATTTCTGTACATGATTACGGATCTTTTGTCCGAGGTGGCATACAATAAGTATCTTGTCCAGCAGGTCAAAAACAATATGAAATTTAATCTGAAGCGGGTCTTTCAGGCATATGAGGAACTGGAACGATCGGAAAATATGAAATCAGATTTTCTGGCCAATATGAGCCATGAGATCAGGACGCCTATGAATGCGGTGATCGGCATGGCGGAAATGGCGCTCAGGGAAGAACTTCCTCCTGTGGCAAAAGACTATATCAAACAGATCAGAATCGCGGGGAGGTCGCTTCTCGCGATTATTAATGATATTCTGGATTTTTCCAAAATAGAATCCGGCAGAATGGATATCAACGAGGTTATCTATGAGCCTATGTCCATGATTTATGATGTGGCTAATATTATCATGACCAGGCTTAAGGACAAGGATGTGGAACTGATTCTTGATGTTGCACCGAATCTGCCTAACAAGCTGTGGGGCGATAATATCAGGATCAAACAGGTGCTTGTGAATCTGGCAAATAACGCGGCAAAGTTTACCAACCAGGGCAGGATTGTCATGAAGATGGACTACACGAAACTGGCACCGGATGAGATCAGCCTGCAGATCAGTGTGGAAGATACCGGAATCGGCATCAAAAAGGAAGACATTGACAAAATTTTCCAGTCCTTTAATCAGGTGGACAGTAAGCGGAATCGCAATATCGAGGGCACAGGGCTTGGCCTTGCAATCTCCAAGAATCTCCTCACACTGATGAACGGAAATATATGGGTGGAAAGCACTTATGCAAAAGGGAGCAGATTTGCTTTTATGCTTCCGCAGAAGATTGCGGATGATACGCCTTGCATCGGGATCCGGGAACCGGAAGCTGTTCTTGTGGCAGGACTGCTTTTTAACCCTTATCTCAAAGAAAGCCTGCGCACGGACGCATCCAGGCTTGGCGTGGAGGACGTGCGGCTGATGACCGAGAGGGAACTGAGCGGGCTTCCGGAAAGAAAACGGGTGTTTCTTTTTATAGAAAAATGCCTTTTTTCCGAGAGAGTCAAAGCATTTGTGCGGGAACATCCACAAGTTACTTCAATTCTCATCATAGATTTCTTTGATAATGCGGACTACGATATCAAGAATCTTCTTGTCATGAAAAAACCGCTCTTTTCCCTGAATATAGCGATGATTTTGAACGGGGAGGAGTGGCATCTGGATCATGATACGGACGAAAAGCAGTTTGACTTTATCGCGCCGGATGCGGAGATTCTTATCGTGGATGACAATGCCGTAAATCTGACTGTGGTGGAAGGACTTTTGGAGCCTTTGAAAATGAAGATTGATACGGTGATCAGCGGCAAGGATGCTATCGAGAAGATTTCCCGATTCCAGTATGATATCATTTTCATGGATCATATGATGCCGGAACTGGATGGCGTGGAGACGACGCATATCATCAGGCGTTTTCACCCGGAGTATGATAATATTCCGATCATAGCCCTTACGGCAAATGCTTTGGAGGGAACGAAAGACATGTTTATCCGGGAGGGGATGAATGACTTTGTGGCCAAACCCATTGAGATGAGAATCCTTGCGGCCAAGGTGAGACAGTGGCTGCCGGATGAAAAGATCCAGCTGGTCTATAATACGATGACTTCTGATAAGGGCATGAAAGAGATCAGCTATCTGGAAGTCGGGGATCTTAATGTGAAATTCGCCATGGAGTCGCTGGGCAGTGAGGAGCTGTTCAGAAAGGTGCTGAAGGTTTTTTACCGCAGCATCAGCAAAAAAGCCGGAGTGATCAAAAGGATGGAAGAACAGGAAGACTGGAACGGATTTACGATCGAGGTTCATGCCCTGAAGAATTCCGCGCGGCAGATCGGTGCACTTTTGCTGGCTGATGAGGCAGAGGCATTGGAAAAGGCGGGAAATGCGCGGGATGCCGGTGTCATACACGGTCAAACCGACGAACTGTTGCAGCGCTATACCGGTTATTTGGAGACACTTGAACCTTTTTGTCAGGATGAGGAAAAGGACGATGTGGAAAAAGAAGATATTTCATATACATTGCTGCAAAGCTTTTTTACGGAAATGAAAGAAGCGGCGGAAGATCTCGACATGGACAAAATAGAAAACGTGATCCGCAAGATGGAGCGGTATCATTATACAGGCCGGCAGCAGGAACTGTTTCACAGGCTGCGGGAGGCGGAAGAAGAGATGGATGCAGAGCTTTGCGAAGAGATCATAGGAAGCTGGGAAGAACTTGCGGCCAGTGATATGGCTTGATTTTTCAGTATGATGGCCGGCTTCGTGATTTGCTTATCCGAGTCCGCGAAGCGGATCTCGCAAAGTTATCTGCGAAGTAAATTACTCAAAGTTATCTGCGAAGTAAATTACTCAAAGTTATTCTCGAAGCAAATTACTCAAAGTTATTCTCGAAGTAAATTACTCAAAGTTATTTGCGAAGCAAATTACTCAAAGTTATTTGCGAAGCAAATTACTTTTGGTATTAGGAAATTCTCCGCTTATCCGAGTCCGCGAAGCGGATCTCGCAAAGTTATTTGCGAAGCAAATTACTTTTTTTTAAGGTTAACTTAAGCTTTCTCCGATTCTCTTTTAAGGAATCGGTGTTATCCTTTCATTGACAACAAAAAAGGCGGCCGAAAACAAGGCGGCAGAATCGGGAGAAAAGGAGAAAGATCATGTGGACGAGAAGAGAATTAAAGGAGAAGGCGAAGGCGGCTCTCGGAAGAAATTACTGGAAGATTATGCTTGTGGCTGCACTGGCTGCCGTTTTTTCAGGTGGAGCAGGATATGCTTCGGGTACGTCATCGAGTGTGAGCAGTGATGTTGCCGGCGTTGTTGCGAAAGGAACTGTCGCGACTATTTCAGAGGCCGGAGAGGAGCAGGATGATTTTTTTGCGGTGGTGATACCAGAAGAACTTCCTGCGGATGAGACGGCAAAAACAGAACATGCCGGGTTTGATTACGGGACTCAGAGGACGGTCTATTTTGTAACTGTGGCGGTGGCTTTAATAGTCATTTTTGTTATTTTTGCATCAGTTGTAGTTGCGCTTGTGATGCTGCTGTATAATCCATTTTACGTGGGGATGCAGCGGTTTATGCTAAAGAGCGTGGATGACCGGGCTCAGATGAAGGAGGTTGCCTACGGCTTTGACCATTCTTACAGGAATGTCGTAAAGACTATGTTTCATAGAGATCTGCAGGTATTTCTGTGGGCGATTTTGCTGATTATTCCGGGTATCTATAAGAAATATCAGTACCGCATGGTGTCTTATATTCTGGCGGAGCATCCGGATATGGATTACAGAGAAGTACTGCAGATGAGCAAGGATATGATGGAGGGTGAGAAATGGAATGCTCTGGTGCTTGACCTTTCTTTTATCCCGTGGCATCTGCTTGGAATGATTACATGTGGTATGGTGGAACTGTTCTATGTGAGTCCCTATTACTATCTGACGGATGCGGCATTATACCGCAGAATCAGCACAAAGGATGTGGCAGTGGATTAAGATAATAGCGTTTTGTTCAGGCGGGCGGGAAAGCAAAAGAAAGGGTATGGCCGGAGCTGTGCGGGACGGCCCGGCTGAACAGAGTGCCCGGATATGGCGGGTGAAAGGCGGAAAAAATGGGATATAAAGTGCTGATAGCAGATGATGAGGCGGAAATCAGGGATGTGTTGCATCTATATCTGGAAAAGGACGGCTATGAGGTACTGGAAGCGGCAGACGGCCTGGAAGCCATGGGAAAGATTCAAAAGGAGAAACCGGATCTGGTGATTCTTGATGTCATGATGCCCGGACTTGATGGATACCGGGTGTTACGGAATATAAGGGAGCATAATAATATACCGGTTATTATGCTGTCGGCAAAGGATACGGATGCGGACAAAATATTAGGACTGGATCTCGGGGCGGACGATTACATTACAAAGCCTTTCGGGCCGCTGGAAGCAGTTGCCAGAGTCAACTCCAATATACGAAGATTCTATTCGCTGGGCGCGGGCGGAGGCAGACAGGAGACTGTGAAAGAACTGACGGTACAGGATCTGCGGCTGGACCTGGAATCCTGTCTGCTGTACCGGGGTGAGGATATGATCGAACTGACTTCAGTAGAATTCCGGATCATGAAGCTTTTTATGGAAGAGCCAGGAAAAGTGTTCACAAAGCAGCAGATCTATGAACAGGGATGGGAAGACGACTATCCTGTGTCGGATAATAACATCATGGTATGCATATCCAAGCTGCGCAGCAAGCTGGAGCATGGCGGCAGAGAATATATCAAGACGATCCGCGGGCTGGGATACCGGCTGGAAAAGGCAGATGCGGAGAGGAGAGGCAGGCGTCTATGACAGACAGAAGTAAGACCGGGGACAAAAAGTCTCTCAAATGGTTTCTGATCAACAGATTTCTTATCATTATGGCAGGCATTTTTGTGAGTGAGGAACTGCTGGGCATGTTATACAATAATATGCTTCTGCCGGTGATATCAGGGATGCTGTCAAGCCTGCAGATTAAGATCGCGGCAGTGGGGAGTCCTTTTGTTTTAATATTACAGATGTTATTATATTTATTTGCCTCTTTTCTGCCGAGAGGCCTGGGTGATTATGTACAGATTGCCATCAATCATAAAATGCAAGGTTCACTTACTATTGCAGTAGATTCCCCTCTGCTCACGGGCGGCTGGGGAATTTTGCTTCGTATTGTAGTCATAACGCTTTTTCTGCTGTTGCTTTTTGCCACGATTCTGCCATATTTGATTGGTGCTTTTTGCTATTACCGTATAGTAACCAAGAAAGTCAATGAAATGATAGCAGCGGAAAAAGAACAGCAGCTTGCGTATGACAGGCAGAGAAACCTGCTGCTGTCGGATATTGCCCATGATATCAAAACGCCTGTTACCACGCTGTGCAGTTACAGCAAGGCTTTATCGGAAGATATGGTGCACGGAAAGAAGCGGCAGGAGTATCTGGATGCCATCTACGCCAAATCCATGCGGATGAGTGAACTGATTACATTGCTTTTTGAGTATGTGAAGCTGGACAGCAGCGGATTCGTGCTGCACAGGGAAGAGGGGGATCTGAGCGAGATCCTGCGGGAGTGTGTAGCCGTGGTTTATGCCGATTTTGAGGATCGCGGAATGGTCCTGGAACTGGAAATTCCCGAAACAGAGGCGGTATACAGCGTGGACCGGGTTCAGGTGGCGCGTGCCATCGGCAATCTTCTGTCCAACGCAGCCCGGTATGGCCGGGAAGGTGGAAGAGTGCTTGTAAAACTGGAAAATGATACGATCACGGTGGCGGATGACGGCATGGAGATAGACGAGGAGTTTGCGAATCACATATTTGAACCTTTTTCCAGAGCCGATAAGGCGCGGAGCACCAGAGGAGGCAGCGGCCTTGGGCTGAGCATTGCGGCTAAGATCGTGGAGATGCACGGCGGAGAACTGAAACTGGACTGCCATTACGGAAGCGGGTATACGAAGGCCTTTCAGATCGTACTGGTACCTGATTCGGGCCGGAACGGGGAATAGAGGGAATTTCACTGCTTATCCGAGTTGGCGAAGCGAATCTCGCAAACAAGCATAGCTCAAAACAAGCTATGCTTGTTTTGAGCTATGCTTGTTTTGTTCTTGTGAATCCGGGAAATGCATATATAGTATAGAGAATATGTGCGGCGGCCCCTGGATGGTGCGGGGACGGTGCACGAAAATCAGGGATCGATGTATGTGATGGGTATCATGAGCAGAGAAAAAAAGATACTAAAAACAGGTGTTTTGCTTTTGGCAGCCGTTCTGCTGTGCGTGCCGGGAGTCATGAACCGCCGTGCAGGAGAGGTGGCAGCGAGCAATATGACGGACAGTAAGAAAATAGCGATCACCTTTGACGACGGGCCCCACCCTTACTATACGGAACAGCTCCTGGACGGCTTAAAGGAGCGCGGGGTCAAAGCCACTTTTTTTGTGACGGGGCAGCATGTGGAAGAACATCCTGAGGTGATCAGGCGCATGAGCGAGGAAGGCCACCTGATCGGCAATCACACTTACAGCCATATACAGTTGAGCGACAGCAATGAGGAGGTTTTTAAAGAGGAACTGATCAGGACCAATGAGCTGATCGAAGATCTGATCGGGCAGGAGGTACAGTATGTACGGCCGCCTTATGGCTCCTGGGATAAGAAGTTTGAGAAGGAACTGAATATGTTTCCGGTGATGTGGACCATCGACCCGCTGGACTGGTGCAGCGACAATGCCGCAAGCATTGCACGGAAGGTAACCTCAAAAGCGAAAGAGAATGCCATTATTTTGATGCATGACGAATATAAAAGTACCGTCACGGCGGCTTTGCAGGTCATAGACCAGCTGCAGGAGGAGGGGTATGAGTTCGTGACGGTGGATGAGCTTTTGTTTGACTGAAAAATATCACCGGGTATCCATTTTGACGACAAGGATTATATTTGACTAAAGAGATTGGCTTGCTTATAATGTAGACTATAAGCCATATAAAAGGGCATAAGCGGTTCGAAAAAAGAAACATATCAAAATAAAGAACATTTGTATCATTGCAGATGTGAAGGGAATACTACTCAGGAGCAGAATAAAATGGGCGAATATACGTTAAAAAAAAGCGAACAGGAAGAACTGGAAAAATTATATAATATTGCAAAAGAACAGAACAATTCCATAAATTTTAATTTGGTCTATATGACGATGAAATTGACAGATGAAAATTATGATGACATTATGAAATATTTCCTGGAACGGGGTATCTCCATGATTCAAGATGATGTTGAGCCTGATGTAACTGCATATGCATGTGAAGGGGAGAAAATCAGACCTTTTGATCCCTCTAAGATTGATATTACCATGAAACCCTTGACACTGGATTCTTTATTAAAACGTATACAGAAGGGAGAAATAGAATTTGATTCTTCTTTTCAAAGGAAGGCCGGCTTGTGGGATAGAAAACAAAAAAGCCAGTTAATCGAATCCATTTTTCTGAGAATTCCTTTACCAGCATTTTATTTTGATGCTTCGGATGAAGACAGGTGGCTTGTGATAGACGGGTTGCAGCGAGTGACAACCTTGAAGCAGTTTGTAGTAGACAAAACGCTGAAATTACAGGAAATGGAATTTTTTCCGGAATTAAACGGATGTGTTTATGATAAACTTCCCAGGGCATTTCAGAGAAGAATTGATGAAACGGTGATCAATGTTTATCTTGTGAATCCGTCCACACCGGATAATGTAAAATATAATATTTTTAAGCGAATCAATACAGGGGGACTTGCATTAGAAGCGCAGGAAATCAGAAATGCGCTATTTCAGGGAAAAGCGACTCAGTTTCTGCAAAATTGTGCGGGACTGCCATGTTTTACGGAAGCTACAGGTGGGAGCGTAAAGAGCGAGAGAATGCTGGACCGGGAATTTGTTCTCAGGTATGTTTCATTTTGTTACCTGGATTTAAATCAATATTCTGGAAATATTGACGAGTTTTTGAATGAGGGAATGAAGTATTTAAATCGTGCTTCAGAGAGCGAATTGCTGGAAATAGAAGAAGAATTTAAGCGTGTGATGCTTAATATGTATAGTTTGATGGGGAGAAATACGTTCAGGAAGATATGTTATGATGGACGCAGACGCCCTATTAATAAGGTTATTTATGAATCATGGTGTTACGTAATGAAAAATTTACCGCAGTCAGATGTGAACAGTCTGATCAGATTTAAAGATGAAGTGCAAATGAAATATATGGATTTGTGTGAAAAAGCAGATTATTTATATTTATTGAAAGCACCGGATAAAAAAGCGTTATATTTGAGAATTGACTGCGTAATGTCTCTTGTAAAAAGCGTATTGGAGAAAGCCTGGAATGATAAAGAAGATTAAGGTTAAAAATTTTAAGTGTTTTGAAGAAATGTCTATAGAGTGCAAGGAGTTAAATCTGTTTACCGGAGTTAATGGTATGGGAAAATCCAGCTTGATACAGGTATTGCTTCTGCTTCGTCAGACGTATGAGAGAAACAGGCTGGGTTTGGATCGGGTTATGGTTTTGAACGGTCGTTATATAAGACTGGGAAAGATAAAAGATATTTCTTACTGGTATAAGAAGGATGAAGATGTTTGTTTGACAGTAGAAGAAGAATCAGGGATCTGGGAATGCCATTATGATGAGAGAGAGCAGGCATTATTGATGAATTGTCGTGCGGTGGCTCATGGAAGCGGGCTGGCTGGAAATGGATTTGAATATATTTCGGCTGAAAGGCTCGGCCCCAGAAGATATTATGATGATCTGGGGGAGGAGCGCTTTTCACCTACACAAATAGGAAGCAAAGGAGAATATGCCGTTTCATGTCTTTATTCGATAGGAAGTGAGTCGAATTTTAAAATATATGATAATATGAAAAATTCCAGTGAAAGCAGTGAACGGCTGGAATTACAGGTAAATGCCTGGATGTCTGAAATTTCTCCCGGTATCAGAGTGAAGGCAATTCCCAATTTAGATTCCGATGTGATGGGGTTACGGTATTCTCAGCCCAGTATTATGGGAGAAGAGTCAACAAATGCTGTAAATATGGGATTTGGCGTATCTTATGTGCTGCCTGTTATAATTGCTTTACTGAAAGCCAGAAAAGGTGACGTATTGATCCTTGAAAATCCTGAGGCGCATATTCATCCAAAAGGGCAGAGAAAGATTGGGGAATTGATTGCGAGGGCAGCGGCAAATGGAATTCAGGTTATTTTGGAAACACACAGCGACCACATTTTAAATGGAATCAGGCTTTCTGTAAAGTATGGACAGATCCAGCCGGAACAGGTAAAGTTGAACTATTTTTATGCTTATGAAGACAATGAGGGAATGATAAAGCATGATATGACATCACCGGAAATACTTTCGGATGGAAGTTTGTCCAATTGGCCTGACGGTTTTTTTGACGAATGGGATAAAGCAATAGATTCATTATTTTGAGTTGGAGATATAATACATATGATATTGAATGAAGTATCAATTCGAGGAAACAGCATGAGCCGTGTGGAAATAAATCATGCTATCAGTCAGCTGCTAAGGGTTTGTCAGAGATTGTCTCATGAAAAAGACGACAGAGATTTTTATTATACTACAGAACTGTTGACAACGGAATTAATATCAGGTTACACAATTCATGACTGGTTTCAGAATCCTGAGGTTTCACAACAAGAGAAAGCTTTTTTTCGTACAATTATTAACAGAAAACATTTGATTAAAGAAACGGATTTTCCAGGAAGTGAATTGATAGTTGAAGTTGAGTGCGGCCAAAAGATGACCGCTGTCGGCTGTCTGGCGGCATATGAATCTGAAAGTTATGTTGTCAGTATGAATACATCAGTTTTGTGGCAGATGGAAGAAATTGCCGGCACTTACGTGACATTAGAACGAGACGACCAGGAGGTGTCTGTAGAAAATTGCTGTTTTGAAGAACAGTTAACTTCGTTAGGCGACAGGGAAAAAGCCAGAATGAGGCTGTTTGTTTCTTCTGGTAAGGAATTGTGGGAGAAGAGAGAATTGCTTTATCCACATTTGTGTTTTTGTGACTGCGTTCAGGAACAATTAGAAGAGGCAAGAATTACTCTGCACATTCAGATGATTATGAAGAGACTTCAGGTATTGGAGGACTATTTTAAGGATTATGATGGAAGATTTAATAAGAATGATGTAGGGTATGGTTGTCGTGGAGAATCAGAAACAGTAGAAAAAAGTGATGACCTGCGTAGATTAAGAGTGTTTCGAACGCCCTATGGAAAAGAAGAATTCTTTGGCTGGCATATTAGTTTTGCTGGAAACTTTCCAGGAAGAATTCATTTTATTCCTGATGCAGAACATGGATTGGGGATTGTGGGATACATAGGAAAACATTTGCCAACAGGAAAGTATACGACAATATAAAATTCAGAATCCCTTTCAGGCGGTTTGCGATAAGTTAAGCAAAGAATAAAGCTTGCCTGCCCGGTGTGAATCAAGTGAGGGAAACGTCCTGAGCAACGTTTCCCTGAAAATCAGAAAGGCAGTCTGTGTGTTTCTCTGTCTGTCAGCGGAACACCGCCTTGCGCAGATCTACCGTCAGCGCAGGACGGATTCCGAAGCCTTCCAGTCCGACATTCTCCTGACGGAGAAGTTCTCCGGTGTAGCCGTTTCCTACCAGATAGCATTTGCTGGATGTCCACTCGACGGGTTCTCTCAGCCACCAGGAGCATTCTTTGATGTTGAAATCATTGTAATCCAGTTGATACCATAAACTTTCGTCCTGCTCTACAGCGCTTTGTGTGGGCAGGGCGTATTTACTGATCTTGGCGTCGTCAAACCACTGTAATTCTTCCAGAGACAGCAGATAAACGCGGTCTGTGGTAGTGACGGTCTCCGAGTCATATAGAGGGTTGTGTCTGGTGACATTCTGGGTTTCTACGATAGCTGACAATTCTTCTTCCGTAAAACCGTGCAGAAAGCCGGCTTCGTTCTGGTAGCCGTTCTTGTGTTCCGCCATGGCTGAGGCATGGGGCGGCTGGTCTGTATAGGTTACCACTTCATCGGCGCAGTTGAGCCATGCTCTTATGTTGGACATATACCAGTCATTGTTTCCGCGCACGAGGATCTGCAGATCAAAGTCTGTATCGGCTTCGCTGTCCTGTGACCAGTAATCAGTGGACTCATACCAGTTGAACCTGCCGCCTTCCGGGGCATCATAGGCTTTCATTGTGAGAACCTGAGAGGAGATCAGGACAGCCTGTTTTTTGTCATCGGAAAGTCTGAGGACGCGCCACTCAATGGGTTCTCCGTTATAGCTTCCAAAAACCACAGTATCACCTGTTTCCACCGGACTGATTGTAGAATTACGTATGTTATGTATCGTTGCAAAAATGCCTGCACACAGGATGAGAGCAGCAGACAGGAAACATGCGGGGAGCAGAAAGCGGTGCCGGGTGCGTTTCGAGGCACCATCGGGTATGGCAGAAGCTTCTGCCTCTCCGGTCCGCTTCAGGTCATCGGCGAAGCGCAGCAGGTCCACCTGGTTTCCGTCATTTTTTGCATTGACCCACTGATGGGTCATGAGGAAGTATTCCATGGATCTGGTCAGGGATACTTCTTCTAATTTGTATACGAGGATGGGAATGGATTTACTGACAGCCCGTTCCACTTCCCGCAGTACATGGGGAGAATGGTTGGAATTTTCTGACATCAGCAGGATCATTGCCGTGGAACGGTCGATGCCGTTGAGCAGTTCCTCCGCATATTCTTTGCCGGAACGGATGTCCCGTGGTGCGATAAAACATGGCGTTTGGTGCCGTTCCAGAAGATCGCATATTTTAGCGGCGGTTTCGGCATCTGCCGAGGAGTGTGATATAAAAATCTGCATAATAGCCTCTTTTCAGCAGTATCAGACAGCAGTGTGTAAAAAGAGCCGCCGGATTGACCGGGCCATGGCATTTATAATTGCTGCGTCTGTAAGCGTTGCATTGATAACAGGCAATGTACCTGTTTCGCGTATCATATTTTACCATTGCCTTGCTTTTTTTGCAATTCCGGTCTTTTCGGTTGCGGTCTTTCCAACAATTATATTTGCGATTAACGGCGCGAAATGATAGAATATATAAGATTGGATTTTTATACGTATAACGTTTCTGGCCTGTGTGATGCGAAAGGAATGAAGATAAAAATGGATTTGTTTGAATATATGCGGAGCACGAAGCAGGAGAAGGACTCGCCGCTGGCGGCAAGGCTCAGACCTGTTTCTCTGGATGAGGTGGTGGGACAGCAGCATATCATTGGAAAAGACAAGCTGCTTTACCGTGCCATTCAGGCAGACAAGCTTAGTTCTATCATATTTTACGGGCCGCCGGGAACGGGAAAGACGACGCTGGCCAGGGTCATCGCCAACACGACCAGCGCAGAGTTTACGCAGATCAATGCCACAGTCGCGGGAAAGAAGGATATGGAAGAAGTGGTGGCCAAGGCAAAGGATCTGAGCGGCATGTACGGAAAGAAGACGATTCTTTTCATCGATGAGATTCACCGGTTCAACAAGGGGCAGCAGGATTATCTTCTTCCTTTTGTGGAGGATGGCACGTTGATCCTGATCGGTGCCACCACGGAGAATCCTTATTTTGAGGTGAACAGTGCGCTGATTTCCCGTTCCATTGTGTTTGAACTGCATTCGTTATCGACAGCGGACATCAGGGAACTGATCAAACGTGCGGTGTATGATAAGGAAAAAGGAATGGGTGCATACGATGCAGTCATTGACGAGGATGCGGCCGAATTTCTTGCGGAACTGTCGGGTGGAGATGCCAGACACGCGCTGAACGCGGTGGAGCTGGGCGTTATGACCACGAACCGGAGCGGGGACGGCAGGATTCACATTACCACGGAAGTGGCGCAGGAATGCATACAAAAACGAGTGTTACGTTATGATAAATCAGGGGATAACCACTATGACACGATTTCCGCTTTTATCAAGAGTATGCGGGGATCTGATCCGGATGCGGCGGTTTATTATCTGAGCCGTATGCTGTATGCCGGGGAGAGTGTGACTTTTATTGCCAGAAGAATCATGATCTGTGCGTCGGAGGATGTGGGAAATGCGGATCCGATGGCGTTGAACGTGGCGGTCAGCGCATCGCTGGCGGTAGAGCGGGTCGGGATGCCGGAAGCACAGATCATCTTATCACAGGCAGCTTCTTATGTGGCCTGTGCGCCTAAGAGCAACGCCAGCTGCAATGCAGTCTTTCAGGCTTTGGAGACAGTCCGGCAGACAGGGAATCTGGCGATTCCTGCGCATCTGCAGGATGCACATTATAAGGGGGCGGCAAAGCTGGGACGGGGAACCGGTTACAAATATGCCCATGATTATCCCAACAACTATGTGGAACAGCAGTATCTGCCCTATGAATTGAACGGGAAAGAGTTCTATCGTCCTACAGGAAACGGATATGAGGCCAGAATCAGAGAGCACATGAAGCGAATAAAGGAAGAGGCAGCCCATGGGGGTAAATGATAACACAAGTAATTATACAGACAAAAAGGATGACAGGGTCGTAAACGGCAGCCAGGATACAGTGGTCAGAAAGAAGAAAAGAAGAAAACGCACGATCGACAAGGAAAAGGTGGCAGCCAACAAGAAGAAGGCCAGAGCGAAGAGACAGCGTGTCAAACAGCAGTTGAAGGAAGAGAAGGCGCGAATCCGGGCAGAGAAGCATAAAGGCCGGGTTTTGGAAGAGTCCGTGAAGCTGGAAGAATCGGTGACGGTGAATGAACAGGGAGCGGTAGAGCGCACGATCACGGTGGAAGAAACTTACACCATCGAGCAGAAACCTGAGGAGCCGAAGGAAGTCCGGAAGAAGAAAAGGCAAAAGACCGCAGCAATCGCAGCAGCTGTTGTATGCGTGCTTGTTCTTGCAGGCACAGGAGGGTTTTTCGGCATTCGTCATTATCTGGATGAACAGGCGGCACAAAGCGCGGCCATTGAGGCGATGGTACATACGGAGGCGGTGGAACTGGCGGAGTACAGTATGACGCAGCGCAGGAAAGACCATGTGAAAAAAAATGCCGGAAAAGGCAGTTCGGATGCGCTGACTGATGCGGCCCGGTTTTTGATCGACGGTGTGCGCAACAGGCCGCCGGAGATAGAACTGACGGAAGAAAATGCGGAAGATTTTATCAAGATCGAGAGCTGCCTGATCAATACGGAAACCGGCAAGGTGGATGTGACCATGTCGGCAGACGCGCTGGCAATCAGTGATGACGGTTACTATTATCTTTTTGAGGAAAAAACATACGACACTGCCTTGCAGAGCGATGAATATATTATAGAAGAGCAGAAGGATGTGGATTTGACTTTTTCGGTCAATCTGAATTATAACCAGGCCAATTCCAGACTTTTTTCCAAATTTGTGGTGGCGGTGAAGAAGGACGGGGAATTTCTGCCGATCAGCCGGCCGCGCTACATTACGAACCCGGAGGCCATTGCAAAATACAACCCCGCCCACAGCAGCACGAAGTCCAAAAAGGGACTGCTGGTGGACCCGGAGAAGCTTCGGGGATCTGAACTGGATGACCTGGGTGTGAAACATGCAGCCTACAATATTCCCCTCAGCAGGATTCTGGGGAATACCAGTAACGCGTATTACCCTACAGTGTATTACACGTATAATGGCCGCAGCTATGCCTTTAACGGCCAGATCATAGCGGAATATGATTATGTTTTTTCGACGTTGACAAACAAGGGAATCGATACCACGGCGATCATTTTGAATGATATTCATCCGGGGTATATGGAACTCATCCATCCGAAGGCACGGGCCGGCGGCCGAGCGCCTTATTATGCTTTTAATGCGACGGACGAGGACGGAACGGAATCTCTGGCAGCTATAGCCTCTTTTCTGGCAAACCGGTATTCCGGCAGCGGACATGGCAAGGTCATGAACTGGATCATCGGCAACGAGATCAATGCCAGAAGCGAGTGGAATTATATAGAATATATGGACACGGCAAGTTACGTGGATGAATATGCAAGGGCATTCCGTATCTTCTATAATGCTTTTGTCAGTGTGAACGGCAATGCCAGAGTATATATTTCTCTGGATCAGCAGTGGGGCAAGAGTCTGTATTCAAAAAACGGATATGGCTCCAAGGAGATTCTGGATGAGTTTAACCGTAATATCGCGGCCGGGGGAAACATCGACTGGGGTGTGGCGCAGCATCCGTATAACTATCCGCTGACCAGCGCCAAAGCATGGAGTACCGGCGGAAAGGCAGGCTCCTATATACTTGATTCTGAGACCACACCGGTGCTTTCCATCAGGAATATTCACGTGCTGACAGACTATCTGCAGAAGGAAGAATTTCTGACGGATTCCGGTGAGGTGAGGTCGGTGACGCTGAGCGAGATGGGATATACTTCCTCAGCGGGACAGGATCTGCAGGCAGCCTCCTTTGTCTATGCTTACAAGATGATCGAGGCCAACCAGCATATTGACAATATGCTGTTTTCCAGACAGACAGACGCGGCATCAGAGGTGGCGCAGGGGCTTGCTCTGGGTATCAACACGCTGGGCGGCGGCCGCAAGTCCATCTACAATGCATTTAAGTATGTGGACACGGCAGAATCTGCCAAATACACGGATTTTGCCCTGCGTGTGATCGGGATCAGCAGTTGGAGTGAAGTGATTTCGCAGCATTAGAGGCAGCCGGAGGGTCCGTAAGAGCCAGGATCAGAATAGCTGCCGGGTCAGATACTGATAGATTTCCTCATTTTTCTTCTGCCAGTTTGTGCAGATGGCGGAGGCAGTCTTTTCATCGGGGACGGACAGGGTGATTTTCACCACTGTTACGTCCTTTTCTTTTATCTCAAGCTGAGCTTCATATTCTCCTGAGACAGATTTGTAATAGTCGGTGCGGATGGATCCCTCATTACGCATTTCCATCTTGTTGGCATCAAAAAAGCCGTCAATCTCCTCTTTGATGGAGTGATTGACGCGGTTTTGGAAAAAGGAAAGGGTTTCACGACCCTCGCCGGTGATCATCAGATAGGTACGGTTACGGCTTGTCTTGGCCGTGATCATGTCGGCATCAACCAGTTCTGCGATCACCTGCTGTAAGGTGAGGAAGTTTGTATATTCTCTTTCCAGGATAAAGTCGCTCACCTGGGCTTTGGTCAGGGGAAAATTGACCCTGTTAAGCATATAGAGCACAATCAGTTTGTAGAGCGTCAGGGAATCTTGGGTCATGATGCTGCCTTTCTTATAAAAATGGACGTTGTACGGGACATCAGGTTTTGTTATATAGTATGCCATATTCACATGTGAGACCGGTACAGACGTCCCTGATGTGTATTCAGGAGTTTCATTGTATGGTGCAGACTGTTAAGCACGTTCCGTTTGCCCAGACTCCAGCGGGGAGCCAGAAGCAGGTCTTTGGGTCCGTCTCCGGTGAGGCGGTGAACGACAACATCGGGGCGTAAATGCTCCAGACATTTAATGATCAGTGAAATGTAATCTTCCTGTGTGAGAGGACGATACTGTCCGGCCAGATACAACGCTGCCAGATCGGTATCCTTCAGTACATGGAGAAGCTGCAGTTTGATGCCCCAGGTACCGGTATGATTCAAATGGTCAATAGTAGATAACACGTGTTCTTTGTTCTCACCCGGCAAACCTAATATAACGTGGGTAATAACCGGAATGCCGGCATCATGCAGAAGTGCGACACATTTGTCATAAACAGATAAGGGATAGCCACGCCGGATAAATACGGCGGTTTCATCGTCGGCCGTCTGAAGTCCAAGTTCGATCCAGACAAACTTGTCAGGAAATTCCGCCATCAAATTGACCAGCATAGTCACGATGTTTTCCGATATGCAGTCCGGACGGGTGGCAATGGAAATTCCGGCCACGGCAGGTTCTGCTAATGCCTCCCGGTAGAGAGTACGCAGCCGGGGCAGTGGCCCGTATGTGTTCGTGTAGGCCTGGAAATAGGCGATAAACCGGCGGCCTACGGATTTATTGCCGAAAAGTGCTGCTCCGGCGGATAACTGCCCGGTTACGGAAGGATATTCCGTGCGCTTGACGGCGTGTTCTCCACTGCCGCCTGTGCTGCAGAAAATGCAGCCGCCATATCCCAGCGTCCCGTCCCGGTTGGGACAGGTGAAACCGGCGTCGATGGCGATCTTGTATAATTTTTCTCCGTAAGTATTTTTCAGAAAATCATTCAGAGAGTAGTATGGTCTGGTGGACAGGATTTTGTCCCTCATAGCCGTCAGAGCCACCTTTCGATGCTGTGATTTGTATCTGCGCAGTAGTTATGGTGACAGGAAACGCCTCTTGACTTATGATGCTGTGAAGCTGATTCTGCAAAGGGGCGTTCCTGAAACTTTTGGATCTATATATGAGCCTTCACTGCCCCGGCAACAACTTCGGCCACCTTGGGGTCGAAAGCCTCAGGCATGATATTGTCTTCGTTCAACGCTTCTTCGGGAACAAGCCCGGCAATGGCATGGGCGGCGGCCAGCTTCATCTCTTCCGTGATCTGTACTGCACGGCCTTCCAGTGCACCCTTGAAGATGCCGGGAAAGGCCACCACATTGTTGATCTGGTTGGGGAAATCAGAACGTCCTGTACCGACAACTCTGGCACCTGCCGCTTTTGCCACATCCGGCATGATTTCCGGAACCGGATTTGCCATCGCGAAAAGAATGGAATCCTTGTTCATGGAAGATACCATATCGGCTGTTACGATATTCGGGGCAGAAACGCCTACGAAGATATCTGCGCCTTTTAAAGTGTCGGCCAGTGTTCCTGTCTCGTTGTCCGGGTTAGTCACCTGAGCCATTTTTTTCTGCATATCGTTTAATCCGTCGGTGGAGCGGCTGATGATGCCGACCTTGTCACACAGGATCACGTTGGTAAAACCGTAATTTAACAAAAGCTTTGTGATGGCAATGCCGGCGCTTCCGGCTCCGTTTACTACCACTTTGCAGTCTTCTTTCTGTTTTCCCACTACTTTCAGGGCGTTGATGATACCTGCCAGTACCACGATGGCAGTACCGTGCTGGTCATCGTGGAAGACGGGAATATCAAGGATCTCTTTCAGACGTTCCTCGATTTCAAAACAGCGGGGAGCGCTGATGTCTTCCAGATTAATGCCACCAAAACCAGGGGCAAGGTAGGTAACTGCCTTAATGATCTCTTCGGTATCCTGTGTGTCAAGGCAGATCGGAACTGCATTGACGCCGCCGAATTCCTTGAACAGCACGGCTTTTCCCTCCATTACGGGCATAGCAGCGTGGGGGCCGATATTGCCCAGACCGAGTACTGCACTGCCGTCGGATACAACGGCCACGGTGTTTGATTTCCATGTATAAGCATAGGCGGCTTCTTTATCCTGTGCAATTACCTTACAGGGCTCTGCCACACCGGGGGTGTAGGCCAGGGAAAGGTCTTCGCGGGTTTTCACGGGAGTTTTGGAGACGGTTTCCAGCTTTCCTCTCCAGGTTTCATGTAATTTTAAAGCTTTTTCGTTGGTTGTCATGGGATACCTCACTTTTTATAGTCCTCAGTGCCGTTCGATTGCGCTTTGCTGCACCGGATGAAGTCCGCAGTGCGCGTTCGATTGCGCTACGCTGCATCTCACTCGCGGGCTTCGCCCTATCAAATTGTAAACTGACAAATTCGCCTGCGAGAGGGATTGTTGGTTCAAAATTGGCACCGGATGAAGTCCGCAGTGCGCGTTCGATTGCGCTACGCTGCATCTCACTCG
>CAJUJP010000019.1:67199-68958 GCA_910586615.1 uncultured Lachnospiraceae bacterium
CGGGCTTCGCCCTATCAAATTGTAAGATGACAAATTCGCCTGCGAGCAGTCGATTTGTCATCTTACAATTTGGCACTGCTCATTGCCATCGCGTATATCATATAATATTTAATGTTTGGGTGCAACTTAAAAAAATACTTTCTATTTTGTAAAATGTAGTGTATAATGTGTCGTAGCGGCAGTGATGGTATATTTAAGCTGCGCTGATGACAATAGATCATTTCGGTTAACACATCAGGTAATAAAATCCCTAGACGAAAGAACGTATACGGAAGAATGTATATAATAGATGATTTATTAAAATACAGGAGGAATGTATGAGAGAAAAATATGAATCGTTGGCGCTTACGGATCTGAAAGCGATCGCGAAGGGAAGGGGTATCAAGGGTACTTCTACAATGAAGAAGGCAGACATCGTGGAGGCTATGCTGGCGGAAGACGAGAAGGACAAGGCGGCAGGCAAGGAAGTGGCTGTGAAATCTGTTGTTCCGCCGAAGAAGGAAGGGGCGGAGGAAGAGAAGTTCCCGGCGGAGCTGGACAGCGGCATTACGGCCAGTGGTATTCTGGAAGTCATGAGCGACGGGTTCGGATTTATCCGCTGTGAGAATTATCTGCCCGGTGAGAATGACGTTTATGTGGCACCCAGTCAGATCCGGCGGTTTGGTTTGAAAACGGGTGATATTTTAGAGGGAAATACAAGGGTGAAGACACAGAACGAGAAGTTCAGTGCCCTTTTGTATGTAAAGTCGATCAACGGTTATCCGCCGGAACTTGCGATGCGCAGACCGAATTTTGAGAATCTGACGCCTATTTTCCCGAATGAGAGACTGAAGCTGGAGACGCCGGGAGCATCGGTTGCCATGCGCATTATGGATTTGATCAGCCCTGTGGGTAAGGGACAGAGAGGTATGATTGTTTCACCGCCGAAAGCAGGTAAGACTACTTTATTAAAAGCGGTAGCGAAATCTTTAACCAGAAATGCATCAGATGCCCATCTGATCATTTTGCTGATTGATGAGCGTCCGGAGGAAGTGACGGATATCAAGGAAGCCATTGAAGGGCCTAATGTGGAGGTTATTTATTCAACTTTTGATGAATTGCCGGAGCACCACAAGAGGGTTTCGGAGATGGTGATCGAACGGGCGAAGCGTCTTGTGGAGCACGGCAGGGATGTGGTGATCCTTTTGGACAGCATCACGCGTCTGACAAGAGCGTATAACCTGGTGGTGCCGCCCAGCGGACGTACTTTGTCCGGTGGTCTTGATCCGGCGGCGTTACATATGCCCAAGCGGATCTTCGGTGCGGCGCGTAACATGAGAGAGGGCGGAAGTCTGACGATTCTTGCGACAGCGCTGGTGGAGACGGGCAGCAAGATGGATGACGTAATCTACGAGGAGTTCAAGGGAACCGGTAATATGGAAATGGTACTTGACCGTAAATTATCCGAGAAGCGGGTGTTCCCGGCCATCGACATTCCGAAATCCAGTACCAGGCGTGAAGACCTTCTGCTGACTCCGGACGAGCTGGAAGCCATCAACATTATCCGAAAAGCCTTAAACGGCATGAAAGCGGACGAAGCGGTGGAGAAGATTCTGGATATGTTTGCCAGAACGAAGAATAATTACGAGTTTGTCAATATGGTGAAGAAGATGAAATTCCTGTAGGGGACTGCTTACTTTCCATTTATTTGTAACAGTTCAGCCCTCAATGTCATTAAGTTAACTTTGAAAATGAAAAGGGGATTGATTGAAAAAATAAA
>CAJUJP010000020.1:0-11963 GCA_910586615.1 uncultured Lachnospiraceae bacterium
TGTCCGTACAGATATATATGTCCCGCACTCACCGTATCAATCGTGGAAATACAGTTTAGAAGCGTCGTCTTCCCGGAACCCGAAGCGCCCATAATTCCCAGAAACTCCCCCTCCTCCACCGCAAAGCTGATTCCGCCTAACGCCTTCGTGATATTGCCCTCATTGCCGTAATACTTCTGAATTTGCTCCAACTCTAAAATCATGCCCATATTTTGTCATCCTCCATGCCGGTTAACTCTGTTTCCTATTCCGTATGATAGCAGACCGTTTCCCCCATTTGTATCATCTTTCCTTACGAAGTTCTTACAGAAGTGAAAGAAAACGAGCAAAGCTCGTTTACGAGATTCGCTTCGCGAACTCGCATATGCGGAACATCTTCCAATGCCACTTCAATGTGTCAAAAGGTACTCATGAAAGGTTGAGAGAGCATATTACACAAAATGTTCGATTGCGTCGGCTCCGTCGAATGGATTTTCTAAATATTCCGGCAAAGTAATGGCAGACGGACGCAACCGCCCGCTACTCGCCATCCAGGCTCGAAGCTGGCTTTTGCAGGCATCCATGCCCGCAAATTGCTGAGTAACGAACGGACTATTAAGAAAATCTCAGTCTCCTGCGCAAGACAGCTTCACGAACATATTTGTGCAATATGCCTATACAAAATTAACAGAGTACCATTTGACAATCTAATCCCATGAAAGAAAAAGTGCAGAGACATCACCCCTGCACCCTGGCTACAAAATCATTGATGTGAAAAGAAAGCATGACCATCGTGCCCTCTCCTTCAGAGACTACTTCCAGACCGATTCCCAGCTTACCGCAAAGCTTCCTGCAAAGATATAACCCGATTCCGGTGGAACTTTGGACGGTTCGTCCGTTGCTGCCCGTAAATCCCTTGTCGAAAATCCGGGGCAAGTCGCTTCCTGCAATGCCAATCCCATTATCCTCTACCATAAGCGAAACCGTGTCTCCACTTTTTACAGAATAGAAATGTATCTCCGGCTGCTCTCCGCGATATTTGACCGCATTGCCGATCAGCTGGTTCAAGATAAACCGCAGCCATTTGTCGTCGGTGTAAACATGCCCGTTCATCTCGTCTACGGTAACCGCCACTCCGTTTTGACGCAGCAGATATTTACTGTCGGCGATCGCACCGTGGACCACATTCGCTAAATCAGTCTCCCGAATGATATAATCTTTCTCCGTGTGTTCACTGCGGGCATAATAAAGCGCCTGCTCCGTGTAATGATTCACATGCTCAAGTTCCGCAAGCAATTCCCTTGTAAAGTCACAGCGGTTGTTCTCGCTAAGCAGTTTCATAGCCGCAATCGGGGTTTTCACCTCATGAATCCACTGCTCGATATACTCTTTATACTCTCTGCGCTCTGTCTCGATTTCCGCGATTTTTTCCAGCATGGATTTTTCCGCCATTTTCATGATTTCAAGAAAGACCGCGTCATCCGCCCGCTCAGGCTTCTCCATAATCTCCGCAATCAGATACCGTTCTTCTAACTGCTCCGTCATGGCAAGCAGTTTATCCAGATACTTTTTACGTACACGATAAACTATCATCAGATCACAGCTCAGCACAAGAATCCAGACAAACAAAATGAAAAGAATGCTGTGCCCTTCACTGCCGCTTACCAAAAGGAAAACCGCAAGAAACAACATCCCCAACAGATTGATTAAGATCACAGACAGTTTATTCACCAGATACTTCTTGCCGTTCATAATATGCCTCCATACCTGCATACACGCTTTCCCGCTATCAGGAAAGCAGATACCCCTGCCTGTGCTTCGTCTTAATGAAATCCGTCACCCCGATACCGGACAATTTCTCCCTGATCCGGGTGATATTCACACTTAAGGCATTATCATCCACATAAAGCCGGCTGTCCCACAAAAAGTCAATCATATCATTCCGGGAACAGATTGTTCCTGCATGGCTGAAAAGATAATAAAGTATCTTCACCTCATTTTTGGTCAGTTCCGCTCTTTGACCGTCGTGCTCCACGAAGCTTCCCTCCAAATGCAGACAGACATCATGACACGTAAGGACTTCCTGCCCGTCCGACGCATATGCCCGCCGCAAAAGTGCAGATATTTTCGCCAGCAGAATCGCCGTGTTATAAGGCTTGGTGATAAAGGCGTCCCCGCCCAGCATAATACTGTTCAGTTCATCCATATCCGTATTACTGCTCGTCACGAAAATAACCGGCATATCGGAAAAAGCACGGATCTGCGAGCAGATCGCAAAGCCATCGTCACCCGGCAGCTTAATGTCCAGCAGAATCAAGTGCGGTTCATAAGCTTTCACCTGTTCCATCACCGCCGTAAAATCCGTCACGCCCTCCGCCGCATATCCGTTGCCGGTCAGCAGATTCTTCAATTGCTGCTGTATTGTGATATCATCTTCAATAATCAGTATTTTGTGTTTCATAATCAGCTCCATACCTGAATACTCTAACAAACGCTCTGTCGTCGGCAAAACTGTACTGACGCCCCTTTTTCACAAAGAAATCCTCTCCCTGGCCATCCGGCTCACTGTCCAGAGACATGAAATACGTCCGAAGCTTCAGATCCCCACAATCTCTTTCCACCTGCTGTCCCCCTGCAGAAATCCATACGTCGCTTCGTCCTGAAAAGATTTCAGTAAATCCTCCCGGATCTGCGCTGCAAATTCCGGCCTGAATTCCCGAAAAGTCATATGCTCATAAAGCGGCGCTTCTGTGAAATGATAGAGATCATCAGTACACGCAAGAAGCTGTTGCATAATTGTAATTGTTGCCTCCACGTCTTTCTCCATCACCGCCAGTTCAAGCCCGCCGCATATCCTGTGATATTCGCCCATCTCAAATATTTCCGCAAGCGCGCTGTGCTTTCTGGCCATGGCACGCACTTTATCCATATCCTGATCCTGTGCCGCCAGCGCTCCGATACTATGAAATAAAAGATCTATTTTCTGATACAAATCAAGCAGCAGCCCCTCATATGTCTGATACGCCTCTTTTGTCCTGCCTGTCTTACTGTAGATTCGTGCCTGCTTGAATTTCCGTTCCGGATTCTGTTCAGAGTAGTATACCAGACATGCCTCCGCCTTCTCATACTGTTCGCCGCTCAGATAAAAAGCAAACAGTGCGTCCGCCGCCATAGTCCGAATCTGCTCCTGTTCACTCTTAAGCGCTCCGGTCAGCCATCCATTGATGACGGTATCGTAATCTTCTTCTGTGCTGTCTTTGGCCGCACTTTCATTCGTGTCACACTGTCCCTCTGTCCGCTCTTTCCTGTTTACGCCGGGTACTTTGCTTTCACCGCGCTTCTCATCCATGCCAGGTTCCTGCTCCTCACCGTATACTTCCTTCTTGTCGCAGGATTCAGCCTTCTTCCCTGATTGCTTCGAATCAGGCGGCACCAATACGCCAGTCTCCTCATTCTCCGTCTCATTTTCTACTCTCATTCGCGCCGCGTTGAGCAGCACCGCCGCTTCCAAAATCAATGATTCGCAGTTCGGGTACTGCGCTATTTTTTCTTTTGCATACGCAAACGCTTCCTCGAAAGACTGCTTCCGCAGCATGGAGTTCAGTGTATATATGATATCCTGTATTTCCTCCCATGTCAGTTCTTCCCGAAAAGACAACAGCGTATCCAGCGAAATCCCCAGCAGTCTTGCAATCGGCGCAAGAAGCGTAATGTCCGGCATCGAACTTCCCTTCTCCCACTTGTTGACCGCCGGTGCCGTCACGCCAAGCCGGTTCGCCATCTCCTCCTGCGTCATGTCCTTTTCCTTACGGTATTGTCTGATTACCTGTCCGATCTGCATATGAATAGTCCCCTTTCCGGCTGCGCGATTGCCGCCTCAGCACCTCCTGGTGTTTTTAAGCATAGCAGAAAAAAGGACTGCCTACAATTGAGCAGGTGTTAAATAAATGGAAGTATTATTAACTTCCGTTCATATTGCATTCATCTCATCCGCTTCTCTAACAACGCAATCAAAGACAAATCGGCCGGTAACCACTGTACATCATACAGTTCGCTCTTCGTAAGCCATCTGGCGGCTTCCGCTTCCTTGAGCACCAGATCGCCTGCATTCACTTTTGCCAGGAAACAGTCCATGGAAAGATGGAAGGCCGGATAATCATATTCTATGGTATGAATCAGACTGCCCACTTCAATATCAGTATCCAGTTCTTCCCTGATTTCTCTGATCAATGCATTCTCCGGTGATTCTCCTTCTTCAATCTTGCCGCCCGGAAACTCCCACTGCCCTTTGAACTCTCCGTATCCTCTGGCTGTGGCAAAGATCTTCGTGGGGTTCTCCATGTTGTCACAAATGATGGCCGCTGTTACACGTATTGTTTTCATATTGCTTTTTCCTCGATTGTTATTCCACTCTGCAGATACCGAAGCAGATCATCCCTTACCGGATGTTTCATCTTAACCCGCACTTTTGAAATAACCTCTTTCTTCCCTTTATTATTTTCCTTTTCCGCCTCTTTAACATCCATAATGTCAAACTGACCCATATAATAAAAATTACTTTCGGCATCGCTCTTTTTGACAAGCAAATGCTTACGCTTGGCAGTCATCACACTCTGCATATAAGAACTATCAACACCCTTACCAATCTGGGAATCCCAGCGGAAAATCATATTATCATCAAACACGTCAGCGTAATCCGGCTTACCGTCCACATAATTCTTATTATCGTCTGCCTGCTCCTTATGATAGGTCACAAAAATGAAAACATCATCACCGATCCGTTTCATACCATACATAGTCGATGATAAATCCTTTCCACAATTCATGAGAAGGCTGACATCTCTTCTGGAATATTTCTCATACAGAACGAACGGAGTTTCCACACTTCCCTTCACCATATACTTGTCCGCATATCGCTTTAATCCCACCGAAACAATATCTTCAATTTGTGACAAAAAGTCTTGATGTCTGAGGCAATTGACAAAACTGCTCATTCTATTTAAGCTTTTTTTCTCATCATAATCGAGTACATCTATATGACCAAACTTCTGGTGTTCCTCCTCTTTACTGACAAAATGTCCTTGCAATACTTCAACTGCACTTTCTATATCATGTAATTTAAATTCATAATCATATCTTTTCTTAAAGTCGTCCTGCAGCTTTTCGACTGTTACGCAGTCACTCATCACAACCGCCTTTAAAATTTCCAATTCATACGGACGCACACCGCTTAAAATCGTTTTAGACAAATACTCTAACGTCAGTTTTTCCTGTTCTGTTAAGGAACAACTGTACATATCCTTTTCCATTGCTTCAAGAAACGCATAGTATGTCTTGTATTCTTTTATGATCACAAGCGGATCGACTTCTCCGTTCTCATAAAAGTCTATTAAGAATGGAATCCGCCCAAGCCTGTTTTTCAAAGATACATAACTGTCCTTGATAATCGTCTTAATGCCACGAATTTTATCAATTGATTGAAATATCTTGCCTTTTGCTACTTCGTCGAAGTGTATCGTAGACACGCCTGGTATCGTACTATTTCCACTGATTACATATTTTCTGATGGTATCCGCATTATAAGTACGATCTCCCGACAACGCAACCGGAATCATAAAATTATTTGTATAATTGCCAATAAAATCCAAGACCACGACATACTCTTTTCCTTCCGCCTTGCGCAAGCCCCGCCCCAACTGCTGAATAAATACAATCGGTGACTCCGTCGGGCGTAACATAATCACCTGATTGATCTCGACAATATCCACGCCCTCATTGAGAATCTCAACTGAAAAAATATAATCCAGAGGCTGTCTGTCTTCTGTCGCATCGCTCTCGTCCATTGCCAGTCTCTCGAAAGCCTCCATCCGCTCTTCCTCCGACGCACTGCCGTTCAGAGAAATCGTCCGGTATCCCAGCGCATTAAACTGATCAGACAATTCTTTCGATTCATCAATGCGACTGCAAAACACCAAACCTTTCACACGCTCACCGCTGTATCCATAATACTCCGCCTGTTCAATGATATGCCTTACACGCTCCTCACAGACAAGCTGTCTGAAATCTTTCGCTGACATTTTGGCCGCCTTAACCGTTTTGTCTTGCACCATTGAAAGATCACTGATCCCAAAATAATGGAACGGACAAAGAAGATTTTGCTCCATCGCCTGTTGCAGTCTGATCTCACATGCAATCTGATGGTGAAAAATCTCATAAATATTTTTGCCTTCTTCATGATCATCGCGCTTATCCGGCGTTGCCGTCATACCAAGCCATAACTTCGGTTTGAAATACCCCATAACCTTCTGATAGGAGTTGGCCGAACTATGATGTGCTTCATCCAAAATAACACAATCGAAATGTTCTGGTTTGTAATGCGTGAGATGTTCTTCTTTGTTCAAAGTCTGAACCGTTGCAAACACATAATCTTTATCGTACTCATGATACCCGGCGCCGACAAGTCCCATAGAAACATTCTTTCCGAATACTCTCTCATAGGATTTCTTAGTCTGTCTTGCCAGTTGTCCTCTATGTACAAGGAAAAGCACTCGTTTAAACCCAAGCTCACGCATGGCAAATGCAGAAGCATAGGTTTTTCCCGTACCCGTCGCAGATATAAGCAGTGCACGTTCCTCCCCGGAAGCTATGATTTTACGCAGATTACAGATAAATCCGATCTGCATCTCATTCGGACGCAGCCTGTATTTTTCTATAGACGGTATAAATTCCTGTTTTGCTATCTCCCGCTGCTTCTTGATAATCCGATAGCGTTCCTGATAAGCTTCAAAAAATTCATCATATACCAGCGCGTGAACCGATTTCCATAACTGTGAAAATTCTTCCAGCAGTTCTCCTGTAACTTCACCTTGCTCCGTAGAAACAATCTTCGTATTCCACTCCTTATTGCTGGTGAGCGCGGCACCCGTCATATTGGAACTGCCAATAATAATGCGATAGATTTCTTCCCTTTTGAAAATATACCCTTTTGTGTGAAAATCAGCCTCTGACTCCTCGACATCATACATTTTCAGCGTAATATTTTTTAGATCATGCAGCTTATCTAATGCCGCCGGTTCGCTGAAAAATAAATAGTTTGTCGTAAGGATTTCACCCGGAATATTTCTCTTCTCTAATTCCTTCAGCGTCTGCAAAAGAGGCGTGATTCCACCCATTGTAATAAAAGCAACACTAATTTGAAAACGATCACATGCCAAAAGTTCATCCTCGATAGCGGACACTACCTTTTTCCCCTCTTTGTAGTTATTTGAGACAAATTGAGGTCTGTAAGCTATATTAGAAGCTACACTGCCATCTATATATGCTGTTTTATATCCACTATAAAGTTCATCCATTATGCTTTGATTCATGGCATCTTTTCACTTTCGTCTATTGTGTGCGATTTGTCTGTGATAATTGTTGCGGTATATCGGAACTACTTCTATACATGTTACCATATACAGACTTATTTTTCTAATAAAAAATGGAAACTCATCCACCCTGAATTACACCCCCGAATCCCCCTTAACCGCCCCGCAAATATTATCAACCATATCCTCATACGCCGGGTTGTAACTTGCCAGCGCATCGATCACATCATTTCTGGAAAAAGTGCGCAGAAACGCCTGCTCTTTCTCTATGCAGAGCAAATACTCATAGATCCGGTCTATTCCCGTGTAAGCGGATAAATCCCGAAGCACCGGATAATCCAGCGTCAGGATGGTATCCTGCGGGGCAAAGCGCATATCATACCATTTGAAAAATTCCGGCATACCTTTTACGACCGTATCATACAGACAGCGGTTGCCGTAACTGTCAAACACCGTCATAAGTTCATTATAAAGCGAAAGCGCCGCCCGGACTTTCTGTTCCACACAGGCAAGCCCGCGTTCATAGGCCTGCTGTGCCGAAAGCTTTTCCTGCCCTGCCAGGATATCACATTTTTGCTGCCCCTTTTCGCAACTGTGACCGCCCGGCTCCGTACACTCCATTCTGCATCCCTCATCGTCACAGCCTGCTGCTTTTTCCTCCGCCCCTTCGTTTCCACCACTATCGGAATTCACACCGCACGCTCCACTTTCACTTCCTGTCTCATAACTTCCATTCTCACGTTCCGCATAAGCCGTCTCCCGGATACAGTAAAGCACAGCTCCCATCAACTGTTCCGCCTTCTCATAAGTCACGGAAGTGCTCTCCCCGGCCGTATACCTCTGTGCCAGTTTCCCCACGATCGGAACCAGTTCTTCCATCTTGTAATGATACTCCATCGCCTGCTCCTTTCCCATGCTCTTTGCCGTAAAGCCGTAAACTACCAGAAAAGCTCCTTAAGCGTCTCCATGTACACATCATAGTCCCACCTTTTCACCTCATCAAAGGCCTCATACTCCCCGCGCCCTTCCGATGCCTGATAGCCGTTATACCCCGCCCGGATCGCCTGCGCAAAAATCGACAGACAGGTTCCTTCCAGATATTCCAGATCCCCGTAACAGACCTGATCAAACTGCTCCCGCATAAAATGCAGCAGCTCATCATCCGAGATCTCATCCTGCATCTCATTCTTATACATGTAGAAGATATCCTGCAGTCTGACGAGTGTATCCACATAATTGTTCTGGTCAATAAAGTCCGAATCACAGAACTCATATATGATCTTCGGTATGATCCCCTCGCCGAACTCCACCCTCCTCGATTCCCGCAGTGCATGGCTTCGCTCCGCCACAATCAACTGTGCCTCCTGTTCACTCAGGCTGAGCCCATACTGCTGCGTGACCCGGTTCGTTTCAACCACCTTCGCCAACTGATTCTGCTGCTGTAATAACATCATCCAGTTTTGTTCCATGCGCCTTCCCCCTTATCTGCCTGCCATATCACGCTTTTGATGAACGCGTGAATCGTAACGGAATTTGATTATAGCATTGCCCGAAATGCCTTTCCAGTCTTGTTTTTCCGGCATTTTTATGATATTATAACCATGGAAAGAGGGAGCAGACTTTGATATTTGCTCCCTCATTTTATGTCAAAAAAGTAATTTGCTTCGCAAATAACTTTGCGAGATCCGCTTCGCAACCCCGTCTCCTGGCTTCTTTTTTTACTCCTATATATTGTATGGTATTTTTGAATATCACTTTTCGCATAGTTTTGCATATACAACGTGTCGTTGTGCAATAATATTCCCGACAACAAACCATAAGTTTCCAAGAGGAACCAAATGAAAGAATTACGTGAAATCATAAGGGATTTGCGGGAAGACCACGACCTGAAGCAAAAGACCGTTGCAGACCATCTGGGTATCTCACAGCAGACCTATTCCAACTATGAAAACGGACATAGGGAGATACCCACATGGGCAGTCATCGCCCTGGCAAAATATTATAAAGTCAGCACCGATTATCTTCTTGGTTCAGACACAAATTATCTCGGCAGCACAAATCTCCGGAATTATTATCTGGACAATATTACCATGCACGATGTCATGTACGACATTCAGAAATTAAAACCGGAAGAACGCAAAGACCTCATTAAATATATACGATACCTGAAAAATCAGGAATAACATGTAATAGTTCATTTTCAACGCAGAAAGACATGCGCAGAAGTCTTTCTGCATTTTTATATTGTATGGAAAAAGCTGCCGCTTATTCGAATCTGTCATGAGTTCTTTGTATGCTCTGTATGCGTCTTTGTAAGTGAATTTTTACTTATTGCATAAACGCCATTGATCCAGTATGATAAACAGAAGATACATGAATCAAATTACATGAAAGGCCATTTTTATATGAAAATCATACTCTGCGATGACAGTTCCGAGGATCTGTCCAGAATAGAACAACTGATTGAGAAATATAAAGGTTCGCATTTTCATCATCACCTTACCATAGAAAAATACACTGATCCCGCCGAACTGTCAGCCAGAATACCGTCTTATGGACCGGAAGATATTTATATTCTCGATATGATCATGTCCGAAAAAACAGGACTCGACATAGGCCGGCAGATCCGGCAGGGCGGTTCTGAAAATGTGATAATCTACATCACTTCTTCTGACGATTTTGCACTGGATGCCTACAACGTCCACGCGGCAAGATATCTTTTAAAACCGCTCAAGGAAACGGAACTGTTTGAAGCATTAAATCATGCCCTGTCAGCCGCAGAAGTAAAAAAAGACCCGCTTTACCTGGTCAAGACCAGAGACGGTCTGGTTTCCGTACCCTATTCCAGAATCGAATACGTGGAAAACACCTCCCGCATTCTGGATGTCCATCTGACCGACGGCACGGATATCAGAAGTATTTTTATCAGAAAATCCTTTGACGAAGAGATCCGTGACCTTCTCCTTGACAACTGTTTCCTTCAGGTTCACAAATCATACATCGTTAACATGAACTATATCAAACAGCTAATGCCAAACAGTATTCTGACAGAGCACGGTGCAAGCATACCGGTCAGCAAAACAAGAGCCGCAAACGTGAAAAAAGAGTATCTTACATTTATCTCAGAACAATACAGGTAGGGGATTGGATCAAAAAATTCCCCTATTGAAGATTATTTCACTGTCTGAACAAGTTCAACTGCAAGTCTGTGCTCGCGCCTGAATTGGCAGGCCGGGCAGGAACGGGGTATTTTTATGAATTATTTTGATAACATTTCATATATGATCAGCCACATTTTTCTGATGGCCTTTATCTTTCTCTTTGTAAATCACAGATATTCACGTCAAAAAACAGCGGCGGTCTGCTTCCTTTCCTTTCTTACCCTTACAGTGACGGATCTCGTGAAGCTGAGCATTTTCCCGGATTCCGATCCATGGTATGCCGTCATTACTATTTTTCAGATATTAGTGACACAGTTCACCGGTATCTTCATTGCAGAAAAAAGAAATGCCAAAGTTTTGTTCATAGGACTGAGCGCTTCCAATTATGTGATTGCCGGAAGCACCATCGGCGGAATCCTTCTTATCTTTACAGGCAATGTTCCGTTCTCTCTTGCCGGCAGTTTTTTTGCACATCTGGCAATTCTGCTGTTTTTGTGTAAAAAAATACGCAGACTTTGTCTGAAATGGTATGACAAAGAATCCTTGCAGGACTTGTGGGAACTATGCCTGATTCCGGTATTTTTCTACTGCAGTTTTTCATGCCTTGCCTTCTTTCCGCAGACACTTTACGACGCGCCTGACAACATTCCTGCTGTCATCGTCTTCATCATAACGATGTTTGTATCCTATGTGGTAGTTTTGCGATATGTTGAAAGTGAATCCAACCGGGAGAACATTTACTGGAAAAATGTGCTCTTTGAATCTTATATCAAAGGTCTGGAGAATCAATACCACCTGGTGGAGCAGTCGGAAAAAAATCTCCGGATTCTGCGCCATGATATGCGGCACTATTCCGCCATGATCGCCTCTCTTCTGACTCAGGAGGAATATGACCAGATCCGTAAATTAACGGAACACATCAGCGAAACGTCTTCCGATATGAAAGTAGTAAAGTACAGCCAGAACATCGTCGTCAATGCGATCTTCTCCAAGGTGATGGAAGACGCCCGGTCTTACGATATTGATGTTCGTTCCGACATCCGGATACCCGAAACGATCCCTGTTGGAGAATATGAGTTTGCGGCCGTCATTGCCAATCTGTTTGAAAATGCTTTCAACTGTGTCCGGAACTTCGACAAAGAAAAAAGATACGTCACTGCCCAGATCCATACTGCTCAGGATCATCTGCTCATCAAAATGCAGAATCCTTATGAAAAAGAAATATTTTTTGATCCCGTCAGCGGTCTTCCGAAAAGTAAAAAAGGCGCAAATCACGGACTGGGAATGCAGAGTATCTCCGCCTTCGCCGACAGAATCGGCGGAAGCATCGGCTGTTTCTGCGAAGACGGCCTCTTTCACATCATGCTCTTTGCGAAATTATAGGATGATTTTACGAAAAAGAAGAAATATTTTTGTTTTGGAAACGTGATATAATAAAACGAGCAGAGCTCGTTTA
>CAJUJP010000020.1:12063-40735 GCA_910586615.1 uncultured Lachnospiraceae bacterium
CGAGATTTGCTTCGCAAACTCGGGCATATAGGATACGCGCAAAATGGCAACTCGCGGAGCTCGTTTACGAGATTTGCTTCGCAAACTCGGGCATATAGGATACGCGCAAAATGGCAACTCGCAGAGCTCGTTTACGAGATTTGCTTCGCAAACTCGGATATATTGAATACGCGCAAAATGGCAACTCGCAGAGCTCGTTTACGAGATTCGCTTCGCGAACTCGGATATATAGGATACATGCAAAATTACAGAGGAGTTTTTCATGCAGAAAACTTTTATTAAATATACTTTTTTTATTGTTACGGTCGCCAGTTCATTGATTCTTATCATCAACTTTCTGTTTAGTCTTCGTACTCTGGAAGCCCGTCAGTTCTCCACTTTTTATACGAAAACAGAGCAAATGATACATACGCTGAAAAATAACAGAACAGAACTTCAGATATTGAATGAAAGTCTGGATGAAGATTATCTCACCCGTGCCAAAGCTGCCGCTTATGTTCTGGACAGGCAGAAGGACTTATCTATGGATGTGTCACAAATGCAGTATCTGGCAGATCTTCTCAATGTAGATGAACTGCATATGATCGACGAAACCGGAATCATCATAGCCGGTTCTGTCTCTAAATACGTGGGTTTTGACATGTCCGCTCATGACCAGACCCGCCCTTTTCTTACGCTTTTGGATAAAGACGAAGAGGACGCTTATCTGATTCAGGAAACACGGCCAAATGCCGCAGAAGAAAAAATGATGAAATATATTGGCGTTTACAGCAAAGACTTGAAATGCGTTGTCCAGGTTGGTTTTACACCTACCAGACAGTTAGCCGCCCAATCCAGAAATACTTACGAATATATTTTTTCCAGATTTCCTACGGATATCGGCGAAGAACTTTTTGTAGTCGACGCAGCCACCGGCGATCTTCTCGGTCACTCTGACGGGTTAAACCGGGATTTCAGTGCAGAATGCTACCAGCTGCAGTCTCTCCTTACCTGCACAGAAGGCGGTTACCAGCAAGGTATTACAGAGCCTATGTATGTAGTAAGCCGTCCTTTTGATGACGTTCTGCTCTGCGCCGCACTGCCTAAAAGCGCTCTTCTGCAAAAGCTGTGGGGCAACGCAGTGGTCACACTGATCTATCTGCTCTTCATCGAATCCGCCGTGATGATTTTACTAAACTATCTTGTTCGTCGCAAAGTAATCAACGGAATTCATCATATCATTGAAAACCTTGGATCCATCACCAACGGCAATCTGGACACCCAGGTATCTGTAGGTGGGAATCAGGAATTTGAGGCTCTCAGCCAGGGCATCAACAAAATGGTAAAAAGTATTGTCAGCCTGTCCGACCGCATCTCATCCATCATCAAGATCAGCGGTATTCCTCTGGCTGCTTTTGAATATGAAAAAGGTGTCAACCACGTATTTGTCTCCTCCGGTCTGCGGGAGCTGTTGGAAATCTCTGAACAGGAAGCTTCCCGGATCTGTAAAAACGCCTCTCTCTTTGACCAATACATACGCCGGATCACAGAAACACCTGTAAAGGGAGAAGAAGATATTTATCAGATCAATGATTCCAAATACGTCCGCATTCATATGTCTCAATCTTCCGAAGGATATCTGGGCATCATAACCGATGTGACAGAAGATATCCTGCTGAAACAGCAGATGCAGTATGAGAACTCTCACGATCCGCTTACCGGATTATACAAATTTGAGCATTTCAAACAATCAGCCGGGGTAATTTTGCGAAAGATGTCCGACGGAGATTTTTGCGCTGCCGTTATGCTGGATCTGGATTACTTTAAATCCATAAACGACACCTACGGCCATGATAACGGCGATCTCTATCTGCAATGTTTTTCATCTGTCATGAGATCCATGCCTGAAGAACATTTCCTGACCGCAAGACGTTCCGGCGATGAATTCTGTATGTTGATCCACAACTGTAAGAGCCGGGATGAATTGATAAAATATCTGGATGATTTCTATGAAAAGCTTGGACAAAGCGAGATTTCCCTGTCCGGCACAGAGAAAAGAAGTATAAGCGCCTCCTGCGGTTTTGCCTGGACCGATCATGCCGAAAACAGCATCACGGAACTGCTGGCTCACGCAGACGACGCTCTGTATGAAGTAAAAAAAGACATTAAGGGTCACTATGCCGAATATGCACCCCGTCCGGCTGATTTGTCTGAAAAGTAATTCCCTTCACGAATACGCCTGCTCTATTCACTGCTTCCGCGTATGCTGTGACTTTCTTCATCTGCCGGACATAAAAGCCTAAGCGCCTGATTTACTGTAATGAGGAACTGCTGCGGCTTACGCTTTTCATACGCAGCAGGATGCCTATTCCTGCCACAAGAACTACGCTGACTCCAAGACCGCCCTCCGGTCCAAAGGCTCCGCCATTGATAATATCTTTTCCCTCAATCATCGTACTGCTGAGCACGGAACACTCTGTACCCATACCGCTCACGCTCAGTCCCCAGAAATTACCCTGTACAAGATTCCATACGCTGTGCAGTGCGCCAATACCCCAGATATTTCCTCTTTTAATGAAATACAGGGATGCGAACACACCGAAAAGTACCAGATTGATAAAAGCCAGCACGCTGATGCCGTTATTCAGCAAATGGAGTACTGCAAAAATCACGGCGTTGGTAAATACCGCCACCCACATGGGATATCTTCTTCCTACAGACACCATAACATATCCTCGGCAGAGCACTTCCTCTCCCATTCCCTGGATCATAAATCCCACAGTAAACAGCAGGAATATGCCTGCATTGAACGTACCCGAAAGCCCGTCGATCCTGATTGCCCCGGTCACAACGCTGAGCAGTACCGCTGTCGAAAACATAGCAAATCCCACTCCCAGACCGATCAGATATTCCTTGCCTGCACCCTTGCCCGTAAAACCGATGGTATCCGGTTTTCTTTTCTGAATCAGTCTGCAGAACAGGATAACCACCGCAGTCATCGCAATCGTCGCAAACAAATTTGAGACCATAAAAATATCTGATGACGCAATCTCCACTGCCACTTCATTCAATCTTTCCAGATCTCCTGCCGCCGCTGCCGTCTGATAATCCGTATTCAATGTCAGTATCAGCATCTGTCCCGGAATCATGCATAAAACCTGCCCGATCATACAGACTACAAACACTGCCAGAAAAACCAGAATTTCAAAAATAATATTCATTCCCTTCTGCTTTTCCTGCGCCTTCACGACTGCCGCCGGTTTTTCCAGCTGCAAACTGATAAATTGATTGTCCATTTCTTTCTCTCCCCTTTACTTTCTTAACTAATCTTGCATTCCACAGGTTCTTCCGATACAATAAGTTTGAAAGAACATTGAAGCTTATTGTATCATACAATGAAGGGAAATGCCATATGACAACCATCAAAGAAATCGCAAAAGCATGTAATGTCTCGGTGGCAACCGTATCCAATGTATTTACGGGAAAAGGACGTGTCAGCGAAGAACGCAGGCAGTTTATTCTGCAGACAGCCCAAAAGATGAATTATGTCCCAAACGATCTGGCGCGTTCCCTCAAGCAGAGAAGCGGCCGGACCATCGGAATCATCACGGAAGATCTGACCGTATTTAACTGTCCGAATATTGTAGATGGTATCCACGAATATCTGGAAACTATAGATTATACTTATATACTGGGGAATCTGCGATTATTCCAGAAATATGATAATAATTTCTACCATCATGAAGAATATGCCACAAAAGTTGCAGAAGAATTTCAGATCATGAAAAGTAAACAAGTATCCGGCATCATCTATGTGGGTGCCCACAATCGGACGATTCGGTCTATCCCTCAGGATTTTGGTCTTCCCATTGTCATCACCTATGGAAAATCCGCCAGCCCGCAAATGATTAGTGTCAATTACGATGACGAACGCGGTGCATATGACGCAGTGTCTGAATTGTTGAAAGAAGGGCATACCCGGATTGGGCTGGTTGCCGGAGAAGCGGACAGTATGCATACTGTCGAACGGTCTCGCGGTTATCGCAGGTCACTTCTGGACCATCATGTACCTTATGATGAGAGTCTTATTTATCAGGGCGCGTGGACGCGCGACAGCGGTTATGCCGCTGCCAAAGCTCTCATTGCCCAAAAAGTGACCGCCCTGTTCTGCATGAATGATGTCATGGTTGCCGGCGTTTATGATTACGCAGATAAACACAACATCATCATCGGCAAAGATTTATCCGTCATTGGTTTTGATAACCGGGACATTTGCACAATCTTAAAGCCGGAACTAAGTACCATTGCGCTTCCCCTTAACGCGCTTGGCGCGCATTCCGCACGGCTCCTCATCGATATGATTGCAAATCCGGAAGAGATGCAGATTCCACGCGATTTGAAAATTCCCTGCCGCCTGATTCGCCGCGCTTCTACCTGTATATCCGCTTCATAGGGGAAGCGTCAGGCTATATTACCCTTTAACAGCACCGGCTGTCATCCCTCCGATAATCTTATTGGTCAGGAATACATACACGACAATCGTGGGAAGAATGGAAATAACCATGGCGGCAAATGCAAAACTATAATTTGCTTCAAATGCAGATAAATATGATTTAACCGCCACCGTAATCGTCTTGGATTTATCACTCTGCGTCAGCAGATTTGCAAAGAACAGCTCGTTCCATGAATTAATGACAATAAAAATGCACACCGTCACAATTCCCGGTCTGGTCATTGCAAGCACCAGCTTCATAAGGATCTGATTCGTCGATGCCCCATCGATTCGTCCGGATTCTATGATCTGTATGGGAAGGGTCTCCATATATCCCCTGATAATCATAATACTGAAGGGAAGATTGACTACTCCATAAATAAGCCCCAGCCCTCCAAGCGTATCATACCATCCCATTCTTGTGATCATGATATAGTAAGGAACCATAAAGGCATTTGCCGGAATGAACAGCCCCACGTAGAACATCATTGATAATTTTTTCCTGAACCGAAATTGATGAAGCATGGCATAGCCGGTCATCACGGATACTGCCACATCGATTACCATTGCAATCAATGCCACCGTAAAGGTGTTAAACAGATATTTCAGCATAGGCTGCCTCGTAAGCACTTCCCTGTAATTTTGAAGCCCTATTGTTTCCGGTATGCTAAAGGGATTTGACAAAAGCTCCATGTTCGGGCGAAGAGACGAGATAATCAACCATACGAAGGGTGTCAGCATTATAACCGCTATCAGCACAAGAAAGATAAAAATAAAAATTTTACTGCATTTTATTTTTTTCATATCAGTCTCCCTTCTTTCCTCTCTGCAGACTGTTTACAAGCACCATCAGGCAAAGCCCTAACAGGACTGTAAAGATACTGCCAACCATAGAAATGCCATACTGATTTGCATTCATCATCTTTTTGTAAATATATAATGCCAGTGTCGTCGTCGTATTGACCGGTCCGCCGCTGGTCATTACGAAGGGATACTCAAAATTCTTAAGGCAGAAAGCCACATTCAGCATCACATTAGTTACAATGGCAGGCTTTACCAGGGGCACATAGATATGCAAGTCCATCTGCCAGCCCTTTGCACCGTCCAGAAGCGCCGCTTCCTTCAAGTCATCTGATATGGTAGCAAGCTGTGTCATAAAAATAACGGTGGTCAGCCCCACATAGATTGCAAAGGGTACAATGGTTGCGGGCAGTGCCGTTCCCAACTCCGTCAGCCAGCCCTTAGCAGAATCCCCCATTCCAAGCCCTTCCAAAAGCCAGTTCAAAAGCCCCATATCCTTGTGATAAATGAAGTACCAGAGAAATGCCAGCGCCGTGATTGATATGACATTGGGAAGGAAATATAATACCCGGAATATCTTCCAGCCCCAGATCTTCCGATTCAGCAAAAGTGCCAGCATAAGTCCCAGCGGAATATGGATGCAGACTGCCGCAAGAATCCAGACAATCGTATTTTTGAATGCCAATATAAAGCTTTTGTCCGTAAGCACATCAATATAATTCTGGATTCCAGCCATTTTCATGGCATTCAATCCATTCCATTCAAAAAAGCTGATATATACAATATAAAATAACGGCACAATAAAAAACACAACTGCAAAAAAAATTGCCGGGAATAAATATAAGATCAAATAACGCTTCTTCATGATTGCAAGCCCTCCCTATCATGATAGTCCGCCGCCCAAAGCGCTGCGGACTATCACAACTCATTTCAATACCCTGCCCCATCATCCGCAGACAACAGGTTTAGTTCAGCTCATCCAGCTGCTCACAAAACTGTTCCGCAGTAATCTGGTCGAGCAGGAAACTTTCCAGAAGGGTCGGGAGCTCTGCTCCTGCCTGTGTAGAAAGATTTCTTTGCAGATTCGTCGTCCTTGAAGGCGCATCTCCATTGACTTTAAGATAAGCCGCCATCTGCTCCGTCACTCCTGCAAGATCCGTATCAGAAAGTTCCAGCTTCGCTGAAAGAACTACCGAACCTTCCATAGTCAAGGTCTTTGTGGCCTCCTCAGAAGTAATAAATTTCATAAATTCAGCAATTGCCGCTTCTTTTGCAGGATCTGTCTGGGCAGAAGCCGCCCACGGTGTCTGCGCATCCGTAACCAGATACCCTTGCGTTGCCACACCGTCGCCGTTTGCAGGCATGGGCGCCACTCCTATAGATGGAATAACAGCCTCATCCTGATAGCTGGTGAACCAGCTTCCATCAATTGCCATCGTCGTCTTTTTGGAAGAGAAATTTGCACCTGCAACAGAATAATTTCCTCCAATCACATCACTTGTAGAATACTTACAAAATTCTTTATATGTGTTCAGTGCATTGATCATACCCGGCGTCTGAAAGCTTGTACTGGCATTGACCGTTGCAGCACCTTCATTGGCAATCCAGAGAGCAGTGATCAGATTAACAGAATACCAGGCATCATCCCCTGTGAACAGTGAAAAACCGCCATATCCTGCATCCTGCAGCGTTTTACACGCTTCTAAAAGCCCGTCCCATGTATCCGGAAATTCCGTTATTCCTGCCTCAGCGAACACATCCTTATTGTACCAGATCACTGCCCCCGCGCTCTCGAAGGGTACAGAAAGCAGTTTCCCGTCATAAGTCAATGTCTCTAAATCGCTGGATTCAAATCTCTCAGACCATTCGGCATCCATGTAAGGTGTAAAATCCATCAAAAGCCCGGATTCAAAGTAAGAAAGGTCATTTGGATTATAATTATAGTGAAAGATATCCGGTGCGGTTCCGGTACTGAGCATCGTTTTTACCTTTTCCTGATAAGCCGGAAAATCAGGATTTGTCTCCACATTGACATGAATCTTTCCTTCATGGAGCTGATTAAACTCATCTACCAGAGAAGTAAGAACTTCCCCTCTCGTCGTCTCCGGGCTCCAGCTGTGATATAACTCCAGCGTCACCTCTCCATCGGCCTGTGCCGGCTGCTCAGGCTCTGACGCTTCCTCAACCGTTGTCGCATTGCTCTGCTCTCCCGCTTCCGGCTCTGCAGCCGGCGCCGGCGATGAGCCGCATCCTGTCATTAACATTGCCATCATACTTACACTGAGCAATCCACATAAAAACTTTTTAAACATTTTTCATTTCCTCCTTTTTGAATAAGTAATTTCCCAAACCATATATGCCGGCGGAATAAATCCATCCCAGGGTACCCCAAATACCTCCTTTCTGAATCATGCCATCGTCCAGCCCCTGGGGACATATCCCGAAACCTTCCGGCTGCATTCCAATATCTGCAAATCCCATATCATCTCCCGGATAGGAGCAGATCTGCGAGGTTGCGACGGCAATCCACTCCGCCATACGGCACATCATTGGATGGTTGCGCCATACTCCAATTTCAAACAATTCTCTGATATGGAATAAGGAATAAATATCCACTACACCGCCTCCCCATACAGAGTTGATTGCGCCAAATCCCTTTGTCTTAAATCCCTTTTCATATAAGATTGTTCCCTTTTTCATAGGTGCATTCCATATATAATTCCAGGTCATAAAAATATACGCCGCATTCTCAGCCCCTGCCAGATAGCACTCGTTTTCCGTCAGCATGTATAGATGCCAAAGTCCTGCCATCACGTATTGAGATGCCTCTTTATCCACCTGATTGGGGTTGTCCAGGGTCGCTCCCTGATAATGCTCTTCACGGACCATATATTTAAGGACATAATCTCCTGCACGCACTGCGCTGTCATAATAGCTCTGATATGCCTCTCCCTCTTCCTTAAGGAAGCGGCACAGGTTCGATAAGAAGACGAGGGGAATCGCCGTCGTGGACTTCTGCTCCCTGAAAGCCCCGGCCTTATTTCCTTCCCGCGAATCTACCGTATCTGTTCCCTCTCCATCCGGGCAATAAGCCCGATACCATGAGCCATCGGCATTCTGGAATCTAACCAGAAAATCTGCATACTTCAGAACCGCGTCTTTCCATTCCTCATGCACTCTATTCCTGGAACGGTACCACAGGTAGCACTCTAAAAGATCATTCATCGGCTCTGTCATCGTCCGCAGATAGTTTCCCTTTTTATCTGTCCACGAAATATAATGAAGCTTTGGTGCATCCGGGTCGCCAAATGAGAAAAAAGGTGCCTTTGCATCCAAATCATAGAGAGAATACAGCCAGCCATTCTCTGTCATGCAATTGGCAAGGAAAAAATCAATGATCCGCTCGCCCCGTTCCAGCCATGCTCCGCCTCGTTCCGAAGCCATAATATAAGCGGCATTAATCTGCCTTCCCGTAAACCCATATTCCAGAATATGGGTGTAAGAATTGTGCGGTATCGTGTCATAATTTGTGCTGAACCCGGAAGGCCGGGATCCGTAGCCAGACTTTGGATCAAAGTGAAAGAAAAATCCGGCTCCGCCATCTTCAAACTCCCGATAGCTCTCACTTAAGGACTTCATCCTGAATTCTCTGGATTCTTTTTGGGAAAAGGGAAGCGCCGCCACCGTCTCCCCTGTTTGCTCCATACGCATGGCATCCCTTTCAAATGCTTCGTACACTGCCTCTGCAAAGGATTGTTTCTCTCCATGGGCAAAATGATAAATAAATGTAAATGCAAAATCCTCACCATCAAGCGGATAGTATGCCACTGCCGGCCGCTCATCAGCGCTGAGGGCAGAACTTTTATCCTCTTCTCCATATGGCCAGAAGCATTCAAAGCAAATGCGGTTATCTGCTTCTGCCACATAACCTATGGAAATATTTTCCGTCTTCTGCACATAGCGGCTGTCTCCCTTTTCCCGCACTGCATCTTCCACCAGTCCGGACGGATTTTCTTTTGACAAATGATAATAAATCCCTGTGTCTGTCTCATAGGCAAGCACCATCGGATCTGTCAGCCGGTCTTCCATAAAAGTATGCCTCTCGTGTCCGGCACATCTTTTCGGTTTCGTATACACCATAGAAGGGACACAAAACCGCCAATAAGATTGTTCCCCTGACTTTACCGGAATCTGAAGCCCGAACCGGACTCCCTTTTCCGTAATCTCTCCCTTCACTCTCTTGCCGGATATGGCACGTTTGATTACAATCCCGCTTTCTTCTGTCGCGCAAGAATCCGTTACCTCAAATTGATAGCCGCTTTTTACAAATACATGCCTGCCCCCTTCTCCACAAACCTCAAATCCTGCAGAAGCTTCCTTCCGTTCTTCCCCCGAAAAAAACTGTACGATCAGGTTGATTCTTTGTTCTTCTCCCATCACATGCACCTGCCTTTCTGTGTCATTTTTGAAGCTCTTTCACCCACACCAGCATCTCTCCCGGCTTTCTGTTACACCAATATGCATATGGGATGAACATAAGCTCCGCCTCTGTCTGTACCGGCTCATGCCCGCCATATGGCTCATCCGACTGCCAGTCATCTATCTCTTCTTTTACACCGCTTCCTTTTATTACAGTTGTTCCCCCTAAGAGCACCGGGTCATATTCTTCTTTCAGACTGTCAGGATTCAAATAGTAAGCCGGCAGATTCTCTCCATTGTCCTGCTCCTCCATACAGTACACCACCGGTCCTTTCATCACAGCCACCCTTCCAATATTTTCCCGGATTCTTGGATTGCTCCTGACAATTCTGGGCGGCAGTTCCATCACCAGCTTTATCTCATGTGTCCCTTGCCCGATCGGAAGTTTGGCATATCCTTTCTCTATTTCACACGACAGCGCCTGTCCATCAACGGACAAAGTATATTCATCTACATAATTTGGAATCCTCAAATGCAAGCTGCCGCTGCACCCGGCATCGGCGCAGATCCGTATTCCCACCCCGCCGCTATTTGGAAAATCAGTCTCCATCTGCAGCAGCATCTCACCACGGTCTGTTTTTACATGCACCTGCGTACTCAAATAGAGATTCACATAGAAATCCTCCTTTTTCTGAAAGATAAGATAGTCTCCCAGCGAAGCAAGGGTTCTGGCAATATTAGGCGGACAACATGCCACTCCGAACCACTTCTGGCGGATTGGCTTTACATGCTCCATGGAAGTCCGCCTCATACAGCTTGGGGGCCATACCTCCAATGGGTTCACATAGAAAAAGCTCTTTCCAGTCATAGAAATGCCTGCCAGAATCGTGTTATACAGCGCCAGCTCCGCCACATCCATATATTTGGCATCTGCGGTGATCTGCGCCATCCTTCTGGAAAACATGGCAAGTCCGATGGATGCACAGGATTCAGAATAATTGCCTCTATTCGGCAGATCATAATCCGTCGTAAACCGCTCCAAGATTCCAGAACTTCCAATGCTGCCTGTAAGATACATTTTCCGGCAGACCATATTCCTCCACAGGGTTTCACACACCTTTAGCAGTTCCACGTCATCATAAGCCGCTGCCACATCTGCCATCGCCGCATACATATAGGTGGCACGCACCGCATGTCCTTCTGCCTTCTTCTGCATACGCATGGGAAGATGGCATTGTGAATAACGTGGATCGTATTCCTTAAGTTCCGGAAAAATCAGGTGGTACTCCGGTGATTTGATCTCCTTCTCAAAAAAGTCTGGCTGCTGCCCCCGCCTCTCCAGAAAAAGTCTTGCCTGTTCCAGGTATCTCCGATTACCGGTCTTCTCATACATTTTCACCAGGCCAAGTTCTATCTCCTGATGCCCCGGATAAGCATCTTTCCTGTTTTCCTCTGAAAAAACATCACAGATAAGGTCCGCAAACCGGCACATGATATGCAGAAACCTGTCTTTCCCTGTAGCTTCGTAATATGCCGTTGCAGCTTCCATCAAATGTCCTGCCGTATATAATTCGTGCCCTTCCCTTAAATTGGTAAACCGTTTCCCTTTTTCTTTGATGGTATAGTAAGTATTAATATACCCGTCATCCCATTGTGCCTTCCCGATTAAGTCGATTACTTCATCCGCACGCTCCTCCCATACGGAATCCTTCTGCCGCATCAGCACATATGATACCGTCTCCAGCCATTTTGCCACATCCGTATCCTGAAAGACCGCTCCATAAAATTCCCCCTCTTCCAGACCGGCGGCAATCCGAAAATTCCGAATACTATGACTCGTCTCAACATCCTGGAGCTGATCATTCAAAATTGCCCATTGATATGGAATTACCTCCTTGGGCACCAGATTCAGATACCGGTTCCAAAATCCATCATTAATCTTAATGTCCTTCAGTGAAATCAAATTTAATTTTTCCATCTTATTGATTCTCCTGTTGATTATACGTTTAACCAAATGATAACATAAGCCTTCTGACTTTGCAACTGCTTTTCACAATTTTAATCATTGCCGTCTCCGTGGCTTAAACGCATTCATTTCTAATTGAAATGCTGCTGCTTAGCCAAAATGTGTATTTCACAAACAGTCCGTTCATTGCGAGATCCGCTTCGCGGACTCGGATAAGTTGAGGGATTTCCTATACCATAAATACAATACGGGATGACGCACACGCGTCATCCCGCATTCTTCACTTTCCGCAGTATATTCGAATCGCCTCCGCAGTAAACTGTGCCGTTCCCGCGCCTCCTGCCCGGTCAATGTTCTCCGTAAATTCCCCGCCGGCGGCGTACATCTGCCCCAGTCCGTCTAAAATCTCATCGGTACACTGATAAAAGTGTTCCGTAATATAATCCTGCAGAATTTTTACCTGACTGCGGGCATCCGCAGATCTCGGATCGGTATCCTTCAATTTCCCGAAATCTGCAAAAATCTGCATGAAATTTTCCATTACGGCCTTTTCTTCCTCCTTGCTCCTGCCTGCTGCCTTCTGCACACTCTCCTTATACGCATCAGTCTTTCCCCACCGCTGTTTTGCCTGTTTCGCATATTCATCAATCTTCTGCGTATCAAATACTGAAAAATCCATTGTCGTCTCTCCTTTCATCTGTATTTCACGGGCAAATCCGATCAGATTTTCCAAATGCTCTTTTTTCATGGTAAGCAGTGTGATCTGCTCTTCCAAAGCCTTCTTTTTGTCAAAATCAGGCGAAGATATGATCTTTCTGATCTCTTTAAGCGGAAATTCCAGTTCCCGAAACAGTAAAATCTGCTGTAGCATTTCCAGCGCTGCATCGTCATACAGCCGGTAACCTGACTCCGTGTATCCGGCAGGACTTAAGAGTCCGATCTTGTCATAATATTGCAGAGCGCGTATACTCACTCCTGTCAATTTGCTTACTTCATTTACTGTCATCATGGCTGTTTTTCCTCCAAAGCTCGTTTTCGCGAAGGAATTTCCCGTCCCGTAAAAACAGCATAAACTATTACGCTGCGTAAGAGTCAAGGAGTTTTTGCAATTTGTTATCGTTTACTCATATACAGCTTTCTTCTTCATAAATCATGTAATCATACTCAAGTCATGTAATAATACTCTCAAAAATACTCTTATTCAAGACAGCAGTCAAAACATATCCTGATTGGCAGATTGAATGTTTATGCTGCCGCGCGCCGGGAATCAGTCTGTATCTGCATCACTCAGTACACCAACCAGACTTTTCATATTTCCCGGTGTTAAGTGCTCTTTATAAGTGAGCCCCATATTGGTAATGTGCAAAACCGGGTATTTCCCTTTCGTCTGTATAATGTATTTTTTATCGATCAGCCAGTATATGGCAGCCGTAACTTCTTCTCTGCTCAGATACGGCATGGAATCATATTCCGGGGCTTCATCCAGATGATATTTTGATATACGTTCCGCCTGCAAACCGCGCAAAACACCTGCTAATATGGTAACACCGTTTTCAGACTGCTGTGAAACATTATGCACATCACGTTCCGGTCTGTCCGCATTAAATGCACTCTTATGACGCTCCGCCGGCTCAGAACCAGTACGATCTTTACCCCCGCTCTCAAACCCGTTTCAATCTATTCCTGCTTTGCATGTCCTCCCTTTGTCTTCCTGCAAAGTACGATTCCGATCAACAGAAGTACAGGAAATACGATTCCCGCCAGAACGCCCTTTTTCAGATCATCACCCAGAGCGCCCGATACCATGCCGACTAACGTAGGCCCGCCCGAACAGCCCACGTCTCCGCCCAGCGCCAGAAGTGCAAACATAGCCGTTCCGCCTTTGGGCAAAGCTGCGGATGCCTTACTGAAAGTTCCCGGCCACATGATTCCCACGGACAGACCGCAGATTGCACAGGCAATCAGGCCAAGCTGCGGAAACGGCGAAAGAGAAATGCCCAGATAAGACAGGATGCACAGACAGCTGCTGTAAACCATAAAACGCTCCAGATGAATGCGCTCACCATATTTTCCGTAAAACAATCTGGACGTTCCCATCAGAATCGCAAATGCCAGCGGTCCGGCCAGATCACCTGCCGTTTTGGAAATTCCCAGCCCTTTCTCCGCAAAGGTCGAAGCCCACTGGCTTACCGCCTGTTCACTTGCCCCTGCGCATACCATCATCACCAGCAAAATCCAAAATACTTTCAGCCGGAACAGTTCCTGTAATCTCATCCCCGACTCGCCATCCTCCATCAACGGCGCAATAGGAACTCTGGTAAAGACAAACGCGTTTGCAAGCGGAATCAGTGCCCAGATCACCGCTAAGATTTTCCAGTTCTCAATGCCTGCCACATAGAAAAACAAAGTAGAAAGAAGGACCACCCCGGCATGTCCCCAGCAGTAAAAGGAATGGAGCATGCTCATCGCTTTCTCCTTATTGTCAGAGGGACACGCCTCCACAACCGGACTGACCAGGACCTCCAAAAGTCCGCCGCCAATGGCATAGATCATAACAGCGGTCAAAATCCCGGCAAAGGGAACGGGTAAAATCTCCGGCAGAACGGTAAGCAGGATCAAACCGGCTGCCGACAGCACATGGGCAATGACCATCGAGGCACGATATCCTATTTTATCTACAAATCCGACCGAAAGAAGATCCACTAACAGCTGTATTCCGAAATTAAACGTTACCAGCAGCGTAATCTGGGAAAGCGGAATGTGGTAGCTTTTCTGAAAAAACAAGAAAAGCAGCGGTGTAAAATTATTGACGATGGCCTGTACGATATATCCTGTAAAACAGGCTGAAATTGTTTTATTATATTGGTTCTGCATATTAATTTCCTCCTCGCAAATGAGATTATATTGCATGGATTATACTGTGTCATTGCACAGAATCGCCTTTTTATGGTACAATATCTTAAATTGCACAATACTTTTATATCATAAGCGGAGATACTTTATGAGTCTTTATAAGATCACTACTGATGAAACACTCCGGGAGACCGTCCGGCACGGAAGCGCTGCATATCCCTTTGCCTACTATCCGGAAAATATCTGGCAGTTTGATTTTCACAGGATTGACTGGCACTGGCACCATGAACTGGAATTTATATTTGTCGCCGAAGGTACCGCACACTGTCTGGCAGGAACAGGTAAAATAGATCTGCCCGAAGGCTGCGGTCTGTTTGTCAACAGTGGTGTTCTCCACCGCTTTGAAGCACAAAGCAGCGTGTTCGTCCCGAATATTGTTTTTTCACCAACCCTGTTAGCGCCTGAAAAAAGTCTCCTTTATGAAAAATACATCAGTCCCGTTATCAACTCATCTGTTCCGTACCAGATTTTCGCTCCATGCACGGTATGGCAAAATCAGGTACTGCAAATCCTGTCACAGATTTTTACACTTCAGGAAACCGGAGAAGACAATGAATTATGTACCGTACAGCTTCTTTTCCAAATGTGGGATCTATTGTTCAGACATTTGGACCTGACTTCAGATTCTGCAGATTTGCGCCGTTTTAATCACAAGCAGGCAAGACTGCAGTCTATGATGCAGTACATTCATGACCATTTTGCGGAAGAAATAACCCTGGATATGATCGCAGCGTCCGCATCCATCAGCAAAAGCGGAGCACTGCATATTTTTCAGTCCGGTATTCATACCTCCCCGGTAACATATCTCATTCAATACCGGCTGGCACAGGCGGCCGAACTGCTCCATACTACGCAAAAATCCGTCTCCTCCATCGCGGAAGAAACGGGATTTACAAGTGCCGGCTATTTTTGCCGGAAATTCAGACAGCATTATCATATGAGTCCTAATGAATACAGGCGTCAGAAAACCTGACCGCATCCTTTTCTTTAAAATACCTTCTCCATCACTTCATAAACCAGAACCACACCGTTATCCAGAGGATATCGTTCATGCCGCAGCGTGCGGTATCCTCTGTGTTCATATAACCGGCAGGCCGGCAGAGAAGCGTCCAGCACCGCCGACGGGTAGTTCGCCGCAATTGTATCTTCCAGACACTGCATGATAAAACTGCCGTAACCTTTTCCCTGACATTCCGGCAGAACATAGACTCTGGTAATATGGCCGCCCTCATGGCTTCCGGTTCCAATGATCCGGCCGTCCTCCACCAGAACGCCCACGCTTCCGTTTTCTATGTCCCCGGCAATCTTTTCTCTGCTATGGAGGCTGCAGAAAAAATCTACAACCTCTCCCGGATAATATTTCGGATAAACTGACTGGACTGTCTCCTGCACAAGTTCAAAAACACTGGCGGTATGTTCTTTTACAGCCTGTATGTATTGCATTTTGGTTCTCTCCTCACACCGTAATTTCAATCAGATTATCTTCCAAACCGACAATACAGCTTTCATAATATCCGTCCCCTGTCGTTCTCGGACCGCTCGTCACCTGAAATCCGTCCTTTTTCAACCGGTCTGTAAGATCGTCTACCGCTTCCCTGCTGCCCACGCTGAATGCAAGATGGCTATAACCGGTGCGGTTGATCGCTTTCTCACCATCACTCATACCCGGCTTATTCATGATCTCTAATCTTGCGCCATCATCAAAAGTCAGAAAATAAGAACGAAAGCCGGTGTTCTGATTATGATAACCGGCATTCGATGAGGCGTTAAAATATTTGATAAAAAAGTCCCTGACCGATTCCAGTTCATTGACATACATGGCAATATGTTCGATACGCATAATTTCCTCCGTTCTCACTTGTTCATCTCATCCACGACATCCGCCGGTTTCGCCGTCATTTCCACCCACGCCGGAATGAAGCCGCTCTTGACCGCATTCCGCGCCGACCTGATGTTAGACCATGCCGAACAATAGAAAGGCACTTTCCCTCTCCGCAGGATTTCCAGCGCCAGGCCGCTTGTCAACGCCGCCGCCACTCCCTGTCTCCTGTATTCCGGCAGTACATCGACGCCGATCTGCCACATAGTATCACAATCGGCAGAACAGGCCGCAAATCCGATCAGTCTGCCGGAATCATACGCGCCTATCCCCAGCACATCCAGCTCTTTTCTGTCCTCGCAAAGCGCATTACTCCATTCAGGCTTATATAACGCTGCGAAATCAGACTGCCCCAGAATCTTCATCTCATACGCACACGGCAGCGCTAGGAGATTCCTGACATCCGGCAGATAGTATTCCGCCATAAAGCAGATCTTCTGCCCCTTTTCCAGCAGTCTCTCATTGAGCCAGTGCATGTTCGGTGTCTCGAAGCAGTGATAAAATTCAAATTTTCCTATGTACGCTTCTACTATTTCTCTATACTCGTCCCGAACGGAAGCAACAATGTTATTCCCGTAGGAAACAAGGTTGCAGGCTATCGGTTCTTTATAATATTTCCGCGCGTCCGGCCCTACACCGGACTTAACAATCACATGCCGGCTCTGCAGGAAATCTTCTGCGCTGCAGTTAATGTCTAATGCAGACTGCCGCATCGCGGTTTGCAGGATCTGTTCGTTGGTCATGATTCCCTCCCGTTTTCGTTATATTGATAATTCTCTAAAGCAGCCCTTGCAACAGGGACTTCAGACTTATGTTACAAAAACATGCGCCTGCGTTCAAGACTGCCTTTCGCTCTGATTATATAGCTGCTGCCGATGGAACGCAATCCGGTAATTGTTTTTTACAGTCGGATTTATTAATCTCACCCGAAAGAACTCCTGATCTTCCGGAGTTCACTTTCTCTTTCCACCCAGTTCTCCACGTATCCGCAATCGCAGCACACATGCCGGATCACGGGAATCTTACCGATCAACGTCAGCGTTCCGGTATAAATATTGTTACCACTGGCATATCGATTCGGATGATCCGGGATACGAACAGTATTCAGCGAGCCACATTTGGGACATTTCCCTGTATTTTTCATTTGACACCTCCTGTTATGTGTTGTAATTAACTTCTTATTATCACAATATCAACTTCTATCGGTCACGCTCCATAATATAACCACAATCTCCACAGCCAGTAATGCCGTCAGTACCGGTATGATCGCCGGTATCGTCCCGACAATACCCGCAAGCAGAAACATGCCCGCCGGAACAATGTATTTCCGCGGATGGTGCCACAGATCGCTCTCGATCTTCCACCCTCTGAGGGGATAAAACCACTCCAGCAGCACGGAACCCACGGCGCTTTGTAAGGCAAAGATAACCGCCGTCAGGATCACATTCACATCTGCCGCAGTGCCGCCCGTCCCGAATTTCCCGTTCATGACATACCAGCTGGCAAGAAAAATCACGTCCGCCGCCATATTATACAGAAAAATAAACAGGCAGTAGGGCACGCAAAAGGCTTTCTTCTGACCGGGCAGGAAACGTACCGCCTGTTCCAGATCCAAATCGCAGGACAAAAGGATACAGAGCGGCGTATTCAGAGACAGAATTGCGAATCCGACAGGCATAGCAGACATGCCCGAACCTCCCGTCTGCCGCAGAAAAACGGGCATTACGCATGCTGCCAGCCACATTACGGCAGTGTTCATCAGATAGTTGGGGTGGGCCGCCAGATACCGAAACAGATACCGCCATACGAAGGCCCGCTTTCCGCCTCTCACAACCCGACTTTTCCCGCCGGACGGCGCATAAAACGAATACGCGTCGGCGCCGCACAATAGCAGAACTGCCAGTAAAATATTGCCTATGATCAACGGCACGAAGAAAACTTTATCCCACAGCAGCACCATACCTGTAACCACAGCACATACCCAAAGCATACAAAATATCCTGCAGGCCGCATGACCCAAAATCCTGCCGAAAAACGCTTGACTTTTTCCTATCCGTAACCTGCAACAACCTGCCTGATCTGCACATGCAAAAGCTCCAACCTGACCCTTGCGCCTGCTCCCCGCATATATACAGGCTGTCATAAGAACCGCACTGACCGCGCAGAGAACACTGCCCGCCACTTCCACGGCACTCCATGAAGAAACCGCCAGCACCACCGCCATGAGTCCCGCTGTTTTGGTCAGAAGCGTATAGGTTCCCAGCGCAGACACATAAGAAAAGATAAAATGTTTTTTGCGAAAAGGCAGCATAAGCAGATTTTGCATATTCTCGGCATTGCTCTTCGAAGACAACGCCTGCCACATCACGCCCGCACTGAAACTGCTGACCATCAGGTACAGAATAGACGGCGCAATCTGCACCCGAAAGCCTGCCAGATGCAGCCCGTAAAACACAGACAGCCAGATCAGCAGCGTTTTGCTTAACCTTTCATATTTGACCCCGAATAACTTTCTTGCGAAAATTCTGTACATCCCCTTCACCTCTCTCTAGGCGTGCAGTGCCTCCCGAATCCCGCCGGCATTGATCTGTTCTCCTTCAAAACTCCGGCGGATTTTCCCGTTTTCCAGCACCAGTACCCTGTCGGACGTTAACGTAATGCTTTCCAGAATATGGGTGGAAAACAGAACCGTTCCATACTCTTTATAACCCGCAATCAATTCATAAAGAAATTCCGTACTCTGAAAATCCAGCCCGTTCACCGGCTCATCCAGCAGGAGTAGCTTCGGCTTCAACGCAAACGCCGTGATCAGGAAAGCCTTTTTCTTATTGCCGGTTGATAAGTCTTTTAAAAGAACATCTGTATAATTCTCAAAATGAAATCCCCGGACCAGAGGTTGTGCGTCCTGTTGTTTCTGTCCGTAAGCGGCGAACACATAGGACATATATTCCCTGAACGTAAAATACTGAAAAGAATGATCCTCCGCAAATACCGTATAGCGGCAGGTCTTAAACCCCTGATCCCGGAATTTTACCGGACGGTCGTACAGCCGGATCTCTTCTGCATGAAAGGACTCATGCAGACCGGATAAGGTCTTGATAAACGTCGTCTTTCCGGCGCCGTTTAAGCCGATCAGTCCCACCACCTCATGTTCCTGCAGTTCTATGGAAAAGTCCCTCAATACGGTATTTTCACGGTTATACCACGCACTAAGATCAGCAATTGTCAAAAGCCCGCCATTCATCTTATCTGTCTCCTTTATCAGCCTTACCCCTGTTCCATGCATTGTACGCGGAATACAGGAACATGCCGCCCATAATAATGTAAACAACAGTCAGTTCCATCCTCCCGGACACACCGCTGGCAATTGCCGCTGCCACCCATACCAAAGCCAAAATACCACGAATATAAATATGACGCATAAATTTTTCCTCCTTCACAATCAGTTTCCTGTTCCCTGAAACGCTTTACACTTGATTTACTGTGCTTACAGCATAACCGATTATGAAGGTTTCTGCGGAAGTGTCCGCAAACGGTTGGTTTTTGACCGTGAAATGTCCCCCCCCCCCAAAAAAAAGAAGGCCATCTCTTTATTGTGACAGCCTTCTTGTCTTTATTGATAGATCATTAAATATATGCGATATAACATCATTACCTCAAATACATATGATAATATACTTTTACTAATCGGTCACGTCATCCAATTCTATCAGCGGAGAGTCATTTGTTTCAGTCAGTTCCTCCACGCTGCGCAGAGTACGATTAATTGCCTTTGTTCGCCTGCCGACAATTTCACTGAGTGTTTTATCAGCAGTCTGAAGCTGCTTTTGAGCTTTTTCAAGCATATCTCCAAACTTACCGAATTCAGATTTTACAGCACGGAGAGTATCCCATACCTCCTGTGACCGTTGCTCAATTGCAAGTGTCTTAAAGCCCATTTGCAGTGATGCAAGAAACGCTGAGAGTGTAGTAGCACCAACTGCCGTAATCTTATACTTATCACGCAATTCCTCGAACAAAGCCACGTTTTGAACCACTTCCGCATATAATCCTTCAGTAGGCAGAAACATCAATGCAAAATCTGTAGTTTTCGGCGGAACAATATATTTGTCATGAATGTCTTTCGCAAAACTACGAATTTTCGCTACAAGGGAACGCCTCGCCTCATCAATTAGCACTTTATCCTCAGCATCGAGCAATCTGTTATAATCTTCAATCGGAAACTTACTGTCAATTGGCAATAGCAGTGGTGCATCACCATTGCCGGGGAGCTTTATGGCAAACTCCACTCGTCTGCCATTCGCAATTTCCACATTCATTTCATATTGACCCGGAGCAAGAATGTCCGAGAGCAGTTTTTCAAGCCGAACCTCACCGTATGTACCCCGCTCTTTCACATTTGTGAGAACATTTTTCAACGACTTTGCATCCGAAGCGAGAGCTTTCATCTCGCCCAGCCCCTGGCCTACACTTTCCAGCTGCTTGCTGACTAATTCAAAGGACTGTGAAAGACGAGTTTCAAGTGTTTTCTGCAATTTTTCATCCACCACGCCTTGCATCTGTTCAAGTCGCTTTTCATTACTTTCCTGTAATTCTTTCATTTTTGTTTCAAGCGTGGCGTTTATCTTTTCAATACTCTCAGTATTGGCATGTTGAACTGCGGAGAGGCGCCCCTCAACCTGATCTCCAAATTTACTGAGTTGTTTATTCTGCTCCTCGCGGCTGTTTTGCAGAGAAACCGTTACGGTTCGTCCAATCTGCTCATTACTTTCGGTACTGGCTTTTTGAATATCAGCCAGTTTTGTTTCCATCTGTCGCTGAAACCCGTCAAGCTGCCGGTTGACTTCCTCACGATTTACTGACAAAGTGTCTTGAATGCTTTTCTGAATAACACTAAAACGTTCAAACTGCTCTGTCGCACCATTTGCTATTTGTTTTTGTACGCCATCACGTTGTTCTTCTGCGGTACGCTTCAGTAATGATATTATCGCGTCAGTGTCGGACCGCTTATGTCTTAAAACCTGTAAAACAATAACCACAAAAAGCAAAGCAACCGTTACAAGACCTAAAATTTCCAGTAATCCCATTTAACAATTTCTCCTTTTACTATATTTTATTTCACAATTATACTACATCCAATTTTATATTTCCAGCTTAATTCTCAATGAGCCTGTTCCACCCCCTGAAAAGACAGCGTGGCAACCGCCCGGAACGTATTTGCCTCACAACAGGTCTGTACCATACCGTCATATTTCTCTGCCGCAGTCCGGGCGCTCTTCAATCCCCAGCCGTGCAGACCGCCCTCTGTCTTGGTTGTTTTCAGTTCCCCTTCCACCTGTACGGGTGCAGCCGCAAAACCATTCTCCACCTTGATCACCAGCATTTGATTGATCCGGCGTATCGTCAGTCTGACCACCCGACGCTCCGGCTCCGTTACCTGCTGCGCCGCCTCCAAAGCATTGTCCAGAAGATTCCCTAAGATCGCGCACAGATCTGCGCTGCGGATGTTCGTATGACGGGGATATTCCACCTGGATCTGCAGGCGCACACCACAGGCCGCTGCTGCTGCCGCCTTACTGTTAATCAGATAGTCCGCCGTCTCATCACCCGTCCAGACAGTGTCCGCCATCTCCCGCACGGGCGCCTGCAGTTCATCCAGATACTGCACAGCATCGGCATATTTCTCATGAGACAGGAGCTGCCGCAGCGCACCGATATGATTGTGGAAATCATGGAACAGCCTGGCATTGACGGCGTATGCATTATTCAGCGCAGTATAGTCCCGCTCCAACAGTTCCGCCTGCCCGGATTTCAATCTTGCCAGTTCCTTTTCACTTTCATACTGACGGTTTATATTAAATACCACAACAGACATCATCAGCACCACTGACTGAATCGTCCACGTACCAAGGCTGTCCTCCGGAATCGGAAGAATTGTCTGCTCGGACAACGTGATCACAGCAATCAGACCTGCTGCCGAGACACCGGAAGCAAGACGAAAAGCATCTTTTCCTGGAAGATCCGGATTTTTCTGAAGATAAAGTATTCCGATCACCAGCACGATATGCAGCAGCCAGACAGCGCTCTGTCCGCCTGCAGTTCCTTTCTCCAGAAAAGCCGGTGAACGAAACAGAATGCCCATGCCCGCCATGCAAAGAAAAATCCAGAATGCGACCGCGATCTCATAATAAATACCGATAAACAGTCCCATTCTGGCATCCGCATTCTGTAACCGGCGGGCACACACCGCGATCCAGACCGCCTCCAATGCCATCCGGTACAAATCCGGCAGTCCTGCCAGAGAAACCCCGGCGGCTATTATAAACGCACCGGCACCTGCCGTCACAACGCTTCTCCTGTCCGGCATATCCGCCGACAGCAGACGTGAAATAAGAAACATACAAATACCGGCCCGCAGACCGCCTGCCAGCATATCGGAAAGTAAAATAAGTGTCATATATGCGTCCCCCAATAGGTGTTGATCTGTTCCTTTACCGCCTGTAAATGGGAACGGCTGACGGGAAGCGACGTACCGTTTTTCAGAACGGCCATTCCGTCTTTGATTTGCATAATATGTATCATATTGACGATACAGCCCCGGTCAATATAGATAAATTCCTCTGCCGCCAGTTCCTCATAAACCTGCTGCAGACTCCTGCGCACCCTGGATACACCGGCAGCGGTTGTGATACTTGCGTTTTTCCCGTCCCGCTCGATATAGCAGATCTCTTTATAGGGGATCTTCTCAAGCCTGCTGTTTGTCCGGATCGTATAGACTTTGCCCTCCTCCAGCATAAGCAGCCTGACGGCGTCCGTAATCGCCGCGGGCAGCCTTCTGGCAGTATCATCCTTGGGCACATAACGGAAAACAGCCAGTTCGAAGGCATCGATGGCGTATTCGATATGGGATGTGATAAAGATGATCTTCACATGGGGCAGGTACGGCTTGATCTTCTCCGCAAGCTCCATGCCGTTTCTGCCGGGCATTTCTATATCCAGCAGGATCAGGTCAAAGTAATATCCGTCCTCTGTAATGTCATAGAGCAGATTCGCGCTGTCAGTATAGACTGCGGTCTCACCCATACTTCCGCATTCCCTCAGACAGTTCTCCGCAATCCGCTTATGTATTTGCACCACATCCGTATCATCATCACAGACTGCTATGTGCAGCATAGTATCATCTCGTTTCTTTCTGTTATTTCATCGACCCAATAGCCGACACTGCCGGTCACATTCCGCGTTGTTTTTAACACCGCAGCCAGACAATTCTCCATACCGCGCCATTCATCGATCATATTTTTCTCCATTTCTGCACTGCTTTTGTCTCAACTATGTTGAGACGTCGCATTAAACGAGTTTGTGTTAAGCAACGCGCAGACACAAATCTCGCGATTGAAAATTTTAATTTTCAATCTTCTTACCTGTTTTCCGGCATCGGGCAGCAGTCCATCTGTCTGCTTCCCCGCCGTCCGGTATCTATTTAGTATACACTTCATATCAGAAATTATCAATTTGCATCGCCCGGAAAGACTGCTTCGTTCCCCACTGATTAAGCACGTATTCCCCTAATTCTTTATCTCCTCTTTCGCTATAATCCATGTACCATCAAAAGCACCAGCATAACAGGAAGCAATAACAAGTATTCGAATTTTATCTCCGGCGCATAATATATAGTATTTAAAACTACCAAAAACAGTTTAGATAGCTTTACATCGTAATATTTACACGCAAAGCAATTGCATTTACCGCCAAAACGTAGTATTCTATATATCAATGAAAGCTATGTACCCAGGTCGCCTGATCGTTCTGGTTTATTACGCTTCACACTCACCACGGCTTTTTCATTTTTATATATTTTCGAATAACTAGTTATTTTTTATTGATAATTTATGACGCGGTGTAAATACAATATACTCGAGGAAGGTCTTTTTCAACATGAGAGAAACATTTCATATTATCAGCGACGGCTCCTGTGATCTGCCGTCAGAATTAGTGCAGGAAAAAAATATCACGGTTGTGCCGTTTTATGTTTCTTTTGACGATGAACATTATTTTAAAGAAAATGTGGAAATCGGCATTCGCGATTTCTATCAGCAGATGATCGATAAGAAAGGCGTATACCCGAAATCCTCCATGCCCTCCATTCAGGATTATGAAGAAGTGTTCCTGCCCTTTGCCAGGGACAACATGCCCGTGATCTGTATCTGTATCACCACGAAGTTCAGCGGTTCCATGCAGTCTGCGCTCAACGCCAGATCTCTTGTGCTGGAAAAATATCCCCAGGCGCAAATCACCGTCATTGACGCCACCATCAACACGGTCCTGCAGGGACAGTATGTGTTGGAGGCCGCCGAGCTGCGCGATCATGGCTTCAGCTATTCGGATGCCGCAGCGCGTCTGGAAGAAATCAAAAGCACCGGAAGAATCTTTTTCACAGTGGGAAACATGGAATATTTAAAACACGGCGGAAGAATCGGCAAAGTAGCTGCCCTTGCAGGCGGCGCACTGGATATCCGCCCCGTTATCACGTTAAAGAAAGGCGAGATCTTCCCCTCCGGTATCGACAGGGGACGGAAGCGCACACTCAAGAAAGTTATGAATCTCCTTTTGGAATATCTGCAGGAAAGCAGTCTTTCATGTGAATGCTACAGCCTCGCGATAGGCTACGGCTATGATGTGGAAGAAGGAATCGCATTTCGCGACCAGGCGCTGTCCGTACTGCATGAGAAGGGTTATGCCATAAAGGAAATCCCCCTCTACCAGATCGGCGCCACCATCAGCGTGCACACCGGTCCCTACCCGCTTGGCTTCGGGATCATCGAGAGAGGGATTCATTAATTTTCTGCCACGTTGCGCAGCATTGCGGTGAGCTGCTCCTTCTCACCGCTGCCGTTGGTCTGAAACCGTAATAGTGGAATCCCATACAGTTCCAATATATGGTTCTTCATCAAATCACGCCCGGCCTGTATGGTATTGCCTTTATGATATTCGTATCCATCGACCTCTACGGCCAGAACAGGTTTCTTGCTGATCCTGTTATACAACAGGAAATCGACATGTGTCGCCCGGTTCATAGCATATCGGCATTCCTGCTCACTTAACAGCGTTGCATCCTTGATCAGCATATACAGAGGATAATGATCCAGTATCTCTAAACTGCTATATATATCTTCTGACAGTACGTCTTCGATCAATGCATACATCAGATTCTCCGAATCATATTCCGAAATTCTTTTATGTTTCTGCAAACAGGCTTTTCGTTCCTGTGCATACTGCCTGTACAAATAATCAAAAACCGAATAGATCTTACTGTCCGTAACCGTAAAATTATGATACTCAATATAATCTATTAAATCCGTTATATTGTGTTCCTTAACCTGTTCATTTCCCGTCACCACCAGAATCAGTTTTTTCTTTGCTCTGGAAACCGCCACATTAATCAAATACGGATCATCCGCAAAATCCGATATTTCATCGTCCACCGTGGAGATAATAATGGTATCTTTCTCCTTACCCTGAAACTTATGTACTGTTGCAGCGTCGATCCCTTCCAGTTCTCTTTCCAGCGCCTCCACCTGATTCCGATAAGGCGCTATGATTCCTGTTTCTTCTGCATTTAAAACATATTTCGGCACAATCTCATTTCTGATCACATCGATCTGACGCTGGCTGTAATGATTGCGGACGTGGTTCCCCGGCACGGTTTTCACTACCGCCAGGACATCCTCTTCCCCCTCATCCGCTGTCATAATAATCAGTTCTCCTCTGTAAAACTTCTGATTGCAGAACTCAATGATTCTGGGGTGACATCTGTAATGTACCCGCAGCATTGTCTGTGTCACATCGGGGATCACGTCCATTACAGACTGTAAAAAACTTCTCGTATACTGATATCCCTCATTGATATCATAACTATCAAATATCGCTTTTGCCCGCGCCTTAACATCTTCCGTCACAACATTCGGCAGCTGCTTTGTATCGCCCACGATCACCACATTTCTGGCACAGGCCAACGCCAGCGCACCTGTTGCAATATCTACCTGCGACGCTTCATCCATAATCAGATAATCATACATAACCTTTGCACCCAGACTGTTGCCGGATGAAAATGTAGTACTTAAAATAACCGGATATTCCATCAAAACATCATATGGATTTTTCCACAAGTTCTCTTCGCTGAATATCCTTCGCTTCACCTGATAATCATATTTTCCTGCCAGCATGTCTTTTAACAGCACCATCGACTGTTCACACAAATCCGTAAGCATCCCTTGATCAACACTGTTCAGGTACTGCTCTATTTCCGCAATTTCCTGTGTCAGTTCTGCCAGTTTTGTATGATAATACATCGTTTGAAACGCAGTAATGATCTTAATCATATCCTGCTTATAAAAACTCCGGTCCGCAATGCCGTACTTTATAAAGCTTTTTATCTGAAATAAAATGCCGACTTTCTCTTTTTCTCCTGATATCATCTGACATTCCTGCCATATTTCCATCCAGTTTTTTGCCAAAAGTTTTCTAAGCGATTTAATGCCGCCGGTTTCCATATCAGTCTCTTTCACATACCGGTCAAAATATGCAGACTCTGTCATCAGTTGTGCCTGTTCCTGCTTCAAATGCGCTAACCGCTCCTGCTGATCAAAAACTTTTCTAAGCTGTACTGATTTTTCAGAAATGCTCTGCTGCAATTCTTTCGGATCTTCAGCCAGCTTCCAGGATGCAAAATCCGGATATCTGCCGTCCTGCCGTTCAACAAACACTTCTTTGTTCTTCGCACTGCCTAATGCCGCTACGATAAAACCGAGACCATACTTTTTCGACGACAGTTTTTCGTATACGTTTTCTGTCGCCGAATTATTATTGGAAACGATCTGCACTGTTTTTCCCTGCAACAGTATATTTGCAATGATATTCAATATCGTCTGCGTCTTTCCCGTTCCGGGCGGTCCCTGAATCACGCTGATCTGGTTTTCCATAGCACGTTTAACCGCCTTATACTGACTGTTATTACACCCAAACGGAAAAACAGGTATCCATTCCCGTGTACTTTTATTACGCTGTAACGACGACGGATCAAGATACTTTGCCAGCGCAGTGTCATTTGCTACAAATGACATTTTCGCAAACTTCTTCATAAGCAGTTTCTCACCGGTATCCGCATTTTTAAGATCATTTAATCCCGCAATCTGCTTTAGATATTCAAATACACCACCTGCACGACTGTTGCTCAGACAGGATTCGACAATTTCCAGTTCGCTCTGATGATAATCTTTCTCAGTACCATTAGCAAAGCAAATATGCCAGTATGCGTCCCCGTTGCTTTCATCTTTATCCCGAAATACATAAATCGCCTCTATGTTAAAGAGTTCTCTACCTTCTTTACTGATATGATATAAATCGGGATTGAGAACTTCGGGTTCCCTGAACCATTTCACATTTGAACATGCATACGGATATTTTCCTCCGCTGGTAAACCCGACCTCCATTCTATGTGTATCCGGATTATATCGACAATGTCTTATTTCTTTTGTCCTTATTTCACCATTTAGAATAATCATATGTCTTCTTGTGTCCATCTGCTTTTACCTTTTCTGACATACATGTCATAATATCGTATATCCTGCTTTATCCGAGGTTTTGTATCTTACTACGTTTTTATATCTTATCATATGTCGTTTTATTTTTCTATGAAAAGAACAAAAAGTGCACTACATATACTTTCGTGCCAAGCCCGCCGACAGGCACCGCTTCTATTCCGCTTATTATAATCCTATGTGTTGCTAAAGGCACTCTGAAAAACTTGACAAAAAATGAGGTGACTTATAATATTTTATAAACATATAGACTGTACTGAATGAAAGCAGCGGACGGAGCGGACAGCCGTCACCCCGGTTGGAGAGGCGGGAACTGTCACCCGCCTATTTCATTCAAAGTTTAAACCCTCGCAAAATGCGGTTTTTTTGATAAGTGTATCCCCCTTTGCAGCTTACCTGCACACCCCATATTTTCCACAAGTAAAATCAAGTAAATTGCTTTTATATTCTGTAAAATAAAAGTAAATTTGCTACGCAAATTAACTTTGCGAGTTTCGCTTCGCGAACTCGAATGTCCGGACACATATCTGAGTAAATTTGCTGCGCAAATTAACTTTACGAGTTTCGCAAAGCGAACTCGAATGTCCGGACACATATCTGAGTAAATTTGCTGCGCAAATTAACTT
>CAJUJP010000020.1:40835-66960 GCA_910586615.1 uncultured Lachnospiraceae bacterium
TACGAGTTTCGCAAAGCGAACTCGTAACTCAGGGGGTACAAGCCACGGAAATCGGAGAGAGCACAAATGTACGAATGGCACAGGCAGATTCAGTCGCTGATTGACGAAATAGACGTGTATATCAAAAGGAACGATAATGATTCTTTATCACTGGGTTATCTTTCCCGTAAATTCGGCTATTCCGAATTTCATCTTTCCAAAAAATTCAAGGAGATTTCCGGTATGCAGTTTAGGGATTATCTTCGCTATCGAAGACTGGCCTTTGCTCTGAAAGAGCTCCGGGATACCGAAACCGGAATCCTGGATATTGCCTTGCAGTACGGTTTTTCCTCTCATGAAGCTTTTACCCGTGCTTTCAAAGAAGCCTATGGCATTACCCCCAGCGAGTACCGCAGGCACCCGGGACCTGTCGCACTCCGCACAATCTTGAAACCTTTTGACTGTTACTTATCAGAAATACGAGGAGGCAATCATATGCAAAACTCAGAAAGAGACATTAAAACTTATTTTGTAACAATTCCGGCACACAAATTTCTGCACATCAAAAACTATGAAAGCATCGGATACTGGGATTTCTGGCAGAAAAAGAGCCAGATTCCGGGGCAGGACTGTGAAACCATCTGCGGTCTGCTTGACAGTATCAAAGGCAAGCTAGATGATAACGGCGGAAGCGAAGCAAACAGTGGAAGCGGCCAGATCATGGCCTTCATCAATGATCCGGCAGGCCGGATCTGCAGCTGGGGAACCCCGCTGGCAGAGTGTTACGGCGTGCGTCTTCCGGTTGACTACACCGGTGATGTCCCTTCACAAATGCTTCTCATCGATGTGCCCGAGGGAGAATACATCGTTTTTGAGCATGGTCCGTTTGATTTTGAAAAAGAAAACCAGCGTGTGGAAGAAAAGATCGAAGCGGCCATGAAGGAATTTGATTACGCTGCTTCCGGCTATTGTCTCGATACGACCCCCGGCAGAATCTTTTACTTCTATCATGACACGGAGCGGTTCTGGAAATATATAAGACCGGTACGGAAAAGAGAGTAGGGGAATCATATGATTCCCCCGCTCTCTTTAATGCTGAATATCCCCTTTCGCCATCATGTCCATCATATTAAACGGTGAAAGTATGCTGTCGATCTTCTCATATAATTTATCATCAAACTGATACCGCAGTTCGCACTCCCTGTCAAAGATCATAGTCGGCTCCTGCGCAGGCGTCACCGGTTCCCACGCGGGTAACTTGTCGCTCTCCGGTTTTCCCGTCCTGACAAAAGACATAAATGCTTCAAAGATCTGCGCTTCCAGTCTCTCACGAACCTCCGGGATCTGACACACCTCTACCAGTTCCGTATTGCGGAAGAAAAACGGGATATCGGAGCAGTGCCATGCAATCTTCTCATGAAAAATCGGAAATTCCAGCGTAAATTCATACAGATACGTGCCGATGTTTCCGCCTTCCGCATGCATTCTGGCAAGCCGCTTCGTGGGCTGTCTCAGCGCCCGGTCAACCACAAGCAGATCGGTCGGGTTTTTCCCCGGGAAGGTCTCTCGAAACAGCTTTATCATCTCATCGGTATGCTCTCCGTATACCGGCTGAATCATCTCATTGATCTGTTCTTCTGTCAGTTCATTCTTATCATACGACGCGGGCATAAACGCAAACTCACCGAATACGCTGCCCATCATAAGCGGAACTTCATATGCCCGTTCTCTGAATCCATAATCCAGCGGATCGCCTTTGTAATACGCATTCACAAGCGGCCCGCCGCCGATATATCCGCCCTGTGCGGCGATCGCCGGACTGACTTTGGTATAGGCACGCACCAGATCATAATACGGAACCGTCTCCAGTTTATCCACCTCATTTTCCGGAATGCCAAGTTCCTGCAGGATCGCCGTGACAATGGCCCGGCCGTCTCCCGTACATGGCGGCATAAGCGTTACGTCATTTACACCGCTCATAATAAGTCCTTTGTGAAAAAGTCCGTCCGCCTCTGCAATCTGCAGGAGGTCGGCAACCTTCATCCCGCCGCCGGACTGGCCGAAAATCGTCACATTATCGGGATCGCCACCAAACAAGGCAATATTATCGCGAACCCACTGCAGTGCCGCAACCAGATCCGCGTGACCAGCATTGCCGGAATTCTGATACTTCATACCAAATGGAGATAAGTCCAGATACCCGAGGATGTTCAGACGATGATTCACAGACACTACGACTACATCCCCGTCCATGCACAGATTGAAGCCGTCGTACGCCGTCTGCTCGATCGAAGACCCCGCAGCATATCCGCCGCCGTGCAGCCAGACAATGACAGGCATCTTCTTTCCGTCTTCCAGACTTTTGGTCCAGATATTCAGGTTCTGGCAGTGTTCGTCCTGCGGCCAGTAGCGGTGTGGCACCATCAGTTCCGCACAAGGGTTATCCCTCTCCATTAGCGGGCACACAAATCCATAAGACATCGCCTCTTTTATCCCGTCCCACTTCGCTTCCCGCGGCTGCCTAAATCTGTCCGCATATGCATACGGTACTCCCTTGAAAATATATGCTCCGTTGTAGAAATATCCCTTGAGCTTTCCGCCGGTTGTCTCTAACACAGGCACATCATCGAAGCAAAATTTTTTTGTCATAGACATATCCTCCTCTTTGATTTCATTCTCCACCGCCATACATTACTCCACGAGTAAAATTGCTCTGTATGCGATCCTGCAAGTTGTGCAAGCGTCAGAATACTTGTTACACCGCCTCATATACAAGCCTGTCGCGCCCGCTGTTCTTGCCCTCATACAGCCTCGCGTCCGCGTCGCGTACAATATGCTCGATCCTGCCCCCGTTCCCTTCCGTCAGGCCAAAGGTCATCGTGATGCTGAGCGATGTGTCCTCATACACAATACGTTTGGAACGGATATCTTCCATCAGTTCTTCGATACAGCCTGCCGCCGTTTCCAGTTCCATATTAGCATACACCAGCAGGACCTCCTCGCCGCCCCACCTGGCAACAAATCCGCGTCCTTTCATATGTTCCTGAATCTGTGCGGCAATCTCCATAAGCGCCACATCGCCGCATTCATGACCGTAAGTATCATTGACTCTCTTAAAGTGATCAATATCGCCGATCGCAACGCAGAAAGGCGTTCCTTCCTTCTGGTAATTCATATGCGCGGTTCTCAACATCTGCTCACCACTTCTCCGGTTATATAATCCGGTAAGCGTGTCCTGTTCCACTAAATTGCGGAGCGCCTGCTGCATCTTGATCAGATACTGCCCCATATCCCCCAGTTCATCTTTCCTGTTCAGAACATCTGCATCAAATTCCGTATGCAGATTCCCCTTGGCGATCGTCTCCACGAAAGACTCTGTTTTACGGATCGCACTGACAAGTTTATTAGAAAAGCCGACCGTCACAAGGCATACAATAAGCATCGTAAGAATACAAAATCCGATCGTCGGTATAAGCGAATTTCGCACCAGTCTCCTCACCTCGGCGGAAGGCTTGCCAAGAAAGAACATGCCGATGCAGCTGCCGTCAGAAGCATAAATCGGTTCATAATAGGAAAAATACCGGACACCCTCCACCATGGTACTGGCATAAAAATGCGGCTGTCCCCCTTGCAATACATCCTGAACTACCGTATCATTGGCTTTTGTTCCGATCGCCCGCATACCGTCGTTGTTCTGAACCGTCGTGATCACACGGGTATCCTGATAAAAAATAGTAACATCAACGCCCGTCTGCTCTTTAATAGAATCAATAATCTCAAAATTGCCGTTTAACGGCTGTTCTCCCTTCATCATAACAGTCGAACCGTTTACATCGTCTGTATGATAGTCTCCCTCGTACACTGTATCATACAGCGTCATGACTGTATGGCACAGATCCACCAGACCGTTCTGCGCCTCCCGGTTCATCGATGCTGCAAACCGGGCAGCGCTGAATGTCGTAATGACTAACGTCAAAAGTATAAGCGGCAGCATATTCATTTTAAGCAGCGCCCAGAAGAAGCTGCCTTTTCTTAATTTTGTTTTCCCTGATAACTCCTCATTCACTGCAAAATATCCTCCATGTCAAAGCCTCCAGTTGCCTCAAAGCAGAGTTCTGTTCTTCCTGCACAGATATTATTTTTATTATAACAGATAAAAGGAAAAAAGTGTAACTTTTGGGATATATCGCTCCTTTAAAGGTATATTTTGCAGGTTTGTTTATTCACAAGTTGGAAGACGGTTAGACAAAGAAACGGCACAGCCCGCAAGCTGTGCCGCTTTTCCTCAAAGTCATCCTGCTATATTTCTGCACATATCCTTTCTACGATTCCCCGCATCTCCTCCCACTTTTCTTCCATATCCGCAACAAGCTTGAACTGCGTCCTTGCCCTGTCCAGATTATGATTCTCCCGATGGATTTTGAAATAATGGTCTCCTGTCAGATAATCCGCCAGGAACCGTATGCCGCACTCGTAAGTCATCAGCTTTGCTCCCATAGGAAGCATCGCAATCTCTGTATCGGTGAGGCTCCCCGCACATCCTTCCAGATATCCTTTGGTAAACATCTCAAACAGGGACAGGTCCAATTGCACTTTACTTAAATCCGTCTCATCCTCAGCCCCCGTGCTTGCTCCAAAGCGGATAGAATCTCCGAAATCATACAGCGAAAGTCCCGGCATGATCGTGTCGAGGTCGATAACGCACAGTGCCTCCCTCGTATCCGCATCAAACAGGATATTATTCAATTTGGTATCGTTATGTGTCACCCGAAGCGGCAGCTTTCCTTCCGCCAGAAGGTTGGTCAGTACTGCCGTATCCTGTTCCCTGTCAAGAGCGAAGGCAATCTCCTTACCGGCAGTCTCCACTCTCTCTTTGTCACCTTCCCGTACAGCCTTCTGAAAATCCTGAAAGCGTGAAGGCGTATTATGGAAATTAACAATCGTTTCATGAAGGGTCTCTACCGGAAAATCTGCCAGCATTTTCTGAAAGTTTCCAAATGCAACTGCGCTGTCATAAAAGTCTTTCTGATCCTCCACTTTTTCAAGACACAGAGACCTTTCAATAAACGGAAAGACTCTCCAATAATTGCCGTTACAGTCCTGATAGAAGTTTGCACCTTCTCTTGTTTTCACTACATTTAAAGTCTCTCTGTCCGGATCACCGCCCTGAGAAATGATGATCCCGCGCAGATATTCTGTAACATGAACCACATTTTCCATCAATTGCGACGGGCTTTTAAAAATATCGTGGTTGATTCTTTGCAGAATAAAGCACTTTTCTTTTTGATCCTGTGTCTTGCAGCAAAGGCGAAACGTATCGTTGATATGGCCGTTTCCATAGGGAATCTGTTCCGACAGTTTTCCGTTTTCATCAGTCTCTATGGGAAATGCAGCGATCACTTCATTCATTACATTGCAATTCATCGTTTTTCCTCCATGCCGTGATAATCATCTTCCAGTCAGTCTGCCGGACGCTCATACGTCAGCCACCGCATTTCCATAGGTGCCAGTTCAAGATGCGCATACAGTTCTCCCATCACATACAGATCCGTATTTCTTGGCTCTCTGGAATTATTGATCACAGCAATTTCTCCTGTTTTCTCAAAAACAGCCAGTTCTGTATCCACATTTGTGACATAAAATTTCTTCATCTCGTCTTCCATGTGTGCGGCATAGTAAATGGCACGCAGCAGAAGACGGCAGTTCTGCGGCGAATACGGAAGACCTGTGAAATACACACTTCTGCCCCTGCCGTATTCATTGACTACCAGACGGCTGTATTTTCCGTCCATATTCAGGATCTGATAATGTTCTCCCTGTGCATAGATCCGGCTTTTTCCTTCTCCAAAATCAATCTCACCGGGAATATCTTCCAGAATAAAATGTTCACGATTCAGTTCATTGTATTTATCCGTGCTCATAGAGAATCCAAGTTCCCTGTCAACGCCCAGCACATCGCTCAGCTGGAAAAACCGCCCCTGATACTGACAGGCACTGGGTTCGCCCACGCCGATAAAGCCGCCGCCCTCATCGACGAATCTGCGGATCGCACAGACCACCTTCTCGTCTTTCCAGTTCTCGGCGCCGCTCCATGATGTATAAGCGTCCCCGGCATTGATAATCACTTTGATCTCCGGATCAATTCCGTTCTTTATCTGCTCAAAATCAATAAATGCAACATCCATCGGCATTCCGCTCAGGCATTCGATCACGCCCACATAAGAATAAATTTCTCTGTACCACAGGGCATGGTGCACCTGGTTCGACATCCACCGCCGGATATTGCCCCAACAGTTCAGAATGCCAACTTTAAAGGGCGCTGTATAAGCCTTTGTTCCGTCCATGTGCTGGTGGATCTGACGAAATTCATCCACAACTTTACAAATCTGATCTATAAAGCCGGGCCATTCCGACGCCAGCTTGAGATAGCCGCCGTATCCGATCCTGTCCAGCGGGGAACGCAGAATCGCTCTTCTTGCCTTCAGCCAGTTCTCCTGCGCTTCTCCGATCGGGTCTCCCCCTTCCGTAAACACATCCGGGAAAAAGTACGGAAGCAGACGTCCTTCTGTATACTTTACGCCCTTGATATCCGAGATCATCCGCAGTGTCACGCCATCTCCCACAGATCCTACAACGGCATCCAGCCCGATGTCTTTGAAATACTTTCCGAAAGGTTCTGTTCCGATCCAGTGGTCACCCAAAAACATCATGGCTTCCTTGCCATAGCTGTGCACAATGTCTACCAGTTCCTTTGCCAGCTTCGAAACTTCGATCTGCTGGAACTCAATAAAATCGCGAAACTCTTTGGACGGAACCCGGAACGTAGAGTTGTGATATCCCTGGTCTACGATATATTCCGGCCGGAACGGATAGCCCGCCCATTTTTCAAACTGCTCTAATATGTACGGGCTGACGCTGGCGCTATAGCCGAACCATTCCACATACTTCTCCCGCTTTTTATCGTCAAAGGTCAGTGTAAACTGATGAAAAAAGGTCGTGAAGCGCACCACATTCACATGCGGATTGTCTTCGCACCATTTCCGCAGCTTTTCCTTGACATAGCTTTGTGTCTTGGGCTGGCGCACGTCATAGGTCAGCTGATGCGGCGCATCCTTCCAGTCGTTTGTGATAAAATTATACATATGAACGGGGTCCCAAATCAAAAACGCAAGGAAACTGACCGTATATTGATGGTAAGGCGTGGTCTGGATCACAACCTCACCTGTCTCTTCATCATACTCCCACTTCTCTGCCGGTACGACCTCCCCCGTGGTTCTGTCTATAACTTCCCACCAGCGTTTCGGGGAATCAATCGTGTTTACCTTAAGCTGTTCCGTATGAAACCCCTTCATCAACTCAATGCGCAGGCTCTCTCCCTTCGCCGTTATCCGGTCGCTGATCAGATACTCCTGCTGGATCTCCTCCGGGTTTTTCATTGCCCAGTCATTGTCTTTTCTGGTTGTATAATAGGTTGCATAAATTTTGGCGTCCTGACTCAACAGTTCCTCAGGCATCGTTGTTCCGTCACAATCCCGCAAAGCGTCAGCGCCAAGCATATTTTTCAGTCGTATCGTTTCATCGACCATATCCGCATCTGTAGGCAGAGTCAGCCTGCCGGTGCTTCCCATAATCATCGCCCAATACCTCCCCTATTTTTGATATTTACTGTTATAGTGATAAAGGAGAACTAATATTCCCAAAAGTCCCAAAAGCATAACTCCAAGCCCGCCCGGGCCGATCGTATGCTGTCCTGTAATGACAAGCGCTATGCATCCGATGAAAATCAGCAGATACAGCAGTCTGATGACATATTTCATATACATCCCTCCTTTGGATTAACCTTTTAATCCGCCAAGGCTCATGCCCTGTGTCAGTTTCTTCTGCACCATTATGTACAAAATCAGAGTCGGCAGCATTACAATTACAAGTCCGGCATAAAGCTGTCCGTAATTTGCGGCTGCTTTCTGTGCCTGCATCAGCTGCATCAAACCTACCGGCAGTGTCTTGGACCCCTTTGTAAGCAGTGTCATGGAGATGATATATTCATTCCAGAAAGATAAAAAGTTAAACAAAATAACCGTGATAATACTCGGCATCGCCATGGGCATCATGATCTGCACCATTGTTCTGAAATAGCCACAGCCATCCATGTAGGCGGCCTCTTCATAATCATGCGGTATCGTAACAAAGAAACCGGAAAGCAGATAGATCGTAAACGGCAGCGCCGTGGCCGCATAAACCAGTGCGACAATAAAAAGATTGTTCAGGAAAAAACCGTCGCCGCCCAGATTTCTCAGAAACTTGTCAGCGTCAACGAACATCAGGAAAATGGGGACTACAATATAGTTCACATTGATAAACAGGCCGCCCATAAACATGATATTAAACAATTTGCTTCCAAAAAAACGATAGCGTGCCAGCACATAAGCCGCAGGCAGCGCAACCACCAGCAGAATACCAAGCGCCAGCGCGGTTACCAGTATCGAATTTAAGAAATATTCTCCCATCTGCGCCTTTTCAAACGCATCGATGAAGTTCTGGAAATAAAATCCCTTGGGCATTGTCCACGGATTTCCGTAAAATTCAGAGTTTTCCTTGATGGACGCCAGAAATACCCAGCCTACCGGTACCACAATGCTGATCGCAAGCGTCAACAGGGCAACATAGATGAAAAGTTTATACAACTTGTTCGTATTCATTTTCTACCCCCTCCTTTAAAATTCCAAAGGCTCTCTCTTGGTAACGAAGTTGATCAATGCCGACAATCCAAAGGAGAACAGGAAAACGACAACACCGATCGCCATACCATAGCCATAAGAAGAATTTGTGTACGCCTGCTTATACATGTAACTTAAGAATACCTCCGTCGCACCATCCGGGCCGCCGTTTGTCAACGCTTTTACAATCAAAAAGCTGATGTTGATCGAACTGATCACGAAAAAAGTCAGGGTAGTCCTGATATTTGTCCAGATCAGCGGCAGCGTAATGGTGAAAAACTGATGTATTTTGCCGGCTCCCTCAAGATTCGCGGATTCATACAGGCTTTCCGGAACGCTTGCCATACTCGCCATGTACATAACCATGTAATATCCGATTGCCTGCCAGGTCATCGCAATAACCAGACTGTAGATGACCAGCTTCTGATCGCCCAGCCAGAGGATCGGCGTCTTATCGCTTCCCCGGAAGATACCGATTATGCTGTTCAAAAGACCGTTGTTCGGGTCATAAATTGCCGAAAAAATAGCCGAAATTACTACGACTGATAAAATATTGGGTATGTAAAAAATAATGCGGAAGAAATTCTGTCCTTTGATCTTTTCACGCGAAAGAATACCTGCAAAAATCAAAGAAAGTGCCATTGTAACGATCGTCACACAAACGATCAAAAGGACCGTATTCTGGAAAGACCGGAAGAAGTTCATATCTTCCACCAGGATCTTAAAATTATTCAGCCCTACAAATTCTTTGGTGTTGGAATAGCCGCCCCACTTATACAGTGACATCTTAAAGACATTAAAGGTGGGAATCAGCATAAAAATGATAAACAGTATGACCGCCGGTGCCACACAAACGGTAATAAAAATTGATTTCCCTTTGACTTTTTTCACATTCATACCTCCAGTTTTGGCGTTTCTGTTAAAAAAAGTAATTTGCTCCGCAAATAACTTTGCGAGCTCTGCTTCGCGGACTCTTATATCCGGAACTTTTTGCTGCTGCTAAGACAAAAACGCCCCAAAGGCAGAAACCTTTGGAGCGCTCCTAAATCCTTATTCCATTGCTGCTCTTAATTTATCACTTGCTTCTTCTACAGCTGCCTGCCACTCTGCAACAGTCTTGTCACCACTTACAATACTGTTAACTGTTCCACACAGAGTATCAAGCATGTTCACGCCCTCTACCGGTGCGGTTGATGCAAATCCGCCCATAACTGCGGTAGCACCGTTGTCATAGATACTGTAGAACATCTTGTTGTCGCCGTCCAGTGAATCGCTGACGCCTGTGATCGGCTGGATTGCCGTGGATTTTGCAAAGATCTGTGCTGCCTCGTCAGAGTACATGTAAGCTACAAATTCTTTTGCCATATCCTGATTCTGCGCTGCTGCCGGAATCCACATCTGCTCAAACCAGCAGAAAGAACATCCTGCACCACCTGCATTCACTGCCGGGATTGCCATGAAGCCCCACTCAAAACCGTCAGCTCTCGGTGCGTCAGCCATCTCGCCCGGAAGCCATGTTCCGTTCGGACAGAAGATTGCCTTGTTGTCGAGGATCAGCTGCTGGTTCTTCGTAAAGTTGTCATTGTTCGCATTGGCAACTGTCGTGCCTTCTGTATATTCGCCCAGCTTCGCAATCAGTTCAAATACCTTCGTCGCATTTTCGCTTTCCCAGATGCCATCCTCGTATGTCATACAGCTGTTAAAGAAGTCAGATCCGCCTGCTGAGGAAAGTGTTGCATAAGTAAATGCGTCAAAATATCCGGTTGTAGGATATGTGAACAGTGCGATGCCTTCAGCTGCTGCCGTGTCACCAAGCGCCCACATCTCTTCCCATGTTGTAGGAACATCCCAGCCTTTTTCCTTGAAAAGACCTGCGTTGTAGAACAGACCGCAAGGGCTGTAGAACATCGGTGCATAGTAGGTTACGCCGTCTCCGTAAGGATTGGTTGCCAGCGTGTCAAGGAAACCGGGAACAATCTTGTCTTTTACTTTTACGCTCTCACCGGGAACTGTCATTTCCAGAACATCTGTCAGCGGAAGCAGTGCCTTTTCCTTTGTCAGTGTCTCTGTCAGAGCTGCCTCACGTCCGGTTGCAAGATGTACAACATCCGGATAATCTCCGGCCTTCATTGCAGGACTGATCACATCTTCAATTTTCTTGTCAATGGTAAGCTCTACGGTCACGCCAGGGTGAGAAGCCTCAAATGCTGCCACAACCTCTGACCACATATCTGCGCCGTATCCGCCCTCAAAAGCTGCCACTTTCAATGTCTGCTCTTCAACCGGTGCCGCCTCGGAAGACTCCTCTGCCGGAGCTTCTTCTGCAGGCTCAGCCTCAGAAGCACTGCTGTCAGCCGCAGTATCTGCCGGGGCACTGTCCTGTGCCGGTGTGTTGCCGGAACCGCCGCAGCCGGCAAGAAGTGATGCAACCATTGCTGTTGCGAGTAACGTTGAAATTACTTTCTTTTTCATAAAAACCCTCCCTTGTTTAAGTTCCTGTGAACCTGTTTCAAGTAATGAAATACTGCCTGAATCATTTTTTTATATTGATCAGGTACGACTTAAGCATATTAAAAGCAGACAATATAATCAATCCTATAGTTGCTTCATATTTTAGATATCTTGCTTTTAATAAATATTGTTAAAATTATGTATTCAAAAACTCTTATATTTTTCCGGCAGCTGTGTCTAAAACTTCCGAAAATTTCAGATTGTATACATGTTTTTATGGATTTTGCAGATACCGTATTTATAGACAAGATATATAAAGTGTATTATAATAGCATTCAAAACCGGGGCACATACGGCCGGCAGGATAACTCAAACATATTGCACAGAAAGGAAGCCCATGGGAAATACAAGACATTACATCGGGGACAACGACCCTTCCCGCTTTAACGGATTAAAACTTTTATATGTTTCCACTTCAAAATATGAAGGAGACTGGCAGAGTATACTGCACTCGCACGCCTTCTGCGAACTGTTCTATGTTGTGAAAGGACGCGGCTCTTTTATTACGGAAGACATGGAATTTCCGGTGAACGAACACGACATGGTTATTATCAGCCCGCATGTGCAGCATACGGAAAAATCCCTGCACGCATCACCCCTTGAATATATAGCATTAGGAATAGAGGGCCTGACATTCTCGTATGAAAATATCGCATCCGCCCAGGACAGTCTCCTGATTCAGACCGCTTCAGGAAATGTGTACAAGTACAATACCAGAAGTTCAAATGTGTATGCCTATCTGAATATTATGCTGACAGAGATCACAAACAAAGAAGAAAACTACGAGGCGGTGTGCCAGAGTCTTCTGGAAGTGGTCATGCTCTGTATGCTCCGCAACAACAACCTGTCTATCAGACAGAACAACAACTCCTATTTAAACAGGGAATGTGTTCAGATCAAAAATTATCTGGATGCAAGCTACATGGAAAATATTACCCTGGACACACTGGCGAGCCGCTCCCATATGAATAAGTATTATCTGGTCCATGCTTTCACAAAATACGTAGGCGTTTCCCCTATCACCTATCTTCTCCAACGGAGAATCGATGAAGGAAAATATCTGCTCAGATCCACATCCCATTCCATATCGCAGATTGCCTCCATCCTGGGATTCTCTTCACAGTCCTATTTTTCACAGGCTTTCAAGAAATCTGTCGGACAGACACCGGTGCAGTACCGGAATACCTGCAGACAACAGCACAAACAGCAGCGGCAGACAGACATGCACCCTGACCCGGAAAAAATATGATTTATGAACACCCGGACAGCAAAAGAATAGAATTTATCTCCCCGATATGGTAAAATAAACACATTGAGGAGGAACTGATATGGCATACAATTTGAAGGAAGACTGGAATCAGTTCAAAAAAGTCACAACACAGTTAGTAAACGAAAACCGTTACAGTTCATCCTGCCAGGTCTGGAACAATGATATGACCAGATTAGTCAATAATTACAAGCAGGAAGAAATGGCATGGTACAACAGCCAGCAGATTACGGAGAACGGATTTATGACGACGACCCAGAATCTGTGGTATACACATTACCTCAATAAAAGACGGCTTATGTCGCTCGGATTGACGGCGCATTATGATTACATAAAGCCTACAGAGTATGAAAGAGGTGAGAACCGGCGCTATCCATATTGGAACTACAGCCACGATGGCAAAAATCTGATCTGTAAAATCAGTGATGAGATGAATTACAGAAAGTCTTTCTATAACGGCACCCGCCGCGTATGGTCTGATGAGAGGAAGCAATCACCGGGAGAATACTATATGATCCAGTCGAGAAGCCTGAACGGAAATTATATCTGTCCAAGCTGCGGCTGGGAAGGTACGCTGGAAAACTTTGTAGACGGCTGCGACTATTGTCAGACAAAATTCCATATTGAAGATTTAAAACAAAAGGTTTCTTCCGTATTTAATCCGGGGGACCGGACACAGCGCAGAGACGGTTTTACGATTTATAAGAATTTTATACCCATGTATGTGATACTTGTTATTATTGTATTTGCACTTCTGGCGGTCGGGATCAATACGGGCGGGGCCATGCTGTCACTGACTCCACTGCTCGGAATCGGCGCCATGGTGATATTTGTAGCACTCTTTATAGGAAAGAAATCCAGGGAGAGTGTGAAAGGCGGCCCCGCCAGAACGAACCGGACGCTTGAGAAAATACGAAACGTGGACAAACATTTTTCCCTTGAGACTTTCATCGGAAATCTGTCTAACAAGCTGCTCAGTATCTGTTATGCAGGTTCCGCAAGAGAAGTCGGCCCCTTTGCGGTATGCGACGTGACTGCACTCATCGCAGGATACGGCGGCGTGATTGATTGTAAACTGCTGGAATGCGTGCTGATGGACTACCGGACAGACGGTGATTTCCAGCATTTGCAGGTAAAAGCCGGAATGCTGCTTACCAGATACGAAAATGGCGGCGTGTGCCAGTACAAGTCATACCTGCAGCTTAGTCTCGTCAAAAGTATCCATGCGCTGACGCAGAGCATTAACGATGTAAACGTATATCGCTGCGATTCCTGCGGCGCGAGTCTGTCACTGTTAAACGGCGGCAGGTGTGAATACTGCGGCCAGGGTCTGGACTTAAAAAAATACGATTGGGTGATTGAAGGATATAAACGCGGGTAAACAAATTTGCATGTTTCTCAACCTTGTAAATTTGAAAAATCAGAGCGTTCTGTTTTCTTCTATCCATTTTACGGCAAAATCTACCAGTGCCCTCTGGTTCATCATGGATAAAATACCATTTCCCAAAGACACATGACGCACCTTTCCTGTCTGCTCAAATGCCTCTCCGATTGCCGGAAAGTCCTCGCCATCTACAGCCAGTGTCTCATAGGATTTCCAGATCCGCTGTCCGTCAAGCTGTATGGCGCTGCTTTCTATAACCGTATGCCTGCCCGGATATTCAGCCCGTACATCTGCCAAATGGAGAGAAGTATTCTTGTCGTAACCAACTCCAATCAGTAAGACAGATCCGTCAAGTTCATACAACCTGCCGATGGGTGACCTGTCTCCAAAAATATCAGACAGGTCGTGATTTTCTGTCAGATACTGTGCATAACGTCCCCACGCCGCCACTGACCTTGCAGGGTGATCGCTTCTAAGTGTCCCCGGCCACTGCCGGAACATTTCTGATACGGCGCCCATTGTATTTGTGGGCGTAATCCGTTTGTCATAAGCGGGTATGTATTCACGTATGACCGGCCACCATTCCTCCGGTTCCTGCCAGTAAACACCTGCCGCCGGATCTAAATTCTTCCACGACTGTGTCGGCATCATAATCGTACCTTCATCACCAACACTCTCCATCAGCGCTTCAATAATTGACTGTGCGCCGCCACACACATATCCCAGACTGCTTAACGATGTATGCACCATAACAACCTGCCCTTTTTGGACACCAATATCCTTCAAAGCAGTTCTAATATCATCCGGAGTTACCAGTTTTCTTTTTTCCATTTTGCTATTTCCCCTTCTACGTAAATAGAAAATTACAATGGATCGTAAATCGTTCAATTCCCATCTATCGCTGCGTGTTCAGAAACATCATATAAAGTTCAACCCCTTCTGCAAGACGTTTCATTCCATCTTCCAGCCGGCTCCGGGGACATGCAATATTCATTCTGATAAAGGAATTTCCGTTTTCCCCATACTGTCGTCCTTCCGATAGATACAATCCTGTGTGCTCCCGCAGATATCCTGTAAATTCCGCTGCGCACCCTTGCATTTTCCGGCAGTCCAGCCACACCAGATAGGTGGCCTGTGAGGTTTTTGTGGGCGCAATACAGGTAATGCTGTTATTTCTGCAGTTTTCCGACACAGAAGCAAAAGGAATATATTCCTGTCCGGGACTGGTCAGGTCACAATGAATTTCATCCGAAAGCACAATCACATGATGTTTCCTGCACAGGTCGCCAACCAGGCCCACCTCCTGCAACTCATTCATAACTGTCTCTTTTTTCATTCCGGGCACATCCAGAAAGCTTGTCAACCGCAAGGGAAACGGTAGACTGAAAGTAAATATCCTTTCCTTTATTGCTCTCATACATAAAATCCCTTAACGGCTTACTGGTATATTTTGAAAAATCTCCGTATATAGCAAATCTCACACCATAATTGATGAATTTTTGCAATATTTCTCCTGCCAGACAAGTACTCAAGACAAAGAAATCATTTACAATAGCTTCCTTGTTTACAGCAATATTTGTGCAGCCTGTTTCGTATTTTACTGTCATAATCAAATCTAATGCCGACTGGACATCTGTGATCAGCAGTTCATCGCTGCTCACAACTGCAACCTCTGTATTATTTTTCTTTATAACTTCTGTTTTCATTTCCTGCCTCCATCAATTTTAAATCATTTTAACAACCGCATCAATACCACAGGCTGACCTCTGTTTTCTTTCCTTTGCATTTTTTCTGCCTCCGTCCTGCTATTCATACAAACTATGAATCAAATGGTCAACCATAAAATCAAAAGTTTCCAGGTGATTGTGTGGAACAATATCCTTATTTTTGATATTCATAATTAAAGAGTAAATAACTGACATCGCCAAATCCGTATCAACCTTAAATTTCAAATACGGCTGGCTTAAAAAAAGCTGTTGGCTCATCTGATTGGATTCCTCTATTTTTTTTGCCTGCTCCTCTGATAACTTGTTTATCAAAATTGTAAAATCTGTACCATTCGAATTGTACAAAAAATTGTTTTTATCATATTCCCGATAAATGAGTTTTAAGGCTTCAGCAACGCCATACTTATCCTGGTGTTTTTCGATTATCTCAGATGCCGCGTTGCAGATTTGTTCTTGCATGGAACACAAGACTTCACAAAAGAGAGCTTCTTTGGATTCAAAGAAAAGATAAAACGCCCCTTTTGAGATTCCTGCCTGTTTGCAAAGGTCATCGACACTTGTTTTCTTATAACCATACTGTGTCCAGCTCTGCTTACAGGCTTCCTGCAAACTTCTTTTGATGTTTTCTTTTTCTCGTTCTGTAAAACTTCTTGCCATATAGTTTTCTCCTTTTATGACTCAAAATACTATATCGGTCATAAACACAATACACTCTATTCCGGTAAACGTCAAGAAATATTTTTAAACTACGCTATCGCATGATCTGGGCAAACTCCTGAATCATTTCGTTTTCACATCCGGCATCTTCCCGATTCTGTATAACAGATTCCCTGTTTCCTATACCATAAAAATGCAGTCCCGCAGAAAAACTGCGCGGACTGCATATGCCATCAAATTGTCCCCCACGACCTAATGAATTCATACATTCCCTACATACACCTTTTCCAGATACCGCTCCGCGATTCCTGCAAGGCGGTACAACTGCCCCACATCTGTAGCTTCCCTGTCCCTCATACGATGTCGCGGGAAAAAGCGGGTGATATGAAGCGGGATCGTCGGTCGTAAACCGGCAATCCACTTCGCCTGTGCTTCCATATCCTCAGGGAAATGGTTCTCCCCCGGCACGATCAGCGTCGTCAGTTCCACATGGCAGCTTTCCTGCGCTCTCGCAATAAAAGCCTTAACCGTCTCCAGATCCCCGCCAAGCTTCCGATAATACGTCTCACGAAATCCTTTCAGGTCAATGTTCATGGCATCGATGAAGGGCAGCAGCTCCTCAAGCACCTCCCGCGAGGCAGTACCATTCGTCACGAGAACATTCAGCATGCCGTATTCCCGCACCAGCCTGGCTGTATCACGAACAAACTCCCAGCCGACTAAAGGTTCATTATAGGTGTAGGCTACGCCGATGTTCCCCGCCTTTTTCTGTTCCTTCCACATCAGCGCCAGGTTCGCAAGCTGCCCGGGCGAGATATACTCTGCAGCAAGTTCCTTTCCGTCCGTCATGGAAATCTCATGGTTCTGGCAAAAGGAGCAGCGGAGGTTGCAGCCAAAGCTGCCCACAGACAGGATCATGCTTCCCGGATGAAAATCATGGAGCGGCTTCTTTTCAACAGGGTCCAGCGCCAGAGAGGTGATTCGTCCGTAATTCTCGCAGACGATCTCCCCGCCCTTATTTTTTCTCGCTCTGCACAACCCTGTCTGTCCCGGCTCCAGCGCACAGCGATGCATACATACCCGGCAAATTGTTTTCATCACAACTAAACTCCTGTTTCTCAATGATGCCGTATCACTTCAAACCGTTCCAGTTCCACGCTCTCATGCTCTTTGATCCCCGCCTTCTGCTTTGCTATGGCGACCTGCTGTTCTATTGTATCCACGCCTTCCAGATTCGGCAGCAGCAGTCCACGCCTCCTGCCTCTTGTCACGATGACGCCGTACCGGGTCACATCCAACTCCTCCGGTGAAGAAATCCTCTCCGTCTCCCCCAGCACGTCAACGCTGATCGTCAGGCGCTCCACTTCCCAGTCTTCCACAGGATCGAATCTGGGATCCGCTGAACAAGCACTGACGGCATTATGCATGATCTCCTCCGCAAGAGATCCCCTGACCGCCTGGATGGTTCCGATACAGCCTCTGAGCCTTCCATCCTCTTTCAGAGACACAAACGCGCCCGCCCTGTTTTGATACAGTTCTTCCGGCAGTCCTTGCGGCATCTTCGGAAGCGTTCCCGTCTTTACAAACGCCTCTATGGTATACCTTGCCAGCCTGGCATACGGATCTTCCCGTTCCCGTCTGGCAAGCAGCACCTGCCGCTTCTTCTCCTCATACTGCTCCAGAAAATTCCGTGTCTCATCATAACCGGTTGGCCGATAGGTACAGACGCCATATCCCACTCCGAAAGGTCCCTCATAGGAAAGCCGCTCCACCTCCACGCCGGTCCGGTCAAACGCGCCCGCCAGAATGGTAAAAGAGCGATGCCCGCACTCCGCAGCCTTCTCACAGAAATCTTCCGAAAATTCCAGCAGTTCCCCAAAAGCGGCCCTACCCATCACATCCATGACCCTTGCGTCGTAGGCAGGTCCCTCCTCCTGATAGCCGTAGGGCCCGTCCTCCTTCAACTTGTGGGATAAGTCGCCGCTGGCAACCACCACCGTATTCCGCCCAAGAGTCTGCGCCGCCGCCTGGATACACTGCCCCAGCCGGTAGTGGGCCGCCAGGGGAAATCCCGACAGGCCGATTCTTACCAGACGGTATTCCTTCCATAATTGATTGACAAAATACAGGGGCACCATAGTGCCGTGATCAAGCTTCCTCTCCCGCTCTCCCAGTGTCCCCGCCTCTAAGCCGGCCTCCGCCGCGGCATCGCACAGCACGCGTACAAATTCTGTGTCATAGGAAACCTCCATGGATGTCCGTGCGGCGCGAAACTGCCCGAAATCACCCCTTGTGCCCTGCCCGGGCGATATATGGAAATAGTCCGCATACATGATCTGATGCGGGGAAAGGAGCACGATCGTCTCCGGCTGCAGACTGCTGATCATCTGCGCCGCCTTCCTGTATGCATCGATCGTCTTCTGAATTTTCTTTTCCTCACCGCCTCCCACTTCCGGTATGATAAGCGGCGGGTGCGGTACCATGAATCCTGCTGAAATTCCCATGATAATCCTCTTTCCGGAGCAATTATGCGGATTCCTCCTGTCTGCGTTGAACATTATTCCTTGCAATTCCCGGCATTTGCATAACTGTCTGCCCCTTCTGCAAATATAAATTACTATTTCCGGTTCGGCTTTCTTTTAATAGCCAGCAATTTCATATAATCATCAAATTCAGCAGTATTGACCGGTTCAAACATTACCCATTTTCCGTCATGATAGGTTTTTGCTTCATCATACTGCCTGCAAACGGCTGCTGAAAGAGTCCCCCTTATATCTTCAAATTTTATTCTTTCATCTTTCCCGAAAATAATCATAAAACCAATGCAGTTGCTTTTTGCATACAGGCAGCAAAGTGTTTTACCACCTCTGCGATATTTATACTCGTAAGTCCAGTTCTTACCACCGGTATTCCATAATTGTTCCATTTCGTATTTTTCATCAATAGTCAGACATAACGCCTGCCAGACTTCAAACAAAGGTTGACCAAGCAGTTCCGTCATAGCAGATTGAGATGGAATATTTTCAAGCATAGAATCCCTCCGTATATTCTAAATATATTGCTCTAAGTATAGCACACCATCATATCGTTTTCCATAAAAGCACGGGACAAGTTGCTGCGGTCCCGCTTAACGCTGCGAACCTCCACATTGCCATCTTTTCCTTATCTGCGTTACTACTTTTTTAGAAAATCACTAAACTCTTTTAATTCCTTTTTCGTATCCTCTGAAAGACTGTTAAATTCTATATCATGGATTGCTCCCTCTAATGCATATAAATGCACCAGACACACACCCGGATATTTCTGCTTTAGCTTAAGAAATGCCTCTTTTGCACCTGTCTCAATAAGTTGCTCAGACGATTCTATACCAACGGATCTTAGCTTTTTGTCCATTTCTATACCAATATTCATCATTGATGTTAATTCCGGCATATTGATCTCCAACTTTCCATAATTTGCTTATCGCTTCAAATTCCTGATTTATGGTCTTGATTATACCACTTTTGGACTCTATGCACCACTATAAGACAAGGGCGCAGCAACCACTGCGACACACATTTCCTGTCGCTTCAACTGCCCCTCACCCCCTCCCGGCAATCCGGCCCGGGTTGATTCCCCAAATATGGGCAAACTGACAGATGAGTGCAATAAAGAAAAAAGTAACTTGCTGTAACATTTCACGGACATTTCTCTGTTAAACTAATTGCAGAACAATAAAGACTTGCAGACTGCATTGTACGGACTGAGGATGGCAGGATTGCAGGATAAGGAGGCGGCAGGCTATGATCTGGCCATTTGAAAACAATACGAATGCGATTACCCGTAAAATCGCTTTTTCTAAGTTAAAGCATGATAAGCTTAAAAAGAGAATTTCCATCTTTGCAATTGCATTAGCGACTATGCTGATGTCTGCCGTGTTGTTTCTGGTATCAGGGATTGCGGCCGTAAACAGGAATGGTGGAAATAGTATCACGGGTTCCTACCATGCACTGATTTCGGGCGTTGACCAGAAAGAATTTGATAAGATCCGGAGCCAGGAACAAGTATTATTAACCGGGCTTACTGCCTCGTTAGGAAGCAGCAAAGCCGGAAACAGCCGTCTGAATATTTCTTATGCCAATTCAGATGCTCTGATCCTGAATGGGTTGTCTGTAAAAGAGGGCAAGATGCCTGAATCAGAAAATGAAATACTGATCGAAAAAGAGTATCTGCTTCACTCAGGGTCAGATGCCGGAATCGGGGATACCATTTCAATTTTTATGCCGGATACCCAGGAGGAAACAGCATTTACGATTTCCGGATATCTGGAAACAGCGGCTGCCGGTATTGACAGAACTTTGTATGCTGCTATTGTCTCCGAACAATATTTCAAGGGACAAAACGGATGGACGAAATATGCACCATCGGCTTTGATCAAAGTTAATACCGGTGCAGCCGCCTCCAAGGCAGAGATAGAACAACTGATTGCGGAAATCATGAAAAATGCAGGAATCGAAAGAACACCGTCCATGAATGAGGCGTATATCAATCTTTCAAAACCGTCCGTTCTCCTGGTTGGTACGGCAATTGCCGGTTTGGCGATTATTATAGCAGCCGGCGTACTGGTAATATACTGTATCTTTTATATCGCAATTATTCATTCAATCAAAGAGTATGGCCAGCTGCAGACAATTGGCATGACAGGCAGACAAGTGAAAAAGCTTGTGTTTTATGAGGGATTTTCATTATCCGTTATATCTATTCCTGTTGGTCTTGTGGCAGGAACCCTATTATCCTGGTTATTAGTGCCGCAAGGATTTCAGTTTACCAGCCTGTTATGGATATGGCCTTTCGTTGCAGTCCTGATCTATATAACTGTGCGGCTTTCCATAAGAAAACCTGCAATGATTGCGGCAGCAGTTTCACCTGTAGATGCCTGCCGTTATTCGGGTTCACAGACAGGAAAAGAGAAACCGGTATTTCATCCTGAGAGAATCTCGCCTGTTATGCTTGCAAAAAAGAACATATCAAACAACCGGAAAAAGAACGCGCTAACGATCACATCGTTGCTGCTTACGGGTATCCTGCTGCTTGGATTATCATCGGTTCTTTCTTCCATTCGTGCAGAAGATATGTCCTTGTCCGGTTTTCCACGCGGACAGTTTATTATCAATATCAGTGATGAAGAATTGCGGAACAATTCATTGGAACAGATCCAAACTGCGAATCCGTTTACAAGCGACTTGAAAAACGCATTATCCAGCATTACAGGTATAGAAGATATCACTGAATACCATTACCTTCCGGTATCTGCTGAACTTAAAGCAGCAGAATCCGATATGGCTGTTGTCAGCTTCGGCCGCGAAGATATGGACTTGATACAAGCCTGCACGACAGATGGAAACATTCCGGATTATGATACATTAACCGCAAATAACCAGATTATCATCGGCAGGCCTGACGATCTGGAAAAAGATCTGCATATTCAGGCAAAGATCGGACAGGCCATTACCCTTAAGGTTTTTGATGGAAATGCCAGCTATAACATGAACTTTGAAGTGGGCGCTGTACTCGATCAAAATAAAATCGGTAATAACGGAGATAAAATTGATATGTTGATGCTGCCACTAGATACGATGAACAGCCTTGCATCATGTGACACAACCTGCCAATATGCAGTCCGGGTTTCAGAGGATTCAGAGGAACAGGCGGAAGGGGAAATAGAACAAATACTGCAAAGTATCCCGGAGCTTAATATGACATCTCTTTCTGCGGCTATTGCGCAAAATGAAAATTTCATACAAGGAATGAAAATGGTACTGATGGCATCGGTTGCTTTTATCGGGTGCTTTGCCGTTATGAATCTGGTAAACACAGTTCTGACAGGTATCATAACCCGACAGAAGGAATTTGCCCTTATGCGTTCTGTGGGAATGTCCCAAAAGCAGCTTTCCGCTATGGTACGCTATGAAAGTCTGATTACAGTCACAATAGGATTACTCCTTTCTTTGATCATAGGCGGAACGATGGGAAGTATTCTTTGTTTCTTTTTGAAAAAGGGACTGATGTCTTATCTGACTTATCAATTTCCGATTGGAATTGCTGTAATATATTGTGTATGTGTGATCTTATGTACGCTTGTGGTCACATGGGCCGCATTGAGATATCAAAACAAAGCATCTCTGATGGAACAGCTGCGCAAATAACTGTATCAATCAATTCGACAAAATGGAGTGATGACGAAAGAACCCATGCCTTTTGGTGTGCAAGTCTTTTGTCATATTCCATGACACATAAATCTTTCCATGTTTTATTAGGGAAAAATGCAATGGGCGGACAGCAATATGCCGTTCAAATCACCGGCACAAAGGCGGTTCAACTGAATATTTTCAGCGAGAACACTTTAGCGAAACATTGTTATGAAAAGATCGGCTAAATAGCGATCCACCAGCATACACCATACTTATCAATAACAGTGGCACAATATTTATTCCATGGTAACTCATGAATTGCTTCAATTACAACTCCACCATCACGCAAAACATCAAATGCTCTCTGAACACATTCTTCGGTTCCCATCTCAAATACATTAAAAGTCATTGTTTCCCACTTCATTTTGTGAATAAAATCTATATCACAAGGATTTTTTGCTTCGCTTATTGCCAAAAAGCCTTCGCCATTAACTGATAATTCACAATGTTCATAGGCAGTTTTGCTGCTATTTTTCATCTCAAGAGTTATTTCCGCTCCAAATGCTTTACAATATGTTTTTGCTGCCTCCATACTGTTTTTTACATAAACTTGAGTATAATTTTTCATAGATGTTGTCTCCTTTATTGTTGCTTTCAAATTCCGATTGTGCTATTCACAAAATAAATCCTATACTTCTTTTAAAGCAAGTTCAATGTAATCTCTTAATTTCTGTGTGAGCAAATCCCAATCATATTTTTGAACCGGAAAAATATTTTCTTCTTCCGACACACTTTGTACCGGTAATGATATTCCTGTATTCCATTCGGAATTATAAGAAACAGTTTTGCATTGAATCGTATCTAAAGCATTAGCGATTGTGTCATTTACCATCGCTTTATAACTCTTTAATGCCCAGTCAGAAGCGCCGCCATGTGAAATAATTCCTGCCGGTATTCCATATACTTCTGACTTATACTCATTATCTTTCCACCAATGCAAAAAAGTAATTTCCTCCATTTTTTCTAGTATCATACTTAGTTTTGCCGGGATTGGAGCATAATGCGGCGATACAAAGAAAATGACATCTGATTCTATAACCTTTTCATAAATTGTATTAAAATCAGTATCATTAGAGCATCTTTTATTTTCAAAACATTTTCCGCAACCAATACACGGGTATAGACAGTAATCTCTTAAATCCACTATTTCACACATTATTTCCTGTTCTGATAAAATTTCAGTAATTTTAGAACAAAGAATTTGCGAAATACTATTTTCTTTGCTATGCAAAATATTTGAAGCTGATATACATAATGCTTTCATTGATCCCCCTACATTAATCTCCCTCATCAAATTTATAGAATTAATTATATCACGTCCATTCTCCATTTACTATAAAAATGTAGGATATAGCAATCGCTTCGTCACATATTTTTTATCGTCACTACGTTTCATCAATCTTCCGCTTCGATATGTCCTGTTCGTCCGCAAGACTGAAACGCCGAGCCATTAAAAACCGTTCTCCGACAGTGTAAATGCCTTTGGGTGTCCGAACCCCGCAAGGTTGTTTTTAGTTTGCGCCACAGCCCTTGTATTTTCTTCCCCCTCTACTCTGCCGACCAGCAAAACACTTCCAGCGACTGTATCTCTGACAATTTAATCAACTGTAATTCTGTTTTTGTTGCTTCCATAATGCTATCCCGAATTGTAAAACTAACTTCCGCATGAAACAGAAAATTCTGCATGCCCTGTCTAAAGGAGGCATTTAAAATTTCGATTTTTGTGAAAAAATTTTCATACAAAGTATTGACTTTCACGTAACGTGATACGGTATTCTTTTCTCATAGGAGCAGAATAGATATAAGCTGGCAATCTCTACCTTGCTTCTGCACAAATTTAAGGAGCTGATAAAAATGCGAACCATAAGCCAAGTTGCAGAATTAACAGGCATAAGCACACGAACATTGCAATACTATGACGAGATTGGATTGTTAAAGCCAAGCCAATTGACTGAATCCGGCTATCGCCTATATGATGATGAAGCCTTGCAAAAGCTGCAGCAAATCCTGTTTTTTAAGAAATTGGAAAGCAATCTGATCTATTGTATGGCAGACTAACCGCCGATTTGTCAGAAGATGTTTCTTCCCCTAAAATACAATCCATTGTACACGAACTATTGCAGCTTATACAGGAAAACAGCACCAGCGTATCCCTCGATAAGCCCTGTATCCATGTTCTTATCGACACATATGCAAGCGATTATATTAAAAGCATGACTGACAGTAAGTATGGAAAAGGAGCTTCTGATTATATTGTAAAAGCGTTCCGTTATCACTCGGAGCATAACGCTTCCGAAAACAATTAGAGGCAGCAGGCACTCTCACCATCAAAAATATATACCGACAATTAACCGTTCCCGCTATGTCGAAAAATAACTTGCCACACTTTAGAAAGCCTTAGTGACATTTAAATTTTCTTGTGATATAGTGGACTTCCACTTTTAAGAAGGAGTTGATGATATATGCCACAGATGAACAAGGGCGGTAAATTTATTTTCGGAAAATCACTGATACGAGATGATTTGACAATCCATCTCCCAACACAGGCTCTTACAGAATACAACGCCACAGTAGAGGGAAAAGTCTATCTTTTTACTGGAAGCAAGGTCACCGGCGGCTTTTGTGTGACAAGAAAAGGATTGTTAGAACCGTCAAAGTTAGGACACATTCTTACCGATCATCCGGCTCTACAGAATTATCAGACCGCAGAGGGCGAATGTGTCATATGTAACACCAAATCACTCTGCCTACAGTTTATCCTAAGCTGACTTAAAGTTTTCTTGCCTTGATACAGAACGAAACTGGCAGCATTTTAGCTTTCCTTGTTTTAGGGTCAACATCTCCTGTAGCATTTAATGATTTATTATCTGACTCTTCCACTAACTGCTCTACTACAAATCCTGCTTTTGCCAATGCATTAATATATGTTGACATCTTTCTGTTACATAAAATAATTTCACTATCATGCACAGGCATTTTGAAATATGATTCGTCATAATAACTTTTCATCATTACCAACTTTTCACCTTCAAAAACATCTTTACGTTCATCACATGACCATGCCACACAATAATTCAATGTATGATGCCAACTAAATATGAAAATGCCACCCTTCTTCAAGTAAGAGGCAATCTTATCAAATGTTCCCTGTAAATCGGTTGTCCAGCCAATGCCGTAGATGGAATATACATAATCAAAATACCCTTTAGGCACATCAAGTTCATCCTCCATCTTTGAGCACAATAACTTTGCCGAATATCCACTGTCACTTAAAAGTTTTGCTGCATTATCAAGCTGCTTTTGGGACAGATCAACGCCCCATAACTCCCCTGCACCTTTTTCAGCATTATACTTCAATGAATGTCCGCTGCCACAGCAAATCTCCAGCATTTTCTTTCCCGCAACATCACCGAATAAATGCAAGTCATCTTCTGTTGGAAATCGTACCCCATACACCGGAAGTGCCGTTGTTCCAAACCACAGATCAGCATGGTCATTCCAATATGTTTTATTGTTCTCAATGATCTCGGCACGTTCCATATTTAACTCCATTTCTGCGCTGCTTTTGTCTCAACTATGTTGAGACGTCGCATTAAACGAGTTTGTGGCAAGCAGCGCGCAGACACAAATCTCGCGATTGAAAATTTTAATTT
>CAJUJP010000021.1 GCA_910586615.1 uncultured Lachnospiraceae bacterium
GGATGAAGGGAAATCTATTATTTTGGCAAGTCATAACAAAGAGGATATAGAAGTGTTGTGCGATGAAGTGTACGAGATGGATCATGGAAGGCTTACAGTTTCCGGGTAATCAATTTCTGCTGAAGACTCAGAGAATAAATATGCGAGGATAACTGGCCGATATATAGACTGACAGTACAGATCGAAAGGAGGTTTTTTTATGAATACAGCAGCTATGACAGCAATTATATTATTGCTTGTGAGCAGTGCAGCAGCCATAAAGCAAAGACAGAACAGCAGCAAAGACAGTAATAAAGATGATAAAGGCAAAAAGAAATAAAGCAGTACAATTGCTGACTGTAAAGACAATCGGGCAGTCAATGGCAAGTGAAGTGATTTCACCCGCCGTTGACTGCTTTTTTGGAAAAGGGGAAATATAACAACAGTAATGAATTGACAATATGTTCGCTTAATGATAACATCAAACCGACAGACTGTCGATAGACTGTGCAGGAGAGTGCAAAGGAATGCGTGTGGTAAAGGAAGCGGAAGAACGAAAAAATGAAATATTGGATGCGGCGGAACGGCTGTTTGGTACAAAAGGTTTTGATGGTACAAGCACCAATGATATTCTGAATGAAATCGGTATTGCCAGAGGAACGCTTTATTACCATTTCAAATCCAAGGAAGAAATTCTGGATGCTATGATCGGCCGTATGACAGATCAGCTGCTTGCGAAAGCGGAAGCGATTGTAACCCGGAAAGACGTGCCTGTATTACAGCGTTTCACAATGATGATGCTTGCACTGAATGTCAGTGAGGGTAAGTTTGATCAGGAACTTTTGGAGCAGGTGCACAGGCCGCAGAATGCCCTCATGCACCAGAAAATGGAGAGACGCCTGCTGTGCGGCATTACTCCGGTCATGACTGCTTTGATTGAAGAAGGGATCGCACAGGGAATCTGCCAGACAGACTATCCGGAAGAGACTGCAGAAATGACATTTCTGTATGCAAACACGGTATTTGATGACCTGATGGAGCACAGTGAAGAAGAGAGACGGAGAAAAATAGAGGCGTTCATTTATAATCTGGAACGACTTCTGAACATGGAGCCAGGCAGCATGAGAGAGGCGGTTATTCCGATTTTTTCAAGACGGCAGATCAGGAACAGCCGGTTGAAAAATGGGGGTTTTTATGCTTAAACTGATCAAAATTGCCGTAGGGAGTGTGGCGGCCATCTTTATTGCAGATATGCTTGGGCTTGGATACGGCACGGCAGCAGGAATCATAACACTTCTGACGATACAGGATACATCCCGGGAGACGATTGTTATTTCCGGAAAAAGAATTGCGGCCTTTCTGCTGGCGACTGTTCTCTCTTATGTTATATTTCATCTTTTCGGGTATCATGTGTTTTCTTACGGTATTTTTCTGTTTCTTTTTATTGCAGGCTGTATTCCGCTGGGGCTTGGAGAGGCGGTTTCCGTCAATGCCGTGCTGGCCACGCACTATCTTCTGGAAAAGGGTATGCCGCTTTCACTCATATGGAACGAGACGTTGCTTCTGCTCATCGGAACGGGAACCGGGATGCTTCTTAATCTTTTTATGCCGGGGAAGGGCAGAGAGATCCGGGCTATGCAGCATACGCTGGAAGAAGACTTCAGGATTGTACTTTTGCGGCTTTCGGAATCTATCGGTAAGGGACAGCAGACGGAGCGGCGGGACAGCCTGTTTGATAAACTGCAGACTGACCTTGCGGACGGCAGCAAGCAGGCATTTGCCTATATGAACAATACTTTTTTTCAGGAATCGAAGTACTTTATCGAATATATGAATATGCGGGAGCAGCAGGCGGTGGTTCTCAAGGATATTGATAAGAAGGCCGGGAGCGTGCGTGCGGTTTTTCCACAGGCGGATCAGGTGGCGGAACTGATCTGTGAGACTGCCGCCACCTTCGGAGAATCGAACAACGCCAGAGAACTGATTGCGAGACTGGACGAGGTACTCCGGCAGATGAAGGATTCACCGCTTCCTGCGACCAGAGAAGAGTTTGAAGAGCGGGCAGTATTGTATGGTATTTTGATGGATCTGGAATATTTTCTGCAGTTGAAGAAAGAGTTTGCGGATTCACTGACTGAGGAACAGGTCAGGCGTTACTGGCAGGGTGATGTTTAATATTGATAAAAAAAAACTAAATTGTTGAAGGTAATTTTACAGGGCAGGAAGGCAGATGTATCTTTATTCTTGGTGATTGCATTACTGCTTATGGCAGGATGTGGAAAACAGGATGGAACAGAAGAAGCCGGAGGGACAGAGGGCGGAAATAATGACAGGCAGCAGATAACGATGGGAAGACAAATTGCAAAAACGCAGAGGGGATTCAAACAATAATTGGCAAATTATCACACGTTAGACTATTTCCAAACCCGGAGGACTTCTCTATAATATAGCTTAAATAGTGCAATGGACCGTACTGATTTCACGGGTACAAGCCTGCAGAGAATTCAGGCAGAATCATGTAATCTGCAGAAAAGAACAAGCCCGTGGCAGGTATGTATGGCACTGAGAAGACCACATATAGGGAGGGTTACGGAGGGTATTATGCAATACGGACATTTTGACAATGAGAAGAGGGAATATGTCATTGACAGGGTAGACCTGCCCTGCTCATGGACGAACTATCTTGGCGTGGAGGACATGGCGGCCGTAGTGAATCATACGGCAGGCGGGTATCTGTTCTACAAGACGCCGGAGTATCACAGAATCAGCCGTTTCAGAGGTAATGCAGTTCCCATGGACAGGCCGGGATTTTATGTATACCTGAGGGACAATGATAATGCGGATTATTGGTCTGTATCCTGGCAGCCCGTAGGCAAGCCGTTAGACCAGGCGAAGTACAGCTGCCGGCACGGTATGTCCTATACGGTGTATGAATGTGAATATGCAGGAATTAAGGCATCACAGACGATGATGATTCCCAGAGGGGAAGCGGTTCAGTTATGGGATGTGAAAGTGAAGAATACAACAGATGCGGTGCGGAATCTGAGTTTATTTTCCTATCTGGAATTTTCCTTCCATCATATTATGATTGATAACCAGAATTATCAGATGAGCCTTTATTGTGCGGGCGCTTCTTATGATGACGGCATTATTGAGGAAGACCTGTTTTATGAGGAGGAAGGATATCAGTATTTTACTGCGAATTTCACACCGGATGGATTTGACTGTATGAGAGATAAGTTCCTCGGTACATACAATACGGAAACAAATCCGGCGGCAGTGATAGCGGGCAGGTGTTCTTCTTCTTATGAAAAGGGCGGAAATCATTGCGGCAGCCTGCAGAAGAATCTGACTTTACAGCCGGGTGAAGAAGTACGTATCGTGTTTATGCTGGGTGAAGGCAGAAGAGAAGAAGGAAAGCGTGTGCGTGCCAAATACAGTGATGTATCGGCAGTAGATGCGGCTTATGCCGATCTGAAGCAGTATTGGGAAGATAAATGCGGGAAACTGCAGATTCAGACACCCAATGAAGGTATGAATACATTGATCAACACATGGACGCTGTATCAGTCTGAAATCAACGTCATGTTCTCACGGTTTGCTTCTTTTATAGAGGTGGGCGGCAGAGTGGGTCTTGGCTACAGAGACACTGCACAGGATGCCATGACGGTTCCTCATTCCAATCCGGCGAAATGTAAGGAACGTATCGAACAGCTCATGCGAGGACTTACAAGTTCGGGTTACGGGCTGCATCTTTTCCAGCCTGAATGGTTTGTGGAAGATAACGGAGATAAGCCGTTTAAGTCTCCTACAGTCATACCGGAACCGGATAAGAACAGTATCATACACGGCTTGAAAGATGCCTGCTCCGATGATGCATTGTGGCTTGTGGCATCGGTGGCGGAGTACATTAAGGAGACAGGTGAGGTTTCCTTTGCCAGTGAACAGCTTACTTATGCAGATACCTTTATGGATGGAAGCAAGGATACAGAAACTGTTTACGAGCATTTGAAAAGAATTCTGGATTTTTCCACCGAACAGGTTGGACAGACGGGTATCTGCAAAGGACTTCGTGCAGACTGGAATGATTGTCTGAATCTGGGTGGTGGTGAAAGTGCGATGGTGAGTTTCCTGCACTATTGGGCATTGACACAGTTTATCGGACTTGCCGCATATCTGGGTAACAACGAAGATGTAGAGAAATATACGGTAGTGGCAGAGAAGGTGAAGGAAGTATGCAATACCCAGCTTTGGGACGGTAAGTGGTTTATCAGGGGTATTACAGCCAACGGCAAGAAGATCGGTACGCAGACTGATGTGGAAGGTCAGGTACATCTGGAGTCCAACGCATGGGCGATCCTGTCCGGTGCGGCGGATGACGAGAAAGCGGATCAGGCGCTTCATGCCATCGACGAGTATCTGTATACGCCTTACGGAATCCTTTTAAATACGCCTTCCTATACTGTGCCGGATGATGATATCGGTTTTGTTACGAGGGTTTATCCGGGACTTAAGGAGAACGGAGCAATTTTCTCCCATCCAAATCCCTGGGCATGGGCGGCGGCGTGCATGAGAGGAAGAGGCGATCTGGCGATGAAGTTTTATGATTCACTCTGTCCGTACTGGCAGAATGACAAGATCGAGATCAGAGAATCAGAACCTTATTCCTATTGCCAGTTTGTTGCGGGAAAGGATCACAGTGCATTCGGCCGTGCGAGACATCCTTTTATGACAGGTTCCGGCGGATGGTCATATTTTTCGGCAACCAGATATATGCTGGGAATCCGGCCGGATTATGATAAGCTGGAGATCGATCCGTGTATTCCGGCAGACTGGAAAGAATATCGTGTGAAACGTGTCTGGAGAGGGGCGGAATTTGATATACGGGTGAGCAACCCGGAGGGTGCAATGAAGGGGATCAAAGAAATCCGTGTGGATGGTGTCTGCACGGACAGGATCGCACCCATGGAAGCGGGAAGCAGCCACGTGGTAGAGGTAGTTATGGGGTGACATTTACGAGAGTAAGTTGTCATAGAGTTCAAAGGGTGTACCCGGCATGAGGATGCTTTATGCCGGGTACAGCGGAACAAAAGAGAAAGAAGACTGATACTGTACAATTAAGAAAAGACAGAGAAAGTACAAAAGAAAAAGACAGTAAAGTTACAGAAGAAAAAAGCAAAATACAAAAGAAAAAATAAGTAAAGATCACAGAAGAGAAAAGTAAAGCACCAAAGAAAAAAATAAGTAAAGGCCACAAAAGAGAAAAGCAAAAAAGCGAAAGAAAAATAAGTAAAAAAGAAGTAAAGGTCACAGAAGAGAAAAGCAAAACACCAAAGAAAAAAATAAGTAAAGGCCACAGAAGAGAAAAGCAAAACACCAAAGAAAAAAGAAGTAAAGGCCACAAAAGAGAAAAGCAAAAAAACGAAAGAAAAAGAAGTAAAGGCCACAGAAGAGAAAAGCAAAACACCAAAGAAAAAGAAGTAAAAGCACGAAAGAGAAAAGTAAAAGTATAAAAGAGAAGAAGACAAAGTACAAAAGAAAAAATACAGGTAAAACACAAAGGTATATGTAAGGGTTCAAAAAACAGCGGAAGGTATGAGCAGAATATAGCCAGCATAACAGAAGGAGGATACACAATGATCAAATTTGGAACCGGCGGATGGCGCGCTGTCATCGGAGACGAGTTTACGAAGGAGAATATCCAGATTTTATCCAGAGCGCTCTGTGACAAGATGCGTGAGGAAAAGGTAGAGAAGGAAGGCATCGTTTTAGGATATGACAGACGGTTCCTCTCCAAAGAGGCGATGCAGTGGGCCGCACAGGTCTTTGCCGCAGAAGGGATCAAGGCGTATCTGATTAATAAATCGGCTCCTACGCCGCTTGTTATGTTCTATGTAATGAAGCATGAGTTTCATTACGGTATGATGATCACGGCGAGTCATAACCCCGCGATCTATAACGGTATTAAAGTATTTACTTTCGGCGGCAGAGATGCCGACGAGGTACAGACGGCGGATATGGAACGTTACATCAACGAAGTAACTGATATTCCGGTGGATGAGATGAATTATGCGGAGGGGATCGAGAAAGGACTGATCGAGGAAATTTACCCGTTAAATGAGTATCTGGACAGCATTATTGATACGGTGGACATGAATAAGGTTAAGCAGCGTGGACTGAGAGTTGCGCTGGATCCCATGTACGGTGTCAGCGAGACTTCCTTAAAGACGATTCTCATGACTGCCAGATGTGAAGTGGAGACGATTCACGAAAGGCACGATACACTTTTCGGAGGCAAACTGCCGGCTCCTACAGCAGAGACACTGCGTACTCTGCAGAATTATGTAATTGACAGACGCTGTGATCTGGGAATTGCAACGGACGGAGATGCGGATAGAATCGGCGTGATCGATGACAAGGGAAATTTCCTGCATCCTAACGATATTCTGGTATTGCTGTATTATTATCTTGTGAAGTATAAAGGCTGGCACGGACCGGCTGTCAGAAATATATGTACCACCCATTTGCTTGACAGGGTGGCAGAGAGTTTCGGAGAAAAATGCTATGAGGTTCCGGTAGGATTTAAACATATTTCGGCCAAGATGTTTGCCACGGATGCAATCATCGGCGGCGAGTCTTCCGGCGGAATGGCAGTAAGAGGACATATCAAAGGAAAGGACGGCATTTACGCATCAACCCTTCTGGTAGAAATGATTGCTGTAACCGGTATGAAGCTGTCGGAGATCATGGAGACGATCCGCAAGGAGTTTGGCGGAATGGCGCTGGTGGAGAAAGATTACCGTTTCAGTCAGCAGAAGAAAGATGAGATCCGTAAAAGAGTCCTGGAAGATAAAGAACTTCCTCAGATTCCTTATGAGATTGATAATGTGTCTTATCTGGACGGTTTAAAGATCTACCTTAAAGATGGTGGATGGATTTCTGTACGTTTCTCAGGTACAGAACCGCTTCTTCGAATTTTCTGTGAGATGAAAGAGAAGCAGGATGCTGCTGCGTTCTGTGAAGTGTTTGAGAAATATCTGGATATATAAACAATAGAATGTTCATAAACTCCGCCGGAGATTCGTCTGGCGGAGTTTTTTATGGAATAGGAAATTCCTATGCTTATTCGAGTCCGCGAAGCGGATCTCGCAAACGAGCTTTGCTCGTTTTTTTATCTTATAAAAATATGTCTTAAAGATAGTATTTTTAAAAAAAGCTTTTATAAAGCCAGAGAAACGGATAGTGTCATGAGGGGAAAACAAAGTTGAAATATTCTATTCTCTATATTCTGTATTTAGGATATAATAGGGAACAGATCAGACAAAGGAAACGGTACGGAATATGAATAAATATATTGAGAAAATCAGACAGAGATTCGGCGGGAGAAAATCACTCAGGTGGAGTATGGTGGGACGGCTTTTGTTCGGATGGTTTTTTCCGCTTTTTATGCTGATTCTTATTATTGTCTTTTTTGTGGAGGTAAACAGTCATCAGCAGGTGGAGCATACCATTATGACTTCACTTGAAAAGACCACGCAGATTATGTGTATGCAGATACAGGATTGCGAAACTGCATCCAAAAACGCCTCCTATATGGCCGTGATTACTCAGGGTTATGAAGACCTGATGGCAGGAGGAAGAAGGAATACATTTCGTAAAGTAGTGGAAAAATTTCTGCAGCAGCAGTACAGATATAATGTTAACTGCCGGACAGCAGAACTTGTCATGCTGGATGATCCGGAGGAACGGTTTTTTACGATAAATTATAGTAGCGGGGGAAACTTTCGCGCCGTGAATTTTTTCTATGATACGGCAAAAGATAAAATTCTGGAAATGGCACGTGATCTGGATACAGGGACAACGCTGGTAGGAGTAGAGGGAAATGTATATATGATAAGGAATCTGGTGACTTCCAAGTTTGAGCCCTATGCCGTGCTGGCGTTAGAACTTAACCCGGACTCACTGATGAAAAGCTATGACGGCATCTGGGGATATGAGAATGCGCTGGTATATTGGAACGGAGAACTGCTGATGGACGGAGCAGGATCAGAATTGGAATGGAAAGAGGAGTATCTGACGGAAAATATCGCGAAGCAGCTTGAGAAGGAAACCGAAATTTATGTGCGGGGAAACAGATGGAAATCCAGCCATGCATATAGAAGAATCAATATGTATGACGGAACGATGATGGTTATGGTCAGCATAGACAAAGGGGTGACACATGCCGCAATGAGTACGCTGGAATATCTCTTCATTCTCCTGGTGTTATTTATGATACCGCTGATCGTGCAGATGATGCGTTTCTTCCATAATAAAGTGACGGTCCCGCTGAAGCAGTTGATTACGGCCTCCAATGCAGTAAGAGAGGGTGAATTGGGCATTCAGATTGAAAATGAAGAGGACAACGAAGAATTCTGGCAGGTAAAAGACTCTTTTAACCACATGTCGACGCAGCTGAAAAATCAGTTCGACAAGATATATCTTGAGGAAATCGCGCTCAGGGATGCGAAGATCATGGCGCTTCAGTCCCAGATCAACCCTCATTTCCTCAATAATACACTGGAAATCATTAACTGGGAGGCACGCTTGAATGGCAATTACAAGGTGAGCGGCATGATCGAAGCGCTTTCTACCATGCTGGGTGAGACTATGAACAGGAAGGAAGAACAGTTCCATTCCATCGCGGAAGAGATGGCCTATGCAGATGCCTACCTCTATATTATCAAACAGCGGTTTGGCACGAAATTTTCATGTACCCAGCACATTGATGAACGGCTGATGAATGTGCAGGTGCCGCGGCTGATCATTCAGCCGATCGTGGAGAATGCTGTGGAGCATGGCATGGACATTAGCAGACAGGGCAAACTGGAAATACGCTTATATGAGCGGGAAGACGGGTATCTGAGCATAGAGGTGGAGGACAACGGACATCTGACCAGGGCGGATCAGGAGAAGATCGACAGGCTCTTGTCCCCAAACGCAGAACTGTCCAAAGAAAAGCGCGTGAGTCTGGGGATTCGTAATGTTGACCAGAGACTGAAAATGATATATGGGGCGGATTGTGGATTGTTTATAACATGCAATGATAAAGAGCACACGGTTAGTACAATTTTGCTAAAAATCGACGTGCCAACAGAACAATAAAAGGCAAAAAAGAACAATCTGAACAATTACTCTTTCCCTCTTTACGGAGTATGATAGGTACATAGATGAAACAGACATCTTGTAAACGAAAGGGAGGAAAGTTTAATGAAGAAAAGAGTAATCGCAACAATGCTTGCAGGAGCAATGGTATTATCTATGACAGCATGTGGCGGAAATGCAGACAGTGCATCTACACCTGCTCCGGCTGAAACAGAGAGCAGCGCAGCTGATGATGCAGCGGCAGAGCCGGAAGCAGAAGCAGAACCGGAGGCAGAAGCACCGGCAGAGGCGACTGGGCCGGTTGAACTGGTAGTAACCACCACATTTGCAGGTGAGGATACCAATGCACAGAATTACAAGGATGCAGTAGCAGCCTGGGAAGCAGAGACTGGCAACACGGTAGTAGATACTTCCGCAACCGCTGACGAGACATTCAAGACAAGAGTCGCTACAGACTTTGAGACAGGTTCCGAGCCCGACGTACTGTTCTTCTTCAATGGAGCAGATTCCAACAGCTTCATCGAGGCAGGCAAGGTAATGTCGATCGATGATATCCGTGCGGTGTATCCGGATTATGCGTCAAATATGAACGATGGTCTGATTGCAGACTCTCTGGTTGACGGCAAGAAGTATGCAGTACCTGTAAATGGATTCTGGGAGGCAATGTTCTTCAATGCAGAAATTCTTGAAGAAGCAGGCGTATCCAAACCGGACGGCAACTACACAATGGATCAGTTCAAAGAGGACTGTGAGAAGATCAAAGCGGCAGGTTACACACCGATCGCAGCAGCGCTTGGTAACATTCCTCATTACTGGTGGGAGTTTGCAATCTTCAATAATCAGTCTCCGGCAACACACCTTGAGATTCCCGAGAATGTAGACGATGCAAACGGCCAGGCATGGGTTGCAGGTATGAACGATATCAAGGAACTGTATGAATTAGGTTATTTCCCTGAGAATACACTTTCTGCAACAGATGATGAGACTTTTGCAATGTTCACAGAAGGCAAGGCTGCATTCCTGATTGACGGCTCCTGGAAAGTCGGCGGTATCGTAGGTGCATGTCAGTCTGATCCGGAAGATCCTTCTACACTGGATGCTGAGAAACTTGCGAAGTTTGATGTAACTTATGTACCTGGTAAGGGCGACAGAAAAGCCAGTGATCTGGTTGGCGGTATCTCTTCCGGTTACTTTATCACAAGAAAAGCATGGGAAGATCCGGAAAAACAGGCAGCAGCAGTTAATTTTGTATCGTACATGACTTCTGACAGTGTTGTTCCCGCATTTGCACAGCATGCAGCATCTGCACTTAAGAACGCACCGGCTGTTGATGAATCAGAGTTTAACGCTTTGCAGATTAAGGCAATGGAGATGATGGCAGGTACGACATCCCTGACAGGCGCAGTACAGGATCTGTTCCAGGGTGACTGCCGGGTATCTACCTTCGATGGTATGCCTGAGATTGTAACAGGAAGAGTTGCAGCAGAAGATGCAGTGGCAGAAGGTCTTGAGACATATCATAATCAGTAAATAGTAATACAAAATATCTGAGCTTAAAAGGGGCAGGGGATTACCCTGCCTCTTTTAAAAAAAAGAATAAGCTGTATAGCCGGTAACAGGGCAATATGGCAGAGAAGAGATAGAAAATAAGACAGTATAGAAAATTGCGGAGGTAGCTTATGGGAGCAAACATTTATCGAAATAAGAAGCCGGCGTTGGTATTCCTGTTTCCGGCATTCTTGTTCATGGCACTGTTTCTCTATTATCCATTTTTTAAGAATATTTTGAACAGTTTCATGGAGATCAAGCAGCTGGGCAGTGCGGGAAACGGTTTTAACTCGCCGTGGTACAGCAATTATGTTGAGATGTTCCAGGACCAGAATATATGGACATCTGTCAAAAACACGATCGTAATGATGCTTGTCACGTTGATTGGACAGGTAGGAATCGCGATCGTTCTGGCATTGATGGTAGATAATATCAGTAAGGGAAAGAGCTTTTTCAGAACTGTATTTTTCTTCCCGATCGTTATTTCAGCAACTGCTTTAGGTTTGATGTTTAATCTGATCTTCCTGCGTGATAAAGGAATGGTCAATCAGCTTTTGGAAATGTTGGGCAAACAGAGCCTTACAGACTGGAAAGCTGAAGGAATTGCGCTTGTGACGATGATGCTTCCGGTTATGTGGCAGTATGTGGGATTCTATTTTGTCATTCTTGTAACCGGATTGAATAATATATCGGATGAACTTTATGAGGCGGCAAGAATTGATGGCGCAACCACGCTGCAGAGAGTACGCTACATATCTATTCCGCTTCTCCATAATGTGATCTGTACCTGCAGCGTCCTGGCAGTTACCGGTGCATTGAAGGTATTCGATCTTCCATGGGTAATGTTCCCGAAAGGAATGCCGTTAAAGACAACATTCCTGACAGGTACTTATATGTATTATCATACGATGGAAACAAAGAATGTAGATTACGGTGCGGCGATTGCAGTTCTGATCGTTATATTGGGTGTGATACTATCCAAAGTGGTCAATTGGGTGTTCCATGAAAAAGATTACTAGGAGGAGGGAGAAACAATGACAAAGAAAAGAAAGACATCGGTCGGAATGATCGTAGTGTATCTGGTGTTGATCATATGGTCACTGACAACGTTCTATCCGATTATCTGGGTGGTTCAGAACTCCTTTAAGGCAAAGGATAAGATTCTTGGCAATTCTTTTTCACTGCCGGTGGGTGAGCTGTTTACAATGGCCAATTTTAAGAAGGCATTTAAGACAACGGATATTTTCGGGGCATATAAGAGCAGCCTTTTTATCTCTACAATGGTAGCGCTGCTGGTGATTCTGCTTGCAGGTATGGGTGCATACGCGCTTGCCAGATATAAATTTCCGGGTTCCGGACTGGTTGCTTCACTGGTGGTCGGCGCTATGATGTTTCCTGCTTTTGCTACCGTTATTTCCGTATTCCAGATGGAATTCAGGTGGGGCATTGCAAACACTGGAAACTGGTTCTTGAATATGCTATCGGTAATTTTGCCCCAGGTGGCAGGTAATATGGCCTTTGCCATGGTGGTGCTGATGGGGTATATTAAGGGACTGCCCATTGAACTGGAAGAAGCTGCTTATATGGAGGGATGTAACGCATTCCAGATATATTTCAAGGTTATCATGCCATTGACCAAGCCTTCCTTCGCAACGGTAGCAATCTTTTCCTTCCTTTGGAGCTACAATGATCTGTTCACCCAGTCTTTCTTCCTGAGAAGACCGGATATGTACAGTATCACCATGATGTTGAACAACATAAGCGCGAAAGAGGGAACTGACTACGGTTTGATGGCGGCGGTAGTTGCATTGATCATAGTTCCTGTCATTATTGTATATTGCTTCCTGCAGAAGTATATTATTAAGGGTATGATCGCAGGTGCTGTAAAAGGTTGATTTGTGTTTCGTCTGACTCATGTTTCGGTGGTGTCTTATGCATGAGGCATAGAAATATCAGATCCGGGTCAGAATTTTAGTACATACAGATAAAAATATTTTATATACTCCCTGCTCTTTGCGGGCAGCAAAATGGATCATGTGCCAGTTTGCATCGGGGGGGGGTAAAATGTGAGGGTATAGAATGTATAAAGTGGCAATTATCGATGATGAGCCTTTAATCGTGGAAGGATTGTCCAGAACAATGTCGTGGGAAAAGTGGAACTGCCAGGTGGCGGGGTTTGCTTATGACGGCAGGGAAGGAATGGAATTGATACGCAGGGAACGGCCGGATATTGTTGTCACAGATATCAATATGCCGGAGATGGACGGATTGAGAATGATTGCCGGTTTGAAGTCAGAATTTCCCGAAATGCAGATCATTATCCTGACCGGTTACAGGGAATTTGAATATGCAAGGAGGGCGATAGAGCTGGGAGTGTCAAGATTCCTGCTCAAACCCTCAAAAATGAATGAACTGGAAGAAGCCATCGAAGCTGTGACGAATCGGCTGGAGCAGTCAGTGATGCCTGCAACGATGATGCCGGAAGAAGTGGAGGAGGAAGAAGAGAAGCCGGAAGAAGAGAAAGTGGAGCAACTGGAAGAAGAGATTGATGGAGCGGATATGAATGAGGCTAACAGCTTTATCGTGAAAAATGCCTTGGAATATATCCGGGATAATTCTGCGGAGAAACTCCGGCTGACTGATGTGGCAGATCAGGTTTATGTCAGCCAGTGGCATTTATCCAAGCTGCTCAATAAGCATACAGGAAAGACTTTTTCGGAGATTCTTAATGGCGCGCGCATGGATAAATCCAAGGAATTATTAAAAGATCCTTCTCTGCGCATCTGTGATGTGGCCGAGATGGTAGGATTTCAGGATCTTGCCCATTTTTCCAGAGTATTCAAAAGGATGGAAGGCATGTCTGCAAATGAGTACCGAAATTCTCATTGAGTTGTGGAAGTCTTGAAGAATTATGGTATAATATACAAATATAAGGCGTAAGCGTCAGGAGCATGAATGTGGGTGCCATGTATGGAACGGCAGGAGGAAGGCCGGAATGTCTGCCTTGCATAAAGCAGCAGAAGGATCAGGCGGGCCGCCATGCATAAACCATAAGAGGCATAGATAAGAATGCTATGCGCGGAGCGGTATAAATGTAAGCAGGGATATTGAGATTAAAGGAGGAACAGAATGAGAGTTTATTGCGGGAAAGATTATGAGCAGGCAAGCCGGATTGCGGCGAATTTCATATCGGCGCAGGTTATTATGAAACCGGACAGTGTGTTGGGACTGGCTACCGGATCCACCCCCATCGGTACGTATGAACAGTTGATCAAATGGTATGAAAAAGGGGATTTGGATTTTTCAGCGGTACACAGTATCAACTTAGATGAGTACAGAGGGCTGACTGCGGATAATGATCAGAGCTATCGCTATTTTATGAATACACACCTGTTCGACCACATCAACATTGACAAGAAGAACACCTTCGTTCCTGACGGGACGGAACCGGATGCGGAGAAGGCTTGCAGAGACTATGATGAAATCATTCGCGCTCATGGCGGCATTGACCTGCAGATTCTGGGACTTGGACATAACGGGCATATCGGTTTTAACGAGCCTGACAGTACTTTCTGCAAGGGAACGCACTGCGTACAGCTTACAGAGAGCACCATATCGGCCAACGCACGTTTTTTTGCTTCCATGGATGAAGTGCCGAAGGAGGCATATACTATGGGAATACAGTCGATCATGCAGGCGAAGAAGATCATGGTGATTGTTTCCGGAGAAGGTAAGAAGGATATTGTAGAAAAAGCGTTCCTCGGACCTATCACACCGGAAGTTCCCGCGTCTGTACTGCAGCTTCACAGTGATGTGATTCTGGTGGGTGACGAGGCGGCATTGGCCGGCTATCATAAAGCATTACAGTAGAGCAGCCGGATTGGTTTTTGTCAGGAAAAATATAAATATGAGTGAAGGGAGTAATTTTATGCGGACGATCAGAGGAATGATTTACACGGATAAGATGTGCTTTGAACCGGGAGAGATAACGATTACGGGTGATACGATCGAGAAGATTGAATGCTTTGGTGATGACAGGCTGACTGCGGAAGAAGCCGGGTGTTATATTATGCCGGGACTGGTAGATACTCATTTTCACGGCTGTGCGGGATTTGATTTCTGTGACGGTACAGCGGAGGCGATGCGTACCATTGCTTCTTATGAGATGACCCACGGGATCACGACAATCTGTCCGGCGACTATGACTCTTGCTGAAGATACTTTGATGGATATCTGTAAGGCCAGTGCGGAAGCAGTGGAGACGGAGACACTTCCGGAAGGAGTTCCGCTGCGGGATGTTTTAAAGGGAATTTATCTGGAAGGGCCTTTTATTTCCATGGAGAAAAAGGGCGCTCAGAATCCGGCCTATATTCATAAGCCTGATCTGGATATGCTGAACAGGTTGCAGGAAGCTGCAAAGGGACTGATCAGAATTGTTGTTATTGCACCGGAGACGGAAGGCGCGATGGATTGTATCAAGGAAGGCAGAGGCAGATTCAGGTTCTCCATTGCCCATACATGTGCAGATTACGATACCGCGAAGGCGGCCATAGAGGCCGGAGCAGCGCATGTGACCCATCTGTATAATGCAATGCCGCCTTTTACCCACAGGAAGCCGGGAGTGATCGGTGCGGCGGCGGAAGATGCGAGAACGGAAGCGGAGTTGATCTGTGACGGTATCCATATTCATCCGTGCGTTGTCAAGAGCACTTTCAAGCTGTTTGGTGCGGAGCGCATGGTGCTGATCAGTGACAGTATGATGGCAACAGGTATGGAAGACGGCGAGTATGCGCTGGGTGGACAGCCTGTTCATGTGAAAGGAAATCTTGCAACGCTCGCAGACGGAACGATTGCGGGCAGCGCGACGAATTTATATGATTGTATGCGGACGGCCATCAGGATGGGCATAGCAAAAGAAGATGCTGTGCGGGCGGCAACTTTGAACCCGGCAGTGGCAGTGGGCCTGGAGAATGAATGTGGCAGTCTGCTTCCGGGCAGGAAAGCGGACATTCTTATTGCTGATCGTGACTTTACACTGCGGGAAGTGATCAAATACGGAAAGACGGTTACCGGCTCGTAGGAAATGAGCCTGAAAAATCAGCTCGAAGGAAGATTTTGCTTTCTCCGGGCTGATTTCTTTGTGTCACAGACAAAAATATCCTTTCCTCCTGCATAACCGGGGCAGAACAGGACGATAAAAGTTCTTTTGCTTTTTTTAGATGAGTATGATAGAATAAAACCCGATTTAGATGAATCTGGCGTGAAAAGCAGGTGTTTCAGGCTTTTGTAAAGGATACATTTGGAGGGGAAAATTATGAAAAAGAGAAATAAAGTATTTTTAATGGCAGTTTTGGCGATTCTTGCGATGACCTTTCTTGCGGCATGTGGCAGCAGAGCGGAAGAAACGATGTCTTCGGGCGAGATGGCAGTGCCGGAGATGTCTTCAGAAGAAATATTGGTCAGTTCTATAGAATTTTTACTGCGGGATGATGAGGCGGAAGAGGCAGGAAAAGAAGAGGAAGACACTGATACGTCTGCGGAGCAGCAGTCTGCCGCCGGGGACTCGGAAGAGCCGGGCAGTACGGATGAGGCGCAGACAGAAGAGGATGAAACAGTGTTGGATCATGAGGCGGTAATCTATTACGGTAACGGTGCCTCTTCTGAGTTGAGCCGTAAGAAGGTAGAGGTGAAGGACAGGACGCCGGAGGAAGTTCTAAAGGCGCTTGCAAAGCATAATATCGTATCGCTGGATACGAAGCTGCTCGCTTTTGAGGAGGAAGACCGGGATGGAACCAAGGCACTGCATATAGACCTGTCCAGAGCAGCGGGGGAATATTTGAGAACCATGTCCATGGAGGCGGAGAGCATTATCATTTCGTCCGTTACGAATACGTTTCTGGAAAATTTTGATGCCCAGGCAATCCGCATTACAGTTGCGGGTAATCCGCTTACCTCTACGCATAAAGTGTACGAGGAAGAATTGAGAAGATGTACGCCCGGTGAACTGCTTGACATGATCAAGACAGGTTCAGATGATCATTCAGCGGCAGACACAGAGGGAGAAGAGAAGTCCGGTCCGGCTGCGGATGAAAAAGGAAGTACCGGTTTAGTTACGAATGAGGAAGACAGTTCTTTACCGGATGAAGCCGGGGAGGAAAACTCTGGTTCAGTCACGAATGAAAAAAATGATTCAGCGGCAGACGGAGATGAGACGGAAGATACCGGTTCAGCCACGGATGAAAAAGCAGGTTCTTTGCCGGATGAAGAGGGGAAAGAAAGCCTCGGTTCAGCCGTGGATTGAAAAAGCGATTCAGCGGCAGAGGCTGGTTTATAACAGGAAAGAAGGGGTAATCATGGCGGAAATAAGCGCAAGGGAGCAGTTGATTTTTGAAATAGCGCAGACGGAGTGGGAATTATTTCAGAATGTGTATAATACCGGGGGGCGGGCTTCCTGTCAGGATGATCCGGACACATTTTTTAAGATGCGTATGAGTCAGTGGATGGTCTATTCTGATGAAGTGCTGCAAAGTTATCTGGAAGACTGCCGGAAGGCCTGTGAAGAAGGCAGGAATCTTGTATTTGAGAAGTATGGCAGGATGATGGAAAGTACTTTTCCTGAAGAATACGAGGAAATCAAAGGGCATCTTCCAGATGCATCGGACAAAAAGGAACTTGCGGAGAAGATCATTAAGATCAATCTGGAATGGGATGCTGATATGCTGCGGGAGTATCCGAACCTGCGGGGCAGAGGCAGAGCATTGACCACAGCCGATGACGGTGTGATGGCGGGCACTTCCATGGAGAGCTATCTGAGGGGGGAACTGCTGACATATTCTGTACATACACTGGAACTGGTCTTGCGGGAGACAATTGATGCATATGAAAAGGGCGAGAGCCTGTTACGGCAGATTATCGCCAATGAAACCGCATTTTACGGTTATAAATCCCTGGAAGAAGCGGAAGCGAAACACGGGTCACAGGCCGGGCGGAGTGAGGTATAAGCCGTCCTGCTGTGTTACAGGATGGGACAACCCCTTTGTCTTGTCATAGCCGGGCATAACAGTGCATGACTTGACATGTGGCGCAGCCCCGGCAGATACAGTATGACAGAACACCGCCAAAAGAAAAAGACATTATGTGGATCAGAAATGCAGACGTCTGCGCACTTCATTGCGCAGGCGTTTTTTTGCCAGAATGGTGATCAGGGCAAAATCGATGATCACGCAGACGGTCAGGACTACGGCAGACCAGGTGATACGGTACGGATCGTCCAGTATATGCCTGATCAGCAGTTCCAAAGATACACAGAATGCAGGTATTTCCAGAAAAATGCAAAGTGCGCAGGACAGGATTGTCAGGGTGAACAGCTTTGACAGGAGCGGGAAAAGTTCCGCAAATATGGTCAAAAGAACTACCACAGGAAAGCCAAGGTTCCAGAACCATCTGTCCGAATCAGTGAGGAAGGTGATCAGGAACAGGTAGATCGCCACTGACATGCCGTCCGCGAGAAGGGACAGATAGATGGGTGTCTTGCTGTAGAAAATAGCCGGGAAACTGAACACAAAGAGACACATGCAGCTGCCGATTACCACTAACGACCAGAGTGAGGAGTCAAATACAAGCAGATTTAACAGCAGGCAGGTTGCACTGGTGGCGGTCAGCACCACGGTGACAAGGATGCCCAGATCTTTTCTTTTTACGACTTCAACCTGTCCCTTATCAGTCGGATAGGGGGAAGGCGGCAGTTCCTTGTTCAATTCTCTGGGGTTCATAACAGGTGTATGGCACAGAGGGCATTTGTTTAAGGATGCCTCCAACTCTACGCCACAGTTTACACAGTAAGACATGGCAGATTCCTTTCCTGGGTGATGGTATTTGTTCGCGGCCGCGAAGAGCAGTCAATCAATCATTTTAATCCGTATTGGCGTGTTATATTACGGGGTCTGCATCACGGTTGCTTTCAATTTTTACATGGATGCCGTCCTGTACAAGCTTGCGGAAGAAATAGCGTTCCACGTCAGCCTCTACGATACTGCTGGCGAAATTGATCGTCAGGATATCTTCAAAACTGATGATGGCGCAGTTTGTACGGGAAGAGAAGGGCTGGCCCATATAGATATCGAACCGCTCGATATATGGTTTCATGTCCTTAGGTACATGAAGGGCGCCCATATTAGTCAGCCCGGCGGAGGAATTTTTATCCTGTACTTTTGTATAAAAAGTGCGCACTACGAAATCTTTGATAAACAAGGGCACCACCCGGATCAACGGATTGCGCTGGGTTGCGGCGTTGGTAGTGATATCGCCGCGGAGCATTTTTTCATTAATATGATACCGCATATAATTGTGCACGTGTTCAACAATTTCTTCGAAACTGTATTCACCCAGACGGGGATCCACAAAAGGATATACCATGGTGATAAAGTTGCGCAGCGTTTTCGAAGGAAAAAAACGGCGCAGATTTACCGGAAGTGCAATGCGCACCGGACGCAGTCTGAGATGGAAGTCGGAGGACTGTTTTTGCAGCAGTGCGTAGAGCAGAGCGGCATTCAGGTATTCGGTGATGCTGGCGTTGTATCTGCGGGCCACTGTCATGACTTCTTTGACGGACAGGATCCCGTCTATGATATTCAGTGTGTAGAAAGGTTCCTTTGTGCCACGGACACGGTACGTCGTTTCCGCAGGACGGGGCGGGCATACCTGGGCGTGGGCGTAACGCATGTAGGCGTCTTCCAGCTCCTCAGGATCCGGATTCTGGTTTATATCAAGCACGAAGCCTTCGGGCTGTATGGGGTGTCCCAGCAGACCCAGATAGACGGCAGTCAGTGTCTGCAGCAGACACATGCCGCCGGTACCGTCGCCCAGACAGTGGTGTGCTTCGAATGCAATTCTGTTTCCATAATAGTATATCCGTATAAGATAACGATTGTTTCCTTTAAAGTGCATTGGCATACAAGGATTTTTGATATCTTCTTTCACAAAAGGGCCGGGTCTGTTGTTTGGTTCCAGATACCGCCAGAACAGCCCTTTCCGGATGGCCACTTTATAGGTGGGAAAGCGAGGGAGTGTCATGTCCAGCGCTTTCTGCAGCAGTTCCGGGTCAACAGCCTCTTTCAGAACCACGGACAGGCGGTAAACAGAGGAGAAGTCCCGTCGCTGTAAAGTGGGATAGACGATGGCGGACAGATCCAGCTTATACCAGACATCTTTTCGGTTTTTGGAGTTCTGTTTCGATATTTTGTTTGGTGTGGTCTGGTTTTTTGCCATAATTATATAGGAATCCTCTTGCTTTTTCGAAAAATTCAGTGTAACGTAAGCCGTAAGATGTCTTTTTCAGGCTTGCATTATTTTTGTGCAGTCGTCTGACGCAAAACCGGCTCTTATAGGCTGAACGGCTTCGAACTGCTATTTATCATATCACATATGCAGAAGATTATGTTGAATTTTTTATGGTATTAGGAATTTTCTCCTCTTATCCGAGTTCGCGAAGCGGATAGAGCAAAGAATAGAGATTAGAAAACAAATACAGACAGAGGCAGACAATGCAGGAGCTTTGGCGCAACGGACTGTATTGATATGGAGGATTGAATAGAATGGCAAATGCGGACAGAAAAAACGCGAATCTGATGAACCTGATCAAACGGATGCATGGTGTGGTGGAAAATACTGATATTGAGAAGCACCGCCAGTCCCAGAATCATTTCGGTGCACTTCTGGGGAGCAGCAAGGATGTGCTGACGGAAGCGCTGGACATCCCGGCACAGTCGGCAGAGGAAGATATTATTCATGTGGAATGGAATTATGTAAACCGGGCGCATATGAAAAAATATATTATCCTGTATTGTCACGGCGGCGGATATTCTACCGGAAGCAGCCTTTATGCCAGGACATTGACCAGCAAGCTGGCAATGTCTACTTCCATGGATGTGCTCAGCTTTGATTACAGGCTGGCACCGGAGAATCCTTATCCGGCGGCGCTTCAGGATGCCATGCGGGTATGGAATTATCTGATGCTTCTGGGCTACGGGGCAAGGGATGTGATTCTGGCGGGAGATTCTGCGGGGGGCAACCTGGCCTTGACACTGACTTTAAAACTGAAAGAAGAGAAACGCCTTCTGCCCCGCGGACTGATATTGATGTCACCGTGGACGGATCTCACATCGTCAGGGAAATCCCACCAGACGAAGGCGGATATTGATCCGGTGCTGAGTGCGCCGTATCTGGCAGACATGATCCGCAATTATGCAGAGGGACAGGATCTGGAAGAGCCGCTGATTTCCCCTCTTTTCGGTGATTATGAGGGATTTCCGCCTGTCTATATCCAGGTGGGGGAGAATGAGATCCTGCTGGATGATTCGACGCTGTTGTACGGAAAAATGCTGGAAGCCAATGTATCGGTCAGAATGGATATGTTTAAGGGGATGTGGCATGTCTTCCAGATGTCTCCTTTTAAGACGGCGTATGAGGCAATGGATAAGAATGCGGAGTTTATTTATGATATCTGCCGTTGACAGGAATTTTTTTTAAAATTAAAAAGGATATGGCTGACAGGCATCGAATAATGGTAGTAGAGCAGTTGTTTTGCACAGGAAGAAAGGCAGTGCCATGAATATACGGGAAAGTTTGGAACAGTGGGAGAAAGAGTATCTCAGTCCTTATGCTATGCTCAGCATGAATTCCCAGGGAAGGCTCAGGCCGGAGGAGCAATGCGACATCAGACCGGTATTCCAGCGGGATCGGGACAGGATCATACATAGCAAGTCTTTCAGGCGGCTGAAGGACAAGACACAGGTGTTCCTGACGCCAGAAGGAGATCATTACAGGACCCGCCTCACTCATACGCTGGAAGTCAGCCAGACGGCGAGAACGATTGCCAAGGCGCTTCAGCTGAACGAGGATCTGGCGGAAGCCATAGCCCTGGGACATGATCTGGGGCATACTCCCTTCGGACACGCCGGAGAGCGGGCGCTGAACAGAGCCTGTCCTTACGGATTCAGGCATAATGAACAGAGTGTGCGGACGGTGGATCTTCTGGAGAAGGACGGCCGGGGCATCAATCTGACCATGGAGGTGCGGGACGGTATTCTGAATCATCAGACGGCGAGTATGCCGGCCACGCTGGAAGGGAAGATTGTCAGATTTGCCGATAAGATCGCCTATATTCATCATGATATGGACGATGCCGTCAGGGGCGGTATCCTGAAGGAGTCCGATGTGCCGGAGGAGATCAGTTCTGTCATCGGTTACAGCTGTGGACAGAGACTTGATTTTTTTATCCATAATATTGTGACCAACAGCAAGGGGAAGGATGACATCTGTATGTCGCCGGAAGCGGCGGAAGCCATGCAGCAGATCCGGAACTTCATGTTCCGCAATGTGTACAAGAACCCTATTGCGAAGGGACAGGAGAACAAGGCGGAAGGTCTGATTGTTACACTGTATGAATATTATATGAATCATACGGAGAAGCTGCCGAAGTTTCTGTACAGGCTTATGGAAGAGGGAGAGCCCCTGGAAAAGATTGTCTGTGACTATATCGGGTCGATGACGGATCGTTTTGCCATTGCGCAGTATCAGGAGATTTATATTCCGAAGACGTGGCACGGGTAATTTGCGGAAAGTCAGGGGAACAGTCTGCCAGAGAAATTTATCTGAACGAAAATTTATGTTTTTGAATAGAGAAATAGTGAATAAGAAGGGATACAATGTTTTATCCGGATGAACTGATTGAAGAAGTCAGAATGAAAAATGATATCGTGGGTGTGATCTCAGGATATGTCCGTATGCAGAAGAAAGGAAGCAATTATTTCGGGTTGTGCCCGTTTCACAACGAGAAATCCCCTTCCTTTTCGGTGTCCCCCGGCAAACAGATGTATTATTGTTTCGGGTGCGGGGCGGGCGGCAATGTAATAACATTTATTATGGAATACGAGAACCTGACTTTTCAGGAGGCGGTCAAAATGCTGGCGGACCGGGCAGGCATTAATCTGCCGGAACTGGAATATAATGAGGAAGTCAGGCAGAGAGAGAGCAGACGCACCAGACTGCTGGAAGTCAACAAGGAAGCCGCCAGATATTATTATTACATGCTCCGCACGCCCAGAGGCAGAACGGGGTATCAATATCTTGCGGGAAGGCAGTTGTCAGAGGAGACCATGAAGAAATTCGGTCTGGGATATGCGGATGGCGCAGGTTCTGATCTGACTGCATATCTGCGGTCGAAGGGGTATTCCGATGAACTGATTAACGAGGCCGGACTGACCGGATATGATGAGAAGAGGGGGATGCATGATAAATTCTGGAACCGGGTCATGTTTCCGATCCAGGACAGCAACCATCGTGTGATCGGTTTCGGCGGCCGGGTGATGGGAGACGCGAAGCCTAAGTATCTGAATTCGCCGGAGACGCTGATCTTTGACAAGAGCCGTAACCTGTACGGGTTGAATTTTGCCCGGACATCCAGAAAGGGAAATATCATTCTGTGCGAAGGATATATGGATGTCATTGCCATGCATCAGGCAGGCTTCACCCAGGCGATAGCTTCGCTGGGAACTGCCTTCACCACGGGACAGGCCAGTCTGCTGGGGCGCTATACGAAAGAAGTGCTTTTGGCCTATGACAGCGACGGGGCGGGTGTGAATGCGGCCATGCGGGCCATCGGTATTTTGAAGGAATCGGGACTGCGGGGCAAAGTAATCGATATGCAGCCATACAAGGATCCCGATGAATTTGTGAAAAATATGGGGGCGGATGCCTTTCAGGAGAGAATCGACGGGGCTCAGAACAGCTTTTTCTTTGAATTAAAGGTATTGGAGAGGGATTACCGCATGGATGATCCGGAGTCCAAGACCGCGTTCCACAGAGAGATTGCTAAGAAGCTGTGCGCTTTTGAGGAAGAGGTGGAGCGGGAGAATTATATAGAATCCGTGGCCCAGAAGTATCATATCGGTTTTGACAATCTGCGCAGGCTGGTAAGCGGTTATGCGGCAAAGACAGGACTTGTACAGCCGGCGGTGAGGCCGAAGAGCACGGTGGCAAAGAAGAACACGCCGGAGGAAAATGTGAAGAAGTCCCAGCGGCTGCTGCTTACATGGGTCACGGATGAGCCGGAGGTTTTCCAGAAGGTCCGGGCGTACATTACGGCGGCGGACTTTACGGAACCATTGTACCGGCAGGTTGCGGACAGGCTCTTTGCCGATCTGGAACAGGGCAGTTACAATCCTGCGGCGATCATCAGCACCTTTGAAGAGGAGCAGGAGCAGCGCGCGGTGGCGGAGATTTTCAATACAAAGCTTGCGAAGCTGGATACGCCGAAAGAGCGGGAAAAAGCATTTCATGATATTCTCTGCGCTGTGAAACAGAACAGTTTTGATTATTATTCAGGCAGGATGGGATCGGATATGGATGCCCTGAATCAAGTGATATCCGGCAAGAAGGCGCTGGAAGAACTTAGAAAAACGCATATTTCATTATAATAAGGGTAAGCTATTCGCAGGAAACTGTCGTCAGACCGTCTAAAATGCAGTAATAGAAGACTTTTGCTCTGTGCTTGAGCGTTTTGCGGATAGTTCGATTAACAGAGCAGTCAATATAAAACCCCGCTTAGATGAATGGCCGGACAGAAAGGCCGGACGGCGGGGAAATACAGGAAGGATGGGCCAGGTAGATGGACGAAAATGTACAGGCAAAGTTTGAAGAGCGTTTGAAAGAGCTCTTGGCGATTGCAAAGAAGAAGAAAAATGTTCTGGAATATCAGGAGATCAATGATTTCTTCGCGGAGTTTTCTTTAGAGGAAGATCAGTTCGATAAGATTCTGGAAACATTGGAACAGAATAATGTGGACGTGCTTCGGATCACGGAAGATGATGATGTGGACGATGAAGAGATCATTCTGACCGAGGAGGATGAGGTGGATGTGGAGAACATCGACCTGTCCGTACCTGACGGGATCAGCATTGAGGATCCGGTGAGAATGTATTTGAAGGAGATCGGAAAAGTTCCACTGCTTAGTGCAGAGGAGGAGATCGAGCTTGCCAAGAAGATGGAGATGGGAGATCAGGAGGCGAAGAAACGCCTTGCGGAAGCGAATTTACGTCTTGTGGTCAGCATCGCCAAAAGGTATGTGGGACGGGGAATGCTTTTCCTCGATCTGATCCAGGAAGGAAATCTGGGTCTGATCAAGGCGGTGGAGAAATTTGATTACCGCAAAGGCTACAAATTTTCCACTTACGCAACATGGTGGATCCGTCAGGCGATCACGAGAGCCATTGCAGATCAGGCAAGGACGATCCGTATTCCGGTGCATATGGTGGAGACGATCAATAAGCTGATCCGCGTGAGCAGACAGCTGCTTCAGGAACTGGGGCGTGAACCTACCCCGGAAGAGATTGCGGAACAGATGAATATGCCTGTGGAGCGTGTCCGTGAGATTCTCAAGATCTCCCAGGAGCCGGTTTCTCTGGAAACACCCATCGGTGAGGAGGAAGACAGCCATCTGGGCGATTTTATACAGGACGACAATGTGCCTGTTCCGGCGGATGCGGCAGCTTTTACTTTGTTAAAAGAGCAGCTGGTGGAAGTGCTGGGGACGCTGACGGAGAGAGAGCAGAAGGTATTGCGTTTGCGGTTCGGCCTGGATGACGGCCGCGCAAGAACATTGGAGGAAGTGGGAAAAGAATTCAATGTTACCCGTGAGCGTATCCGTCAGATCGAGGCGAAAGCGCTGCGCAAACTGAGGCATCCCAGCAGAAGCCGTAAATTAAAGGATTATCTGGACTGATGAAGCCTGTGACACTGTCAGAGAGAATGCGGGCTGTGGCTGAAATGGTCACAGTGGGAAACCGGGTATGCGATGTGGGGTGTGACCACGGATTCGTGTCGATCTATCTGGTGGAGCAGGGCATCAGTCCCGGTGCATTGGCAATGGATGTTAGAACAGGACCGTTGAGCGCGGCCAGAGAGCATGTGGCGGAGCGGGGACTGGAAAGAAAGATAGAAACAAGATTATCGGATGGTTTACATAACTATAATATCGGTGAGGCGGAGACGTTGATCTGTGCCGGTATGGGCGGCAGCCTGATGCGGCAGATTCTGAGCGATCAGCCGGATAAGACCCGGTCCTTTGTGGAAATGGTCTTGCAGCCCCAGTCGGAGCTGGAACAGTTCCGCGCGTGGCTTCGTGAGGCGGGATACCGGATCGCCGGGGAGAATATGATAGAGGAAGAAGGAAAGTTCTATCCGATGATGCGGGTTGTGCACAGAGACGATGCAGATATGGACGGGGGATGTATGCCGCTTTCGGGAGAGACAGTTGAGTGCGAATTATGTAAACTGGATGTGCAGACCGCAAAGACCGATGATTTGCAAATTGAAGATGCAGTTATGTCGGATGTTAGTGAATTATGTAAACTTCAAGACCGCTATGGGCCGGTTTTGCTGGCACGGAAAGATAAAGTTCTGACGGCATACCTGCAGCGGGAGAAAAGAATCTATGGGGGGATCCTGGAAGAACTTTCCGGGAACGGGCTGTGGGACGGCCAGCGCAGGCGCAGATACGAGCAGATACAGAGACTGCTGGACGACTGCTGTACAGCCTTAAAAATGATGGGACAGTAAGGGGGAAGGAGAGCAATCTTATGATTACAATCAAAATCAACGGGGAAGAAAAACTATTTGAGGATGGCGTTCAATATGAGTTGATAGCCGAAGAATATCAGAATGAGTGCACCAGCCAGATCGCGCTGGTGGTGATTGACGGCAAGATTCAGGAATTGATGAAACGTGCGGATCATGACTGCGAGCTGGAATTTATCACATATGAGGATATGATCGGACACAAAGCATATGTCCGTTCGGCAGTGATGCTGATGATGAAAGCGATCAAAGATGTGGCAGGCATAGAGGCGGCAGTGAATGTGAAGGTTGAGTTTACCATCGGATCGGGATATTACTGCAGTTTTAAAAACGGACTGAAGCTGGATGAGCAGACCATAGAAAAGATCAAAGACAGGATGGGCGAGCTGGCGGATATGGATATGCTGGTGACCAAAAAGGCTTATCCTGCGGCAGAGGCTGTGGCGCTGTTTGATGAGCTTGGCATGAAAGATAAAGTTTCTCTTTTCAGATATCGCAGGAGTTCCAACATCAATGTGTACTGTCTGGGCGATTATTATGATTATTACTATGGCTACATGCTGCCGAGTACGGGGTATGTCAAATATTTTGATCTGTTCCCCTATGAAGAGGGCATGATACTTCTTCTGCCGGAGCGGGAGGAACCGGAGAAACTGCCGGAGTTCACCCCGAAGAAAAAACTGTTCCAGACGCTGATGACTGCCCGTGAGTGGGGAATGGATATGGGAATCGATACCGTAGGCGATTTGAACGACCAGATCTGCCAGGGCGGGATCGCTGATCTGATTCTTGTGCAGGAGGCGCTGCAGGAACGCAGAATCGGCGAGATTGCGAGAGATATCGCACGACATGAAGGCGTGAAGTTTGTTATGATTGCGGGGCCTTCTTCCTCCGGGAAGACAACCTTTTCCCACAGATTGTCCATACAGCTTCGCACTTACGGGTTGAAACCACATCCCATCGGACTGGATAATTATTATCTGAATCATGACCAGACGCCGCTGGATGATCAGGGAAAGCCGGATTACGAGTGTCTGGAAGCCCTTGACGTGGAGCAGTTCAACCGTGATATGAGTGATCTGCTGGCAGGAAAAGAAGTACAGCTTCCCACTTTTAACTTCAAGACAGGGAAACGTGAGTATAACGGCAAAATAACGAAACTCGGGGCAGATGATATTCTTGTGATCGAGGGAATTCACGGACTTAATGAGAAGATGTCCTATTCATTACCGGCAGAGAGCAAGTTTAAGATTTATATCAGTGCCCTCACCTGTCTGAATGTGGACGGACATAACCGGATTCCTACCACCGACGGCAGACTTCTGCGCCGTCTGGTGAGAGATGCCAGAACAAGAGGAACGTCCGCGGATCAGACCATTGCCATGTGGGACTCTGTCAGACGGGGTGAGGAAAAATATATTTTCCCGTTCCAGGAGGAGGCGGACGCTATGTTCAACTCTGCCATGATCTATGAACTGGCGGTAATCAAGCAGTATGCGGAGCCGTTATTGTTTAATATCAGACAGGGAGAGCCGGCTTATCATGAGGCAAAGCGGCTTTTGAAATTCCTGGAATACTTTTTGGGTGTCAGCAGCGAGGAACTGCCGAAAAACTCGCTTTGTAGAGAATTTGTGGGCGGCAGCTGCTTTGACGTGTAAGATAAAAGTGAAATAAACTAAGTAGAATAAATGATCGCGGCTGTACAGACGTAAGGGTACAGGTGAGGAAAGTCCGGGCTTCACAGGGCAGGATGCCGGATAACGTCCGGTGGAGGTGACTCCAAGGCCAGTGCAACAGAAAAGAAACCGCCTTGCAGTATCGTTTCGCGAAGTGGAAGCCGCTTGCGGCTTCAGCAGTTTCGCGAAGCGATGTGTTAACGCAGAGGGAAGTGGAAGCCGCTTGCGGCTTCGGCAGTTTCGCGAAGCGATACTGCAGGGTAAGGGTGGAATGGCAGTGTAAGAGACTACCGCTGCAACGGTAACGGTGCAGGCTGTGTAAACCCCATCCGAAGCAAGACCGAAAAGAAAGCGATAGATTGGCCCGATCTGCTTTCAGGTGGGTCGCTTGAGGTATCCGGCAACGGATATCCTGGATAGATGATCATTCACGACATAACCCGGCTTATCGTTCTGCTTAGTTTTTATAACCCGGCACAGGAAATAATGATTCCTGTGCCTTGTCATATTACAGGGAATGTATGTTTATAGAAAGAACAGGCCGGAAGCAGGCTGTTCACAGAAAAGTTATACAATGGGCAGACTCGATACAGGATGTTTATGAGAATGCTGTAAAAAACCAGAAAAGGTGGTACTCATGATAAAGTGTGTACACGTGTTATTTTTGCATATCCGGCGAGGATATGCGTTTTCTCTGGCTGTATTTTTGGCTTGTGCATGTTATCTGTATGTGCCGCCAATGCAGGCTTATGCTGTGCAGAGGGAGCTTCCGCCGCATCTGATTCAGACGGTGGGAGAGCAGGAGATTTATGAAGGACTGCTTGCGCTTGACATGCTGGAATGCCCGGTGGAAGAAAAGGCAGACTGTGAGAAGGCTTATGAAAATGTAAAAAACTGTGTTGTACGGATTCAGATGGGGAATGCTCATGGAAGCGGGATCATTTGGGAACTGACGCCGGAGCGGGTCATTGTTGCCACCAACAGGCATGTGCTGGAATACTGGGAAGAGACAGACAGTTATGTGTATTTTCCCCAGGGATATTATACAGATGCACAGATTCTGGGGGTGTCGGAGAAGGTGGATGTGGGCTTTCTTGCTATAGATAACGTGGAATTTACCTACGGGGAGTTAAAAAAGCTTCGCAGTGCACATATAGAGGAAGACATTTATGACGGGCTGAGCCGGGGCGATATGATGTTTATGGCCGATGCGGGATCTGAAACGCAGGAAGCGCGGTTTTATGAGGCGGTGCTGGAAGAACGCCAGAAGTATATTGCGGATTTCGGGACAGATATGTTGTATGGAAAAGGATTTGCCAAAGCCGGTATGTCCGGCGGCGGAACTTTTGACGGATATGGAAATCTGATTGGAATGACTACGGGGGGAACCATACAGAATGAAGTGGCCGCTGTACCCTTGCCCGATCTGGTGCGGGCTTATGAGGAAATCGTGGGGGAAGAGGGATGGAACAGGGAAGGGAACTGATATCGAGGCAGGATACAGAACAGGATATGGAACGAAATAGAGAACGGAATATGGAACAGAATACAGAGACAGAAGTGAAGCAGATCCTGCGGGAACCAGAGATCTGTTTCCAGGTCAGGGAAAACAGAACGGCTCTTATATGCGGTGTGTTGGCCGTAGGAGTTGCATTTTTCATATTGGCCATGAGGCTGCTTCATCCTTCTGGCCGGGGCGGCGGGGCGCTGCTGTACGTGCCGCTTGTATGTATGCTGGCGGGAGGGGTGTTTTTTCTGGTGCTTTATTATAACAGGAAGCTGACTGTATCAGATATGGAGCTGTGTTATGTAAACTTATTTGGCAGGCGGAAAGATTTTACGCTGGATCAGATAGGGTTTTGCAAAATTGGTGCGGGCGGCAGCCAGAATCTGTGTGTCCTGTATGATTTGATGGGTGAAAAGTTATGTAAACTTGATTTTGATATGCGGGGAATGGCACAGTTTCATCAGTATCTGGTAGATAATCAGGTTGAAGTGGAGTGGAACAGGGAACGGATGAACAGGCGGGGAATGCTTCTGATCGATGTGATCCAGAGGGAGAGCGCGGTCTGTGAAGAGGAGATCTGCAAGTGTTCGGAGCAGTTTCGCGAGGAGGCGGAGAAGATTTTTCTCGATTGGGAAAAAAGAAATGCCAGATTCCAGGCGGACTGGGAGATCGGATTTGGAGAATATCAGGCGGCGGATCTGGAACAAAAATGTTTTTGTCAGGAACGGACGAGTTCTCTGCCGGAGATTCTGCAGACATTGCCGGATACCTATGAATGTCTGCTGGAGGCATATCTGAGGCGGGAAGACGGGTATGTGGTGGACAGCCGGGGAGAGGTGGTCAACATTGTGCTTCCCTATCTGGTCAGGAGCAAATCATACCGTGTCGGCGAAGGAACGCGCATCAGGAAGATGGATGAACAGAGTATGCAGGACTGGCTGATCCTGCAGCTCGATGCGCTTTCCAGAGAGCTTCCGCGGCATAAGTACCGCACGGAGACACTGGTGTTAAAGCATAAACTTGGCAGAACGGCGGGAATCCTCGCGGCAGGCGGAAAAGAGAGCGGCGGGAAAGAGAAGCAATTATAGATATACGATATGTAAAAAATGTGCTAAGATGAATCAAAGGATTGTTTTTTGCGGGCAGTAAGCCGGACAGAGAATTTTTCAAAAATATGCATGGGGTTACTGTGAAAAATAAATTTTTCACAGGCGAATTTGTGACTTGCGGCAGAAAATGCCGCAGGCTGAGAGAAAGGTATGGTTATTATTATGGCATTATTTCAGATCAGTAACGAAAAGATAACGATTCAGGTTGACAGCATGGGTGCAGAACTTAAATCACTTAAAGATGTAGCCACCGGAAGGGAATATATGTGGTGCGCAGATCCCCGGTACTGGAAACGTACATCACCGGTTCTTTTTCCGCTGGTAGGCGGGCTGAAAGACGGAGTCTACCGTCTGGATGGCAAAGAGTACCGGATGGGACAGCATGGTTTTGCCAGAGACATGGAGTTCAGGTTAAAGAGCCAGGTGGCACAGGAAATCTGGTTTACGCTGGAATCAAACGAGGAGACAATGGAGAAATATCCATATCCTTTTGTGCTGGAACTGGGCTATGAACTTGCGGACCGGACAGTAGTAGTGAAGTGGCGGGTGAAGAATCCGGCCGGGGAACGGATGTATTTTTCCATAGGCGGACATCCGGCGTTTCTGTGTCCTATTGAAGAAGGGACGAAGCAGAGTGACTACATGATCCGGCTGGATGCCGGGGAGCAGGTGGTGTGTTCCAGTCTGGATGACGGACTGGTCAATGGAAAGACTGTGTCCTGCTGGTTAAAAGACGGCATTCTTCCGATCACGGAGCATCTTTTTGACGGGGATGCGCTGGTGATCGAGCATGATCAGGCGCACAGCGTTGCGCTGGTGAAGCCGGACGGAACGGATTATCTCAGGGTGGAGTTTGATGCACCTTTATTCGGCATCTGGTCGCCGCCGAAGAAGCAGGCGCCTTTTATCTGTATCGAACCCTGGTACGGCAGGTGCGACAGGGCAGGTTATACAGGCGGCTGGCAGGAACGTGACTGGACGCAGACGCTGGATGCAGGCGAGTCCTTTGCGGCGGATTATCGGGTGACAGTGTAAATGAGTGAAGCTACAGGAGGGAGAATATGGCACCGATCGTACAGTGTATGGGGCTGACAAAGACATACGGCGGAAAAGTGGCGCTGAACCAGATATATCTGAATCTGGAACGGGGCAGGATCATCGGGCTTTTAGGGCCTAACGGGAGCGGCAAGACGACACTGATCAAAATCATGAACGGCCTGCTTAATCCGACGGCAGGAGAAATTCTGGTCAACGGACACAGACCGGGGATAGAGACAAAAAACAGTGTTTCTTATCTGCCGGAGCGGACTTATCTTCAGCCGGGCATGAAGGTGGTGGAAATGATGCAGTATTTTCAGGATTTTTACCCTGATTTTCGAATGGAACGGGCCTACGATATGCTGACACGTCTGCAGATTCCGCCGGGAGAACGGCTTAAAAATCTGTCCAAGGGCATGAAAGAGAAGGTCCAGCTTATTCTTGTGATGAGCCGGGATGCCGATCTGTATGTGCTTGATGAGCCTATTGCTGGTGTTGATCCGGCATCCAGAGACTATATTCTGCATACAATCGTTCAAAACTATAACAGGAATGCGACGATCCTGCTGTCCACTCATCTGATTTCAGATGTGGAGAATATTCTGGATGAGGTGGTGTTTATCAGATACGGAAATATCATATTGCAGGCGGGCGCCGAAGAGATCAGACGCAATGAGAGAAAATCTGTGGATCGTTTCTTCAGGGAGGTGTTCGCATGTTAGGAAGATTGATGAAATATGAATGGAAGGCTACCTGGAAGCTGCTTGTTCCGGTAAATCTTCTGATCGTGGTGATGACATTTTTTGCCTGTGTAACTGTGAGAATGAAAGTGTTTGAGTCCGGCAACGACGGAATTATCTTCAGTGCGATCATGATTCTTATGGCCTATATGGCCAGCATGTTTGCGGCAATGGTCGGCACGGCGATCTATCTGATCTATCGATTCTATACTTCGACTTATGGTGATCAGGGGTATCTTCTGCACACACTGCCTGTGGACAAGCATCATATTATTCTGGCAAAGGTTATCGTCAGCACGGGGTGGCTGCTCTGCAGTTCCTTTCTGATCTATATGTCAGGGCTTCTTCTGGTTGCGCGGGAAGGGGAACTTGTCTCACATGTTTTGGACAGCACGAAAGAGATGGTGGAACTGGCCGGGAGTGAAAAGGTAACCTTTTTTACCATTGTGATGACGGCCATAACTTATGTTGTAAGTATGCTTGCCAGAGTGTTGAAGGTGATGGCGTGTATTTCTCTCGGACAGATGTCATCCAATCATAAGCTGCTTACAGCCTTTGGCTTTTATTTTGCTACATATTTTGTACAACAGATTATAAATGGAATTTATTATATGTTTCTGGGAGTGATCAATTCAAGGCTGGATACATGGTATTATGGAAGTTCATGGGAGTTTATGCTGATTTTCGGGCTGATTTATTTGGTCGTGTTTTATCTGCTGACATGGTACGTGATGGAAAAGAATCTGAATCTGGATTAGCCGGAGCGGGGGACTGATAAGTTGAATCTGGATTCAGGCAGGCGTCTTGACATATCCGGGAAAAAGTTAGAGAATAATAAAGTATGGAAAGGCTGGTGTATTGGAGTGGCGAAGATCGACATTGTTTCCGGTTTTCTTGGTGCCGGAAAAACTACATTGATTAAAAAACTTTTAAAAGAAGCATTGGCAGATACGAAAGTAGTGCTGATTGAAAATGAGTTCGGAGAGATCGGTATTGACGGCGGATTTTTGAAAGAGGCAGGTATTGAGATCAAAGAGATGAATTCGGGCTGTATATGCTGTTCTCTGGTGGGAGATTTCGGGACTTCTTTGCGGGAGGTGCTGGATACTTATGCACCGGAGCGGGTTTTGATCGAACCATCAGGCGTAGGAAAACTGTCCGACGTTATGAAAGCGGTGCAGGATGCCATGGCGGACAGGGAAGTGGAGTTAAACAGCGCAGTGGCGGTTGTGGATGCCTGCAAATGTAAGATGTATATCAAGAATTTCGGTGAATTTTTTGTGAATCAGATAGAACACGCGGGAACAATCGTTCTCAGCCGGACAGATAAGCTGAGCGAGGAAAAACTGGCGGTCTGTGTGGCGATGATACGGGAGCATAATGCGAAGGCAACGATCATAACCACGCCATGGGATTCGCTGGAAGGAAAAGATATTCTGGCGACGATAGAGGGAGCAAAGGATTTAGAGGCAGAGTTGATGCAGGAGGTGCTGGCTCATCATGTGGAACATGATCACGGACCGGACTGCACTTGCGGCTGTCATGATCATGAGCATCACCATCATCATGATGAGGACGGCCATGATGGTCATGTACACGAACATGAGCATCATCATGATGATGAGGGGCATGAAGGTCACGCTCACGACCATGAGCATCATCATCACGATGAGGATGGCCATGACGGTCATACGCATGACCACGGACATCATCATCACCACGCAGACGAAATTTTCACAAGCTGGGGCATGGAGACGCCTGCGGCATATAAGAAAGAGGAAATCGAACATATTCTGACTGAACTTGATCGGGAAGATATATACGGTATGGTTCTGCGCGCCAAAGGTATGGTTCCGGCTGTGGACGGAGGCTGGATCTATTTTGACTATGTGCCGGAGGAGAGCAATGTGAGAGAAGGCAGACCCGATGTGACAGGAAAATTCTGTGTGATCGGTTCCAAGCTGAAGGAAGATAAACTGGCGGAACTTTTCGGCAGGAAATAGATGTTTGGACGGAAAAGAAAATTCAGGAAAGGTGTGGACGTAATATGAAATCAGTCTACATGATCAACGGTTTTTTGGAGAGCGGCAAAACAGAATTTATCACGTATACGCTGGCACAGCCATATTTTCAGGTCAGAGGCAGAACACTGCTGATTCTGTGCGAGGAAGGCGAGAACGAGTATGATGAAAATTTGCTGCGCATGACGCGGACAGATCTGGAACTGATCGAAGACGAGGCGGATTTTTCCACGGAAAAGCTGATCGAATTGGAGAAAAAGCATAAACCGGAGCGGATCATCATCGAATATAACGGTATGTGGAATTACAAGGCGATGAAGCTGCCCTGGCATTGGAAGATCGAGCAGCAGATCACGACCATTGATGCGTCCACTTTTCCGATGTACTTTACCAATATGAAATCATTGCTGGCGGAACAGCTTCGCGCGTCAGAGCTGATTATTTTTAACCGTTGCGACGGTGTGGAAGATCTGGGCAGTTATAAGCGAAATATTAAGGCAATTAATCCGAAAGCAGAGATTGTATTCGAGGATGCAAACGGAGAGATCAACGAAATCATGGAGGAAGATCTTCCTTATGATTTAAAAGCATCTGTTATTAAATTAAATAACGAAGGTTACGGTATCTGGTATCTGGATTCGCTGGAGCATTTGGGACGCTATGAAGGTAAGACTGTTCAGTTTACGGCGATGGTGTTGAAACCGAAGGATTTTCCGAAGGACTATTTCGTGCCCGGCAGGATGGCTATGACATGCTGTGCGGACGATATGGCGTTCCTTGGATTTGCATGTGAGTATGACAAGACAGAGGAATTGTCGGATCAGCAATGGGTAAAAGTGACCGCACAGGTGTCGAAAGAATATTTCGCCGATTATCAGGGAGAAGGCCCGGTACTTCATGCGCTCAGTGTGGAACGGACGAAGGCTCCGAAAGAAGAAATTATCAGTTTTGTTTGAGTTTTTTGAGTTTGATATGTGGAATGAATGTGGTTTTTTTGACGGGCTGCTTTCAGGCAGATATATGATTTTGTTTCATTGGGCACATAAACTTAATCGTTATGTGCCTTTTTTGCAGGTATGCGGCACAGAGGACGGCGGGAAGCCATTATAAGACTGTGCGCAGAAGGGCGGTATGCCGGTGTAGAAAAGTGTATGTCAGAGCATAGAAAGGTGTATGCCGGGGCGGAAAAGTGTATGCCGAAGTAGAAAAGTGCATATCTGCAGCGCGGAAAATGCATGGCAGAGTGGTAGAAAATATATGACGGATGACAAGGAATTACAACTGTTAAAAAAGAGAATACTTGAGTTGGCGGAGCGGTCTTACAACAGCGGAATCTATACATTTACTTCTTTTCTCGGCCTGTCCCAGCAACAGGTTTTTTATGAGATACGGCAGCAGGTATCCCATGCCGGGGTTGATATGGAAGGAGGCAGTCCTTTGTGTGAACGAAAAATGATTCGTTTCGGGTCGCCGGAGCTTTTGGGATATGAAGTACCTTATCCCATCGCCTGCCTCAAGGTAGAACCGCTGACACCTAAGTTTGCCCAGCAGTTGACCCACAGGGATTTTCTGGGTGCGGTCATGAACCTGGGGATTGAACGGGATACTGTGGGAGATATTTTTGTAAGAGATCAGGAAGCAGTTTTGTTCTGTCAGGACAGTATAGCTGCATATTTAACTGAAAATCTGACCCAGGTCAGCCGTACACAGGTAAGATGCAGTATTACAGAGACAGCAGACGAGTTATGTGCTCCGGTGCCTGAAGAACTGCTGGTGACGGTTTCTTCGACAAGAATTGACACTGTGGTGTCGAAACTATACAATATAGCGAGGAGCCGGAGCCAGGAACTGTTTCGGGCCGGAAAGATCTATGTGAACGGGAGATTGACGGAGAACAGCAGTTATGTATTGAAGAACGGCGACGGTGTGACGGTAAGAGGTTTTGGCAGGTTCACTTATGCCGGAAGCCAGGGAGAAACCCGCAAGGGAAAGATACGGGTTTGCGTAGATGTATACCGCTGAATGGAATTCAGTTTGCGTTAATTTTAAAAAGATACCGTGTATAGAAACAAATAACAGACAGTATAGTATTCTTATCATATGGACAGGCTGTCTGAATATACGGTTATTACAAAGGAGATTTGGATCATGATTCACTATAAAGCATTTCAATGGCTGTTTTTCTTTTATATGTACTGCTTTTTCGGGTGGTGTTTTGAGTCGGCGTGGGTCTCCTTTAAGTCAAGAAAATGGGTTAACAGAGGGTTTATGCGGGGGCCCTTTCTTCCGTTGTACGGAAGTGGTGCGATCATGATGCTGGTGGTTTCCATGCCTTTTCAGGATAATGTGCTGCTCACGTATTTTGCCGGAGTAGTTGGTGCCACTGTGTTAGAATATATAACGGGTGTTACCATGGAGGCGCTGTTTAAGGTCAGATATTGGGATTATTCAAACCGTCCCTTTAATTTTCGAGGGCATATCTGCCTGACTTCATCTATTGCATGGGGATTTCTGACCATACTGATGACCAGGGTGGTGCACAGGCCGATCTCCGATTTCATTTTGTCTCTGCCGGGCCGGGCGGTGGTCTATGTGACAGCACTGGTCACGATCTATATGGTGATGGATTTTACTTTATCCTTCAAGGCGGCACTGGATCTGAGGGATATTCTGGCTAAAATGCAGCGGATTAAGGAAGAGATGGAGCGCATGTCGCGGCGGCTTGATGTGATCATTGCCTTTAACAACGAAGAAAAAGAGCAGAAAAAGCAGGAGAGAGAGCTTAGCCTGTCTGAACTCAGTATGGGTATCAAGCAGCGGTTTGCCAGTCTGAAAGAAATCATACAGTTAAAGCCGGCAGAGTACGGGGAGAATATTCGTGAAGAGGTTGCAGAGCTGCGCGGTAAATTCAGTCATTATCTTGATCCGCAGGAGAACTATAAGGAAATACTTGATTTCTATAAACGTGATATGATCCGCAATAATCCGGGTATGGTTTCCAGAACATTCAAGAATGTTCTGGAAGAGTTGAAAAATATTGCCGGACGAGGGGACAGAGGCGGCTGATTAATCTGCACTTCTGTCGATGGAAATGTATTTTGACCTGTTGCGCCGGCTTGCGCGGATGGATTCGATGATATGATTTTCCATCAGTTCCAGATTCCTTGCCTTGCGTCGCAGCAGCGCTGAACTCTTGTTGTACAGCCAGAAGGAATATACAAGTACTTTATTGACCCGGCCCAGCTTCGCCTTGGTGGTATGTTCGTAGTGAATGCCTCCTACCATGGTGGGTTTGCCGGACAAAATGTAATTGATCAGATCCGTTTCACTGGTTATATTTTCCTGTAAGATCGTGTATCCGAAGCCTGCGCCGTCCGGTTTGTGGGAGTCACTGCCGCCGAAACAGGGCAAATCGTATTCCTTGGCCAGCCGCATGGCACGCATGTTGGAATCGGCGTCTTCGCAGGCATTATATCCTTCTACAAAATCAAATTTGCGATAGATATTTCCGGCGATTTTGTCTCTGAGCGTGCTGCGGATACTCAGGAACTTTTCACCGCAAGGGTGTGCAGGTCCGATGATTCCGCCATAGTGGTGTACAATTTCGACGAGCAGCAGAACCGGCAGCCCGCGTAGTTCCAGAATGGGGAGTTTGACGCCGGTGGGCATTACGATAATCATGTGTCCGGCATCGATGGTATCATATTCAATTCCTTTCAGTACTACAAAATCCTGAGGTTTTTCAGAGAGCTTCTTGTAGTAGCGGTAGGCTTTGTAGGAATCATGATCAGTGATCAGCATACCGTGGAAGCCTTTTTCTTTTAACAGTCTGATATTTTCCAGTAATTCAAATTTACAATCCGGTGATCCTTCTTTTGTATGACAATGCATGTCCAGTTTCATGTGTTAACAGCCCCTTTTGCAATTACTAGATGTATTCTACCCTTTTTAACAGGAAAATGCCATAGGTTTCCTCAAAATTTTGAGGGAGATCATGGGAACGGAAGCAAAAATTTTGCGTAATTTAGTATTGACAAATCTTTTTGCATGGATTATTGTATAAAAAACGCGGATGATGCATCGGTTTAAAGCGTTTGAATTAAATGAAACATAAACCTAAACCTGTGAGAAAGAGGAGTAGAGGCAGAGAAGCTGTCACAGAGAGCCGCGGCTGGTGGGAAGCGGTACAGTGATCGTCTTGAATGGGCTTTCGAGGCCGGTCCGAAATAACAGTAGGCGCCGGCGGGAACCGTACCCGTTATCCATGCGGCATGTATAGTTATCGATTTTGGATTTATGATCGGTTTTGTACGTGACAAGAGGTGGGCGTATGCTATACATACGTCAAGTTGAGTGGTACCGCGATAATAACCCAAGTTTATTACCGTCTCAGACAAAAGTCTGAGGCGGTTTTTTGCGCTTATACTTCTTGTTTTTTACAGGAAAATTGTGTCTGCGCACAAATTCGCAGGCAGGACAACAATGGAGGAGAAGACTATGAAAAAAAGAACACTGGCATTACTTATGACAACAGCTATGGCAGCAGCAGCGCTGACCGGATGCGGCAGTGCAAATCAGACGGCAGGAGATATTGTTTCGGCGGCAGAGACATCTGGTCAGATGAGGGCGGAGACCACCAGCAATGAGGAGGACTCAAAAGAAAACGGTGCGGCAGGCACGGGACAGAACACTTCTGGCGCGGTCTATAAAGTAGGCATTGTACAGTTTGTGGACGACGCTTCCCTGAATCAGATCGAGGCGGCGATTGAGAAAGAACTGGATGCCAAAGCGGCAGAACTGGGTGTGACATTTGATTACGGCGATTATACCTATAACGGGCAGGCCGATTCTACGGTGCTGAACCAGATTGCTTCCGAACTGATCGCTTCCGAAGTGGATGTGATCGTGCCGATCGCTACACCGGCCGCGATGATCATGCAGAACGCTACGGAAGAGAATCAGATTCCCGTAGTATTCTCAGCGGTGTCTGATCCGGCAGGTGCCGGGCTTGTGGCAGACATGAATGCACCCGGAGCCAACATTACAGGTACTTCTGACGCACTGAATACGGAGGCGGTGATGGATCTGATTTTTGCGGCAGATCCGGACATTAAGACAGTCGGACTTCTCTACAACAAGAGCGAAGACGCGTCTAAAGCGCCGATAGAGGATGCCAGAGCTTACTGTGAAGCGAAAGGCGTGGAAGTCATTGAGAAGACGGGCACCACCAACGACGAGATATCGCTTGCGGCGGATGCGCTTATTGCAGGCGGTGCCGAGGCGGTATTTACCCCTACGGATAACTCGGTTATGACGGCGGAACTGGCAATCTATGAGAAATTTATCGAAGCGGGTGTTCCTCATTACGGCGGTGCGGATTCTTTTGCATTAAACGGTGCGTTCCTCGGATACGGCGTAAATTATGAAGAGCTGGGAACCGCTACGGCGGATATGGTTGTGGATGTACTCGTAAATGGCGCTGATCCTGCAACGACTGCGGTGGTTACACTGGATAACGGAATTGCCACGGTGAACACGGAGACTGCCGGCGCAATCGGTCTGGAATACGGCATGTTTGCGGATATGTGCACGGAGCTGAAGGAAATCGTTACGGCCAAAGAGTTTGAATAAAGACTCGGTAGAGTACTGAGGAGAGCCGGGTCTTTTTCAGGTTAAAAATTGCAGGAAGATAGAAAGAGGTTTTTATGGGATCAATATTTACGCTATCCATCATACAGAGTGCTTTGGAACTGGGATGTATTTATTCCCTTGTGGCACTGGCGCTTTTTATATCATTCAGTATCTTAAACATTGCGGATCTCTCCACGGACGGCTGTTTTACCCTGGGCTGCGCCGTGGGTGCTGTGGTCACCATGGCGGGACATCCGTTTCTGGTATTTCCGGCGGCTATGGCTGCCGGCGTGTGCTCCGGATTTGTGACGGCATTCCTGCAGACGAAGATGGGCGTGCCGTCCATCCTTGCCGGAATTATTGTGAATACGGGACTGTATACAGTCAATATTGCTGTTATGGGATTTGCTTCGAATGTAAATTTGTTTGGCTGTGATACCGTTTTTAGCCTGGCCAAAAATATGTCTGAGGCAGAATGGTACGGGAATTGGTACAGACTGGCCATCGTGGCGCTGATTGTGTTCCTTGCGGGAACCATTTTGGCATGGTTTTTGAATACAAGGCTAGGGCTGTCCATCCGTGCAACAGGCGATAATGAGTATATGGTGCGGGCTTCCAGCATCAATCCGGGCTTTACGATCACGGTAGGGCTGTGCGCGGCGAATGCCCTGACGGCACTTTCGGGGGCGGTTCTTGCCCAGTATCAGAAATCCTGTGATATCAATCTGGGAACCGGTATGGTGACCATTGCGCTGGCCAGTCTGATCATCGGTGAGACGATCATCGGAAAAGGCGGTATGTTTAAGAAAGTTACAGGTGTTATTTTAGGAAGCTGTCTTTATCGTTTTATCGTTGCGGCGGCTCTGCGCCTGAATGTTCCGGCAGAATGTCTCAAACTGGTATCCGCCCTGATCGTTGCCTGTGCCATATCTTTTCCGTATCTGAAGGGAAAGACGGTGTTTTACAGAAATCAGGGAACAGCCCTTGTCATGGGTGGAAAAAAGAAAAAGGGAGGTGATGCGGTATGTTGACATTGAAAAATGTATCTAAAACCTTTAACTCTGGGACAGTGAATGAGAAAAAGGCATTAGAACAGGTGAATCTGAAACTGGCGGAAGGGGATTTTGCTACCATTGTGGGAAGCAACGGGGCAGGCAAATCTACTTTATTTAATGCAATTACAGGCGTGTTCTATATAGATGCCGGACAGATTATTCTGGCGGGGGAGGATATCACATATCGCAAGGAGCATATCAGAAGCAAAGAGATTGGACATCTTTTTCAAGATCCCTTAAAAGGTTCTGCGCCTCATATGACCATCGAAGAGAATATGGCACTTGCTTATCTGCGGGCATCTACCGTCAGGCACGCATATTTCAGCCGTATCAGCAGCAAAGAGAAGCGATTGTTCCGGGAACGGCTTGCTATGCTGGATATGGGATTGGAAGACCGCATGAAGCAGCCGGTAGGACTTTTGAGCGGCGGGCAGAGACAGGCGCTGACACTGCTGATGGCGACGCTGGTGACACCGAAGCTGCTGCTTCTGGATGAACATACGGCCGCATTGGATCCGGCCACGGCACAGAAGGTACTTGAACTGACCCGGCGGATCGTGGCGGAGCGCAAGATCACCTGTCTCATGGTGACTCATAATATGCAGCAGGCGCTTACGATGGGGAATCGGACACTGATGATGGACGGCGGACATATCGTATTTGATGTGAGCGGGCAGGAGAGGGCACAGATGACTGTAGAAGATCTGCTGTCGGCATTCAGGGAGCAGGCGGGTAAGCGGCTGGATAATGACAGGATTTTGCTGGCATAATGACAGAAGAGGTGCAAGGCGGTTTTGATAAGGTTTGTGTGGGATAAATGTTTTGCATCGTAGATTTTTTGGTTGTGGGAGGGAACAAAAGAGGTTATAATATTATCATAAAATTGTTCTGGGAAGAGCGGGGTATGGTTTATGGGAATCTATCTGAATCCGGGGAATCAAGGGTTCTGGAAGTCAATCCGTTCCGAGATTTATGTGGATAAGACGGGATTGATTGCTTTGACGAACCGGTATTTGAATACGGAGCAACAGTACATCTGTGTCAGCAGGCCGAGGCGTTTCGGGAAGTCAATGACGCTTAATATGCTGGCGGCTTATTACAGTTGTGGCTGTGATTCAGCGGATCTATTCAGTGGATTTCGAATCGAAAAGGATGAGTCGTTCAGAGAAAATCTCAATCGGTATGATGTGATATTTCTGAATATGCAGCAGTTTTTGATCCGGGCGAAGGGACAGGAAATAACAGAATATCTGGAGAGATCAGTCATTGAGGAATTGCGTGAGAGCTACGGAGAATTTTTTTCCGGGCGGATTACAGGCCTGGCGGAAGCGCTAGAGAGAATTTATGTGAAAACTGACAGGCAATTCATCTTTTTGATCGATGAGTGGGACTGCGTGATGCGGGAGAGACAGGAATCGGAAGATCTGCAGAGACAGTATCTTGATTTTCTCCGGAATCTTTTAAAGGATCAGCCCTATGTGGCGCTGGCATACATGACGGGAATCCTGCCGGTCAAGAAATACGGACTGCATTCGGCGCTGAATATGTTCCTGGAATATTCCATGACAGACCAGAGTGAGTTTGAAGAGTATACCGGTTTTACGCAGGAAGAGGTAAAAGCGTTATGCATACGGTACAACATGGATTTTACGGAAATGAGTAACTGGTATGACGGGTATAGATTCACTACATTCCAGCATATATATAATCCAAGATCTGTGGTGGAGGCGATGCGCCGGGGCAGGTTCTCAAATTATTGGACTTCCACGGAGACCTATGACGCGTTGAAGATATATATTGATATGGACTTCGATGGGTTGAAGGAAGATATTGTGCGAATGCTCGGCGGAGAACGGGTGAAGGTGAACACCCGCAGTTTTCAGAATGATATGTGTAATTTCAGGACGAAGGATGATATTCTTACGCTGCTGATTCATATAGGCTACCTTGCATATGAGGCGGATACGGGAGAAGCCTTTATCCCCAACAAAGAGATCATCGGGGAATTCGAAAATGCCATGAGCGTAGGCGGCTGGCCGGAAATCATGCGAATCCTGAAGGCATCAGAGAAATTGTTGGAAGATACCATAAAGGGCGATGAAAAAAGTGTTGCGGCAGGACTTGACCGGGCACACACGGAAGCAGCATCCATATTGACTTATAATGATGAGAATTCCCTGGGTTGTGCCATCGGACTGGCATATTACAGTGCACGGAAGGATTACAGGATGATCAGGGAACTGCCCGCGGGAAAGGGTTTTGCAGATATTGTATTTCTTCCTCTGCCGCATACTGATAAACCCGCGATGGTGGTGGAATTAAAATATGATAAGGATGCAGAATCTGCCATACAACAGATCAGGGACAGGAATTATACCCAGGTGCTGGATGGTTACAATGGGGAGATTGTGCTTGTGGGAATCAATTATGATAGAAAGAATAAGGATAAAACGCATAGCTGCGTAATAGAAAGAATCGTAAAGAACGGTTGAATAAAGTTCAGGATGATTGCAGAGAACAGCTGAGAGGAAACTCAAGGCTGTTTTTTTGTGGTATAGGAAATTCCCCCGCTTATTCGAGGCTGCGAAGCAGGTGGTTCTGCTGACATGTCTTCTTTTGTGTCATAACTTGGACAAAGGTTCATATATTGAGATAAGGGGGAATGAGGATGAGGAGTGAAGATGTCCTTACTATGTTTCCGGAGGCTATGCGGGAGCGGTGGCGTATGGTTGCAAAACGGGCGGAATGTCTGCAGGAGATCAGGATGCGGGTCAATGTACCGGCAACGGTATTGATCAACCAGAGGGAATGGTTCGTGGAGGCGGACGGTAGTCTTGTGGACAGGCAGCCGGAAGGCGCTGCGTGCAGCGCGGAGGAACTGGAAGCGGTTCTGAATCATTTGTGCCAGTATTCGCTTTATGCGTTTGCGGATGAGATCAGACAAGGGTTTCTGACCATACGGGGCGGACACCGTGTCGGGCTGGCAGGACAGGTAATTATGGATGATACGCGGATGCGCAATATGAAATACATACGTTATTTAAATATTCGTATTGCACATGAGATAAAGGGGGTATCAGATCCGATTCTACCTTATCTGTATGACGGGACGGGACAAGTGCGAAACACCCTGTTGATCTCACCGCCCGGATGTGGAAAAACCACTATGCTGCGGGATATGATACGAAATCTTTCCGATGGAACGGCATATGGAAAGGGCATGAACGTCAGTGTGGTAGACGAGCGTTCGGAGATTGCGGGCAGTTATCTTGGGGCAGCGCAGAATGATGTAGGGATTCGTACAGATGTGCTGGACGGCTGTCCGAAAAAAGAAGGCATGATGATGCTGATCCGCGCCATGTCTCCGCAGGTACTGGCTGTGGACGAATTAGGCGATGAAGGGGATATCCGGGCCTTGCAGATGGCTCTTGCCTGCGGGTGCAGACTGATGGCAACGATACACGGCAGTTCTCTGGCAGATGTAAAGAGAAAGAAATACATGTGTAATGTTATTGAGGAGGAATTGTTTGAACGTTATGTCGTGCTTACCAGAAAAAACGGAGCGTGTGAGGTAGAGGGTATATATGATAAGGAAGGGATAAAATGTTGAAATTGGCAGGTGTCCTGTGCATTTTAGCGGGTTGTACAGGACTGGGATTCAACAAAATCAAAGAAGAAAAGAGTAGAATCAGGCATCTTCAGGAGCTGATCCGTGTTATGAAAAGGATACAAAACGAAATCAGCTACGGGAAGCATACGCTGCCGGAAATATGTCTTATTCTGTCAGAACACTGTTATGAGCCTTACCGGCCCTGTTTCCGGGCGATATACGAGCAGATGCAGAGGCAGGAGGGGGTCAGTCTGGACCGGATTTGGGAACAGCAGATAAAGCTGTGTCTGCGGAATGCACCTTTGCAGGAGGATGAAAAGGAAATATTGTATGGTCTGCTTCGGAATACGGGGATACAGGAAGAAAAATATCAGGCGCAGAGCATGGGCCAGTCTATGGATCTGCTGGACAGAAAATGCAGACAGGCTGAGGACGCTTATGAGAATAAGTCCAGAATGATTTTCAGCCTGAGCGTTCTTGCAGGCGTATTTCTTGTGATCCTGTTGATATGACGGGAATCTGTAAATATAGAAGAGAGCCGTTCGGAAATGCCTTCCGGGACTGCATATTACGGTCCGGAGCAGTTGAGAAGAACCAGGGAAACAAAACACTTCAGAATTGGAGGATAAGATGGGGGTAAGTCTTATATTCAAGATAGCGGCGGTGGGTATCTTGGTAACAATATTAAATCAGGTTTTAAAACACAGCGGCAGAGAGGAACATGCCTTTTTGATCAGTCTTGCGGGATTAATTCTCGTTTTAACATGGATCATACCCTATATCTATGATCTGTTTGTCATGGTGCAGGAATTGTTTACATTATAGCCGTTACATAATGCGAAAAACGGAAACAGGAGGCTGTTTTCGGCGTGTGACACAGTCGGTCCGAACGTCTGGCTGCGGGATGGAGGTTTGTCATGGAAATGATTAAGATCGGTCTGGTGGGGGTTATCGGAATCCTGCTGGCTGTTCCATTGAAAAGCTATAAAGCAGAATACGGTGTCTATCTGGGTGCAGCAGTATGCCTGGTGATTTTGGGTTATGCCATACAGTATTTCGGGGGAATCCTGTCTGCAATAGAGCAGCTTCGCGGTTATCTGAAGGATAACTATAGCTATTTAACAGTGCTTTTAAAAGCGGTGGGAGCAACTTATGCATGTGAGTTTTGTGCAGGAATCTGTAAAGATGCAGGATACGGAGGCATTGCGGGACAAGTTGAGATGGTCGGTAAACTGTATATTCTGCTGATCGGTATGCCTGTGCTGATGGCGCTGTTAGAGAGCATCCGGACCATTGCGGGATAGAGGATCCGGGGCGGAAAATGTGTGATGCAGAGTGTAAGTATTCTATTACGGGCAGATAGTTATGTCAGTCAGAGAATAAGAGGGGAGGGAGCAGTTTGGGAATCAGAGAAAGCAGTATGGCATGGGATAAAATGGGAATGGATGCCGTCACGGCAGATTTTCAGCAGCTGTTTCCTGAATATGCCTTCGACGGCAGGCAGGTGATGAATTATCTTATTCAGGGAAAACTCTGGTCGGCGCTGAAAGAACTGGGCAGTGGGATAACTGGTGCAATTAATTCACAGAGCGGGGAGATCAGAACTCTTTTTCTGACAATTCTTGTGCTTGGCGTGGCGGCGGCGCTTTTTGTCAATTTTGCGGATCTTTTCCAGGATCATCAAGTGTCGGACATTGCTTTTTATTTTGTATATCTGCTTATGATCGCGGTGCTTCTGCGGGCGTTTGTAAGCGGGGCGGTGATTGTACAGGAAATACTTAAGACGGTCACTTCTTTTATGAAACTTTATATTCCTACTTATATGATCGCGGTGGGAAGTGCATCGGGAATCGCGTCGGCAACGGTTTATTACCAGATCCTTCTTTTTATAATCTATCTGATAGAGTGGGGATATCTGTCGATCCTTCTGCCGGTGGTGTACAGCTATACTCTTTTGACTATCATTAACGGTGTCTGGATGGAAGAGAAACTGACGCTGCTTCTGGAACTTCTGGACAAGCTGATCAGTGTGAGTATTAAGATTACGCTTGGAATCATAACTGGTTTCAGCATTCTGCAGGCAATGATATCGCCTGTTATAGACTCACTTCAGTCTTCTGCACTCAAAAAGGCAATGTCGGCCATACCGGGAATCGGCGGGCTGACAGAAGGCATGTTCGAGATGGTGGTGGGTTCCGCGGTTCTTGTAAAAAACAGCATCGGTTTATATATTACGCTTGTTATGATTGCGCTGTGCAGCATTCCTGTTCTCAAACTTGTGCTTCTGGCAGGGGTGATCAAGCTCAGTGCGGCGCTGATCGGCATCGTAAGTGATAAGCGCATGACAAACTGTGCAAACCGGGTGGGAGACGGAAATATTATGCTGCTTAAGATTGCCCTGTCGTCTGTCGGTATGTTTGTGATTCAGATAGCTGTCATTACTTATACGACCAGCGGGAATATGTAAATTCTACAGGCAGCCCGGTTCTGTTTCTGTGCAGACCGGGAAGGTGTTTTGACATGTATCCGGGTTGTTCAGGAGGATGAAAAGAACGCGGGAAAGACGCGGATTGTGATGCCGGGGAACAGGATACCGGGAAAGAAAACGGAAGATGCCGATTAGCGGCAGGACGGGAGCGGATAGGCGGAAATGTTAGAAAATATTAGAAATATCGGGATGTTTATGATCATTGCACAGACGGTGATCCATTTTGCGGCGGGAAAAAAATATGAAAAATACCTAAAAATAATAGCGGGTGTTATAGTACTTCTGCTGTTTATCACTCCGTTTGTATCATCCAGAGAAGAGATTACAGCAAGTTGGCAGGCACAAATGGCGGAAATAACAGAGCGTCTGGAACAGCTGGAAGTGACTGGACCGGATGGAACTATGGCAGGAATACCTTTCGGGGCGGAAAATGTTCAGGAAACGGCTCTGCGAAAAATTGAGGAGCAGGTCAGGGACAGGCTGAACGAACTGACTGCAGATACGGGCAGCCGTGTTACGGGTGTAAAGATTGATTTAGAGGAAAGTGCTGATGAAAGCTGGGTTTTCAGCCGTGTCAGGATTATGATGCAGGATACAGAAATCACAGAAGACGGTGCAGATATATCGAAAACCGGTGCAGACGGACCGGGACGAGACAGGGATGCTCCGGTATCAGATGTAGATGTTTCTGACGGGAATGCTGTACAGAGGATTGTAATAGACGAGATCAGGATTGGTGGAGAAACCGGAGCGGCTTCGGGAACGGAAGTGGAACAGGAAAGAGAAGGGACGCTTGGAACGAGAGCGGAACAGGGAAGAGAAGGAAAGCCGGAAACGGAAGAGGAGCAGCAAATGAAAGCGGATCAGGGAGCCGAAACAGGGGGAGGGACAGTAAGCGAGGCGGAAATACAGGAGTACCGCCGTATTTTTGCCCAGACCCTGGGGATAGCAGAGGACAGAGTGGAGGTGGAGTATCGTGGAGGATGGCAGTAAGCTGACCGGTAAACTGACAGGCGGAAAAAAACTCAGGAAGGATCAGTGTCTGATCATTATTCTGACAGGTGTTCTTTTGTGCGTGATCGCACTTCCGGTCAAACCCGATAATAAAGAGTCCGGTATATCGGACATAAGGAATGGTAAAATCGAAAATCATATGTCCGACACCGGGGAGAATACATATTCAGAGACAGAGAAGATAACAGATTCTTATGCCGGTTATTGGGAAGAAAAGCTGGAAGAGGCGCTCAGATTTGTGGAAGGTGTGGGGAAGGTCAGAGTGTTGATCACGGTTAGGGAATCGGAGCAGAAGATCGTGGAGAAAGACGGTCCGGAGACATATTCCGATACGTCGGAGAAGGATGCGGCAGGCGGCAGCCGTATTGCAGGCGAGAGCCGCATCGAGAAGAGTACGGTTTATACGACCGATGAAAGCGGGCGGAATGTGCCCTATGTGACCATGACGATTCCGCCTGCAGTGGAAGGTGTCGTGGTGATAGCACAGGGCGCACAGAAGCAAAGTGTACAAGAAAATATTATCGAGGCAATTCAGGTATTATTTGATATTGATGCGAATAAGATAAAAATAGTAAAGATGAAAAATAATCAGTGAAGGGGAGAAAAAATTGAAAAATATGATCAAGAAGAACCAGATGATGATCACAGCGCTCGCAATTATGATCGCTGTAGCAGGCTACTTGAATTTTGCAGGTACGAAAGTTACGGATGAAGACATTATGTCTGTCAACGGACAGGTCACTACCGATGATATGGGTAATCCGATTCTTGATAAGGATGAATCTGATTATGCAGCTTTTGCTGATCTTTCAGAAGAGGATCTGGAACAGGCTTCCGGAGACATTAAGAGTCTGGATACGGATGTGACCATGTCGGAGAACGGCGGCATAGATGAAGAACTGGAAGAGGCGCTGGCGGAAGAACAGCTGGAAGACGTTCCGGGAGAAGCGGTATTTACTTCGGCAGGCACTCTGTCGGGTATGTCCGGCGCGAAGCTGCAGAAAGAGCAGACAAGAGCACAGAATAAAGATACGCTGTTGGAGATCATCAACAATGCCAATATCAGTGAGACACAGAAGCAGGAAGCGGTCAACAGTATGATTTCCATGACAGATATTGCCGAGAAAGAAACAGCGGCAGAGATTCTGCTGGAGGCCAAGGGATTTGAAGATGCCATTGTGAGCATAGACGGAGACAGTGTGGACGTGGTTGTCAATACGGCTGAACTGACGGAAGCACAGAGAGCGCAGATTGAAGATATCGTGATCCGCAAGACAGGCGTCAGCGCGGAGTCCATCGTTATCAGTACAGTGAATTCAAATTAAGTGCACGATCGGATTTTTTGTGATATACTATACGCGCACATCGTAAAATTCAAAAATAATTCAATAAAAAAAGCAATATTCCGGCAGAAATACTGTTATAGGAATATTGTGGAACGACAGGGCAATCCTATAGAGTGGGCGGTATACCAGATTCTGGTTTTTTTGTCCCGGAGGAGTATTTGCGGAAGAAGCAGTGGATGGACTGCGGCAAAACAAATGATTTATGTGTCTGCCTGAGCAGACAGAGGGGAGTAGAGTAAACGTGGGCAATTATGCAGACGAGATAAACAAAAGAAGGACTTTTGCGATCATATCGCACCCGGATGCGGGTAAGACAACACTGACAGAGAAATTTCTTTTATACGGCGGCGCTATTAATCTGGCGGGAAGCGTAAAAGGAAAGGCAACGGCAAGACATGCGGTTTCCGATTGGATGGAGATCGAGAAGGAGAGAGGTATTTCGGTAACTTCTTCTGTTCTGCAGTTTGAATACGGCGGATTCTGCATCAATATTCTGGACACACCGGGACATCAGGATTTCTCGGAGGATACTTACAGGACTTTGATGGCGGCGGACTCGGCAGTCATGGTCATCGATGCTTCTAAAGGTGTGGAGGCGCAGACACGCAAACTGTTTAAGGTATGCGTTATGCGCCGCATACCGATTTTTACCTTTATTAATAAGATGGACAGAGATGCGGGCGATACTTTCGAACTGCTTGACGAGATCGAGAAGGAACTTGGCATTGCCACATGTCCGATCAACTGGCCGATCGGTTCGGGCAAGAGCTTTAAAGGGGTCTATGAGCGGGCAGGCAAGTGCGTTATTACCTATTCGGATACGGAGAAGGGAACGAAAGAGGGACATGCCACCAGAATTCCGCTCGCAGAAGAAGCTTTGCTGACAGAGCATATCGGCGAGGAGTTTAAGCAGCAGCTTACTGATGAGATAGAACTGCTGGACGGTGCCAGTGCGGAATACGATCTGGAACGGATACAGGCAGGAGATTTAACACCGGTATTTTTTGGATCGGCGTTGACAAATTTCGGTGTGGAGATTTTTCTGCAGCATTTCCTGAAGATGACTACGACACCTCTTCCAAGGCGGGCGGACATCGGTTTGATCGATCCGGTGGAGCATGAATTTTCGGCATTTGTATTCAAGATTCAGGCGAACATGAACAAGGCGCACCGGGACAGAGTTGCTTTTATGCGTATTTGCTCCGGCAGGTTCGATGCAGGTGCAGAGGTCAAACACGTGCAGGGCGGTAAGGTCATGCGTCTTTCGCAGCCTCAGCAGATTATGGCCGATGAGCGGAAGATTTTGAGTGAGGCTTTTGCGGGAGACATCATCGGTGTATTTGATCCGGGAATCTTTTCCATCGGAGATACGATCTGTATGCCGAAGGAGCAGTTTATCTATGAGGGGATTCCTACCTTTGCGCCGGAGCATTTTGCAAGAGTGCGCCAGATGGATACGATGAAAAGAAAACAGTTTGTGAAAGGAATCACACAGATCGCGCAGGAAGGTGCTATCCAGATTTTCCAGGAGTTCAATACGGGAATGGAGGAGATCATCGTCGGCGTAGTGGGTGTGCTGCAGTTCGATGTACTGAAGTACCGTCTGGAAAATGAGTATAATGTGGAAATTAAGCTGGAAAATCTGCCTTATGAGCATATCCGCTGGATCGAGAACAAAGAGATCGATCTCAATAAGCTGACAGGAACATCTGATATGAAGAAGATCAAGGACCTGAAAGGCAATCCGCTGCTGCTGTTTATCAACCAGTGGAGCATAGGTATGACGGTGGAACGTAACGATGGCCTCATCCTGTCAGAATTCGGAAGGAATTAGCGGTAAATTTGGACAGAAAATGACCGGGTTAATAAATTTGGCAGAAAACCACAACGAGAGTCTGTGATGATGAAGGTGAGTGCATATGAAGAGGACAGGTTTCTTAATGACCGGGATGTTGATACTTACGGGATGTTTGGCTTATGCATGGCATACGCTGCCGCATCAGCAGAGCGACCGGTATCAGCAGGAGAATGTGGGGGCAATGCAGGAGGAGACCGAGCCGGCGGAGCAGGTAGTCCGGCGGGAGGCAGAGACGGGCTATGCCTACAGTATGCTTTCGGAAGGAGAGCAGACGCTGTATTTGGAGATCCGGGATGCGCTCCGGCAGTTTGATGAGGATGTAAAACTGTCCAGCCATGATAAAGAAGAAATTTCTCATGTTTTTCAGTGCGTATTGAATGATCATTCGGAGATTTTCTACGTTGACGGATATACTTATACAGAATATACATTGGGAAATATCCTCAAGAAGATCACTTTTACGGGTACTTACAGCTATGATCGCGACGAGATTGCGTCTAAGCAGGAACAAATAGAAAGTTATGTAAACCGGTTTATGGCGGGCTTGCCGGAAAATGCAGACGAATACACGAAAGTAAAGTATACTTATGAATATTTGATCCATCACACGGAGTATGACGCATCGGCGGAGGATAATCAAAATATCTGTTCCGTATTTATAGAAGGAAAGTCCGTCTGCCAGGGATATGCCAAAGCGACTCAGTATCTTCTGGACCGGGCAGGAGTATTTGCCACTCTGGTACTTGGCCGCGTGATCGGCGGAGAAGGACATGCATGGAATCTTGTACGGATCGACGGCAAATACTATTATGTGGATACGACATGGGGAGATGCTTCCTATCAGGCTGTGGGCGGAGCGGCCGGGTATCCGGGAGAGAAGATTCCGACGATTAATTATGATTATCTGTGTGTGCCGACAGAGCAGATGAATCTCACCCATACACTGGATAATGTGGTGGAATTACCGGTATGTGATTCTATGGAAGCCAATTATTATGTGCGGGAAGGTTTTTATTTTACAGAGTGGGATCAGGAACGGATCGAGCGTATTTTTAAGGAAGAATATGAGAAAGGAAGCGCATATGTGACCTTAAAATGTGAGAATTATGAGGTGTACAGTCAGATGCAGGAGGCGCTGATCGAGCGGCAGGAGATTTTTCACTATCTGGATTGTCCTGACGGGGTGGTGTCATATTCGGATGATGAGAAGCAGTACAGCATGAGCTTCTGGCTCTGATTTTGCTGTCCGTCAAGATGTTTACCGCTGTATCGGGGAATGGGGCTATGCAAAAATGATAAATTTTGGTATACTATTTCCAAATGTAAGAAGGACGCGGATTTGAGCGCCTGCAGGGCAGACAAATGGAGGTTTGTATGGAACAGGAATCTAAGAATACCTATGTGTTACAGGAAGACGAGAAGTTCGGTACGGTTAAGATCGCGGATGACGTAGTAGCGATGATTGCCGCGCTGGCTGCAACGGAAGTGGACGGAGTGGCGGCTATGAACGGTAATGTTGCGAATGAATTTTTAAGCAGAGTCGGTGTGAAGGGACTTGCCAAAGGCGTAAGAGTCGATATTTTTAATAAAAAAGTTAAGGTTGAACTTGCCATTACGATTGAGTACGGTTTCAATATTCCGGCCACCTGTCAGCGTGTGCAGAATAAAGTTAAGAATGCGATCCAGAACATGACCGGCCTTGAGGTGACGGATGTGAATATCCGCATTTCGGGCATTAATGTGGCGCGGGATAAGTAGAACCGGCCTAGATTACTGAGACAGCCAGACAAAATCGGTCAATATGACAGGACGGGAGTCACTATGAGCAGAAGAGAGTTGCGGGAACAGATATTTAAGCTGTTATTCCGGGTGGAATTCAACAGTTTGGAGGATATGCCGGAACAGGAACGCCTTTTTTTTGAAGATGAAGAAGCGGCACAGGAGAAGGATGCGGATTATATTTCGGATAAATACCATATGATCCAGCAGAAGCTTTCAGAGATAGACCAGCAGTTGAATGAGAGAACACAGGGATGGGATACGGCCAGGATGAGCAAGGTGGATCTGACGATCTTAAGGCTGGCGGTGTATGAGATCCATTATGACGATTCCGTGCCGACAGGTGTTGCGATCAACGAGGCGGTGGAACTTGCCAAGAAATTCGGGCAGGATGCCTCTCCGGGATTCGTCAACGGCATTCTGGCCAAGTTTGCGTAGACGGACGGGAGTCAGCATGCAGAATGTATATACAGTTGCACAGGTAAATTCTTATATCAAAAATATGTTCACGCAGGATTATATGTTGCAGTCGATCATGGTCAAAGGTGAGGTCAGTAACTGCAAATATCATTCTTCTGGACATATTTATTTTACATTAAAGGATGCCAAAGGAACAATAGCGTGTGTTATGTTTTCTTCCTGCCGCAGCGGGCTGGCTTTTCAGCTGAAAGAAGGACAGCTGGTAGTAGTGGGCGGCAGTGTGGATGTGTACGAACGGGACGGCAAATATCAGTTGTATGCCAGAGAGATCCGGCTGGACGGAGCAGGTGCGCTTTATGAGAGATATGAGCAGTTAAAGCGGGAACTGGAAGAGCGGGGTATGTTTGCGCAGGAGTATAAACAGCCGGTTCCGGCTTATATCAGAACTCTTGGCGTGGTGACTGCAGCCACGGGAGCAGCGGTACGGGATATCATCAACATTACGGGCAGGCGTAATCCTTATGTGCAGATCATCCTGTATCCGGCCATTGTCCAGGGAGAAGCGGCGGCGCCGAGTATTGTCAATGGTATCCGGGCGCTTGAGCATATAGGGGTGGATACGATCATCGTGGGAAGAGGCGGCGGTTCCATTGAGGATCTGTGGGCTTTTAACGAAGAGATCGTGGCACAGGCGATTTTTGACTGTTCCATCCCTGTCATTTCGGCGGTAGGACATGAGACGGACACAACGATCGCGGATTTTGTTGCGGATCTGCGGGCACCGACACCTTCGGCAGCAGCAGAACTGGCTGTTTATGATATAAGACAGCTGCAGAACAGACTATCAGATTATGCCTGTACCATGGGGCTCATGCATCAGAAAGTGATCAGCCGTTACAGGCAGATGACAGAGCAGTATGGTATGCGCCTGAAGTACCTGAGTCCGGTTAACAGAGTCAGGATGAAAAGAACACAGGCGTTATCTCTGGAAGAACATTTGCAGAGTGCCATGGACGGGAGATTGCTGGACAGCAGGCATAAATTAGAACTTTTGATAGAACAGATGAGAGGTTTATCACCGTTGGACAAGCTGAATCAGGGTTATTCCTATGCTTCGGACAGCAGAGGCAGGACAGTGTCTTCTGTGGAGCAGGTTTCGGTGGGTGACAGGATGCAGGTTTACGTGAAAGATGGCAGATTGACTGCGCAGATAACGGATAAGCAGAAGGAAGCGTATACCTGACACAGAAACGGGAGAAAGTATGAAGAGAGAAGGAAAACAACAGGAAATGAAAGAGTGTCCGATGGAAGAGACAGAGGACCTGACCCTTGAAGAAGCATTTGTACAGATTGAGGATGTGATCGCCAGTTTAGAGACAGAGGAGATCACGCTGGAACAGTCATTTCAGGAGTATAACAGGGGAATGCAGTTATTGCGCTACTGTAATGAGACTATTGACCGTGTAGAAAAGAAGGTACTTCAGATCAACGAAGACGGGGGACTAGATGAATTTTAAGGAAGAACTGAAAGCAAAAACCCTACAGATCGAGAAGATATTAGAAAGATATCTTCCGGCTGAAGAGGGATATCATAAAGTAGTGGCACAAGCCATGAATTATTCGATCACGGCAGGCGGCAAGCGGCTGCGTCCCATGCTGATGATGGAGAGCGCAGCGTTATTCTGCGGAGAAGGAGAGTTACCCGGCCGGCCGGACAGTATCAAGGCGCTTCCCATGTTTATGGCGGCCCTTGAGATGATCCATAATTATTCGCTGGTACACGATGATCTGCCGGCTATGGATAATGACGAGTACCGCAGAGGACGCAAAACAACCCATGTGGTCTATGGAGAAGGCATGGCAGTTCTGGCGGGAGACGGCCTGCTCAATTACGCTTTTGAGACAGCGGCCGGGGCTTTCGGAACGGCTGTGACAGAGGAAGATTACCGGAGGATAGCGGCATCCATGCAGATTCTTGGCCGTAAAGCCGGAATTTATGGTATGATCGGCGGACAGTGTGCAGATCTGGAAGCAGAGAAGATGGGAGAAGAAGTGACCGAAGAAATGCTTCTTTACATTCATGAGCACAAGACGGCGGCGCTGATCCAGGCGGCTATGATGATCGGGGCGGTGCTGGCCGGTGCCGGACAGCAGGATATTGATAAAATGGAAAAAAGTGCATACAATATCGGAATCGCGTTTCAGATACAGGATGATATTCTTGATGTAACCGGCAGCCTGGAAGTGCTTGGCAAGCAGGTGGGAAGCGATGCAAAGAATCATAAGCTGACTTATGTAGCGATGCATGGACTGGATGAATCGGGCAGGCAGGTGAAGGAACTGTCTGAAGAAGCAGTGCAGATCTTGGCTTCTGTCCCGCGGCGCAATCCGTTTCTGGAAGAGCTGGTGGAGCAGTTGATTTACAGAGAGAAATAGGTGATTACGATGCTTTTAGAGAAGATTGAACAGACAAATGATATCAAGCACATTTCGGAGTCAGATTATGGTGTGCTGGCAGATGAGATCAGAGAGTTTCTCATCCGTACTATCAGCGAGACCGGCGGGCATCTCGGTTCCAATCTGGGTGCGGTGGAATTGACGATGGCGCTGCATTTATTCTTAAATCTGCCCGAGGACAAGGTGATCTGGGATGTGGGTCATCAGTCGTACACCCATAAGATCCTGACCGGAAGAAGGGACGGGTTCGTCAATCTGCGCAAGTTTGGCGGCATGAGCGGTTTTCCCAAGCGCAAGGAGAGCGATTGTGACTGTTTTGATACCGGACACAGCTCTACATCTATCTCTGCCGGGCTTGGTATGGTGAAGGCGCGGGATATCAAAGGGGAAAAGAACACCATCGTGTCAGTGATCGGTGACGGTTCTCTGACCGGCGGCATGGCTTATGAGGCGCTTAACAACGCTTCCCGTCTGGAAACCAATTTTATTATTGTGTTAAATGACAATAACATGTCCATATCGGAGAATGTGGGCGGTGTATCAAAATATCTGAATAATATCAGAACGGCGGATATGTATCTGGATCTGAAAGAAGGGGTATACAATTCGCTGCATGGCAAGTCCAAATACGGTGACAAGGTGGTGTCCCAGATCAGACGTGCCAAGAGCAGTTTTAAGCATCTGGTGGTGCCCGGCATGTTCTTTGAGGATATGGGGATCACTTATTTAGGACCGGTGGACGGGCATGATATTCCTGCCATGGTACATATGCTCGGAGAGGCCAGAAAGATACGGGGTGCCGTACTGCTGCATGTGATCACGCAGAAGGGCAAAGGCTATGCACCGGCAGAAAGACATCCGGCCAGATTTCACGGGGCGGAACCTTTTGACATTGAGACGGGTATTCCAAGTAAACCGCAGGATAAGGCAAACTATACGGATATTTTTTCTACGGTCATGTGTAAACTTGGCCAGCGGGAAGAGCAGGTGGTGGCGATCACGGCGGCAATGCCCGACGGCACCGGATTGAAACGTTTCCGTAACATGTATCCGGACAGATTTTTTGATGTGGGCATTGCGGAGGAACATGCGGTTACTTTTGCAGCAGGTCTTGCGGCGGGAGGATTGAAACCCATTGTGGCAATCTATTCCTCTTTTCTGCAGCGGGCTTACGACCAGATTCTGCACGATGTATGTCTGCAGAACCTGCCGGTAGTGTTTGCCATAGACAGGGCGGGACTGGTAGGCAGCGACGGGGAGACGCATCAGGGGATTTTTGATCTGTCCTATCTGTCTTCCATACCGAATATGCATATTATGGCGCCCAAGAACAAGTGGGAACTTTCCGATATGATGAAATTTGCAGTGGCTTCCGGTATGCCTGTTGCCTTGCGTTATCCCAGAGGAGAAGCCTTTGACGGGCTGAAGGATTACCGTGCCCCTGTTGTGTTTGGTAAGAGTGAGGCGCTCTTTGAAGAGAAGGATATCATGCTCCTGGCAGTGGGCAGTATGGTGAAGGTCGGACTGGATGTGCGGGAACAGTTGAAGGCAAGAGGGTATTCCTGTTCTCTGACCAATGCCAGGTTTGTCAAGCCCATTGACGAGGAGGCGGTCAGCAGAGCCTGTGACACCCATAAACTGATCGTGACCATGGAAGAAAATGTTTTAAGCGGCGGCTATGGCGAGAAAGTCAGAGCCTACGTGGACGAGACCGGGGCGCCGGTGAAGGTGCTGAACATCGCAATCCCCGATGAATATGTGGAACACGGAAATGTGGAACTTTTAAAACGTGAGATCGGTATTGACGCGGATTCGATCGTGAGGAAGATTCTGAAGAAAAGGGAAGAAATACTTTGAAAGAGAGACTGGATGTTATTCTGGTAAAACAGGGATTTGCGCCGTCAAGGGAGAAGGCTAAGGCCATTTTGATGGCAGGCAGCGTTTTCGTGGATGGCCAGCGGGAAGACAAGGCGGGAACAACTTTTGATGAAAGCAAGATCCACATCGAAGTAAAGGGCAGCACGCTGAAATACGTGAGCAGGGGCGGCCTGAAGCTGGAAAAAGCAATGGCCCGTTTTCCCGTTACGCTCGCCCGTGCAGTGTGTATGGATATCGGCGCATCCACAGGCGGTTTTACCGACTGTATGCTGCAAAACGGAGCGGACAGGGTTTATGCCATTGATGTAGGGCACGGACAGCTTGCCTGGAAGCTCAGAAATGATGAGAGAGTCGTCTGCATGGAGAAAACCAATTTCCGGTATGTCACACCGGAAGATATCGGAGAATCTGTTGATTTTGCTTCCGTGGATGTGTCCTTTATCTCTTTGACGAAGATTTTGATTCCGGCGAGAAACCTGCTGCGCGGAGCGGGGAGCATGGTCTGCCTGATCAAGCCCCAGTTTGAGGCGGGCAGAGAGAAAGTCGGAAAAAAGGGGGTTGTCAGAGACCCGGCGGTGCATGAGGAAGTGGTGCACAGAATCGTTGATTATGCGTATATGATCGGTTTTGAGGTGGGCGGGCTGACTTATTCCCCCATCAAGGGACCGGAAGGAAATATAGAGTATCTGATATATCTGGTGAAAAAGACAGAAATACCGGAAGAAATTGTTGCGATGACGGAAGCGGAAGCGGAAAGCGCGTTGCGGTCACTCGTACAGGAGAGAAGCGGCAGATCCCATGACGCTGATACGGCGGAGATGATAATGCAGGTCGTGTCGGAGGCTCATGGCGCGTTGGATGAGGCAAAATAGCGGTGAAGCACTTTTATCTGATCACAAATGAAGGAAAAGATCCGGATGGAATCTATACCGGGAAGATAACTGCATATCTGGAAGCTCACGGAGCCCATGTTACATGCGGAAATAACGAAGCCGCGGAGGCCAGAAAGTTTCTGCCGGCGCGGGCAGAGTGTGTTCTTGTGCTGGGAGGTGACGGCACACTGCTGCGGGCGGCAAGAAACATGATGGACAGCGATCTGCCGCTTCTTGGCATTAATCTGGGTACGCTTGGTTATCTTGCAGAGGTGGAAATCGGCAGCATAGAGCCGGCGCTGAACAGACTGCTGGCGGATGATTTTACCAGAGAAGAGCGGATGATGCTGGAAGGAAGAGCATATTTGGATCATTCCGACGGAACCGGTGCGGGTGTGGAAGAAAATTATGCCTTGAACGATATCGTGATTTCCAGATGCGGCTCACTACAGATTCTGACCTTTCACATCTATGTGAACGGGCAGTTTTTGAACAGCTACAGTGCAGACGGCATGATCGTGGCTACGCCGACGGGATCTACCGGATATAACATGTCGGCGGGCGGCCCTGTTGTGGAGCCGGGGGCAAGACTGCTGCTTCTGACGCCGATTTGTCCGCATACCTTGAATACGAGAAGTATTGTTCTGGCGGCGGAAGACGAGATCAGAATAGAGATTCCAAAGGGAAGAGACGGACATCCGCAGACTGTGGAGGCAAATTATGACGGAAGCCATAAGATTCTTTTACAGACAGGAGACAGTATAACGATCCGCAAGGCACAGAAAACCACAGGTATTCTCAAGTTGAATACAGAAAGTTTTCTGGCAGTTTTGCATAAAAAAATGAGTGAATAGCGATGGATAATAACAGAATTATGAATCAGAGTGTCAAGAAGAAGAGGCAGGACCGGATCATTGAACTGATCGGCCGTCATGAGATCGAGACGCAGGAAGAACTTGCCGACAGACTCTGCGAGGCGGGGTATCAGGTTACCCAGGCCACCGTGTCACGGGATATCAGAGAATTGAAGCTGTCGAAGATTCCGGTGGGAAAAGGCAGACAGAAGTATGTCGCTTTTACCAGGGACGAATCCCATCTGGGTGATAAATATATCAGAGTTTTGAAGGAAGGATATGTATCTATGGCACCGGCCCAGAATCTGGTCGTCATGAAGACTGTATCGGGCATGGCGATGGCAGTGGCGGCTGCTGTGGATGCATTGAAGATAGAAGAGATCGTGGGCTGTATTGCGGGGGATAATACCATTATGATGGCCACGGGAAGTGAGGCGGCTGCATTGGCCGTCATGGATAAAATTGAAAGAATGATAGAACATTAGCAATTATGTATTTGCATGACCTGCCTGTGAATGGTTCAGGGTATGCCCGGAGAGAATACATAAGAGGTGAAGTGATGTTACAAAGTTTACATGTGAAAAATCTGGCATTGATCGATGAGACGGAGGTTGATTTCGGAAAAGGACTGAATATTCTTACCGGAGAGACCGGCGCCGGCAAGTCTATTATCATCGGCTCCATAAATCTGGCGCTGGGGGCCAAGGCGGATAAGGATATGATCCGTTCCGGTGCCGAGTATGCGCTGGTGGAACTGACTTTTACGGTGGACAAACCCAGACAGCGGGAGGCAATAACGGAACTGGATCTTCCGGTGGAGGACGGACAGGTGATATTACAGCGCAAGATCATGCCGGGACGCAGTGTCTGCAAAGTGTGCGGTGAGACTGTCACTGCCAGGCAGTTGAAACAGCTGGCGGAGATTTTGATCGACATTCATGGACAGCACGAACATCAGTCCTTGCTGCAGGCAGGCAGGCAGATGGAGATTGTGGATGCTTATGCGGGTGAGAAGCTTTTGAAGCGCAAGGCAGAGCTGAAAGAAGTTTATCAGCAGTATCGGAAGGTTTTGGAAGAACTGTCCGGCAATGAGACAGATGAGGAGACAAGAAAGCGGGAGACGGCGCTGGCAGAGTTTGAATGCCGGGAGATCGAAGAAGCGGAGCTTTTACCGGGGGAAGACGCGGAAGCCGAGCAGACTTATCAGAAGCTTGTCAACGGCCAGAAGATTAAAGATGCTGTATCTGCGGCACATGCGCTGTGCGGCTATGAGGATGCCGGTATCGGCAGCAGCGTGGGACGCGCTCTGCGGGAACTGAAATCCGTTTCTTCCTATGATGAGATCCTGAGCGATCTGGAACAGCAGCTTTTGGAGATCGACAGCCTGCTGAATGATTATAACAGGGTGCTGGCAGACTATCTGTCCGGTCTGGAATTTGACGGAGAGCTTTTTGACCGTACCGAGCGTCGGTTGAACCTGATCAATCATTTGAAATCAAAATATGGAAAAACCATAGAAGATATTCTCAAATACCGGGAGCAGGCGGAGGAGACACTGGATAAATACAGAGATTATGATGCCTACCGTATGGAATTGGAGAAAAGAGCAGATACTTTGAGGCAGAAGGCGCTGGAAATCTGCGGGGAGATCTCTGGTATCCGCAGTAAAAGTGCGGCAGCGCTGGCCAGACAGATGCGTACCGCGCTGGAGGATCTGAATTTCCAGAATGTGGCATTTGAAATACGTGTCACCTCTTCCGGGGAGACGATGAATGCCAACGGCTATGACAGGATAGACTTCCTGATTTCAACCAATACCGGGGAAGCGCTGAAGGAACTGGCGCAGGTGGCCAGCGGTGGCGAGCTGTCAAGGATTATGCTGGCGCTTAAGACTGTGCTTGCGGATAAGGACGAGATTGAAACGCTCATTTTTGATGAGATTGATACCGGTATCAGCGGGAAGACGGCCTGGAAGGTATCCGAAAAAATGGGGATTCTTGGCGGCGGACATCAACTGATCTGCATTACCCATCTGCCTCAGATTGCCGCTATGGCGGACCGGCATTTTTGCATTGAAAAGAGTGTGGAGGGTAACCGCTCCGTCACGAATATCAGATGTCTGGATGAGAAGGAGAGCATTGAGGAAGTGGCCAGAATGCTGGGGGGAGCGAGCATAACTGAAACTGTTATGAATAACGCTGCCGAGATGAAAGAACTGGCCGGGAAGACGAAACAGAACAAAAAATAACGTTAAATTGTTAAAAAGGTTTCAGAAGTAAGATTTGGCAAAAAAAACAAAACATTGCTAAATTAATTTGAAAAAAATATCACATACTAGAAAGGACACGCTTTATGTGTGTCCTTTTGTTTTGGGGTTTTTGTGAAGCAAAGAAAGAAGAGGATGTGGTAAAGTGGACAGAGAAATCAATATGACAAAACAACAGGAAAGAATATACCGGACATTTCTGTATCTGCTGCTGTTCGCAGCCGTTGCGGCACTTTCGGTCATTGTTTATTTTGCCTATTGGGATAAAATACCGTCAACCATTAAGATCCGTGCAGGAGTAGAACAGGAGCTTGATTTTAAAGTACCGGTCTCAGGAGAGATTTATCGAGTGGACGATGATGCGGCCCAGGCCGCCTCACTGCCGGATGCATTGGATCAGCGGCAGACAAAGGCGGAAAGTGTTTCCGACAGTGTTAAGAGCATCCATGTCGATTTTACACATACGGTAAAAGTCAAGGCAAATGAGCTTGATACTTATCAAATGAATTTGAAACTGTTTGGTGTTCTTCCATATAAAAATGTAGATATTGAAGTTATTCAGGATAAGCTGCTTATTCCTTCGGGTATCCCCATCGGTATTTATGTGAAAACAAACGGCGTGCTTGTGGTAGGGATCGGAGAGTTTGAAGATGGTGACGGGAGAAAAGTGTCACCGTCGAAATATGTGCTGCAGAAGGGAGATTATATCCTGCGGGTAAACGGCGAGGAAATGGAGAATAAGAAGCAGTTTATCAGGGCGGTGGAGGCTTCGGAAGGGGAGGATCTGATTCTGACAATTAAGCGCAACGATGAGGTGACAGAGGTTATGGTGAAACCGGAATGCAACCAGAGTCAGAACTGGAAACTGGGCATCTGGATCAGGGATAACGCGCAGGGAATCGGAACCATGACATATGAAGATACAGACGGAAGTTTTGGCGCGCTGGGACACGGGATCAACGACGTGGATACTTCCATGTTGATGAATCTGGACGAGGGCACTTTGTATAAGACGGAAATCGTGGGCATTACCAGAGGAACCAACGGTGCACCGGGAGAACTCACCGGATATATCGAGTATGACAGTGAGAATGTGATCGGAGAGATCACGGAAAATACGACGGCGGGAATATTTGGTGTATGTGATGAGGAAATTGCGGAGGCAGCCTGTTATGAGCCTATTCCCATTGCCTTAAAGCAGGAGATCGAACTGGGGCCGGCACAGATCATCTGTTCCGTGACAGGTGTGCCGGAATTCTATGATGTGGAGATCGTGGAAGTGAATCTGGAACGGGATAATGTGAACAGAGGAATCGTCATACAGGTTGCGGACGAGAAGCTTTTGACGCTGACAGGCGGGATCGTTCAGGGGATGAGCGGAAGCCCCATCATTCAGAACGGCAAGCTGGTGGGGGCGGTAACTCACGTGCTGGTGCAGGATTCCACAAGAGGGTATGGAATCTTCATCGAGGAGATGCTCGGACATTAGGGCGATGCCTTAAGGCTTCCATAGCATTCTTTCATTGTTTATAATAGTTTATGTCGGAAGTCGTCAATATACCGGCAGACGTTACTTGAAAACGGTAGCGGAAAACTGTAATCAGGGAATACAAAGATGGAGGAATACTATGGAAATTTTAAATGTGACAGCTTCAAGGGATCAGGAGCAGTTTTACCGGATTCTGAATAACCTGATGAGTACGAACAAGGAATTTCAGATCATGATAACCGTTCCTTCCGGAACGAAAGAAGAGACTCTGCATGAGACGGAAGCTGTGTTGCAGACAGGCGCGGTCCGGGATCTGGAAAAGGATGTGACGGATATGATCCACGAGATCGGCGTGCCGGCGCATATTAAGGGATATCAGTATCTTCGGGAGGCGATCATGATGTCTGTGCAGGATGTGGAGATGCTGGGGTCTATCACGAAGGTACTTTATCCGACCATTGCAAAGAAATACCAGACTACACCCAGCCGCGTGGAACGTGCCATCAGACATGCGATTGAGGTAGCCTGGTCCAGAGGCAGGATGGAGACGCTGGATGCTTTGTTCGGTTACACGATCAATACCGGAAAAGGAAAACCGACGAACTCAGAATTCATTGCTCTGATCGCGGATAAGATACGCCTGCAGTACAGAAATTAGCCGGCGGCGGTTCTGGGAATCTGTGATCCGATTTTTCAAAATTAATCCTTTTATTGCCAAACAAAATGCTGTATAATATACGGTAAGAGTTTTGAGAAGACAGGACAATCTTTTTGTTGGAGGGTTAACATGAAAAATATTTTGTTTGTTGCGTCGGAAGGTGTTCCTTTTATCAAGACAGGAGGTCTGGCTGATGTGGTCGGTTCTCTGCCCAAGTGCATCGATAAGCAATATTTTGACATCAGGGTGATCCTTCCCAAGTACACCTGTATGAAGCAGGAGATGAAGGATAAACTTACCTATAAGACTCATTTTTATATGGATTTCCATTGGAAAGAGGAATATGTAGGTATTATGGAGTCCGAAGTGGACGGTGTGAAGTATTATTTTATCGACAATGAAGCATTCTTCGGCGGTTTTCGTCCTTATAGCGACAATGCCCTGTTCGAGATCGAGAAGTATGCATTTTTCTGTAAAGCGGCACTGTCGATCCTGCCGGTGATCGACTTCAGACCGGACCTGATTCACTGTCATGACTGGCAGACCGGTTTGATTCCGGTATACCTTAAAGAGAGATTCCAGGGCGGCGATTTTTACAGAGGAATCAAGACGGTTATGACCATCCATAATCTGAAGTTCCAGGGAAAATGGAGCGTTAAGGAGGTCAGGGAGATCACGGGTCTGCCGGAATATTTCTTTACGTCTGACAAACTGGAAGCGTATAAGGATGCCAATCTCTTAAAGGGCGGTCTGGTGTATGCGGATGCCATTACCACGGTCAGCGATACTTATGCGGAAGAGATCAAGACGGCGTTTTACGGTGAAGGACTGAATGGCCTGCTGTGTGCAAGAACACGGGATCTGAGAGGAATCGTCAACGGTATCGATTATGACGAGTTTAACCCGGAGACGGATATTTATATTGACAATCATTATAATGCGGTCAACTTCCGCAAGGAGAAGATTAAGAACAAACGTGCTTTACAGGTTGAGTTGGGACTGAATCAGGATGACAGGACGATGATGATCGGTATTGTTTCCCGGCTGACCGGACAGAAAGGGTTTGATCTGATCGCATACATCATGGATGAACTCTGCCAGGACAATGTACAGATCGTAGTACTGGGAACGGGCGAAGAGCAGTACGAGAATATGTTCCGTCATTTTGACTGGAAATACCACGGTAAGGTTTCGGCTAATATTTACTATTCCGATGCCCTTTCACATAAAATATATGCGGCCAGCGATGCCTTCCTGATGCCTTCACTGTTTGAGCCCTGCGGGTTGAGCCAGCTGATGTCCTTGCGTTACGGCACTGTGCCGATCGTACGTGAAACAGGTGGACTGAAAGATACGGTACAGGCATACAATGAATACGAAGGAACCGGCACTGGATTCAGTTTCACGAATTACAATGCACATGAGATGCTTGGTACGATCCGCTACGCAGAGCATATTTATTATGACAAGAAGCGTGAGTGGAACAAGATCGTAGACCGGGCGATGGCAGTTGATTTCTCCTGGCATGTATCTGCAAAGAAGTATCAGGAGATGTACGACTGGCTGATCGGCTGACAGACGGTCAGGTGCAATACTTAATGTGAATCAGAGCAAGTCTCAGGGCTTGCTCTTTTTTCCTTATGAAGAGGCTGGTGTAACGCGGAGGTAACGCATGGGCGGACAAAAGAAAAAGAATAATTTTGTGCTTCAGGCGGGAATCCTGGCAGCGGCGGGTTTTATCGTCAAGATCATCAGTCTGATCTACCGCAGTCCGCTCTTAAGTATCATCGGCCTGGAG